>CAMAWD010000026.1 GCA_945861785.1 Rhodoferax sp. OV413 | reverse complement strand
CCATAACCGCCATGGACCTGGATGGCGAGCGAGTTCGCTTCGAGGCAGTACTCGCTGGGCCAGCTCTTGACGATCGGGGTGAGCACCTCGAGCAACTGGCCGGCTTCTTTTGCGCTGAGTGCTGCGCCCGTTCGCTGTTCGTCCACCAGACGTGCGCAATACAGGCCCAGCGCCAGGGCACCTTCCACATAGGCCTTCTGCGCCAACAGCATGCGCTTGACGTCGGCGTGTTCGATGATGCGGATCTGGGCCTGGGTGGGGTCCTTGCCGGCCGGGCCGACGGGGCGGCCCTGAGGCCGATCGCGTGCATAGGCAAGACTCGCCTCGTAACCGGCGTAGCCGAGCATCGTCGCACCCAGGCCGACCCCGATACGTGCCTCGTTCATCATGTGGAACATGCAGCGCAGGCCGTCGCCCGGCTTGCCGACGAGGTAACCAACTGCGCCCGGGGCGCTGCGTACCGGAAAGCGGTTTTCGCCAAAGTTGAGCAAGGTGTTGGTCGTGCCGCGGTAGCCGAGCTTGTGGTTGAGGCCGGCGAGGGCCACATCGTTGCGTACCCCCAGCCGGATGCCCCGCGCGTCATCGAGCTCCACCAGCCACTTGGGAACGATGAACAGCGACATGCCACGGGTGCCCGCCGGCAGCCGGCCGTCGGCCCCGGGGATCTTGGCCAGCACCAGGTGGACGATGTTTTCCGTGATCTCGTGGTCCCCGGCCGAGATCCACATCTTGTTGCCCGTCAGTCGATAACGTGGCCCCAGCGGATCAGTTTCAAACCCGTCGCCGTCGGGCAATGCCCGGGTCGTGATGTCGCTCAACGAGGACCCCACCTGCGGCTCACTCAGGCACATGGTGCCGAGCCAGCGCCCGCTCAACTCGGTTTCGGCGAACACCTTCTTCTGCAGGGGCGTGCCGTGGACCATGAGCAGGCTGGCGTTGCCCCGCGTCAGCCCCACGTAGGCGCTGATCGGCAGACTGGCTTTGGCGAACGTGGCGGTGCAAGCCATCTGCACTGCGCATGGGAGCTGCATGCCTCCGACCTCATAGTCCTGCGCTGCGGCGATGATCCCGCTCTGCGCCTGCGCACGAACTGCGTCGATGGTGGTCTGTGGCAGGTGTACCTTCTCGCCGTCGAAGGTCGGTTCATCAAGGTCGGCGATGCGGTTGGAGGGTGCGAGCTTCTCCAGGGCAATCCGCTGGCATGCGTCGAGGACCGAATCGAAGGTCTCGCGCGAGTGCTCGGCGAAACGCGGGCGGCTGGTCAACGATTCGACGCCGATCCAGTCGTGCAGCAGGAGGTCGACGGTGGAACGGAAGGTCATGGGTGCAGGGGCGTGGATGGAGCGGACTTCAGTATGGGTACCTGCAGCCGCGAGTTCGATCACGGATGCGATGGCGCACTGAACCTTGCGCGGGCAGTGGACATCCACGCAGGCTCTCGATGCGACGGAGGGTTGCAGACCTGGAGTCGCAGCCTTGAGCCCACGCCACCCATGCTGTTCTTGCTGTTCCTGCGGTTCAGCGAGCGTGCGATCGGCACCTTCCGGTCGAAAGCCGCAGGAACAGCAAGAGCAGCAAGGTCCCCTGGCCGGCAGGGTGGCGGTCCTGGGGTGCTGGATCAATTGGATAGCCTTGGCAAAAGGCGGGACGCGGCGCGTACAGGCGCATGAACAACAAAATGCCCAAGTATCAACGGCAGATTGCAAGCCGATCTCCCTGGTCCTTTCCAATAACACAGTGACCATGACAGACTTTGCGTCGCTGGCTTTTGAGCGCGGGGATTGACCCGGTGGGCAATGGCTTGCTGTGGCACCGGTCATTTGAAATTGGTGGTGATGTTTGGAGTCAGCGGACAACCATACAGCTGTGCTACGATGGAGCACACCTGATGCAGGGGATCTGATGGCCAAACCACCTAAAGAAGCCTTGCTGGAGCAAGAGCGCTTTGAGCTGAGGCAAAAATCTGGCGGTGGCCTGCTGAGCTATGAGGCATGGGGCTATCAGGAAGGTGGAAAGACGGTAGTTACCCGCTACAACCTGGCTTACATCAACCACTCCATGTGTCACGTTGACAATGGCAGAGTTCTTGGTTTTGACAACGCACATGACTACCACCACCGGCATTACATGGGCGAGGTCACGGCGGTTGAGTTCGTAAGCTATGAAGCGACCTTGGAGACGTTCCAGCAAGAATGGCTGGCGATCGTGAAGGGCAAACGAGGGAAGAGACCATGAGCAAAGTCGTCATTCGCACAGATACGGTGGACGGGTTTTTCGCGCGCGCGAGGGACGCGGCCCGCCTAGCTGATCAAGCCCAGGCTTTCGATGGCAAGGTCACGCTGTCGTTTGAAGACCCACAACGCATGTTCACGGTTTTGTCGGAAGAGCGTCGGCGGTTGATAAGGGAGGTGATGCGCGAGCCCCAGACGATCAAGGATCTGACCAGCCGATTGCATCGCAACCGGTCCGCCATCACCAAGGACGTCGGATTGTTGGAGAAGATGGGACTTGTTGTTTCAAGTCGGCAGCCCAACCCTGGGCATGGATTTCAGAAGGTTGTGCGTTCAATTGCTCCCAAGATTGAGTTGGTCGCAACGCTCGGCTGAACCGGTTAGTCGGCTTGGGAGTCATGAATCGAACCGAGCGACCAATGTCAGACTGGGGGTAACACTGGGGGTAACCCGATTCCTGAATTTGCCAGTTTTGTTGTGCAGCAACGGTTCCCGGGCAATATTCGATAGTGCCCCAGCCACCAGAATTCAAAGCCAACTGTTCTCAGTTGGCTTTGTCGCTTCTGGACTTTCCCCGCGCCACGCGGGGTTCCGGGCGGTTCTGCGTGTGCCACGGCGTCCGTGACGCGCCGCAAATCTGGCGAATTTCGCCCCGTTTCGATTCCGTTCTGCTTTCTGTTCTCAATAAATAAAGGCGAACAGCGTCGATCTGGCACACGCAGAAAGCGTTTGAAAACAACGGGTTGTGCGTGTGTCGAAAATGGCGGTTTGACGGGGGAACTGGTGTAGGAGAGTGGGATGAACACGCGTGAGCGGTCGATCTCTAGGCCGACTCTTGGCGATATCGGACCGCCAGGCACCTTGGCGCGAATGCCTGCAAGAGACTGGGTGCGCCGCCGTCCGATATCGACCGCGCAATCGCCATAGTCGGCGCCGGTCAGCGAACTTGCCGTCCCGGCACCCGTCGTTCAAGGAGGGCTGCGATGGGTGAAAAGCAGCGTCGCAGCCCCTATCGACGGTGGCACTTCATCCACAAGAGGCGCTTCCATGTCAGGAAATCATGATAACTTTGCGGAATGGGCTTTTCACCAGCAGACATTTCCTACTTCCTTGACGTGGCCCGGCTTGGTCATATGGGTCGGGCCGCGCAGTCCGCCGGCGTGACCCAACCGGCAATCTCCAAGGCGCTGCGCAGGCTTGAGGAGGCCGTGGGGGTGACGTTGTTCGAGCGCGGCGCACACGGCGTCAGACTGACCAGCGACGGAGAGATTTTTCTGGACTCGGCGAGGCGCTTCCATGCGCAAAATGCCGAGATGCTTCGCGCGGCATCAGACCTTCGCGCGCAGCGCGCGGGGTTGCTTCGAGTCGGACTGTCGAGCCCGGCAAGTGACGGCCCGGTTGTGAAAGTTCTCGCGGAAATGGTGCGTCGGCGACCCGGATTGCGATTGTCGATCACCATTGGAAGGTCAGACGCGCTGAATGACGCGGTAGAACGGGGCGACCTTGACGTAGCCGTCGCGCCGTCTTATCCGGGGTTGTCCTTCAGTTGCAGCCAGCTGGCACTGAGCGAGGATGTGGTGCGTGTGGCAGCGCGCGCCGAACATCCGCTTTTCAGGTTATCCACACTGGGTCTCGAAGACCTTTCTGATTGTGCATGGGTCATGCCCAGCCGCGAAAGCGCATCACGGCGACTCGTATCACAGATATTCGAGCGCGCTGGTGCGCCGGCCCCGCGGGTCACGATGGAGGCCGACTACATGTCCGAAGCCGTAATGAGCCTGGTTGGTAGCACGGACTTGCTGGTTGTCGCGCCGGCATCCATGCTGCGAGGCTGGTTCGGCCGCGTCAATGCGCTTCCATTGCCGATGCTCGAGGTTCGCCGCATGTTGGTGCTGTTGACCAGGCCGAAGGGTTCATGGTCGCCCTTGATGGTTGCGTTTCGGGATCTGCTGATGGACCAGCACCTGCACGTGAAAAGGGATAGCGCTGACTTTCGCATGGTGCCTGGACATACGAGCATTCCTGTTGGTTATGAGAAAGAGTGAGTTGGAGAATGTAGCCTCAGGCCAATACAGATAGATTCAGGGTTGGAATCCAACAAGGCCAGACAGGTGAACCAACCCCATATTGTTCTCATCGTCGCCGACAACCTCGGTTGGGGGGAACTCGGCTGTTATGGCGGTGGTGCACTGCGAGGCGCACCAACGCCCCGCATCGACCAACTGGCGCGCGAAGGCCTGCTGTTGCAGAACTTCAACGTCGAGAGCGACTGCGTGCCCACCCGGTCGGCGCTGATGACGGGCCGCCACCCCATCCGCACAGGCTGCTTGCAGTCCGTGCCACCTGGTCTGCCGCAAGGCCTTACACGCTGGGAGATGACGCTGCCGCAGCTGCTGGCTGAACGAGGCTATGCAAGTGCACATTTCGGCAAATGGCACCTGGGCGACATCCAGGGGCGCTTTCCTTCTGACCGGGGTTTTGACGAGTGGTATGGGATTCCGCGCACCACCGACGAGAGCCAGTTCACGTCCACTTTGGGTTATGACCCGGCGGTGGCGGACCTGCCCTACATCATGCAAGGGCTGCGCGGCCAGCCGTCTGAAAACGTCAAGCTCTACGATCTGGAATCTCGTCGCGGCATCGACGCCGAATTGGTGCAAAAGGCCACGCAATTCATGCGTCGCGAACACGCCGGTGGGCGGCGCTTCTTTTTGTACCTGCCGTTGGTGCACCTGCACTTTCCCACGCTGCCACACCACGACTTTGCCGGGCGCACCGGCGCAGGCGACTTTGCCGATGCGATGGTAGAGATGGACTACCGCGTGGGCCAGATCATTGACGAGGTCGAGCGAATGGGCATCGCTGAAGAAACAATCTTCATCTTCTGCAGCGACAACGGCCCCGAGTTCCGCGCGCCCTACCGCGGTACCGCCGGCCCCTGGAGCGGCACGTACCACACGGCCATGGAAGGCAGCCTGCGCGTGCCTTTCATTGCGCGCTGGCCAGGGCGCATTGCGCCGGGCCGCGTAAGCAACGAGATCGTTCACGTTACCGATCTGCTCCCGACACTGGCGGCGATTACCGGCGGTACAGTGCCGACAGACCGCCCGATTGACGGTGTGGACCAGGGGCCGTTTCTCTTTGGTCAACAGGACAAGTCGCTGCGCGAGGGTTTTCTCTTCCACATCAAGAATGATCTGCGTGCCGTGAAGTGGCGTGACTGGAAGCTCCATTACTACTGGGAACCGGAGGTCAATGAAGGCAAGGGCAAGCTGGAGTCGCCCTACCTCTTCAATCTGACCCGCGATCCCAAGGAAGAGACCGACGTGCTGGTCCACAACACCTGGGTGCTGGGTCCCATGTTGCGCATGGTGCGGGCCTTCCATGAGAGTTGCCAGCGTCACCCCAACACCCCTCCTGGCAAGCCGGACTGACCGGCCAGAAAGCTGCAATGACCGACTTCGCCTTCACATCCATCCCCGTGCCCGAGCGCGAGGGCAAGCCTCGTTCGCGCGGCCTCAACATGATGATCGACTGGGGCATGGGCTTGTCCCGCCAGGCCGACACCCTGGAAAGCGCTGGCACTTACATCGACAACGCCAAGATTGCCGGCAGCATTCCACGCGTGATGCCCCGCCCGGTGTTGCAGCGCAAACTTGCCCTGTACCGCGAGCATGGCATCGCGCCCATGGTCGGCGGTCTGTTCACTGAACTGGCGTATATGCAGGGCAATGAGCAAAAGTTGTTTGCCGACGCGCTGGAGGTGGGTTTTGGTGCGCTGGAAGTGTCGGACAACCTCATCACCTATCCGCCCGGTGAGAAGGCGCGACTCATCAAGGCCTGTGCGGCCTCAGGCCTGAAGGCCTACGCCGAAGTGGGCCGAAAGGAAGGCGCATTGAACGACGGCGATTTTGTTGCCGATATTGCCGAGTGCCTCGATGCCGGCGCGGCTGGCGTCTATCTGGAGGCCTACGAGTTGTTCGCGCAAGGCCAGACTCGTACCGCGCTGATCGAGGAGATCACCAAGCGCTTTGAGCCACAGTTGATAGTCTACGAACTGCCGGTGGTCGTCTTGCCGGGCGTTCACCGCGAATTCAAGCACCGCATCACGACTTGGCTGGTGCGCACGCTGGGCACAGATGTGAACCTGGCCAACATCGAGTGGGACGAGATCTACATTACCGAGATCACCCGCCGCGGCATGGGCGGTGACGCGTCGCATCCGCAAGGCGCATACCGACTTGCCGGGTTCGCGGCGGGCGAAGGCTGAGAGACACCAAGACCATGGCCCTTCGGCACAACGTGCTGATCCTGCTGTCCGACGAGCACGACCCACGCATTGCAGGCATTGCCGGGCACCCCCTGGCACGGACACCCCATCTCGACGCGCTGGCGCGCCGTGGAACGCGCTTCACGCGCGCCTACACGCCGTCGCCCGTTTGCGTTCCCGCACGCGCCAGCCTGGCCACCGGGCAGTGGGTGCACGACATCGGCTACTGGGACAATGCCACGGGTTATGACGGCCGTGTGCCTGGCTGGGGACACGCCTTGCAGGCCTGCGGTGTTCGCGTGGAGTCGATCGGAAAGCTGCACTACCGCAATGGTTCGGACCCAACGGGCTTCGATCGCCAGCACGAACCCATGCATCTGGCCGATGGCATAGGGCAGGTGTGGGGCTCGGTGCGGGACCCCATGCCTGAGACCATGGGCGTGTCACCGCTGTACAAGGAGGTCGGCCCCGGCGAGTCGGCCTACAACCGCTACGACCAGCGCAGTGCGGAGACTGCCATGGCCTGGTTGGAAGCGCGCGCGCAGGAGCACGTCGCCCAGCCATGGGTGTTGCACGTGGGCTTTGTGGCGCCCCACTTTCCGTTGATCGTGCCGCAGCGCTACCTCGACTTGTACCCGCTCGATGACATCCCGTTGCCCAAGCTGCAGCCACGCGACGGCTACCGGCAGCATCCTTGGGTGGCGGCGCAGAGACGACATTGCGACCACGACACGGCGTTCGCAAGCGACATGCACCGCCGATTGGCCATTGCCTGCTACCTGGGTCTGGTGACTTTTATGGATGAATTGGTAGGCCGCGTTTTGAACACACTGGATCGCACGGGCCTGGCAGCCAACACGCAGGTCATCTACAGTGCCGATCACGGAGACAACCTTGGCGCGCGCGGAATGTGGAACAAGTGCCTGCTCTATCGCGAATCGACGGGCGTGCCGCTGATCGTGGCTGGCCCGGGCGTGCCTGCCGGGCGCGATTGCAGCACCAACACCAATCTGGTGGACCTGGCTCCTACCATCCTGCACGCCACCGGTGCTACAGCTTTGGCGCACGCGCCGCCGCTGCCGGGCCGGTCCCTGCTGGACCTCGCTGCCGCCCCGAACGATCCCGACCGTCTCGGGTTCAGCGAATACCACGCCGTGGGGGCCATCAGTGGTGCGTTCATGATTGCCCGCGGCCGCTACAAGTACCACTACTACGTAGGTTATGCGCCGGAGCTTTTCGACTTGGATGCCGACCCGCAAGAGGCGCACGACCTCTACGGCGACGCCCGCTACGCCACGGTGCTGCAGGAATTCGAAGCTACCCTGCGCGGCATGCTGAACCCCGAAGCGGTCGACCGCAAGGCGAAGCACGACCAGAATGCACTCGTGGCGCGCGCGGGTGGTCGTGACCGGGCCCTTTTCACTGGACCGAAGGGTGCGACCCCAGCGCCCGGTGCTTGAACCCATCCAACTCCGTCAAACCCTCCACTTAAGGTGAAATTCATGAATCTGTTCCGACGTGGCCTTGTTGGCCTTGCCTTTCTGAGCCTGGCCGCCGGAGTTTGCGCCCAAGCCTACCCGTCCAAGCCCGTGCGTCTGGTTGTGTCGTTCGCGGCAGGGGGCGGCGTCGATCTGATGGCCCGCCTACTTGCCGAACAACTCGGCAAGCAGATGGGCCAGACCTTCATAGTGGATAACCGCCCTGGTGCGAGCGGAAGCATTGGCGCGGATGCCGTGGCCAAGAGCGCGCCGGATGGCTACACCCTGCTGGTCGGTGGCAATCCCGAACTGACCTTCATGCCGGCCGTCAGCGACAAGTTGCCATATGACCCACAGCGGGATCTGGCACCACTGGTGTTGGTCGCCAACGTGCCGTCGGTAGTGGTGGTTCACCCCGGGAGCGGGATTCAAAGCATGGCGCAGTTGGTGGAGCGGGCGCGCGGTGCAAAGGGGCTGGCCTACGGCACGCCTGGGCGGGGCACACCCATGCACCTGGCCCTTGAACTGATGAACGTGCAACAAAACCTGCACTTCATACACGTTCCCTACAAGGGGGGCGGACCAGCGACCGTGGACGTGCTTTCTGGCCAGATCGAAGCGGCGGTGATCAACGCGCCGCCGTTGTTGACACACATCCGCAGCGGCAAGCTGCGCGCCCTTGCCGTTATGCAGGGAGAACGGTCTGCGCTACTGCCCGACGTGCCCACGCTGAAGGAGTCCACGGGTATCGACGGGATCCTCGCACCCGCGTGGTTCGGGGTGTCGGCGCCGGCCAAGGTGTCGTCCGACATCCGCGCGCGGTTGGAGCAGGAAATTCGGCGCGCGCTCGCGGAGCCGGACCTCAAGGCCAAACTGGTGGGCGCTGGCATGGACGTGGTCGCACTGCCTGCGGCGCGGATGGCCGACGTGATTGCGGCCGAAGCTGCCTACAACGTGTCGACAATCAAGCGCCTGGGCTTCAAGCCGGACTGATGTCGTCCTGCACTGACTCGGCTATTGAAAAATCATCCAATATCGGGTTCCCCCAGACCGGGTCCACAACCAGTATCGGATTATTGGAACGCCCACCGGGAAACCCAAACATCCCCCGCTGCTCCTCCCAATCCAGCGGCACTTCCCCTTGGCGGCCCCGCATCCTGTAGCAACACGAGCAAGAGCGCGCGAAGAGGACGACGAACTATGCTAGTGCCTGGCAGGCGGGGTGGTGGCCGTGATGCTCGGCGCGAACAGCGAGACACCGACGCTGGCCTGGACCGCCGGGTGCGTCTGGGCGTGGCGCACGATGATGTCGGACGCCATCGAATGGCCTACCACCGCATACGGGCCCGGTACATCGCGGGTGCCGGCCAGGCCGCCAGTCATCGGTGCCGCGTTGCTCCCGTGGCCGGGGAATTCGACTGTGCTGGCCACGCAGCCATTGCGTGCCAGGGTGAGCGCGAACGGCTGCATCAGCTGCCGCCACCCGGCCTAGCCCGTGGGCGCGCGTCATGCGAGGCCGACCAGCTTTTGGCTCAAGCTCCAGAGCCGGCTGGATCGCGCAGCGTCGTTGGCTTTGGCCGACAGCGGCTGCGCGAAGGCCTGGCGGCCTTCTTGCTGCCGGTTGCCCCAACCCCAGTGCACGCCACTGCGCGCAAAGGCCTCGTCGGCCACCACCTGCGCCACGCGCTGACCGGCCAGTGCCTGCGTCACATAGCCCTTGGTGATGTTTTTCTGGAACCAGGGGAAGATGGTCTGGAAGGCCTTCGGCGTGTCGCGGAACAGCGCTGTGTCGGCGACGCAGCCCGGGTACAACGTGCTGAATACGATGCCGGTGGCGGCATGAAAGCGGCGGTGCAGTTCGCGGCTGATGACCATGTTGCAGAGCTTGCTGTCCTTGTAGGCCTTGCCGGGCTTGAAGGGCCGGCCGTCGATCATGGCCACCGACGCCGGAGGAGGCACCGGTGACGATGACAGTGGGCGGATCGATGTTGGGCATGGTGATGGTAGGCAAATGCAAGACCATGGCATTTTGTCTTGAACTGCCGCGTCGCTAAGATCGGGCTGCCATCAGCCCCATCGGAGGATCTCCATGACCCAAGCCAGCGCCATCGTCTTCGACGCCCCGAGCACCCTGTCGGTCAAGGCTTTGGAACTCAAGCCCTTCGAGACCGAAGACCTGGAAGTCGACGTCAGCCGCAGCCGCAGCAGCAGCAGCATGCTCAACAGCCTGATCTCGCGCCTGGCACCAGGCGGCGAGGTGATGCTGGCCGGTTTCTGCAAGCAGGGTCTGGGCTTCGCATTCGCGCCGGCCTTCATGCGCGAGGCCACGCTGCGCATCGCCGCGCAATTGAAGAAGCATGACCTGCTTGCGGTGACGGCGCTCGTCGAGCGGGGTGCGCTGTCGCTCGAAGGGCTGATCACCCACACCTTTGACCCGGGTCGCGCACGTGAGGCCTGCGAGGTGGCGTTCGGCGTCCCGCAGTGCCTGAAGAAGAAGATCGACTGGCAAGCCTGATGCCATGCCGCGTCTTCGTCATCGGGGCCACCGGCACCATCGGTCAGGCCACTGTGCGTGCGCTGTTGCGCCGCGGTCACGAGGTGGTGTGCTTCGTGCGCCCGCGCGCCGGCGTCGGCGGTCGGCTGTCGACCGAGGACAGCGCGAAGCGCTTGGCCGGAGCCACCGTGCGGGTGGGTAACGTGTGCGACGCGGTTTCGCTGGCGAGAGACGGTTTCCGCGGCGAGCACTTCGACGTGCTCTTGTCGTGCCTGGCCTCTCGCACCGGCACGCCCAAGGGCGCCTGGGCCATCGACCACCGGGCGCATGTGGTGGCGCTTGAGGCAGCCAAAGCGGCTGGCGTGACGAAGGTCGTGCTGCTCTCGGCGATCTGTGTTCAGAAGCCCCTGCTGGCCTTCCAGCACGCCAAGCTGGCATTCGAGAAGACACTGGTCGAATCGGGAGTCAGCTATTCGATCGTGCGCGCCACGGCCTTCTTCAAGTCCTTGTCCGGCCAGATCGAACGCGTCAGGGCCGGCAAACCCTTCCTGATCTTCGGCGACGGTACGCTCACGGCCTGCAAGCCGATCAGCGACGACGACCTGGGCGACTACCTGGCGGGTTGCGTGGACGACCCGGAACGCCGCGACCGGGTGTTGCCGATCGGAGGGCCAGGCGATGCGATCACGCCGCGCGAGCAAGGCGAGCGACTCTTTGCGCTGCTGGGGCGGCCGGCGCGCTTCAAGCAAGTGCCGGTGGCACTGCTTGACAGCATCATCGCCGTGCTCGGACTGCTCGGCCGTGTGCTGCCGCCGCTGGCCGACAAGGCCGAACTGGCGCGCATCGGCCGCTATTACGCCACCGAATCGATGCTGGTGTGGGACGCAGCGGCCGGCCGCTACGACGCTGCGGCCACGCCCTCGGCCGGCCACGAGACGCTGTTCGACTACTACGGCCGCCTGGTGCGCGGCGAGACCGTGGCTGAGCGCGGGGACCACGCGGTGTTCTGATTTTGTGGCTGGCGCCGGCACCCCGCGAAGCAAGTGGCTCAGGAGGCCTCTTTGCTGTCCCGTTCTGTGAAAACCCGTCGGTGAAGCTGGCGCAGCAGCCACCAGGAGGCAATCAGGACCAGTGGAATGGCTGCGGCAGACGAGGCCTCCGGGCTGAAAGGCCAGCCCCACTGCTGCAGGCCTTTGGTCGCATAACTGACCAGTCCCACCACATAGTATGTGGCCGCCGCCACAGACAGTCCTTCCACCGTGGACTGCAACTTGAGTTGCATGCCCTGGCGGTGGTTCATTGTTACCAGCAGCGCCTGGCTGCTTTGCTGCTGTTCGATTTCCACCCGGGTGCGCAGCAGGTTGCTGATGCGTGAGACCCGCTGCGACAGTGCGTCCTGCCGCCGGGTGGCCCAGGCACATGTGCTGCGCGCTGGTGCCAGGCGCCGGTCCAGGAAGTCGCCGATGGTTTGCAGTCCCGCCAGGCGCGACTCGGCAAGCTCCACAATGCGTTTGTCCACCAGCTCAAAATAGGCCGCGCTGGCCGAAAACCTCGAGTGTGTCGCCGCATACTGGCTCTCGACCTGGCCAGCCAGCTTGGTCAAGCGGTCGAGCAGCAGCGGTTCATCGTCGCGGTTGGCGGTGCGGATGGCCGCTGCCAGTTCGGCCAATTCGCGCTCGGCCGATGCCAGCTCCGCAGATGCATTGCGCGCTGCGGGCAGGCCCATGAGTGCCGCCATGCGGTAGGTGTCGAGTTCCAGCAGTTGCTGCACCAACCGGCCCAGCCGCCGGGGCGCCACACTGCCGGTGAGCAGCACCATCCGGGAAAATCCGTCGGCATGAATTGCAAAGTCGCTGTAGACCTCGCCCAGGCCATCTGCCACGGTCGAGGCGATCAGGGTGTCCTCACGCAGCACATGTTTGACCAGCGACGTGCTGTCGGACTCCTTCGTGGGCAGCACCCACAGGTGCAAATTGACCAGGCACTGCCCTGGCAGGCCTTGCAGCCAGCCCTGCGGAACGACCTCCAGCGCCGTGCTGGGCTCTCGCTCGCCAAAACCGGCGGCATCGATCGCCCGGGTGAATGTCCAGGTGACAAACTCGGTGTGCATCTCCCAGCGCAGGCGATACGGCCCCAGGTCCGTGCGGATATGGCCGGAGTTGGCATCGGGTTGCGGCAGGTGGTGGTCGCGCAGCAACGCTGCCAGATGCACGCGGCTGGCTTCACGTGCGGCGGCGTCGCACACCATCACGCAATGCGCAATGGCCAAGGGCGCGGCCAGCGCCTCGGGCGGGCGGGCGTGAACCTCGTTGTGCAACGCGACCCTTTGCGGGTGCATGGCGGGTTGGATTTTCAGTGTCATGGTACCCCCAGCGCGGATTATCACGCAGCCCCGGCCCCATCTTTTCAGCCGGTTTGCTGGGGTGTCCCAGCCGGCTTGGCGGTGCTGTTCCAAGGCGCCGGCTGAGGCATCTCACGCGCCGATAGTCCACGGCGGTACGGCCCCGGGCGTGCCTGTGCATCCAGCCATGCCGGAGGCGCTGGAAGCCTGTGGGGATGCGATTTGCCCTGGCTGGCTTGTGTGGGCGCGCCAGGCTGGCATGATTTCGTTCGACAATGTGCGCAACCGTCTGCAGGCAAGCACTTGGCAGCGCGCCTCCCGTTCATCGGAGTTGAGCGACACGCCGTGGGGTCTTGCCGGACATTCCGATTTGAATCTTCAACACTGCAAGCACCATGGCTTTGACCTTCCCCTTTTCCGCAATCGTCGGCCAGGACGAAATGAAGATGGCAATATTGATGTCCGCGGTCGACCCGACGATCGGCGGTGTCCTGGTGTTTGGCGACCGCGGGACCGGCAAGTCCACCGCAGTGCGCGCGCTCGCCGCCCTGCTGCCGAAGATGCAAGCCGTCGTGGGGTGCCGCTATGGCTGCGACCCTGCGAGCGAGGGCAGCGCGTGCCCGGACTGCGCCGCGCTGCGTGCCGCCCCGCGATCCAGACTGCGCAGCCATTTGATACCGGTGCCGGTGGTGGACTTGCCGCTGGGCGCGACAGAGGATCGGGTCGTGGGTGCCCTGGATCTGGAGCGCGCGCTGTCTCAAGGGGTCAAGGCCTTTGAGCCGGGTTTGCTGGCGCGTGCCAACCGGGGGTTTCTGTATATCGACGAGGTCAATCTGCTGGAAGACCACCTGGTCGATCTGCTGATCGATGTCGCAGCCTCCGGTGAAAATGTGGTGGAGCGCGAGGGCCTGAGCGTGCGTCACCCCGCGCGATTTGTTCTGATCGGAAGCGGCAACCCGGAAGAGGGCGAACTGCGCCCCCAGTTGCTGGACCGCTTTGGCCTGTCCGTGGAAGTCAAGACCCCCCAGTTACTGGAAGCGCGCGTCCAGGTGGTAAAGCGACGCGACGCTTTCGAGCGCGACCCCGCGGCCTTTTCCCTGGCCTGGAAGAAGGAGGATGACCGCACGCGCCGCACCATCCTGGCGGCCAGAAAGCATCTGGGTTCGGTAGACGTTCCCGATACCGCACGGCTGGATACCGCCAAACTGTGCATGGCGCTGGGCACCGACGGGCTGCGTGGCGACCTGACGCTGATCCGCGCTGCGCGGGCCTGCGCTGCGCTGCGAGGCGATGCGCAGGTCGGCGTCTCCCACCTGCGCGCGGTGGCAGCCTCCGCGCTGCGTCACCGGTTGCGACGCAATCCGCTGGACGACACCGGTTCGACCGTGCGGGTGGATCGGGCCGTGGCTGAACTGTTTCCCGGCTGAAGGCGCATTGCATGCAGGCCGATGCAGCGACCGTCGCCGCCTTGCTGGCGGTCGATCCGCAGGGTCTTGGAGGGAGTTGCCTGCGCGCTCCGGCCGGTCCTGCGCGTGAAGCATGGCTTGCGCAGTTGCGTGCGCTCCTGCCGGACGGCACGGCACTGCGCAGGGTGCCGGTCAATATTTCGGATGCCGCGCTGTTGGGCGGTCTGGACCTGGCCGCCACGTTGCAGTCGGGTCGACCGGTGGCCTTGCGGGGGCTTTTGCCATCTTCCGACGGGGGGGTGCTGTTGCTGTCCATGGCCGAGCGCATGTCATCGGAGACCGCAGCACGCTTTTGCGCGGTGCTCGATACCGGTTCGGTGTCCCTGCAGCGCGATGGACTGGATGCCACCTGCCGCGCACGGGTCGCGTTGGTGGCTCTGGACGAAGGCGCCGATGATGACGAAGCCATGCCCGCAGCCCTTCGCGAGCGCCTGGCATTCTGGCTCGCGCTCGATGGGCTGGACGATCCAGGGGCCGACCTGGCGTGGACCGCACAGGAAGTGCTGGCTGCACGTGGCCGGTTGGCGCAGGTGCGCGCGGACGACGGGGTTGTCAGCGCCTTGTGCGCTGCAGCCATGGCATTGGGCATCGACTCAATGCGCGCACCGCTGCTGGCCCTGGGCGCGGCCCGCGCAGCCGCAGCATTGGCCGGAGCGGATACGGTGGAGGAAGACCATCTGACGCTGGCGGCCCGCCTTGTGCTGGTGCCCCGCGCGACCCGGTTTCCGCAGCCGTCCGAACCCGAATCAGCGCCCGAACCCATACCGAACCCGCCGGACGAGGCGGCGTCGCAGCCCCCCGATATGTTGCAGGACGCGCCGCAAGCCGACGCGCCCCCAGCTCCCGAAAACGGACCGGACGAAGGCGCGCCCGATGCTGCTCAGCGTGGCGAAATGGGCGAGCGCATCCTCGAGGCGGCCCTGGCCGCGCTGCCTGCGGGCTTGCTGGCTGCCCTGGCCTTGGGGCTTTCTCCCCGGGTGCGTGCAGCCGCAAGCGGGCGCTCAGGCACTGTGCAAAAGAGCCAGCTTCGCGGCCGGCCCATCGGTGCACGGGCCGGGGAGCCACGCGCGGGGCAGCGTCTGCATGTGCTGGAAACCCTGCGTGCAGCAGCGCCATGGCAAAGACTGCGCAGTTCGCAGCCCTCGCCAGGACGGATTCAGGTGCGCAAGGAAGACTTTCACGTGACCCGCTTTCGGCAACGCAGCCAGACCACCACCATTTTTGTGGTTGACGCGTCGGGTTCCGCTGCGCTCAACCGCCTGGCAGAAGCGAAAGGCGCAGTTGAACTTCTGCTGGCCGATTGTTACGTGCGCCGCGACCGCGTGGCGGTGGTGGCTTTTCGCGGCACGTCGGCAGAAGTTCTGTTGGCGCCCACCCGCTCCCTGGCCCGCGCCAAACGCAGCCTGGCAAGTTTGCCCGGGGGGGGCGGTACGCCCCTGGCCAGCGGCATCGATGCCGCGCGCACGATGGGAGAGCAGGTCCGTCGCAAAGGCGAGACGCCCATCATTGTCTTGCTGACCGATGGGCGCGGAAATATCGCCCGCGACGGCACTCCCGGGCGCCTGGGCGCAGCCCAGGACACGCTTTTGGCGGCCCGCCAGCTGCGATTGTCAGGGGTGGCGACACTGTTGCTCGACAGTTCAGCCCAACCGCAAGTTGCCGCCCGGGCATTGGCTGCGGACATGGGTGCGCGCTACCTGACTCTGCCCTACGCCAGCGCGCAAGCCATGTCCCGTGCGGTGAAAGCCGTGGCAGGTCTGGCCTCGGCCTCTTCATGAGCAACCGTTTGCGGTGGGACACCGATCTGGCGGGCTGGCCGCATGCGCAGGCCAGCACCCGGGTGTCCGCTGCCGGTCTGCGCTGGCATGTTCAGGTCTTTCCCCATGCAGCAGCGCAGGCGCCGTGTGTGCTGTTACTCCACGGCACGGGCGCCTCGACACACTCTTGGCGCGGCCTGATCCCCCTGCTGGCGCCGCACGCCACCGTGCTCGCGCTGGATTTGGCCGGCCACGGGTTCAGTGACATGCCCGAGGGCGGCACCGCCTCACCGGTTTTCTCCTTGCCGGGCATGGCACGCTGCCTCGGGGAACTGCTGTCAGTCTTGCAGTTGACTCCGACACTGGTGGTGGGGCATTCCGCCGGCGCAGCCATTGCGCTGCGCATGTGCCTCGATGGGCTGGTGACGCCGCGTCACGTGGTCTCGGTCAATGGTGCGCTCGTGCCGCTGGAGGGTCTGGCCGGACAGCTGTTTTCCCCACTGGCGAAGGTACTCACCCGTGCACCCTGGGTGCCAGAACTATTTGCCTGGCGTGCCGGCACCCAGCGGGTTCTCGATCGCCTGATGGATGGCACCGGTTCACGGCTGGATGCCACTGGCCGCGAGCTGTATCGACGCCTGATTTCCAATCCGGGACACGCTGCGGGCGCCTTGGGTTTGATGGCGAACTGGGACCTGCGCGGCCTGTGGCAAGACCTGCCGCGTCTTCGCACCGCTGTGCAGTTCGTCGTCGGCTCCAATGACCTGATAGTGCCGCCGGATGTCGCCTGGCGTGCCTTGGCCAGGCTGCATTCGGGACCCGCCTTGCCAGTGGCAATGCTGGACGGCCTGGGCCATCTCGCCCATGAAGAGCGGCCTGACCTGCTGCTGCCGGTGCTGCTCGCATTGCTGGGCACGGAGCCACCCCCCGACTTTTGAACCACTGCGGGGCCGAGGGGGTGGATACCAGAGTTGACGACTCCGCAAAGAGTGTCTATATTGATTGACATATTAAAGTGACAACAAAAATTGTCATTGATGTATTTCAACCCAATTTCTGGAGATCCTCATGAAAGCCATCACCCGCATAGAACACTGCCTTGCACTGGCGGTGGCGAGTAATGAAGCCCCGGGTTCCCCCCCCAAACTGGCAGCAGCGATTTGCCACGCTGTGTTTCCAGGTGGTGCGCGGATTCGCCCGCAGTTGTGCCTGGCGGTCGCCAACGCCTGTGGTAATACGGATCCGGAGCTGGCCGACGCGGCTGCGGTGGCGATTGAGCTGCTGCACTGCGCGTCGCTGGTGCATGACGATTTGCCCTGCTTTGATGATGCAAAGACGCGCCGGGGTCGCGCCTCGGTTCACTTCGCCTATGGTGAATGTCTGGCGGTGCTGGCCGGGGATGCCCTGATCGTGATGGCCTTCGACACCCTCGCCAGCGCAGCTGGGCGTTCGCCGACCCGGCTGGCGCCTTTGCTCAAGGTCATTGCCGCCGGTGTGGGCATGCCGCACGGGATTGTTGCCGGCCAGGCCTGGGAGTCTGAATCCCGGGTGTCGCTGTCCCAATACCAGCGCGCCAAGACTGGTGCGCTGTTCGTTGCAGCGACTTGCGCAGGGGCTTTGAGTGCCGGCGCGGACCCGCGTGACTGGCAGGCACTGGGTGAGCGCCTGGGCGAGGCCTACCAGATTGCGGACGATATCCGCGATGTCATGGGCCAGGCCGATTTGCTCGGCAAGCCCGTGGGGCAGGACGCGCAACACGCCCGTCCCAACGCCATCACCAACCTTGGACTGGGTGGGGCCGTCAGCTACTTTGAGTCGCTGATTCAGGAGGCCGCCGACTCTGTTCCCGAATGCGCCAGCAGGCAGGCCATGCGTGAACTGGTATGGCAGGAGTCCGAACGGCTGGTGCCGCGCACCGCCTGCAATGTGTACCGCAGCGTGGTATTGCCCGCAGAAACCGTTTAGCCGAACGCAAAGCTGGCCACGGAGATTGGTGAGCGATTCTGCAAGGCACGCATGAGGCAACTCGATCTGGCAGACAGCCCGGCCCATCTGGAGCGCAAGACGCCCCTGCGTGACAGATTCGGCGCACTTCTGGACCGCTGGATGACCAGCGCGGAACTGTACCGCTGGAGTCGCGCCAATGCGCTGACCCGGTGGATCACCCGGCGGCGTACGCGCCAGGTTTTTGATCTCATGGCCGGTTTCGTGTACTCACAGGTTCTGCTGGCCTGTGTGCGCCTGAGGCTGCTCGAAACAGTTGCCGAAGAGCCGCGCACATTGCCGGAATTGGCGCAGGCCTGCAGTGTGCCAGCCGCGGGGCTGCAGCGCTTGCTGAACGCGGCGGTGGCATTGCGGCTGATGGAGCTGCGGGGTGAGGGACGGTACGGCCTGGGTGCATTGGGGGCGCCGATCGCCGGGCATGCGGGCATTCGCGCCATGATCGAGCACCATGCCGTGCTCTACCAGGACATGCAGGACCCCGTCGCCTTGTTGCGGGATGAACTCGACCAGGGCCGTATGTCGCATTACTGGCCCTATGCACTGGACAAGGAGCGCGATACCCGGCGTCAGGACTGGCAGGCTGAAAAAATAGCCCGCTACTCCGACTTGATGTCGGCGTCACAGCCATTTGTAGTGGACGAAGTCCTGCAGGTCTATGACTTCAGCCGGCACCGACGGGTACTGGACGTGGGCGGCGGGCAGGGCACATTCATGTCGCGCCTGGCACACCACGCGCCGCATCTCGAACTCGTGCTGTTCGACTTGCCGCAGGTGGCGGCGCTGGCGCGTGGCAACTTTGCGCGCCAGGGGTTTGGCGCTCGCGCAACGGCGCATGGGGGCAGTTTCCTGCATGACCGGTTGCCCACCGGTGCGGACCTTGTCACTCTGGTTCGAGTGGCGCACGACCATCCCGATGCGGACGTTGCCCAATTGCTGCGAAACATCCACGATGCACTGCCCCCCGGGGGGACCTTGCTGCTGGCCGAGCCCATGGCACAACACGCCGATGCGCCACCACAAGGGGATGCTTACTTCCATTTCTATCTTCTGGCCATGGGCAGCGGGCGCCTGCGCACAGCGGCAGAGTTGGGTGGGCTTCTGAAAGCGGCCGGTTTCATCTCTATCGAGCGGGTTCCCAATCCCATGCCCTTGCACACCGAGGTTCTGATAGCCCGGAAACCTCAGGGTTTACCCGCGAACGACAGAAATATTGTCAAGTTGACTTGACACATATCGTTGTCAATACGAATATACAGACATGCAAGCAAGCGCAATCGTTTTTGAGAACCCCAAGTTCTTGTCGGTAAAGCCCCTCGCGGTAGCCGACATGGGCGAGCTCGATGTGGAGGTCGAGGTCGAATACAGCGGCATCAGTACCGGTACGGAGCGGCTGCTGTGGTACGGCACCATGCCAGCGTTTCCAGGCATGGGCTACCCACTGGTGCCGGGCTACGAAACCGTGGGCCGCGTGACCCGTGCCGGCCACAACGCCAGCTTGACCGAAGGAACGCGTGTGTTCGTTCCGGGCTCGCAGTGCTTCAAAGATGCACGCAATCTGTTTGGCGGCGCCGCTGCCCGCCTGGTGGTGCCGGCTGCGCGCGCCCTGGCCATCTCGGAAAGCCTGGGCGAGCGCGGTGTATTGTTTGCGCTGGCCGCCACGGCGTACCACGCCGCTTCGCGTGCCGGCACACAGCAACCGGACCTGATCGTTGGGCATGGCGTTCTGGGCCGGCTGATTGCCAGGCTCGCCGTGCTTGCGGGCGCCAGCCCGGTGGTGTGGGAAACCAACCCGCAGCGCCGCAGCGGTGGCGTCGGCTACCAGGTGATCGACCCGGCACAGGACACCGATCGCCGTTACCGCTGCATTTGCGATGTCAGTGGCGCATCCGCCTTGCTCGACACGCTTATCGGGCACCTCGCACCAGGTGGCGAAATCGTGCTGGCGGGTTTCTACGACACCCCGCTGTCCTTCAACTTTGCGCCAGCCTTCATGCGCGAAGCGCGCATTCGCGTGGCAGCGCAGTGGGCGCCGGACGACCTGGCCAAAGTTATCGCCCTGGCAGGTGACGGGAGCCTGTCGCTGGAAGACCTGATCACGCACCGCCACGAAGCGTCCCAGGCTGAAGCGGCCTACCGCACCGCCTTTGGCGACGCCAACTGTTTGAAGATGGTCCTTGACTGGAGACAGACCCAATGAGTGCAACGTCGATACCGGCAGTGGCCCCAATGAACTTCATGCGCGACATCCTGCGCACCGAAGCCGCGGCTGAACCCGCGCCGGTGGCAAGCGGCCCGGTCACCAAAGAAACCCAGATCATTGCCATTTACGGCAAGGGCGGCATTGGCAAGAGCTTCACGCTGGCCAACCTGAGCTACATGATGGCGCAGCAGGGCAAGAAGGTTCTTCTGATCGGTTGCGACCCCAAGAGCGACACCACCAGCCTGCTCTTTGGCGGACGTGCCTGCCCCACCATCATCGAGACGTCCTCGAAGAAGAAGCTCGCTGGCGAGGCGGTGGCCATCGGCGACGTGTGCTTCAAACGCGACGGCGTGTACGCCATGGAGCTCGGCGGCCCCGAGGTCGGTCGTGGCTGCGGCGGTCGCGGCATCATCCACGGTTTCGAGCTGCTGGAGAAGCTGGGCTTTCACGAGTGGGGCTTTGACTACGTGCTGCTCGATTTTCTCGGCGACGTGGTGTGTGGTGGCTTCGGCCTGCCGATTGCACGCGACATGTGCCAAAAGGTGATCGTGGTGGCCAGCAACGACCTGCAGTCGCTCTATGTCGCCAACAACGTGTGCTCCGCCGTGGAGTATTTCCGCAAGCTTGGCGGCAACGTCGGTGTGGCGGGCATGGTCATCAACCGCGACGATGGCACCGGCGAGGCTGCCAACTTTGCGCTGCAGGTCGGCATCCCGGTGCTCTCCACCATTCCGGCCAACGAAGACATCCGCCGCAAGAGCGCCAGCTACGAGATCATCGGCCGCCCGGACTCCGTCTGGGGGCCGATGTTCGCCGAACTCGCCGAAAACGTCGGCACCTCGCTGCCGGTGCGGCCAAAACCCATGACCCAGGACGCGCTGCTGGGTTTGTTCTCGGCCGCGTCGGTGGGCAGGAATGTGGTGCTGGAGCCCGCCACGCAGTTCGACATGTGCGGCAAGACCGAAAACACCAAGCCAACGCTTGAAGTGGTCTACGACGAAGTCTGATACGGCCAGGCGGTACCTTCCATGAACAAGACGATTCCCATTGTCCCCGCACCTGCCGCCGGTGCAGCAACCACCCTGGAAGGTGACGGAATGGGCTGCCATGCCGGTGGGGAAAAAATGCTGGCCGCAGCCAAGGCTTCGGGCAAATCAGAGGTGCTGGCACAGTACGCCAAAGACTACCCACTGGACCCAGCCGCCGGGCCGCACGACCAGCCGCAGAGCATGTGCCCGGCCTTTGGTTCGCTGCGTGTGGGCCTGCGCATGCGCCGCACCTTCACCATTCTTTCCGGCTCGGCCTGCTGCGTGTACGGCCTGACCTTCACCAGCCACTTTTATGGTGCGCGCCGCAGTGTGGGTTACGTGCCCTTCAATTCCGAGTCGCTGGTCACCGGCAAGCTGTTCGAAGATATCCGCGAGGCGGTTTACAACCAGGCCGACCCCGACAAGCTCGACGCCATCGTCATCATCAACCTGTGCGTGCCGACCGCCAGCGGCGTGCCGCTGCAGCTGCTGCCCAGGGAAATCAACGGCGTTCGCATCATCGGCATCGATGTGCCGGGCTTCGGCGTTCCCACCCATGCCGAGGCCAAGGACGTGTTGTCCGGCGCCATGCTGCGCTTTGCGCGCGAGGAAATCCTCAATGGCCCGGTACAGGCGCCACGTGCAGGCCGCGCAGACAAGCCGACCATCAGCCTGTTGGGCGAGATGTTCCCGGCCGACCCGGTCATCATCGGGCGCATGCTCGAGCCCATGGGTCTGGCCGCTGGCCCGGTGGTGCCAACGCGTGAATGGCGTGAGCTCTACGCGGCGCTGGATTGCACCGCCGTGGCGGCCATTCATCCGTTCTACACCGCCAGCGTGCGCGAGTTCGAGGCCGCAGGTCGTCCGGTGATTGGCTCAGCCCCCGTGGGGCACGATGGCACCGAAGCCTGGTTGCAGGCGGTGGGTACCGCGGCCAATGTGCCGCAGGCCAGGATCGACACGGTGAAGAACATCATGCTGGGCGCCATCAAGGGGGCGCTTGCAGCGATGCCCATCAAGGGCCGTATCACGCTTTCGGGCTACGAAGGCTCGGAACTGCTGGTGGCGCGACTGCTGGTGGAGAGCGGGGCGGACCTCCGCTACGTGGGAACCGCCTGCCCGCGCACACCCTGGAGTTCACTGGATTGCGAATGGTTGCAGGCCCACGGTGTGCATGTGCAGTACCGCGCCTCGCTGCAGCACGATCTGGCGGCCATGCATGAGTGGCAACCCGACCTGGCCATCGGCACCACTCCGGTGGTGCAGGCGGCCAAGGAGCTGAGCATTCCCGCGCTGTACTTCACCAACCTGATTTCCGCGCGGCCGCTGATGGGGCCGGCGGGCGCCGGGTCGCTGGCCACGGTGATCAATGCCGCCATCGGCAACAAGGCGCGCTTCACGGCGATGAAGGAATTTTTTGGCGCCACTGGTTCAGGCCACAGCGCCGGTGTCTGGGAGGCCTCCAGCGCGGTGCCGCAAGACCGCCCCGAATTCAAGGCCGAGACCAGGCGCCTGCTGGAAAAACAGGCAAAAAAACGCAAAGCGGAGGCGATGATCTGATGCGCACCGCACGGCCGCTCCGAAGGCGCTCGCTCCCCCAAGGGAGGACGGCGCGCAGCGCCAAGGGGGCCAGATGCTAGTCCTGGACCACGATCGTGCGGGCGGCTACTGGGGGGCGGTGTATGTGTTCACCGCCATCAAGGGCCTGCAGGTGGTGATCGACGGCCCGGTGGGTTGCGAGAACCTGCCGGTGACCTCGGTCCTTCACTACACCGACGCATTGCCGCCGCACGAATTGCCGATTGTGGTGACAGGACTGGCCGAAGAGCAACTCGGACGCGAAGGCACCGAGGGCGCCATGCGCCGCGCCCACGCCGCGCTCGACCCGGATCTGCCCAGCGTCGTCGTGACCGGTTCGATCGCCGAGATGATCGGTGGCGGCGTCACGCCGGAAGGCACCAACCTGCAGCGTTTCTTGCCGCGCACGATCGACGAAGACCAGTGGCAGTGCGCCAACCGCGCCATGTACTGGCTGTGGCAGCAGCACGGCCTGCGCCATGTACCCCAACGAACACCTTTTGGCGAACGCAAAGCCGGTGAGAAGCCGCGCGTGAACATCATCGGGCCGAGCTACGGCGCCTTCAATTGCCCCAGTGACCTGGCAGAAATCCGCCGCTTGGTGCAGGGTATCGGCGCCGAGGTCAACATGGTGTTCCCGCTGGGCAGCCACCTGGCGGACGTGTCGCGGCTGGTCGAGGCCGATGCCAACATCTGCATGTACCGCGAGTTCGGGCGCATGCTGTGCGAGGCGCTGGAGCGTCCTTACCTGCAAGCCCCTATCGGGCTGCACAGCACGACCAAATTCCTGCGCAGCCTGGGCGAACTGCTGGGGCTTGACCCGGAGCCCTTCATCGAGCGCGAAAAGCACAGCACCATCAAGCCCATCTGGGACCTGTGGCGCTCCGTGACGCAGGACTTCTTTGGCACCGCCAATTTTGGCGTTGTAGCAAACGAGACCTATACCCGGGGAATCCGGCACTTTCTCGAAGACGAGATGGGCCTGCCCTGCAATTTCGCTGTAGCGCGTTACGCAGGTGAAAAAACCGACAACGCGGCGGTGCGCAAACTGGTGACCGAGAAGACGCCGCTGGTTCTTTACGGCAGCTACAACGAACGCATTTACCTGGCCGAATGTGGCGGCGGCGGGATGATGAAAACCAGCTTCATCCCGGCGAGCTTTCCGCTGCCCATCATCCGGCGCCACACCGGCACGCCGTTCATGGGTTATGCGGGCGCCACCTACATCATCCAGGAGTTCTGCAACGCCCTGTTCGATGCCTTGTTTCACATCCTGCCGCTGGGTACCGACATGGACAAGATCGAGCCCACGCACAGCCGCATGACCACAGGCGAGACGCTGGCCTGGGAGCCGGACGCACAGCGCCTCATGGAGGAGCTGCTTGAAGCGCAGCCGGTGCTGGTGCGCATTTCGGCGGCCAAACAAATGCGCGACTGCGCAGAACGCGATGCAAGGGAAACGGGGCGCGAGCGCGTCGAGGCAGCCCGTTTTTCAGAGTTGTTCGGACATTCAAAAGCCGGGGCCGCCGCATGAACTGGGCGCCCAGGCTGATGGATGGCTGTGCAAGCACCCGGACAACCGGGTGCAAAAGGTGCCGTGTCCGCAAGGGCATGGGGATTGCCGCAAGGCTATTTGAGTAAGGTGCTAACTATGACTGAAGCAGCGAATCCGTCAGGGCTTTCAGACGAAGAAGCGCAAGAGTTCCACAAGTACTACATCCAGGGTTACCTGTTGTGGGCAGTGGGAGCATTCTTTGCGCACAGTCTGGTGTGGATCTGGCGTCCCTGGTTCTGAACGAACCATTTCTGGAGGTATTTATGTCCCATCAAAACGTCAGTGATCCGTCGTTCATTGCAGATAACCACCTCAATGGTTACCGCGCAATTTTCGTAGTGATTTTTTGCGTGTTCATGGCGCTTGCAGTGGTTGGACAGATATTCGCCCTTGACTGGCGAACCTGGCTGCCCGGGGCGGAGGGATCGCGAGCCACTCTGGTGAGCGTGAAATCGGCTGTCTATACCGTCATTTCTCAATTGAGTTAACGAAAGGAAAATCCTATGTGGCGCATTTGGCGTGTGATCGATCCCCGCAAGGCGATTGTTTTGACCGGGCTGTTGATTGCCTTCATTTCGACGAGCATCCATCTGATCCATATCAGTGGCGATCGTTACAACATCAACACATGGCATCCCGATACGGTCAAGGCCGCGAAGGCGGCACAGAACGCGGCTCTGCCGCAGAAATGACGACTCGGGTCGTTGAAAACCGCAGACGCAATCCGTTCCGCAGGAACGGTGCGTCTGCCTCCTGAATAACGAGAGACTCACTGCGATGGCGCCCAAGGGGCCGCACAACGCCTGGAGGTTGCAAAATGGCTATGTTGAGCTTTGAGAGAAAGTACCGCGTGCGCGGCGGAACCCTCATCGGGGGCGACCTGTTCGACTTCTGGGTCGGTCCGTTTTACGTCGGTTTCTTTGGAGTTACGACGATCTTCTTTACCCTCTCGGGCACGGCCATGATTCTCTTTGGCGCGGCCATGGGGCCGACCTGGAATCCGTGGCAGATCAATATCGCGCCGCCCGACCTGTCCTACGGGCTGCGCTTCGCGCCGATGCTCCAAGGCGGCATCTGGCAGATCATCACGGTGTGCGCCATCGGCGCGTTTGTGTCATGGGCCCTGCGCGAGGTCGAGATCTGCCGCAAGCTGGGCATGGGCCTGCATGTGCCGGTCGCCTTTGGCATGGCGATCCTCGCCTACGTGTCGCTGCAAGTGATCCGCCCGGTGCTGATGGGCGCCTGGGGCCATGCCTTCCCCTACGGCATCTACAGCCACCTGGACTGGGTCAGCAACACCGCCTACCAGTACCTGCACTTTCACTACAACCCGTGGCACATGATCGCGGTGACGTTGTTCTTCGCTACGGTATTGGCGCTGTCCATGCACGGCGGCCTGGTTCTCTCTGCGACCAATCCGAAGAAGGGTGAAACCGTCAAGACCCCTGAGCATGAGGACACCTTCTTCCGTGACTTCATCGGCTACTCGGTCGGCACGCTGGGCATCCACCGTCTGGGGCTTTTCCTGGCACTCGCCGGGGTCTGGTTCGGCATCGTCTGCATCGTGGTCAGCGGGCCGTTCTGGACTGGCGCCTGGCCCGAATGGTGGGGCTGGTGGCTGAACATGCCGATCTGGCGCAATTGAAGCGAGCAGGAGACAAACATGGCGCAATACCAAAACCTGTTTACCACCGTACAGCCGGTCGGTCCGCTGCATGACGGAGTCGCTCTTCCCAGGGGTGACGACAAACGTACCGGAACGCCCTTCCTGTTTCACCTTCTGGGGCGTCTGGGCAACGCGCAGATCGGGCCGATCTATCTGGGCTCGCTGGGGGTGGCATCGCTGCTCTTCGGCACCTTTGCCTTCAACATCATCGGCTTCAACATGCTGGCCTCGGTCGACTGGAACCCCATCCAGCTGATCCGCCAGCTGTTCTGGCTGGCCCTGGAGCCGCCGCCGCCGCAGTATGGCCTGAGCATTCCGCCGCTGGCGCAGGGTGGCTGGTGGTTGGTCACCGGCTTCATGCTGACCGTGTCCATCCTCCTGTGGTGGGCCAGAACCTACCGGCGTGCGCGCCAACTCGGGCTGGGCACCCACGTGGCCTGGGCCTTCGCGGCCGCCATCTGGCTGTACCTGGTGTGCGGGTTCTTTCGCCCCATCATGATGGGTAGCTGGTCCGAGGCGGTGCCGTTCGGCATATTCCCGCACCTGGACTGGGTCTCGGCGATCTCGCTGCGCCACGGCAACCTGTTCTACAACCCGTTCCATGCGTTGTCCATCGTCTTCCTGTACGGCTCGGTGCTGCTGTTTGCCATGCACGGCGCCACGATTCTGGCCGTGAGCCGCTTCGGTGGCGAGCGCGAGATCGAGCAGATCGTCGACCGCGGCACCGCGTCGGAACGCGCCGCGCTGTTCTGGCGCTGGACCATGGGCTTCAACGCCACGATGGAGTCCATCCACCGCTGGGCCTGGTGGTTTGCCGTGTTGTGCCCGCTGGTGGGCGGCATCGGCATCCTGCTCACCGGCCCGGTGGTTGACAACTGGTATTTGTGGTCGGTCAAGCACCATGTGGTGCCGGCCTATCCGCACGTCATGCCGGCGGTTCTGGATCCGGCACTGCTGGGAGCAAAACCATGAGACTCACCATCCGCACCTTTGGCGTCGCATCCCTGACGCTGGTTCTTGCGGTACTTGCCGGTTGCGAGCGGCCGCCCATCGAGACCGTGCAAACCGGCTTTCGCGGCACCGCGATGGTGCAGGTTTACAACCCGCGCACGCTGGCCAAAGAGGCGCCATTGAACGCCGCTCCAGCGGTGCCTGAGGCCGCCAGCGCGGATGGCCCCAAAGCCAAGGAGATCTTCAAGAACGTCAAGGTGCTGGGTGATCTGAGCGTGGCGCAGTTCACGCGGCACATGACGTCCATCACCCAGTGGGTGGCGCCAAAAGAAGGCTGTGCATACTGCCACAACCTGGAGAATCTTGCGGAGGACTCCAAGTACACCAAGGTGGTGGCGCGGCGCATGATCGAGATGACGCAGCGCATCAACAGCAACTGGAAGCAGCACGTGGCACAAACCGGGGTTACCTGTTACACCTGCCACCGCGGCAACAACATCCCACAGCAGGTATGGTATGCACCCAAGGATCGCAAGTACGCCAACAGCCTGCTGGGAGACCTTGCCGGACAGAACCAGCCGGCCAGATCCGTCGGCTTGACCTCCCTGCCATTTGACCCGTTCACGCCCTTCCTGCTCAACGCCGCCGACATCCGCGTCAACGGCAACGAAGCCATGGCCATGAAAGGCACGGCTGCCAACCGCCATTCCACCAAACAGGCCGAACACACCTACGGGCTGATGGTGCACATGTCGGAGTCGCTGGGCGTGAACTGCACCTACTGCCACAACACCCGAAACTTCCAGGCATGGGACGAGTCGCGCCCGCAACGCGTCACCTCGTGGTATGGCATTCGCATGGCGCGCGAACTCAACAACGACTACCTCAAACCGCTGACCGAGGCTTTTCCGAAACACCGGCTGGGTCCGAAGGGCGATGTGGCCAAGGTGAACTGCACCACCTGCCACCAGGGCGCCTACAAGCCCCTGTATGGCGCACCCATGGCAAAGGACTTCCCCGAGCTGCAAGCCCTGGCCGCCAAATAGGGGCGCAGCGTTGTGCCAAGCGCGGTCTCCGACGAGGTAGCCGTACTGCTGCTGGCAGACACCGCGCCCGCATCCCTGCTTTGGGGCTGGTCGAACATGGTGCGCGGTCCGCGCGCCTTGCGCGGGACACCCGGCCTGCGCTTTGCCAAACTGCTGGGCAGCGGCTTTGAGGGTGGCTTCGGCCTGCGCCCCAGCAAATCGCGCCAGGGCCTGTTTGCCGTCTTCAGCAATGCGGCTGCCGCCGACGCGTTTGCGGACGACTCGGCGCTGGTTGCCACCTACCAGACACGTTGCACGGAGTTGTGCACCGTGAAAATGCGGCCGTGCGCCAGCCGCGGCAGCTGGGACGGCAACGCGCTGAGCCCCTCGGCCTCACACCCCGCTGCCGGGCCGATCGCGGCGCTGACCCGTGCATCCATCCGTTTGCGCCTTGCACCGGCATTCTGGCGTTATGCGCCGGCTGCGCAACATGCAATCGATTCGGCTGCAGGTTGTCGATTGGCCGTGGGGTTGGGCGAGGCGCCCTTTTTGCGCCAGGCAACGTTCAGCGTCTGGGACGACGTAGCCGCCATGGACGCCTACGCCCGCAGCGGCGCACATCTGGACGCCATCCGCGCGGCGCAGCACAAGCACTATTTTTCGGAGTCGCTGTTTGCACGGTTCGTGGTTTTGGGCATGCGCGGTACCTGGAAGGGCCGTACCTATGCGTCTGAGCCGGAATTTGCCCATGGCCTTGCCTGAGGCGCTGCGGGACCACCGGGTGGTGGTGGTGGGTGCGGGCATCGGCGGTCTGGTCAGTGCCTTGGAGCTGGCGCACCGCGGCATGCAGGTCACCGTCGTGGAAGCGGGTGCCGCCCCGGGCGGCAAGATGCGACAACTGGTGGTCGATGGAGCCACCATCGACTCCGGCCCCACGGTCTTCACCATGCGCTGGGTGTTTGACCAGTTGTTGGCCGAGCTGGGCACTTCACTGGAGGAAATGCTGGTGCTCGAACCCCTGGGCATTCTGGCGCGCCACGCCTGGCGCGGCACGCACAGCACGCTGGACCTGTTTTCCGACATCGGCCGGTCCGAGCAAGCCATCGCGGCGTTCAGCAGCCCGCAGGAAGGCCGCCGGTTTGTGGCGTTCTGTGCGCAAAGCCGTGCCCTTTACCGCGCGCTGGAGGGGCCCTACATCCGGTCGCAAAAACCAACGCTGTCAAGCATCGCGCGCGACCTTGGCCCTCGGGGTTTGGGTGTGCTTATGGGTCTGGGGCCGTTTGCAACGATGTGGAACGCGCTGGGCAAGCAGTTTCACGACCCGCGGCTGCAGCAGCTCTTTGCGCGCTACGCCACCTATTGCGGGTCTTCGCCGTGGCTGGCGCCAGCCACGCTCATGCTGGTCGCGCAGGTGGAGCAGGACGGGGTGTGGTCGGTCCGGGGGGGCATGCACGCCGTGGCCGTGGCGCTGGCGCAGCTTGCGCAGCGCATGGGGGTGCGGTTCCGCTACGGCACCGCATGCACGGAGATTGAGGTGCAGGGGGCGCGCGCCAGCGGTGTGCTGCTCGCCGACGGTACGCGCATCGCAGCCGATGCGGTGGTGTTCAACGGCGACGCTGGGGCGCTGGCGCAAGGGCTCTTGGGCCGGCCAGCGCAGGGCGCTGCACCGCGCGTCAAGGTGGGTCAGCGCTCGCTGTCTGCGCTCACCTGGTCCATGCACACCCGCCCCAGTGGCTTTGCGCTGGTGCGCCACAACGTGTTCTTTGATTCGGACTATGCCGGCGAGTTTGATGATATCTTTCGCAAACGCACCCTGCCGCGCCATGGCACGGTCTATGTTTGCGCGCAGGACCGCCATGACGACGCACAGCAGCCCCCAGGATGTGAACGCCTTCTGTGCCTGGTCAACGCGCCGCCGGATGGTGACACCCGCCCCTTTGATGCATCGGAGACCCTCGCATGCGAAACCCACAGCCTGGCGCTGCTGCGCCAATGCGGCTTGAAGCTGCAGCCCCAGTCGCACCAGGTGGTACTGACCACGCCGCACGGATTCAACCAGCTTTTTCCGGGCACGGGCGGGGCGTTGTACGGGCGGGCGACGCACGGCTGGATGTCGGCGTTCCAACGGCCGTCTTCGCAGAGCCGTCTGGCGGGGCTGTACCTGGCGGGGGGCAGCGTGCATCCGGGGCCGGGCGTGCCGATGGCTGCGATGTCGGGGCGACTGGCGGCCGCGACGCTGATGGCGCACCTCGATTCGACCAGCCGGTCGCGCCGGGTGGTTATCTCTGGTGGTATGTCGACGCCTTGAGCGACGACGGCCGCTGCGGCCTGTCCATCATCGCCTTTGTGGGCAGCGTGTTTTCGCCGTATTACGCCTGGGCCCGCGCACGCAACGATGGTGTCGCCGAACCGGAGAACTTTTGCGCCATCAATGTGGCGTTGTACGGTGCGCCGGGGCGGCGCTGGACCATGACCGAGCGCGGCCGCGCCCACATGCAACGCAGCCGCGACACCTTCACCGTGGGGCCTAGCCGCCTGCACTGGAATGGCACCTCGCTGGTCATCGACATTGACGAGATCAATGTGCCGCTGCCCATGCGCGTGCGCGGCCGGGTCACGGTAACGCCGCAGGGGCTGTGCCGCTTTGTCACCGGTCTGGATGCCGCAGCGCGCCACCGCTGGGGCCCGATCGGGCCGTGCTCGCGCGTCAGCGTCGACATGGAACAGCCGGCGGCGCGGTGGTTGGGCCACGCTTACCTGGACTCCAACGAGGGCGACGAGCCGGTGGACCGGGCCTTCAAGATCTGGGACTGGTCGCGCACGGTGACGGGCAAGGGCGACACGGTGGTGGTCTATGACGTGCGCCCGCTGCAGGGGCCGGACCGCGTCATCGCCCAGCGCTTTGACCCCCAGGGCCTGGCAACACCCCTGGTTGCGCCGCCGCGCCACCCGGTGCCACGCTCCCGGTGGTTCATCCCGCGCACCATGCACAGCGATGCAGGCGTGGCGCCGGTGGTGCAAAGTACGCTGGAAGATACGCCGTTCTATGTGCGTTCGATTCTGCGCTCGTCCCTGGAGGGCGAGGCGGTGACTTCAGTGCACGAGACCCTGGATGCCCAGCGCGTCGCCTCGCTGCCGGTGCGCCTGATGCTGCCGTGGCGCATGCCGCGACTCCCCTAAGTTCTTTCAGCCGCGACGGAGCGGGCCAGCGAGCGCTCTCGCTCCCGTGGTCCGAAAGTGGAAGCGAGCGGTCCCGCGGATGCCAGTCCTTCCAGGTAAAGCGACTCGATTTCCGGCGCCGCGCGCAGCATTTCACGCTCGGCCACAGGGGTATGCAGAAATGTTCGCAGGATGTGAAACATGCGTATCCATCCCGGAACCCAGACAGTGCGACTGCGCCGCGACATCCCGTTTGTGATGGCTGTGGCCGCCTGCTCGACGGTCAACTCCGCATTGAGGAATCCCGGCATGGTGGCACGAAGCCTGCGGAACCCAGGGTGCATCGCGCCTTCCGCCACCAGGGGCGTCTTCACCCATCCTGCATGCACCAGACCCACCGCTACGCCATGGTGGTGGAGTTCGATTCTCCAGGAGTTGCCCATGGCCTCTACGGCAGCCTTGCTGGCGGCATAGGCAGATATGGCCGGCGGGTGGGCGAAGCTCGACACGGAGGCACTGATCAGCACGTAGCCGCGTTGCTTCAGCACAGCCGGCAAGGCAGCGCGCACGGTGTTGAACACACCGAGTACGTTGACATCCAGGCAGCGTCGCCATGCGCCAGGGTCTGTGTAGGCCAGCGGGCCAAAGGCGGCAATTCCCGCATTCGCCCAGACCACGTCGATCCGGCCATGTTTCTCAAGCGTGGCCGAGACGACGTGTTCCATCGCGGACAGGCTGGTAACGTCCGCTGTACACATGAGCGCACCGCCACACCGGGCAGAGACTTCGCGCATGGGCGTTTCATCACAATCGACCAAGACGGGTTTCGCTCCCCGTTTGTGCAATTCCATTGCCGTGACTGCCCCGATGCCGGACGCGGCACCTGTGATGAGCACAACGCGGCCGGGCAGCAACATCGGTGGCTGGTCAGACACTGAAACCGCTCGCGCTCAGCCAGCCTTGGTGACCATCAGGTAAATGATGGGCAGCGGCAGCAGCGTGGCCACGGCGCCGGCGACTTGCCAAACCCGGGACAGGCGCTGGTAGTCCGCGGTGATGTAGTCAAAGCGTGCCAGCAAAGCGCGTTGCCGGAGCTGTATGGGCACCAGCACGAAGGCCCAGATCAGCCCCGACAGGCCGAACAGCATGTACGACCAGGTGATCCATCCGTGCGCCATGTCGCCGCCGAAGCGGTCCGCCATGAGATGGCCGGTCACCACCACGCCCAGTGCGCCGGTGGCCGTGAACAGCACATCGGTGATGAGCACCATGCGGTTGCTGAATTTGATGATCTCGTGGCGGCCGGTACGCTCCGCCAGCACAGCCCACACGCCGCTGACGATGACGTTGCCCAGGAAAAGGCAGGCGCACAAGAGGTGGATAACCTTCAGGTTGACGCTCACTTGGACTCCTTGCGCGTGGCCGGCGGCGGATTTTCTGCCTGTGCCGCGCGTCGCCGCGCAGATTCCTCTTGCGCTTTGGCCACGTCGCGCAGCTGCCACCACACGAAGAGGACCAGGGCAACCAGCAACACCAGAACTTCAAGCAGCTTCACGGACTGGCGGCGGGTGGTGATGGAACCGGTCTTTCTGCTCAAGGCGCCCGAAGAGGTCGACCATCCACTCGACACGCTGGTCGAAATTGCGCTCGGGTACCGTCCAGGAGCCACTGCCCGCCGCCAGCCCATGCGCCTGCGTCCGGGGTTCCACAGCCTGAACCAGAAATGCAATTGCCGGCAACGCGGTGAGTTCGCGTGGCGACGGGTAGGGCGCATTCACCGCCACGGCGGTGGCCCGCGCAATCAGGTACAGCTTGCGTGGCTTGGATACCACGGTGCGGTGGTTCACAGAGTCCAGCCCAGCGCGCTGCAGCTGGCAGCCGATCTCGGCGTACACCAGCCGCGCGGCCTGGATGGCAGGGCGGCAGTCCCAGGGCAGTTCGCCCACGCCGTAGGCGCCACGCTTGTACAGCTGTTGCGCCCGCGCCAGCAGTCGCCCGGTAAAGCCGGCGATGCGCTCGTCAAAAACCGGGTGGCGCAACCAGGCGTCGGCATCCATGCCGGCGTCGACAAACCAGCTGCGCGGGATGTACAGGCGGCCATTGCGCGCGTCCTCGCCGATGTCGCGCGCGATGTTGGTCAGCTGCATGGCCACGCCGAGTTCACAGGCGCGCGCCAGCGCGGTCTCGCTGCGCGTGTCCATGATCAGGGACATCATCGCCCCCACCGTGCCGGCGACCCGTGCGCCGTAGTCTTCCACATCGTCCAGCGTGTCGTAACGCCGGCCCTGCGCGTCCCACAGAAAACCTTCCAGCAGCGCATCCAGAAGCGCGCGCGGTACGCTGAACCGGTGCACAACATGGGCCAGCGCCCGGTCTGCGTCCAGCGCGCCGGGGCGCCCGGCATAGATGGCGTCGAGCCGGTTTTCCAGGTCGCGCATGGCGGCGTGGGCGTCGTCTCCCATGTCGATGGCGTCATCGGCCAGGCGGCAAAACGCGTACAGCGCGGTGGCTGGCGCGCGCAACCGTGCCGGCAGCAGCAGCGACGCGGCAAAGAACGATTTGGAGCCGCCGCGCATGAGCGCCCGGCATGCCGCCAGATCATATTGCGGCGTTGGTGTGTCGGCGTTCAGGGGCAGGGTGGTCGGCATGCGCTTGTCTCGCTGGAGTTATGCAAGGGTATGGACTTCAGGAACCACCATCTCCAGGGTCTTGGCCGACATCAGTACACCCGGCACCCCGGCGCCGGGGTGCGTGCCGGCGCCCACCATGTACAGGCCGTCCACATCCTCGCTGCGGTTGTGCGGCCGGAACCACGCGCTTTGCAGCAGCAGCGGCTCCATGCCGAACGCGGCGCCCTGGTAGGACAACAGGCGGTCCTGAAAGTCCAGCGGCGTGGTCACGCGCGAAGTCACGATGTGCTGTTGCAGACCCGGCAACACCGTGCGCTCCAACGCCTGCGCAATGGCCAGCCGGTAGGACTCTGCCTTCTGGGTCCAGTCGGTTCCGCTTTGCAGGTGTGACACCGGGCTGAGCACGTAAAACGCATCGCATCCGGGCGGTGCCATGGACGGGTCGGTGGCGGTCGGGCGGTGCAGGTACAGGCTGAAGTCTTCGGGCACCAGATGGTGCTTGAAGATGTCCCTGAGCAAGCCCTCGTAGCGGGGGCCGAGCAGCATCAGGTGGTGGGGCACATCCTCATAACGCCGGTTGGTGCCGAAATACCAGACAAAAAGGCTCATGGAGTGGCGGCTTGCGGTGATCCGCTTGTCGGTCCAGTGTTTGCGGTACTGCGGCGCCACCAGGTTCTTGTAGGTCCACAGGGTGTCGGCGTTGGACACCACGATGTCGGCGCCCAGTTGTTCACCCCCAGCCAGAGTGACACCGCGGGCCCTGCCACGCCCGTTGTCCTGCGCATCGATATTGATGCGTGCAACCTGGGCGTTGTAGGTGATGCTGCCGCCCAGGCTCTCCAGCAGGCGCACCATGGCCGAAATGATGGTGCCGGTGCCACCCATGGCCCAGTGCACGCCAAAGCGCCGCTCCAGGGTGTTGATTAGGCTGTAGATACAGGTAACCGACAGCGGATTGCCGCCGATCAGCAGCGGATGAAAGCTCATCACGATGCGCAGTTTGGGATGGCTGAAGTGGCGGCAGGCCATGCGAAAAATGCTGCGCCACCCCTTCATGCGGACCATGTTGGGGATGGCGCGCAGCAGATCGCCCACCGTGTTGTACGGAATGCTGCCCAGCTCCAGAAAGCCCCGCTGGTAGCACTGGTCGGCCTCGGCCACAAAGCTTTCGTAGGCCTGCAGGTCCTCGGGGCAGAAGCGCGCCACCTCGTCGCGCATGCGCTCTGCATCGCCGCTGTAGTCAAACCAGGTGCCGTCGTCAAAACGGATGCGGTAGAACGGCTCCATCAGGCGCAAATCGACGTCGTCGGAGAATTTCTTGCCCGCGAGCGCCCACAGTTCATCCAAAAGAAAAGGCGCAGTGATGATGGTCGGGCCGGCGTCGAAGGTGAAGCCATCCTGGCGCCAGACATAGGCGCGCCCGCCCGGGGCGTCGAGCTTTTCCAGTACCTGCACGCGCCAGCCCTTGCAGGCCAGGCGGATGGCAGCAGCCAGGCCACCGAAGCCGCTGCCGATGACGATGGCGCGCGGTGCGCCCTGGGGCCGGGCGCTGGCCTGAACCTCCCCGCCGGAACCCGCAAAACCCAGGTTGCCGACGCCCGCTGCGACAGCGCCGTTAACGGGCCTGAAAAAACTTGTCATGTGCATCCAATGCGGCGCCCCCGATCGGGGTTGCGCGGGCCACGGAAAATGCCGTGTTGTCCTTGGCTTGCGCAGCTGGCTTCTTGTCGCGTGTACCGGGTCGATCGACGGGGTTGCGCCGGGCAATGGCCCATCTCCAAGCCGCTGTGGCGTCCAGTGGCAGGACGAGAAGAAGGTGTTCCAGGATGGCCAGGGCCAGCATGGTGCCCACCAGGGCGTAACCCACGGCAGCGGACCCGCTGGCGCCCGCATCTGCAGCCTGGGAAACGAGCAGCACCAGATAAGCCGACGCGGCAAGCACCGAGACCGGCAACAGCGGGTTCATCGCGCGGCGGCGAAAGTAGCTGGCCATGTACGCCAGGTGCTCCGGCAAGAAGGCTTCGCTGAGATTGCGCACGCCAAGAAAGAGATTGAGCTTGGCACTTGTGCGCATGACCCACAGCACCAGGTAGGTTGCCGTGCCCACCTGATTGGGAGCGTCCCAGGTGACGGCGACGACAACGATGCCGGTGCAAAGGATACCCAGCTCATGCCACTGCACTGCCTGAAAGGACGCGGCAAACCGCGCCCAGCCCACGGTGTGCGGGGGCAACTCGGTGCGCCGCGGGCCGGTGATCCATCCGCTCAGAAAGCTCAGTTCATTCCAGCCCCACACCAGGAGCGCGCTGGTGAATGCGCAATAGGCCCCGGCGACACCGGGCTGCCGGGCAGCATGCGCGAGACCGGCGAGCGCCGCCAGCGCCAGTGCGGTCGAGGCCACCTGGCTGATACGCACCGCGCTCGTCGACAGGCGGTTGAGGACCAGCACGACACCGGTGCTGAACCACCAGATGAAGACCGCAAAAACGATTGCAAGGACAGCGTCAGGCATGGCAGGTCGGACGTCTCACACCGGCCGCGTTACCAGGCTGGCGCCATGCGAACTTCGGCGGTGAGTTCGTTGCGCAGCACGGGCAGCGTGTACAGGCGCACAAAGGTGGCCAGAGCTGCTGCCGCCAAGCCAGCACGCTGCAGGTTGCCGATCAGGCCGCCCCGTTGTTTGGCCGCGTTCATTCGGGTTTGCAGCTGGAACAGGCGCTCCAGCCCACTGCGGAAGGCCGGGTTGTCGATATCGAGCATGACCGGGAACACCTGCCGTGTGATCTCGTTGGTGATGCGAAACACGGTGTAGTCGTAGTTCGTGGATTCGAGCCCCATTTCGTTGTGCAGCATGGGTCGCATGTGGTCGCGCACATACATCGTGGCGTACACCGCCAGCAGAAAAAAGCGTATCCAGTACACGTTGGCGCCGCGCAGCAGGTTCGGATTGGCCCGCATGATCAGGGCGAATGACTCACCGTGGCGGAATTCGTCGTTGCACCAGCGCTCGAACCACCGGAAGATCGGGTGAAAGCGCTTGTCCGGGTTCTTCTCGAGCTGGCGGAAGATGGTGATGTAGCGCGCGTAGCCGATTTTTTCCGACAGGTAGGTTGCGTAGAAAATGTATTTGGGCTTGAAGTAGGTATAGGCCTTGGTGCGCTTGAGATTGCCCAGGTCGATCCCGAGGCCGAAGTCCTTCAGCGACTGGTTGATGAAGCTGGCGTGGCGCGACTCGTCGCGGGCCATGAAGCGCATCAGTTGCTTGATGTCGGGGTTCTCGACGTTCTTGAAGATCTCGTTGTACAGAATGCACCCTGAAAACTCGGAGGTCAGCGACGAGATCAGAAAGTCGAGGAACTCCTGGCGCATGGCGGGACTGACCTGCGAAAAGCGCTCTGCCACTTCCTGCGCAAACTCTGGCGTGCGCTGGAAATGGTCGTGGTTGTTGTCGCCTTCGTACTCCGACATCATGGCATCCCACTGCGCACGCATGGACGAAACGTCCAGGCGGTCCATGGCCTTGAAATCGGTGGTGTAAAACCGCGGGCTGAGCATGGTGCTTTCGCGCGCTTTCTGCGACGCCGCGTCTGCAGAGTTGATGCTCGGGTTGACTTGCATGTCGGTCTCCGGTTGGGAACTTCAGGGGGTCTTGGCGGGCAGGAAGCGCGCAAATTCGGCCATGTTGGTGGGTCCGAATGATTCCAGGTCAATGCGCGCACCAGTGGCCGGGTCTTTCAGGGTCAGGCGCTGGTCGACGTAGGCCGTCAAGGTAAAGGACGGGCCATTGCCGATCCCGCGGGAGTGGCGCTCGCGGGCGAGCGCGCGCAGAGTGCCGCGCACAAAACCCTGCTCCCCACGCAATACCGCCAGCAGTTGGCCACTTTGGCCATCGAGTACGGCTACGCCACCGTCGCTGCGGTCTTCAAAGCGCAGCGTACGCTCGGCGACTGCGGCGGCTGCGCGCTGGTCCGGCCCGTTGCCGGTGATGCGGACCAGCCCCACGCTGATGAGCGAAAAAGCAATCAGGGCACCAGCGCAATACAGGACCCAGGCAGGAAACGTGTCAGGCGCCCAGGGCGTGGGGCTTGCCTTGCCGATGGTGCTGGTGCGCGTGCTCATGCGGCACGCACTTGCAGGGGGCTGGGGTGCGATGCCCGTGCGCCGGCGGATTCGTCCGCGCCGGCAGCAGGCATGGCCGGCACTGCAACTGCGATGCGCGTGCGTGCCGTCCACGCGGCGCTGAGTTGCCGGGCCAGCGCCGCTGCGTTGGCCACGCAACGCACCGTGGGTTGTGGCCGGGTGAGCTGCCAGGGTCGCGCACTCGGCCACAGGTGCACCAAGCCAATCCGGTCATCCCCCGAGAGCGCGACTGAAATATCGCCAAAACCTCGGCGATCCAGGCGCAGGTCGGCGGCGCCCAATTTGGACAAGGGCAGGTTGAAGGTGACGGTAAGCACAATGCCCAGTCGCATCACCAAGCGCTTGTCGGTGAGTGTGTAGACCGTGGTGCGCGCGGTTAGCCAGGCCAGGGCCCACACAATGGCCAGGGCGGTGAGCGAAAGTGGCAGCAGCCATTTCAGCGCCAGCAGCACCCCCAGCGCGTCGGCGCCAGCGCCGACCTCCATGCCTGCGCGCACCGCCACCAGCGCGGCGAAGTACACGCACAGGCTGCGCAGGTGGAACGCTTCGCGGGCCAGGGTTGTGACGTCTGGGGAGACCTGCCACAGGATCGATTCATCCCGCGGCAAGCGCTCTGGCAGGCCGTACTGCGGCTCGAACTCGTGTTCGTGGCTGTGCTTGTCAATGCTCATGGCGTCCTCACCCTAAAGCAGCGGTTCACTGCGGGCGGGGTCGGCATACAGCGTGCCTGCGCCGTAATACGCGCTGATCTGGTCTTCTTCGCGCTTGGTCACCTGGTCGGGGGAACGCGTACCCGGCACATTGGCAAAATGCATGCCATAGATGGCGTGCACCTCCACCTGGTTGCGCCGGATGCGGGCAAATGGAATTGGCAGCAGCACACTTCGCCTACCGGCCTTGCCTTCGGTCTGCACTTCGAGGTAGCGGAACAGCATCTCGGCGCTGTCAATCCAGATGTCCTTGACCACGCCACCCGGCTTGCCGTCACCACCGATCACCGGCAGGCCGCGCGGGTCGGTGTCCTGCGGTGCGACGCCGAAGCCGCTGGCGTTGCGCAGCGGCTGGATCAGCGGCGCACCGTGGGCGGTCAACTCGGCGACGTCTTCGCGCAGGGCATAGGCGCCCGGGCCCACGGCATCGCGCATGCCGTTGCCCAGCGGCTCCAGCGGCGCGCCCGATGTGGTGCTGGCCGGTCGACCGCCCAGGGGCGGCTCGCCACGGAGCAGGTCGGGCACGGTGACCGACTTGCCACTTTCGAGCTTGAAGGTCTTGGGTTCGGGTATGGGCCAGCCCTTGACCACGGCGCGTCCGCTGCTGGCGGACTCCATGGGGTAGCCCTCGCGGTGGTTTTCACGGACCAGGTAGTAGATCAGTCCAGCAAAAAACAACCAGAACATGTAGAGCATGATCTGGGCGAGGTCGATGTAGCCGGTGATGGTTCCTACAGCTTGCATGGCACTTCTCCTTCGTAACAATCAGGGGGTCGAGTTGGCAAGACCAAGTTCGGCGGTCTGCACGGGACGGGAATTCTTTTGCACCAGCGGGCCAATGGCGACCAGGGTGATGAACAGGAACAGCATCTCCACGTGGTAGACAACGCTGTAGCCGGTAAAGGGTACGGCCATGCCTTCGCCCAAAGCCCCGGTTGCGGTGATTTGCGTCACCACGTCACGAATGGCGCCGCCACAGAACATCGCGAGCCCGGCCGCTGTGGACTGCACTGCGCCCCAGGCACCCAGGGCCATTCCGATGAAGCCACCACCCTCCATGCGCATGGCGGCAAACAGGGTGCCGACCGCAAAGAGGCCGCCGCCGAAACCGATTCCCAGTGCACCTGCGCGAAACAGCCATCCTGCGTCCAGGGGCGCGGAAAAGATGACGGCGGAAAATGCCGGCAAACCCGCCACTGCACCATATGCGGCCAGGCGAAGGGGGTCCATGCCGCGCGCCAGTTGACGCCCGGCCAGCACGAAGCCGAGCAGTCCGCCGCCTGCGAGCATGGCTGTCAATGCGCTGGTGGCGCCGACGCTGAGGTTCAAAATCTCTCCGCCATAGGGCTCCAGCACAATGTCCTGCATGTTGAAGGCGAAGGTGCCGAAGGCAGTCACCCACAGGAAACGTTTGGCTGTTGGCGCCTGTATGAACTTCTGCCAGACTTCGCTGAAAGGCGGTTGCTTGTAGTGCTTGAGCGCCGCCACACGTTGCGGGTTGCGCGGCTCCTGCTTCCACAGAGCCACCGCATTGAGCAGCAGCACGACGAGGGCGGTACCCTGTACCACCTGGATAAGACGCTGCGGGCTGAAGTCGGCCAGCAGCAGGCTGAAGACGAGGCTGCCACCAACGGCGCCGGCAAGCAGCATCACATACATCAGCGCGACCACGCGCGGGCGGGTTTGCGGACTGGCCTGGTCGGTGGCGAGCGCCAGGCCCGCTGTCTGCGATGTCTGCAGACCTGCGCCGACCATCAGAAAGGCAATGGCGGCAGCGCCCTGGCCGACCCAGGCCGGCACGGCGACCTGGCCCTGGCCCGACAGTACCAAGAGGGCAAAAGGCATGACTGCGAGACCGAGGAACTGGATCAGTGTGCCGCCCCACATGAAGGGAACACGGCGCCAGCCGAATGCCGATTTGTGCGTATCTGACTGGTACCCGGTGACAGCGCGAAACGGGGCGACCAGCAATGGCAGCGCCAGCATCAGCGAGACCAGCCACGCCGACACGTCCAGCTCCACGATCATTACCCGGTTGAGCGTGCCGATGAGCAATGCCGTGGTGATACCCATGGTGACCTTGAAGAGGGACAGACGCAGCAGCCGTGCCAGAGGCAGGCCGGGGCTTGCCACATCCGAAAAGGGCAGCCAGGAGGCAGGCAGGCTTTTGGCAAACTTGCTGAAGGTCTTGACTCTCATGACCGTACAAGTTCCAGGGCCTGGGACTTGTAAAACCCGCTCGATATGCGCCGGGTGCGTTTGGCGTTCCAGTGGTCCAACGAGGCGTGTTGCTTCATGAGCGCAGCAATTTTTTCTGCGGCCATAGGCTCCAGCCAGGGCGCGCGGTCGCCCCGGGGCAGCAAGCGGCCGACGGCGATCATGGCTGCCAGCAAGGGCGTGCGTGGTGCGAACGTGAACAGGATGGAGCCGGAGGTGCGCCCGGCCAATTGGGCCAGCGCGCCCACTGCGTCGTGGGTGGAATAGTGGATCACCGAATCCATCGCGACCACATGATCGAACTGGCCCAGCGCAGGCCCGAGCATGTCGCCGCTGCGAAAGTCAATGCGGCTTGCCAACTCGGCTGGCAGACGCTCGCGCGCCAGGTTGACCAGCGTCGGCGACAAGTCAATGGCGACGACTTCCGCGCCGCGCCGCGCCGCTTCAACCGCAAACGCGCCGGTGCCGCAACCGGCATCGAGCACACGTTTTCCCGAGAGGTCTTCAGGCAGCCAAGACAGCAGGGTGGAGCGCATCTGGTCACGCCCGGCGCGCACCGAGGCGCGGATGCGGCCAACGGGGGCATCCGATGTCAGCTTGGCCCACGCCGCCGCCGCTGTGCGATCGAAGTAGTTTTCGATCTGGCTACGGCGCTGCTCGTAGGTGACGTCAGTCATGGCCGATCGTCCTCAATCGAAACCCAGCAGGTCGAAGATGTCGCGGTCCTTCATGGGCACGGCGTTGTAGGTCTCGCCACCCAGCCACAGGTTGGCTGCCAGGCGCATGTACTCCTTCTTCACCGCTTCGAGTTCAGGCGAGGTCTCCATCTCGAACAGCGTGGACTTCTTGAGCCGGCTGCGCCGGATGACGTCGAGGTCCGGAAAGTGGGCAGCCAGCTTGAGGCCGATCTTCTCGTTGTACTTGTCGATCTGGTCGGTGGCGGCGCTGCGGTTGGCAATGACACCACCCAGGCGCACGTTGTAGTTCTTGGCCTTTGCGCCGATCGCCTGCACGATGCGGTTCATCGCAAAGATGGAGTCGAAGTCGTTGGCGGTGATGATCATGGCGCGGTCGGCATGCTGCAGGGGGGCGGCAAAGCCGCCACAGACAACGTCACCGAGTACGTCGAAAATCACCACATCTGTGTCTTCGAGCAGGTGGTGCTCCTTGAGCAGCTTCACCGTCTGGCCGACGACATAACCACCGCAGCCCGTGCCTGCCGGCGGGCCGCCCGCTTCGACGCACATCACGCCGTTGTAGCCGGGGAATACGAAGTCCTCCACGCGAAGCTCCTCGGCGTGAAAGTCGACCGTTTCCAGCACGTCGATCACCGTGGGCAGCATCTTTTTGGTCAGCGTGAAGGTCGAGTCGTGCTTGGGATCGCAGCCGATCTGCAGCACACGTTTGCCCATCATGGAAAATGCGGCCGACAGGTTGCTGGACGTGGTGCTCTTGCCGATGCCGCCCTTGCCGTAAATCGCAAACACCTTGGCCGTTCCGATCTTGACGCTGGGGTCGAGTTGCACCTGCAGGCTGCCCTCGCCGTCAAGCTGGATGGTCCCGCGCGGCCGGGCTGGCTTCACGGTGGGAAAGGGCAGAGTTTCAACGGTCATACGGGAGCTCCTTCATAAACGCCTTCCAGGCGGTCTTCCAATTCCTCGCCAGCGCGGCGCAGGGCGTCAAGCGTCTCGGCGTCGGGCTGCCAGTAGTTGCGCTCGGAAGCTTCTATCAGGCGATTCGCGACACGGGCAGACGCCGTCGGATTGAGTTTGGCGAGGCGCTCGCGCATGGCCGGGTCAAGCATGAAGGTCTCGGTCAGTTGCTGGTACACCCAGGGCTGCACCTGACCGGTCGTTGCCGACCAGCCCATGGTGTTGGTGACGTGTACTTCAATCTGGCGTACGCCCTCGTAACCGTGTTCCAGCATGCCCTCGAACCACTTCGGGTTGAGCGCGCGCGTGCGGGTCTCGAGCGCAACCTGTTCCGTCAGAGATCGAACGGACGCATCGCCCTTGGTCTGGTCGCCAATGTAGACCGGCGGTGTCTTTCCGCCCTTTGCCGCCTTGACCGCCTGGGTGATGCCGCCCAGTGTGTCGAAGTAGTTGTCAACCGTCGTTACGCCGAGCTCCACTGAATCGAGATTTTGGTAGGTCAGTTGCACATCCGCCAGCGCGCTGTTCAACAAGGCGGTTTGCTGCACGGCGCGGCCTGTGCGCCCGTAGGCAAAGCCCTTGCGGCGCTTGTAGGTTTCTGCCAACTCGCCCTCCTCTGTCCAGCGGCTGCTTTCGACCAGGTTGTTCACGTTGGAGCCGTAGGCGCCTTCGGCATTGCCGTACACCCGCAGCGACGCGATCTCCAGAGTGCAGCCATGCTCTTGCTGGTAGGCCAGCGCATGCTTGCGAATCCAGTTCAATTCCAGGGGTTCGTCAGCCGATGCAGCAAGGAAAGCGGCCTCGGCCAGGAGCTTGATTTGCAGTGGCATCAGATCGCGAAAGATGCCCGAGAGCGTGATGACGACGTCCACGCGCGCACGACCCAACTCGGCCAAAGGGATGAGCGTGGCACCTGCGATGCGCCCGTAGCTGTCAAAGCGCGGCAGCGCGCCCATCAGCGCGAGTGCCTGTCCGATCGGTGTACCCTCGTTTTTCAGGTTGTCGCTACCCCACAACACCATGGCGATCGATTCAGGCAGGGCATTGCCATCTGCCACAAAGCGGTCCAGCAGCAACTGCGCTTGCCGGGCACCATCGCGCACGGCAAACGCGCTTGGAATCCGGAAAGGGTCGAATCCGTGCATGTTGCGTCCGGTGGGCAGCACTTCAGGCGTGCGCAGCACGTCCCCACCGGGCGCGGGGCGGATATAACCACCGCCCAGCGCATGCAGCAGGGCGTCGACCTCCGTGTCCTTGCCAAGCTTTGCATTGGTTGCGAACAGTGCCTCAAGCATGGCCAGTGTCGCTTCATCCTTTGGCAACTGGCCCGCGCGCATTGCTGAGTCAATGCCTCCACCGTGCACCAGGGCCTCGACGACGCTGCGCTGCAGGCGAACGCCGTGCGAGGCCTCTGCGACGGACAGCAGCATGTCCACGCGCTCCGTCAGCGACAAGGGTTTGCCCGTGACATGCAGGCCGTGTGGAATCAGGGTGTATTCCAGCTCCAGCATCTGCTGGGCCAGCGTTGCCACCCGCAAGTCGGCATCGCCCTGGTCGCTGATGTCCCACTGCGGCTCTGCCTGGGCGAGGTTGAGTTCGGCGGCCTGGGACTGAAGCAGCATGGCGGTTTCGGCCCGGTCGCTGGAGCCGGGCTCCAACCCGCGCCAGCGTTCGATGCTGGCTTTCAGGTCGTTCAAGCCCTTGTAAAGACCTGCGTGGGCGACTGGCGGAGTCAGGTAGCTGATGAGCGTGGCACCGGAGCGTCTCTTGGCGATGGCACCTTCTGACGGGTTGTTGGATGCGTACAGGTATACATTGGGCAGGTCATCGATCAAGCGGTCAGGCCAGCAGCTTCCGCCCAGGCCGCTTTGCTTGCCCGGCATGAATTCAAGTGCGCCGTGGGTTCCGAAGTGCAGCACGGCGGACGCCTTGAAGTCCTCCCGCAGATAGCGGTAGAACGCCGAAAAGGCATGGGTCGGCGCCAAGCCCTTTTCGAACAACAGGCGCATCGGGTCCCCTTCGTAGCCGAAAGAGGGCTGCACGGCAATCAGGACGTTGCCGAACTGCTTTCCCAACACGAAGATGGCGTTGCCATTGCTCAGCTGGCGTCCAGGCGCAGGGCCCCATTGGGCTTCTATGTCATTGAGCCAGCGTTCGCGCCGGACATGGTCGTCGGCGGTGATCAGGGTATGGACATTGGCGTCGGCGCCGTACTGCGCCGCATTGCCATGCAGGATGGCGTCGCGCAACTCGTCCACGTTTCCGGGCATATTGACCTGATACCCCTGCGCCTTCATGCCGGCAAGGGTGTGCATCAGGGACTCGAACACCGACAGGTAGGCTGCGCTGCCAATGTTTCCCGCGTTGGGTGGGAAGTTGAACAGCACGATCGCCACCTTGCGCTCGCTGGGGTCTCCGCGCTTGAGGGCCACCAGCTTTCCAACGCGTGCTGCCAGCATCAAGGCCCGCTCGGGGCAGGAGTGCATGTCCTGGGCACTGTCGGTCGCCTGGAATGTGCAGGCGTGGTGGCAGCCCGTGCAAGCCACGCCGGCCGCGCCGGGACGGCCTCCGAAAACCATCGGGCCGGTGGAGCCGTCGAGTTCTGGGATCGCCACCATGATGGTGCTCTCGACTGGCAACAGTCCCCGGTCGGAGGCGCCCCACTGGGCCAGGGTCTGGAACTCCACCGGATGCGCTGCGACGTACGGGACATCGAGTTTTGCCAGGACCTCCTCGGCGGCCCGGGCGTCGTTGTAAGCCGGTCCACCGACCAAGGAGAAGCCGGAAAGGGACACCACGGCGTCCACCACAACCCGCCCGTTGTGCATGAAGTAGGCGTCAATCGCCGGGCGCGAATCCAGGCCCGCAGCAAACGCAGGAATGACACGCAAGCCGCGTGCTTCCAGGGCGGCAATCACTCCGTCATAGTGGTGCGCGTTGCCCGACAGCAGGTAGGAGCGCAGCAGCAACACGCCGACTGTGCCTGTCACCGGGGAGGCCGGCAGTGGCAGGTTCGAGGTGCTGGTCGAATATCTCCCCACCATGCGCGGGTGATAGACGCCGGTCTCCGGATATTCAACCGGTGCCGCCACTTTGGCCGAGCCCCGCAGCACGGCGCGTTCCCCGGCAGCGCCGCGGTCAATGACGTGGCGCACCATGTTGAGCACGTTGTCGTCCGATCCGCCCAGCCAGTACTGCAGTGTCATGAAGTACGCTCGCACGTCCTGCGCGGTGCCGGGAATGAAACGCAGCAGTTGCGGCAGGCGGCGTAGCATCTTCATCTGGGCAGCGCCACCCGTGGCCTTCTTTTCCTTGTTGCCGCGCAGCTTTTTCAGCAAGGCCATCGGTCCGCTGGCGGGCTTGTCCATGTCGAAGTGGCCCACGCGTGTGAGCTTGACCACTTCGGTGGCCGAGGCCATGCAGATCATCGCGTCGCAGTGGTCGCGGCGCGCGCGCAAGTCGTCCAGAATCGGCAAAAAGTGGTCTTCGAGAAACAGCATGCCGGCCACCACAATGTCCGCTTGCGCAATGTCGGCCTTGCATTGGGCCACCAACCTGTCGTTGCCGGCGTATTCGGCGGCGGCGTGCAGGCTCAGCTTCAAGCCGGGGTAGTCGCGGACCAGCGTTTTGCGCGCACGGTCAACGGAACTCGCCAGGTGCGTGTCCATCGTCACGATCACCACGCTGATGGGCACCGCGCGATGGACCGGGGCCGCACTAGCGCCCGAAGTGAGCTTTAGCGTCATACAAAGTCTCCACGGTGATCAGCGCCACGCCCTTTTCGGCGGCATAACGTTCCGTATTCCTGCGGGCTTTGCCGCGCACAAAGAAAGGGATTTTTTTCAGTTCATTTTCTGCATCCAGGCCCCACTGCGCAGCCACGCTCTGGGCAGATGTCTGGGCCGCCTGGGCGATCGCACTGGAGGTGGCTTGCGCGGCTTCCTTCATGGCCGCACCTCCCAGATGCGAGGGTGCAGCATCTTCATGAAATTCGGCATCACCTTTGAACATGCCCAGCAGGTGCTCCTCCAGGCCCATCATCAACGGATGGACCCAGGTGTCAAACAGCACATTGGCGCCTTCGAAGCCCATTTGGGGGGAGTAACGCGCGGGGAAGTCCTGCACGTGAACGGGCGCCGATATGACGGCGCACGGGATGCGCAGGCGCTTGGCAATATGGCGCTCCATTTGGGTGCCCAGCACCAGTTCGGGCTGCAGTTCGGCGACGCGGCTCTCGACCTCCAGGTAGTCGTCGGTGATCAGTGCTTCGACACCGTACAGCTTGGCTGCTTCCCGCACTTCGCGTGCGAACTCGCGGCTGTAGGTGCCGATGCCCACCACGGTGAAGCCGAGCTCTTCGCTCGCCACTTTGGCGGCTGCGACCGCGTGCGTGGCATCGCCAAATACGAACACCCGCTTGTTGGTGAGGTAGGTCGAGTCCACCGACCTGCTGTACCAGGACGCACGGGCGCTGCAGCGGGCCAGTGCGGCTTCGGGGTCCAGGCGCGCCAATGCTGCCACTTCGCGGATGAACGCTTCGGTTGCCTTGACGCCAATCGGCACAATCCGGGTGAACGGCTGGTTGAGGTTGCGTTGCAGCCATTGGGCTGTCAATTGGGCAACCTCGGGGTACAGAACGACGTTGAAGTCTGCATCCCCCAGCTGTGCTAGGTCGTGTGGCGTGGCGCCGAGCGGCGCGACCACGTTGATCGCCACGCCCATGCTTGCCAGCAAAGTCGAAATTTCCTGCACGTCGTCGCGGTGGCGAAAACCCAGTGCGGTGGGGCCCAGTATGTTGCACCGTGGTTTTTTTGCCTCGGTGCTTTCCCCGGCTGGGGTGGTTTGCGAACCTGGTCGGACCAGCGCACGAACCAGTTGGTACAGCGTCTCGGAGGCGCCCCAGTTCTCCTTGCGCTGGTAGGCCGGCAATTCCAGCGCCACAACCGGCACCGGCAAGTCCAAAGCCTTTGCCAGGCCGCCCGGGTCGTCCTGAATCAGCTCCGCAGTGCAGGAGGCGCCCACCAGCATGGCTTGGGGTTTGAACCGCGCAAAGCTTTCACGTACCGCGTTCTTGAACAGCTCTGCGGTATCGCCGCCCAGGTCACGCGCCTGGAACGTGGTGTACGTGACGGGCGGGCGCTTCTGGAGCCTCTCGATCATCGTGAACAGCAGGTCGGCGTAGGTGTCCCCTTGCGGGGCATGCAACACATAGTGGACACCCTCCATCGCAGTGGCGACGCGCATGGCACCCACATGGGGAGGGCCTTCGTACGTCCAGAGCGTGAGCTGCATGGTGTCTGGTCTCCGTGAACTGCTTAAGCAGCCAGGCGCATGCGGCGCACCAGCGGGCGGGTAAACAATTCGACCAGGTCCGCCGCCTGGTCGAAGCCTTGGATGGGCGTGAACACGAGTTCAATGGACCACTTGGTTGTCAGCCCCTGCGCTTCCAGGGGATTGGCCAGACCCAGTCCGCACACGACGATGTCCGGCTGTGCAGCGATACAGCGGTCCAGTTGGTTTTCCACGTGCTGCCCTTCCGACAATGCGGTGCCCACAGGCAGGAGTGCCAGCTCTTCTGCCATGTTCTGCCGATGCAGGTAGGGCGTGCCAACCTCTACGAGGTGCATGCCCAATTCACGGGCGAGGAAGCGCGCCAGGGGAATCTCCAATTGAGAATCCGGAAAGAAAAAGATACGCTTGCCCTCGAGCAGCGGGCGTGACCGCGCCAAAGCGGCGCTGGCGCGCTGTTTGGGCGCAGCAATCGCGCCCTCGAAGCGCGTCTTGCTGACACCCGCAACCTCTGCGACTGCCTGCAGCCAAAGCTCGGTTCCTTCAATGCCCAGCGGAAATGGCGCCGCAATGCGCTTTGCTCCGCGCTGTTGCAGGGCTTTCGATGTGTCAGCCAGGAAAGGCTGCGCCAGCAAGAACCGGGTGTTGGAACCCACCTGAGGAAGATCGTCTGCGTGCCGTGCAGGGAAGTACTTGACGCCGTCCACCCCCATTTGCCTGAACAGCCGGTTGAACTGGTCTTCCACCACATCGGCCAGCGTTCCGACAATCAAGATCTCGGTACCTGCATCTGTGGAAGTAGCCGGCAACGCCGGCACCATCGAAGCCAGGCAGGCATCCTCACCTTGCGTGAACGTGGTCTCTATGCCGCTTCCGGAGTAGTTGAGTACCCGAACTGACGGCGCAAACTTGGTCGAAAGCCTGGACGCAGCGCGGGCCAGGTCGAGCTTGATGACCTCGGACGGGCAGGAGCCGACCAAAAAAAGCAGCTTGATTTCCGGCCGGCGCGCAAGAAGCTGTTGAACCACCCGATCCAACTCGGCGTTGGCGTCCGCCAGGCCGGCCAGGTCGCGTTCGTCGATGATGGCGGTGGCGAACCGCGGCTCGGCAAAAATCATCACCCCTGCCGCTGACTGGATCAGATGGGCGCAGGTGCGCGATCCCACCACCAGGAAAAATGCATCCTGGATCTTCCGATGCAGCCAGATGATCCCGGTCAGGCCGCAAAACACCTCGTGTTGCCCGCGTTCACGCAAGACTGGCGCGTCTGTGCACCCTCCGGCCGGAGCGATACGAATTGGAACCAGGACGCTCATACAGCCAGTCCTCGGGAGGGCATCGCGGCGGCATGGCCAGCGCGTTCCCGGGCGCGCTGCACTTGCACGGCATAGTCAAGTCGGGCGGCACGCAGCTTGAGCAGGAACTGGGTGGCATTGACGATGTAGGTTGCATACGCGGCGAGGGCCAGGTACATCAGCTCCCGGGGTGTCAGGGCGTCAGTGGCGAGCGCGCAGATATAAGCGGTGTGCAAAGCAAGCACCAGCATGCTAAAAACATCCTCCCAGTAGAAGGCGGGTGCGAACAGGTAGCGGCCGAACACCACTTTTTCCCAAATGCAGCCCGTAACCATGATGGTGTAGAGCGTCATGGTCTTGATGACCACGGAAGCGTTGGCGCCATCCAGTCCATGCCCGGTAAGCAGGTAGCGCACCACCAGGCCCAGGCTGATCAGAAACACCAGGAATTGGATCGGCGCCAGGATGCCCTGCACTGTCGTCCATGCCGAGGCATCCCGGCGAAGCCGCTCTTCGGGTGTGTAAAGCGGGTGGCGCACCTGCAAGGCGGCGTCAGCGGCTGAATCGATAGACCGGTCATTTGTCGACATGACCACAATTTATTCGGAACCGCAAAAAATGTCAACTTATCTTGACGTAAAGTAAACTTGACATATTTTTCGCAAGCTTAAAGTTTTCGAACCGGAGTCTGGCCGGCTCGAAAGTACCGTTTTTGGAAAAACCTCGGGTGTGACCCAATTCGACCCAATTGGCGCCGCGGTAGCAAGTACCGCCAAAGCGACTGGGGTCAACGAAGGTTTCTGCCAAGATGAGCCGATGCCCATGAACGAGCAGCCAATCCAGTCGTCCCGGCTTGCTACTTTGAGTGCCGCAGAGGCCCAGCCCAGTAAAGCGCGCCAATGACCATCGATCTCTGCAACGTAGCGCAGGCTGCGCCCCACCAGCGCCACGAAACCAAGTTAGTGGTGAGCGCGCATCAAGGCCTCCCAGTGGGCGCGTTCGTCAGCTTTGATTGGGCGAACCCGTACTCTCTTGATGTCTACAGATGGGATTGACGCAGCAAAGGGCATGCCTGCATTTGTACCGGCACCAGCGAAAAAAATAGCCTGTAGGGGTTAATACCTGTGTGAAATCAGCAACGTACTCTGAACAATGACAGAGTCCTGTGTCACCCGGACTACACTGCAGCGTAAGCGCCGGTATGGTTGCGACTGACGGCAAAGAAGCACCCGCCCTGGTGCAGCACTTTGTCATGGTGGATCGGGCTTTGACGGCGCGGCAACTGGCACCTTTCAATAATCTATTTGGCCTTTAATGAACCAGCAACCCCAAGACCTCCTGGACGCTCGCGTTGGACGTTTTTCCCAGCCGGGGTTGTATCTGGCCGGTCTGGATGCCGACACCGCGGCATCGCTGATCACGGCCGCTGCGGATGTGGTCCTTGTCATCGACGCGTCCGGCTTCATTCGCGATGCTGCGTTTGGAAGTGAAGACCTTTTGGGCTACGGTTGCCAGGATTGGCTGGGCCAGGCTTGGGCGCAAACGGTGACGATCGAAAGCCGTCCCAAGGTGGAGGCGATGTTGCGCGATCTGGGAACCGGCCGCGGGGCCAAATGGCGACACCTCAACCACATTGGGCAGGGCGGTACGGAGTTGCCCCTGTCGTATTCGATCGTCGCGGTGCAGTCCCAAAACCAACCGTCGTCGGGCATGGCCCATGCCCTGGCCTTCGGTCGCGATTTGCGCCCCCAGGCGGTGCTGCAACAAAGGTTACTCAGCGCGCAGATGTCCATGGAGACGGATTTCCGGCGTCTGAGGAACGCGGAAACCCGGTACCGTCTGCTGTTTCAGGTGACATCGGATGCCCTGCTGATTCTGGATGGAGATACCGAACGGCTTGAAGAAGGCAACACGACTGCACACGCCCTGCTGGGGGATGACATTCGTCGCCAGGCATGGTCGCTGGCAGACAGTCTGGATGCCAAAAGTTATGCGGCGGTACGGCAAGTGTTTTCTGGTCTGCGGTCATCGGGCCGTGCCAGCCCCCTCGAGGTTCGACTCTCTGACGGCCAGACCAAGATGCATTTGTCGGTGACGATTTTTCGTCAGGAAGAGTCTTCGCACCTGCTCTTGTGTTTGTCGCCACGGGATGCCGCTGATCTCCCCGGCGCCGAAAACAACTCCCGCCGGATGCTGGCGGATGTGATGAACAGTGCCCCTGATGCCTTTGTGGTCACAGACCCCGCCGGCACCGTCATGAGTGCCAACCGCGCATTTCTTCAGATGACACAGGTGAGCAATGAAAGCCTGGTGGTGGGCGAGTCACTGGATCGGTGGCTTGGCCGCGCTGGTGTCGACCTGAGTGTGCTGACGTCCAATTTGCGCCAGCGCGACGTGCTGCGCCTGTTCGCAACGCGCATCAAAGGCGACTATGGTGCTATCACCGACGTGGAAATTTCTGCGGTTGCGGTCACATCCGGGGAAAAACACTGCCTGGGTTTCACCATCCGGGACGTTGGACTTCGGCTCCCTGGCGCGTCCAAGACGGTGAAGGAGCTTCCAAGGTCAACTGGCGAAATGACTGAGCTGGTAGGGCGTGTACCGCTCAAGGACATCGTTCGGGAAACCACTGACCTCATCGAACAACTGTGCATAGAAGCGGCCCTCACGTTGACCGGCGACAACCGTGCTGCAGCTGCGGAGATGCTGGGGCTGTCGCGCCAGAGTCTGTATGTCAAATTGCGCCGCTTCGGAATTGGGGACGCGGCTGCTGAAGGCGACGTCGCGCATTGAGCCATGTCACTTCCGGCACTCTCGGCAGTTGCTGAGCTGTTCAAGCCTGTTACCTGGTTTCCACCCATGTGGGCCTTCGCCTGCGGCGTGGTGGCTTCCGGCGTGTCGATGGATGGAAAGTGGGTTCTGGCAGGTATTGGAATCGCGCTGGCCGGGCCGTTTGTGTGTGCAACAAGTCAGGCGGTGAATGACTGGTTTGACCGCCATGTAGACGCGATCAATGAGCCGCAGCGCCCGATACCGTCGGGTCGCATTCCAGGGCGGTGGGGTTTGACCATTGCCATTGTCTGGACATGCGTGTCGCTGCTGGTGGCGTCGCTATTGGGGCCGTGGGGTTTCGCAGCAGCAAGCACCGGGTTGGCGCTCGCCTGGGCCTACAGCGCGCCGCCATTTCGGCTCAAGGAAAACGGCTGGTGGGGCAATGCAGCCTGCGGAATAAGTTACGAGGGCATCGCCTGGACCACTGGTGCAGCCGTCATGTCCGGCGGGTCGATGCCTGAGGCTCGCTCGCTCTGGTTGGCGCTGCTGTACAGCGCCGGGACCCACGGCATCATGACGCTCAATGATTTCAAGGCCGTCAAAGGCGACCGGGAGATGGGAGTGCGCTCGCTGCCGGTTCAACTGGGCGAACAGCCTGCCGCTGTCGTTGCCTGCTGGACCATGGGGTTGCCCCAGGTCATTGTGATCCTGCTGCTGTTTGCGTGGGGCAAGCCAGCGCATGGGCTGGCCGTGTTTGTATTGCTGGTGCTTCAGTTGGTCATGATGGATTACTTCCTGGCCAGCGTCAGCAAACGAGCTCTCTGGTACAGCGGGTTTGGCGTCCCGTTGTTTGTGGCTGGAATGATGGTGAGTGCCTTTGCATTGCGGGGTCTGCATGGGGCAGCGTCCTGATCGGCTCGGGCGAATTACTGGTAGAAATGTCTGAGGGGGTTTCCATGGAAACGACGGAAATTTTTGACGTGGTGGTGGTAGGCGGTGGGCCAGCTGGTGCGACTGCTGCCCACGAGTTGTCGAAGCGCGGGTACAGCGTGTTGCTGCTTGATCGCGCGGGACGAATCAAACCCTGTGGTGGAGCGATTCCACCGCGTCTGATCAAGGATTTCGGCATCCCCGATCACCTTCTGGTGGCGAAAGCGCGGTCTGCGCGCATGGTGGCTCCGAGCAACCACCAGGTGGACATTCCGATTGACAATGGATTTGTGGGCATGGTGGACCGCGCGGAATTCGATGAATGGCTGCGCGAACGCGCAGCGCTTGCTGGTGCAGTGCGCAGGATCGGCTCCTTTGCGAAGCTGTCGCGCGATGCCGATGGGGTGAGTGTGGTTCACTACCTTGCCAGGGAGCACCTGCATCGGGGCGAGGGGACTCCAGCCACAGTGCGAGCCCGCAGTGTCATTGGTGCTGACGGAGCCAAATCTCAAGTCGGGCGCTGCGCCATCAAAGGCGCAAAGGACTGCCAGTATGTGTTCGCGTACCACGAGATAGTGAAGGCTCCGCTCGTAAAGCCGGCCGGTTATGACAGCTCACGCTGCGACGTCTACTACCAGGGGCGCTTGTCGCCAGACTTCTATGGTTGGGTATTTCCCCATGGGGAGACCCTGAGCATTGGCACCGGCAGTGCCGACAAAGGATTTTCACTGCGCCATGCGGTCGGTGAGCTTCGGCAACTGGCGGGACTGGCGGATGCGGAAGTGCTGCGACGGGAGGGGGCGCCGTTGCCGATGAAACCATTGAAGCGTTGGGACAACGGCCGTGATGTGGTGTTGGCGGGAGATGCGGCAGGCGTGGTGGCGCCGGCGTCCGGCGAAGGTATTTACTACGGCATGGTGGGAGGCCAATTGGCCGCCGATGCCGTCCATCAACTGCTTTTGACCGGAGACGCGCGAAGCCTCAAGCTTGCACGCAAGCGGTTCATGAAGTTGCACGGAACCGTCTTCACGGTGTTGGGCATCATGCAGTGGTTCTGGTACTCCAGCGAGCGGCGCAGGGAGCGATTTGTGAAGATCTGCGAGGACCGGGACGTACAGCAACTGACGTTCGAGTCCTACATGAACAAGCAGTTGGTACGCAAGAAGCCGATGGCGCACGTTCGCATCTTTTTCAAGGACCTTGCCCATTTGCTGGGGATGGCCAAGGTTTGAATTTTGATTTGCTGTCGGTGGCGACCGTCATTGCCAACATCGCCATTGCATTCACTTTGTTGGAAGGTCTGGCGCTGCTCGCAGTCCATCGCTTGACCGGGCGGGGTCTGGAGCCGCAGGACTTTCTGCTGAACCTGCTGGCCGGCTTTTGTCTTATGCTGGCGATACGCGCTGCGCTGGGAGCTGCTTGGACCGCAATTCCCTTGTTCCTGATAGCTTCTGGCGCCATGCATGGATGCGATATCGCTTTGCGTCTGCGTCGCAAATCTCGCCGCGACGCAGCGACCTCTGCAGGGCCCAAAGGCCGCTGAGCCATTCGGATTGCGGCTTTGGCGCCCGCAATACCCCCCCCCCACCAGATGCTGGCTGAACTGACGCAGTCAGCGGCTTCGCAGGAAGAGCGACCCAACACTGGCCACAAGCCGCTTTCGCTGAACCACGGGAGTGTCATGAATACCTGCCATGACCCCGTGCATCAGCTTGTTGACCAGCCCGCGGGACAGTGCTTCCATGACTTCTTCGACTGCCTCTCCTTTGGCGATCGCCTTTTTGGCGCGTGCCATTTCGTGCTTCCGCCAGGCCTCTGCCTGCCAGTTGAGCTCCTGGATCAGGGGAACGCTGGCCCGCTTGGCCATCCAGTGCTGGAAGTTCTGGACACCCGTTTCGATGATGGCTTCTGCCTTCACCACGGCCGCCCGGCGTTGGGATTGCCCGGCTTGCACGATTGCGCCCAGATCGTCGACGGTGTACAGATAGGCGTCTCGCAGCGACTTGACCTGGGGCTCGATGTCGCGCGGTACGGCAAGGTCTACCAGCAGCATGGGGCGACCACGGCGCCGCGTGAGCGCACTCTCCACAGCCCCCATGCCGATCAAGGGCAGGACGCTCGATGTACAGCTGACCACGATGTCAAATTGATGCAGGGTACGTGGCAGGTCGGCAAGCGGCATCACTTCGGCACCCAGGGGAGCGGCCAGGCGTTCGCCATTGGCCGCTGTCCGGTTGGCGATGGCCATCCGCAGTGGCTTCTTTGACGCAAAGTGGGTGGCGCACAGTTCGATCATCTCGCCTGCCCCCACAAACAACACGGAAGTCTCCCGCAAATCCTCGAACAACTGGCCGGCCAGGCGAACGGCCGCGGCTGCCATGCTGATCGACTGGGCGCCGATTTCAGTGGTGCTACGCACCTCCTTGGCCACAGAGAATGAGCGCTGAAAAAGTTGGTTCAACGTCGTCCCGACCGCTCCCGCCTCGGACGCGATCTTCACAGCGCCTTTCAACTGGCCCAAAATCTGCGGCTCGCCCAACACCATTGAATCCAGCCCGCTGGCGACTCGAAATGCATGCCGCGCTACCTGCTCGTCGTGGAGACTGTAGGTGTGCGCCCTCAGCACTTCCGCTGGCACTTTACCCGTATCGGCCAGCCACTGCATCGTGCGTTCGGTCTGATGCTGGGAGCCCCCCGCACAGTAGATCTCGGTGCGATTGCAGGTCGACAAGATAGTCGCTTCCGTGTCGCCGTGCATACTGCCTCGCAGGGTCGAAAGCGCGTTGCCCACCTGCTCCACAGCGAATGTAAAACGACTGCGCAGGTCCAGTGAAGCGGACGTATGGTTAAGACCCAGGGCCCAGACAGTCATGTTGATGTCCGAAGTAAATTTATCCTGACAATATCATATGTCAACTTAAATTGACAAGCTGATTTTCATATGTCAACTCAAATTGACAGCTGATTTGGCAATTTTCTCTTTTTACTAGGGTTTACCAGATACGCATCGCCCGCAAGTGTTCCTATACTTTTTCCATAAAGGCTGCTTTTTTCGCTCGATCGAAGACGGCCCGCGCAGGGGAGGGTAAGTTGGTTGACGGCGCCGGATTCCAGGCATCGGCAGCGCACCCACGAAGGAGACACCGATGAGCTTGAGTTTCTCGCTTTCCGCCACCGATGCATTGCAATGGTTGAGGGGGCTTCGGCCGTTCAATTTGACAGAGATGTCAAGTTCCACTGAACGCAAGCTGCTTTATCCAGTTCCGAGACGGGAAGCCGTCGATTCTGTGAACGACTGCAAGTCATCCCTGATTGGGGTGATCGAGTCGCAAATCATTCCGCGCCTGCTTGAGGCGCATCCTTTGCCTTCAACGGATTCGAAACCAAGCTTGCGCATATTGCGCGAGACCGGCGCATTGGAATTGAAGGCATTCGCCGACCTTTGCCTGTATGGCAGTGTCGAAGAGGCTATTGCCCACGTTGACGAACTGATCGGTAATCAACGTGCTTCACACGAAGACATTTTCCTGGGGCTCATAGCCCCAACTGCGCGCTTGCTGGGGACTTTTTGGGAGGAGGACACCCTGGACTTCACGCAGGTGACGCTGGGGCTCATGCGGCTGCAACAGATTTCCCATCACGTGGGATACGAGTACCAGGAGGGGCCCCAAAAAGCCGGTCCCGTGCGGCGCCTGATGTTGGCTTGTGCACCAGGGTCGCAGCATATTCTGGGGCTGGCAATGGTGAGCGAGTTTTTCCGCAAGGACGGATGGCAGGTGGTTGTGGAAATCGCCCCGTCGCAAATCGAACTTTGCCGCGCTGCGCAAAACGAGTGGTTCGACCTGGTTGGTTTTTCGGTCGGGCTCGTTGAGCAACTGGACCAGTTACCGGATTTGATCCGCAGGGTCAAACAGGCATCGCGCAACCCGAACACGCCAGTGCTATTGGGGGGCCCTGCCTTTATCAACAATGCGATCGAAGCCCCGCGGCTGGGTGCCAATGCCATTTGTGTGGACCCCCTCGAGGGTCTGAAGATGGCCGCGGCATTGGTCGATCCGACCAAGCGGCAAGAACGCGCGGCTCTCTGACGATTTTGTCGTTTGCAAAGAGCGGGGGGTGGAAATAAGGCCAGCCCCTTTCGTGGCGAGCCGATACCTGCGCATCCGCCAGGGGAGCGGCATTGGGGTTTCCCGGCTACTTGCATTTCAGTCATTCCGTAGCGGACGTGAATCACTTTGTGCCTTTCGGAGGTGCTTGCGCTCATGCCACAAGACTTGACCTTTGCATGAGCGGCGGTCATACTTAAAAGTGGTCGTACCACTTTTATGCAAATGGTGCGGCCAGAACCTGCGGCGAACCGGCCGCGTTCCCATTCCATTGAGGAGAAAACACGTGCAAAAATTCATGAACCATTGCCTGGCGCTGTTGGCGCTGTGCGTGGCGCAAGTACCGGCCTGGGCTCAGTATCCTGATCGCCCGGTGCGCATTCTTGTCGGCGCTGCCGCGGGCGGGCCAACGGATATCGTGGCGCGGGTGCTTGGAGACAGTCTGGGCAAAGGGCTTGGCAAGCCTGTTCTAGTCGAGAATCGTGCCGGCGCTGGTGGCAACATAGCCTCGCAGGCCGTCGCCACCTCCGCGGCCGATGGTTACATGCTTTTGATGGGCTCTTTCTCCAACGCGGTGAACCCCGCCATGATGGCCGTGGGTTACGACGCCAGGCGCGACCTGATGCCCGTGTCGCAAATCACCCGTGTGCCCCTGCTGGTGGTGACGGGAAAGGGCGCACCATTCGCCACCCTCGGCGAACTCGTGGCCGAGGCGCGCAAGCGGCCCGGTGCATTCAACATCGCCTCTGGCGGCATTGGATCGTCATCCCACATGGCGGCCGAACTCTTCAAGCGCATGGCCGGCGTGGAGATGACAGTGGTCCACTACAAGGGAGGTGCGCCCGCGCTGCAGGATGTGCTGGCGGATCGTGTGCAGTTGATGTTCGACAACCCCCAGACCTCGCTTCCGCACGTGAAGGCCGGCGGACTCAAACTGCTTGCTGTGAGCACTGCGGCCCGGCTGCGGGAGCTACCGAACACCCCTACCGTGGCAGAAGGAGCGGGGTTTACGGGCTTCGAGGTAATCTCCTGGCATGGCATATTCGCCCGGTCCGGCACTCCGCCCGAGGTGGTGGGCCGGCTGACCCGTGAGATCGCCGCGGCGACCTCCGGCAAGGATCTGAGGGACCGCTTCGCGCAGATGGAGATCGATCCGGTGGGCAGCACGCCCGACGAGTTCGGTCGCTTCTTCGCCAGGGAGATGGACGTATGGGCACGCATCGTGAAGGAAGCGAACATCAAGCCCGAGTGATGGCCAAGCCGCCTCCCGCGCAGGGAATGGCACACGGCGCGTCGGGGCGCTCACTGGCGAACCGCGTGGCCGACGAACTGCTGCACCACATCATCTCCGGGGCTTTTGCGCCGGGTGATCCATTGCCTGCGGAGCGCGACCTGGCGCAAAAGCTCGACGTGGGGCGTGGCAGCCTGCGTGAAGCTTTGCGTGCGTTGTCCTTCCTCGGCGTAATCGAGATCCAGCATGGGGGGCGGGCGCGCATCGCGCCGGTGGACCTGGAAACCCTGCTGCGGCCGCTGGGCCTTTTTCTGCGGCTGCGCAACGCAGGCATGCACACTCTGTTGGAAGCGCGCTCGGTATTTGAAACCGCCGCCGCGCGCATCGCCGCCACCCGCATCGATGCGCGCGCGCTGGCGCGACTGGGCAAGCTGCTGGAGCGCAAGAAGGCCGCTGCCTTGGCTGGCAAGGTGTCGCGCTCCATCGACCTGGACGCGGAGTTCCACCAGGTCATCGTGGAGGCCACAGGCAACGCATTTCTTATCGAAATTGGACGTAACCTGTACGAACTGGGCCGGGCCGGGCGCGCGCAGACCAGCCGATCGGCGCAGGTGACCAACGACTTCCTGCAGGACCATGAGGACATCGCCGAAGCGCTACGCCGTGGAGACGCTCAGGCGGCGGGCCGTGCGATGGAGCACCATATGGCGCACATCCGGCGCCACCTTGAAACCATGGAGATCGACATGCCCGATACTTCCGCAAACTCCGAGGAGGATTGATATGCCCATTGTTGAGCGCGTGGAAGTACATCAGTTCAGTTACCCGGTGCGGCACCTTGGCCGCGACCATGCCGGCAACTTCGTATACGCGCCGGATGGCAACGCGGCCATGGACGGCTTCGCAGTGCGGGTATTCGCCGACGATGGCGTGGTCGGCGAGTTCGTTCCCATCTTTGGGGGCAAGAAGGCCTACCTGGGCCAGGTGCTGACCGTGGCGCCCCTGCTGCTAGGCCGAGACCCGGACCAGCGTGAGGGTTTCCATACCGATGCCAAGCGCGTGCTGCGCCACAGCGGGGCCATCGGCGCATCCGCTTGGGATTGCGCGCTGTGGGACATGGCGGGCAAGCGGTTGGGCACTTCGGTGGCGCGCTTGTTGGGCGCCCACCGCTTCCGCCTACCCGCCTATGCCAGCACTCTGCATGCGGACCGCAACGGTGGGCTCGATTCTCCGCAGGCATTTGCGGACTTCGCTGTGCATTGCCGCGAACTGGGTTTCAAGGCATTCAAAGTCCACGGCTGGAGCGACGGCGATGCGCGCGAGGAGGCGGCCAACCTGCTGCACTTGCGCAAGGTGGTCGGCGACGATATGGCGCTGATGATCGATCCAGCTTGCGAGCTACGCACCTTTGCGGATGCCCTTTACCTGGGACGCGCTTGTGACGAGATCGGCGCTTTGTGGTACGAGGACCCATTTCGGGACGGCGGCTGGTCGCAGCATGCGCACCGCAAGCTGCGGCAGACGCTCAAGACACCCCTGCTCATCACGGAGCATGTGCGGGGCCTGGAACCCAAGGCCGACTTCATCGCGTCGGAGGCCACGGATTTCGTGCGCGCCGACCCCAACCTCGACCTGGGCATTACCGGCACAATGAAGATCGCCCACTTGGCGGAAGCCTTCGGGCTTGACTGCGAGCTGCACGGCCCCGGCCCCGCGCACCGCGCCTGCATGGCGGCCATGCGCAATTCCAACTACTACGAACTCGGCCTGGTGGCACCGCACGTCGGCAATGCCGCGCCGCCAGCGTACCTTTGCGACTATTCGGAGGCCTTGGAATCGGTGGGGAGTGATGGCTGTTATCCCGTTCCCGATGGGCTGGGGCTGGGGGTGCGCTACGACTGGGAGTTCATTCGCGCTCGCACGGAGCAGGTGCATCGCTTTGGCTAGGGAGTGAAGGTCAATCTTCCAGCAGTGACCTGAGCATCCACGCCGTTTGCTCGCGCACCGTGAGGCGCTGCGTCAACAGATCGGCGGTGGGCTCGTCCCCGGCCTTGTCTGCAAGGGGGTAAATGCTTCGGGCTGTGCGCGCTACAGCCTCGTGGCCTGCCGTCACGATGCGCACCATTTCGAGTGCCTTGGGCGGTGTAGCCGGGGCAACATGACCCAGCGAGCGGACCCGTTCGGCAATGGGATCGACCGCATTCCACAGCTCGGTGTGCTGCGCCATGAACATGGCATGCAGCGTATTGAACATGGGGCCCGTCACGTTCCAGTGAAAGTTGTGGGTCGTCAGATACAGCGTACAGGTATCGGCAAGCAGGCGACTGAGTCCACCGGCAATGGCGCCACGGTCCTTCTCACTGATGCCGATATTGATTCCAGGTGCGCGCCCTGGGCCGGGTAGCGGAACTGACGTGATCTTCTTGGCCACCAAGGCTCCTTTATGAATGATGTCTACCACCAACCTGTAGCGAGGCGGCAAAGCCCCGTCAAGATGGGCTGCTGGACCCAGCAAGAAGAAGACTTCGACTACGAGCTTGGCGGCCCGCGCATGCTGGGTCAGGACATCGGCCAATTGCTGAACGCCGCCTATGCACCAGTTGAGCTGGATCCTTTCACACCAAATCCATCCCGATTCACGGGCACAACTTGCCACGGAAATGGACCCGGCCGAGCCCGACCGCGCCCTTGCCTGGCTGCATACGATGCTCCCCGCCGTAAATGGAAAGCCGGCCAACCCATGAATTTCGCCAGCATCGGGTCCGAGCGGCGATTGGTGACGAGGCGGGCGTCGACCACATGCACAATACACGCGGGCTGGGTCTGGCCAATTGTCTGGTCGCCTACGACGAAGCTGCGCGTTTGCCGCTTCAGGAGGGCCGGCCCGGCGAGCCGCTCTGCGGCATGACGCCGCTGGCGGGATTGCCCCGAGGATGGTCCATGCATGAAGGAGGAAGAACCGATGTCTGAGAGCGCGCTGCCCTACAACGGCATTCGGGTCGTCGAGTTCACGCACATGGTGATGGGCCCCACCTGCGGCATGGTCCTTGGCGACCTGGGCGCGGAAGTGATCAAGGTGGAAGCCGTCGGGCATGGCCGCCATGGCGATGCCACCCGCAACCTCCTGGGTTCGGGTGCGGGATTCTTCCCGATGTTCAACCGGAACAAGAAGAGCCTGGCGCTCGACCTGCAGACCGCCGCCGGCAAGGAAGCGGTGCTCCGGCTCATCGCCACGGCCGACATCGTCAGCGAGAACTTCAAGCCGGGTGCCATGCAAAAGCTGGGGTTGGACTACGCCAGTCTCAGGGCCCTCAATCCGCGTCTGGTCTATGTCAGCCACAAGGGTTTCCTGCCCGGGCCCTACGAGCACCGGACCGCACTGGACGAGGTGGTTCAGATGATGGGCGGGCTGGCCTACATGACCGGCCGTCCGGGTGACCCGCTGCGCGCGGGCTCCAGCGTCAACGACATCATGGGTGGCATGTTTGGCGCCATGGGCGCCATGGCGGCGCTTGCCGCGCGTGAAAAGACCGGCCGGGGGCAGGAAGTGCAAAGCGCCTTGTTCGAGAACAACGCCTTCCTGGTGGCGCAGCACATGATGCAGTTCGCAGTCACCGGCAAGCCTGCTGCTCCCATGCCTGCGCGCATTTCGGCCTGGGGGGTCTACGACATATTCAAGGTGAAGAACGATGGGCAGATCTTTCTGGCGGTGGTCACCGATACCGCCTGGAGGCTTTTTTGCAACGCATTCGAATTTGCCGACCTGCTCACCGATGCGCGGATTGCCTCCAACAATGACCGCGTCAAGGAGCGCGGCTGGCTGATTCCCCTGCTGCGTGATCGGCTGGCCGTATTCACGGCCGCGCAGTTGGCAACAATATTCGAAAAACACGGCCTGCCGTTTGCCCCGATCACACGGCCACAGGATTTGCTGGAAGACCCGCATCTGTTGTCGACGGGCGGGCTGGCCCCGATGCGTCTGCCAGACGGACGTGAGACCCGGACGGTGCTGCTGCCGATCACGCTCGACGGACATCGCCCGGGCGTGCGCTTGTCACCGCCAAGCTTGGGGGAGCACAATGCAGAGTTGCTTTCTGACCTTGGTTATGACAACGCCGAGATTGATGCGCTGACACGGGCCGGGGACTGACGCAAGCCCGCTGCGACTATCTCGCGGTATACCCGTTCAATGCCGACCAGTCGCCCGGCAATCCCAGCATCAGCCCATGCCGGGCGGCTGGTCCGTTCGATGAGAATCCTAAGCTGCCATTGCGCGCGGTCGAAGGCACCGTTTTTGTTGTGCCCCGAGAGGCGGTGACTATCAGGCCTTTTTGTATGCGCTGGTGCTGGCCTTGATGGCCTGGTCGCTGACGGCGGTCAGGTTGGCTTGAACTGCTTCGGCAGCCTTCTTGGCCGAGGTCTTGGCCGACGCGATGGCGTTCTGGCTGGCGGCCATCGTGGTCTTCAGAAAGGCCACGGCGGTCTCGCTGCCTGCGGGCGCGTTCTTGGCCAGGCTGTCGACCAGCGAGCCAAATCCGTCCTGGGTTTCGGCCATCTTGGCTTCGAAGGCCTTGGTGAACTCGGCGCCGGATTCGGTGGTGATGGCAATCACGTGGCGGCTGTAGGCCACCGATTTTTCGGCCAGCGGCTGGAACATGGCGGCTTGCAGTGCCATTGCTTCCTGTGGGTCCTTGGCGCCCAGAATCGCCTTGATGCTGCCGAACGAATCGGACATCATGGCCTTGGAGGCCGCCAGGTTCAGTTCGAGGAGTTTTTCCATGCCACCGAAGGCGTTGCCGGTCAGGGTTTCGAGTGCCTTGATGTTGGCTTTGCTGGTGGTTGCGAATTGCTCGGCGGTGAAGGTGTTGGTCATGGGGATTCCTTGGGTGTTTGTGGACCGACCTGCAAAAACCACCCTTCCGGATAATTTATGTTGCAGTGCAGCATGAGTGGATTGTAGGCATACTTTCCGGGCTCGTGCGGGTTTACCCGGATGGCCGGTGGGTTTTAGTGGCGCTGGCCTATTTGGCAGCACCGGCCGCAGCACCTGCTGCAGCGCCTACAGCGTCATCCCGCCCCCGACCTCGATCACCGCACCATTGACATAACTGGCCTCGTCGCTGGCCAGAAATGCGTAGACGCTGGCGATCTCGTCCGGGCGGCCCAGGCGTTTCATGGGCACCTCGTTGCGCATGGTCTGGAGCACTTTTTCGGGGATGGTGTGCAGGATCGGCGTCTCGACGAAGCCGGGCGCCACCGCGTTCACGCGCACGCCTTTGGGGCCGAGCTCGCGGCTCCAGGTCTTGGTGAACCCGATCACACCGGCCTTGGTGGCGGCGTAATTGGTCTGGCCGTAGTTGCCGTAGATGCCCACCACGGAACTGGCGTTCAGGATAACGCCCGAGCCCTGTTCGACCATGGCGCCGGCCACCGCCTGCGCGCAGTGAAAGACCCCGCGCAGGTTGACGTCGATGACCGCGTCGAACTGCGCCAGCGACATCTTCTGCAGCCGTGCGTCCTGGGTGATGCCCGCGTTGTTGACCAGCACGTCGATGCGTCCGTGGCGTGCCAGCACCGCCGCCACCATGGCGTCGACCGAAGGACGGTCGGTGACGTCGACCACATGGCCGAACGCTTGCCCCCCGGCCGACGAGCAGCTCGCCACGGCCTCGTCCACCGATGATTGGCGCAGGTCGCACAGCACGACGATGGCGCCTTCCCGCGCGAATTTCAATGCCGTGGCCAGGCCGATTCCCTGGGCCGCGCCGGTGATGATGGAAACCTTGTTCTTGAGTCGCATGGGTTCAGTGGGGCAGTGGTGGTGGAGCACGGCGCAAGCCGCATGTGTGGCTAGCGGTAGAACGCTTCGACCTTGCCCTTGAGCTTGATCAGCAGCGGCCGGCCCTTGCGGTCGACCGTCTTGCCGGCGGGGACCTTGACCCAGCCTTCGCTGATGCAATACTCCTCGACATCGATGCGCTCCTTGTCGTTGAGCCGGATGCCGACCTCGTGCTCGAACACCGCTGCCACATGGTGGGGGCTGCGCGCATCGACCGACAGGCGGTCTGGCAGGGCGGGCGGGGGGGCAGTGATGGGAGTGGGGGTCGGGGTGGGTTCGCTCATGGGTGCTGATTTTCCATGATTCGGCCCGCGCAACGGTTCACTTCCAGCGGTCCAGCGTTTTCTGGCTGACAAAGGTTGCATGAAATCCGTGCGGCACGCGGCGCGGCAGGATGATGCGGGCCACCGGGCCTTCGGCAATACGAGCACCCTTGCAGTCGAACACCTGGATTTCCGAGCGTTGGTCGACCGGGTTCCAGACCAGGCCCACCAGGTAGCCGTCGTCCTCGGACTGGCTGTTGTCGCGCGGTGCAAAACCGGGTTCGTTGTAGAAGAACTGCGGCCCGGCGCTGTAGGCCACATAACCGCCGGTCTCCAGGTTGTACTTCACCAGGCCTGGAAACCGAGGCTCCTCGCGCCCGCCCTGCGGGAACACGATGTTGTACGAAAAACGGTTCTTGCGGCCCTGGTACAGGCTGTTGATGACCGGGAACTCGGTGTTGAGCACGTCGTCGATCGCACGCTCGGTGGTTCCGCCGGTCTTGAGGTTGAAGCGCCACTCGTAGAGCAGAAAATCGCGCTGGCGCAGGTGGATGGTCTGCTCCAGACGGCGCGCGTCGGGCCGCCCGTCCGGGCCCTCGTGCATGCGGTAGGGCGTGCCCACCATCACCACCTCGTCGCCTTCTTCCCAGGCGTTCACCACATGCAGCATGTAGCAGGGACTGGCCTCGAACCAGCGGATCTCGCTCGCCTGCCCGTAACGCGGCACGACCGCAAAGCGGGTTGGCTGGTCGGCATGGAAGCGCACCTTGTAGCGCCCCAACTTCAGCGCCTCCGGGTCGGGACGCAGCGGAAAGTCGTGCAGGATGGTGTAGTGCTCGGTGAGCGCCATGTCGTGCGGCAGGCTCGGGCCGTCCATCGGGATGTCGATCTTGTGCTTGAGCTTGCGGTCCGGGCCGATCACGCCGTACTGCATGTACGGGGCCTTCAGGCTGTAGTCAAAGAACAGCAGTTCCCCGGTGTGTTCGTCGGGCCGCGAGTGCGCGGAGATGCGCGAAATAGCGCCGTCAAAGTCCGCTTGGCCGAGGGTCTCCAGGGTGTCCGGGTCCACCGCGTAAGGCATGCCGGAGCGGTACCACATGCTGATCAGGCGCCCGGCGTGGTACTTGACGTCGGTGTTCGACGTGTTCTTGAGCGGCTCGTCGGGCCGGTCTGCCCGCATCGATTCCTTCAGGCCTTTCCACAGGCTGTGGCCGGCCGCGCGTTCCTCCTGCAGGGCGCCAGTCTGGACCCAGCGGTTGCGGTAACTGACCCGGCCGTTGGTGAACTTCACCGCGTGCAGCATGCCGTCGCCGTCGTAGGCGTGGTAACGCCACTCGGGCGGGAAAAACGCGTTCGGCCCGTTGCGCACATACAGGCCGTTGAGGTCGGCAGGCACCTGGCCGATGACGGTCAGGTCGTCGAACACATCCTCCTGCAGGACCGGCGCATTGTTGCCGGACAGGGCCGGAATGTCGTGGACGGGCAGGTCGTTGAGTTGCATGGGCATGGCTCCGGGGCATACGGGTTTTCTTGCGTCGGGTCGAAGTCTAAGGAAAAAGCCGCAGCAAGCGGCGCGAAATCACCGGTATATTGGTGACTGTTTCGATATGTCAAACCAATTGCCTGTTTCCCCCGCCCGGCGCGCACCGGCCAGCCTGTCCGAATACGCGGGCGACCGCCAGTTCGCCACCACCCTGGCGCGCGGCATGGAACTGCTGCGCTGTTTCACGCCGGCAGACCCTGTGCTGGGCAACAAGGACCTCGCCAGGCGCCTCAGCCTCCCCGCCGCGACCGTATCCCGGCTTACCTACACCCTGGTCGCCATGGGTTACCTGGCGCAGGACGAGCACCAGGGCAAGTACCGGCTGGGCTCGGCGGTGTTGTCGCTGGGGTTCCCGCTGCTGGAGCTGTTCAGCGTTCGGCGCAGGGCGCGCCCCCTGATGCTGGAGCTGGCCGAAGAAACCGGGGGGGCGGTGTCCATCGGCATTCGCGACCGCCTCAACATCGTCTACATCGAAGCCATCCGGACCCACCACCAGCGCCGCCTGCCGCTGGACGTCGGCACCAGCCACTCGCTGGCCGGCACTGCCATCGGCCGTGCGTGCCTGATGGCCTGCGACTCTGCGCAACGCGAGGCCTTGCTCAACCAGCTGCGCGTCAAGGCGCCGCAGGAGTGGGAACGCCACCATGCCGAACTGCTGCGCAACCTGCAGGAATACGCCCGTTACGGCAGTTGCGTGTCGGTAGGCGAGGTCTACCCCGATGTGCAGGCGGTCGCCGTCCCCTTGGGGCGCATCGACCGTGGCGAACCAGCGGCCCTGAACTGCTCCTTCCAGGGCCGGCCGCCGGACCGCGCCTGGCTTCGGACCGCGATCGCGCCCAAGCTGCAGATGTTGGCGCGGCAACTGGTGTGAGATGCTCTGACCCATGGAAGCTTTATTAATGTCGACCGGGGTCGTCGCCCTGGCCGAAATCGGTGACAAGACCCAACTGCTCGCTTTCATCCTGGCGGCACGTTTCAAGAAACCAATTCCCATCATTGCCGGCATCCTGTGCGCGACCGTGATCAACCATGGACTGGCCGGTGCGCTGGGCGCGTGGATCACCACCACCGTCAGCCCGGAGGTGTTGCGCTGGATCCTCGGCGCTTCGTTCATAGGCATGGCAATCTGGACCATGATCCCCGACAAGATCGAGGACGAGGAGACCCGGGCGGCCCACAAGCTGGGCGTGTTCGGTGCCACCTTCATCACCTTCTTCCTGGCCGAGATGGGCGACAAGACGCAGATCGCCACCATCGCCATGGCAGCCCACTACGGCAGCCCGTTGGTCGTGGTCATAGGAACCACCCTGGGCATGCTGATCGCCGATGTGCCTGCCGTGTTTGTCGGTGAACACATGGCGGCGAAGATCCCGATGAAGCTGGTGCATGGCATCGCCGCAACGCTGTTCGCGCTGCTCGGTGTGGCCACGCTGCTGGGTGCCGGCGCCAGACTGGGGTTCTGACTCCTTGCAGTGCCTGTCATTGTGCCGTTTGCGCCAAACCGGGGCCTGCCGACACATTGGCAGGCATCGCCAAGGGGCCGCCGCTGTCAGGGGGAGGCGGAAGGTGCAGTGGGCCAGGTCGTTTTGTCAGCCAGCCGCGTTCACGCCCATCGCGCACACATGGCGCACCAGTATGCGGCGAAACGAACCCGGGTCTTCGCCCGGCTCGGCGCCGGCGGCGCGTTTGTCCCGCAGCAGCGGATGCCGCTCATGGGGCGAACGGTCGTGAAAGCCCGGCGCGAATATGCGCGCTGTGCCATGCACCAGACCGGAGCCGGGGCCGAGCGCAGCGGGCACGGCGGCGGCCACCTCGGGCGACAGGCAGGCCACGTGGGCCAGGCCACGGACGGCCAGTGCCAGGCCGCCCGGGTCGACTCCGAAATGGCGCGACATGGCTTTGTGTGTCAACGCAATGATCGGCAGCTTGCGTTGCTCCGACAGGACATGGGTGCAGAAGGCCGCGAGTTGGGACAGTTCGCGCAACTCGCGCGGCTCGCCCAGAACCGCATAACCCCCGTCATCCAATGCCATCTGGTCGACCCAGGTCCCCAGCAGGCGTGGTGGTGCCACCACGAGTGGTGCGTGGGCGACCTCCGAGCAGGCGGTCTGAACGCCCAGCAGGTCGGCGTGGCCGGTGTCGGTGACCTCGGCCCGGGTGGCCCACAGGCGCTGGGTGCGCTTCTCGCTGTGCATCACCGCCAGGGCCCAGGTTTGGCCGTCCCTGGACGTGGTGACCCGCAGCGCTTGGTCGTGCATGTCGCGCTCGAAATGCGTCTGCTCCATGTCGCGCGGCGAAGGCAACAGGCGTGGCCACTTGGCACCAACCCATTGCCAGACCAGCTCCTGGGCCTGGCGGCGGTTGCGCGAAGAGTGTGCGCCGCAAGCCAGTGTGGTCTGAACCACCGCCTGCAACTGCGCGGAGGGTGGGGAACAGGGGCCAGCGGCGCGGCCATGAACGGATGGGGTTTGAAGCATGTCAGTGTCACCCACAAGTTTCAGACCAATGGCATGGTCGGCCACGTCATGTACCCGCGACATAGGGGTTGCTGCGCCGCTCCTGCCCGAAGCTGCTTTCGGGGCCGTGGCCGGGGATGAACACCGTGTCGTCGCCCATGGGCCACAGCCGCCCGGTGATGCTGGTGATGAGCGTGTCATGGTCTCCCTGCGGAAAATCGGTTCGCCCGATGCTGCCGGCAAACAGCACATCGCCCACGAAGGCGCGCTTCAGGTCGGGCGAATGGAACACCACGTGGCCGGGAGTGTGGCCCGGGCAGTGGCGCACCTGCAAGTTGTAGTTGCCCAGCTTAACGCTGTCGCCGTCGGCGAGCCAGCGGGTCGGTGTGAACCCTTCAGCATGGGGAAGGCCGAACATTTTCCCCTGCTCGGCCAGCGCATCGATCCAGAACTGGTCGGCCGGGTGCGGCCCGATGACCGGGATCTGCAACTCCCGCGCCAGTTCCGCCGTGCCGCCAGCATGGTCGATGTGCGCGTGGGTGAGCCAGATCTGCGTGACCGTCACCTTCAGGGTTTGCGCGGCGTGGCGCAGGCGGTCGAGGTCTCCGCCCGGGTCGATCAGTGCGGCTGTCATGGTCGCGTCGTCCCAGACCAGCGAGCAGTTTTGCTGGAACGGGGTGACGGGGATGGTCTTGTAGTGCAGCATGTGGGCAGGAAGAAGTGAAAAGGACGTGGGCCTGTACAACAACGCTCGGCAGCTTGGTCATGGCGTCCGGTGGCGATGGTTGCGCCTGGCGCCGGGCAACACGCGGTGGCGAATCGCACTTACCCCAACTTGTGCCAGAACCTGGATTATCAAGGCTTGGTGTCGGTGCATGCATTGTTGCAAACGACGCTCAGGCGCCTGGCGAAAGGCCTGGTTGTGCGAACTTGTCCGGCGACAGACAGGACCCAGCAGCCACCGATGAAGCAATTTCTTTGCTGCATCAGGCCAGCGCGTCTCGCGATGCCCACAGAAGGCCCGACCGACACCGAGGCCGCGGGCCATTGGTGAACACGTCGACTTCCTGCAAAGCCTCCTGGCCCGGAACGTGGTGCCCATGGCGGGCCGCACGACGCCATGGCGATGGGCCGTGCGGCCCATGGATTGAAGTCGCGTGCGGCGAACGTCGGCGCCGAAACCCTCTGGGCGTGTTACCGTGAGCTTGAGGCACTGGCGCGCGAGGGCCGCATGGACGCGGTCCGAGGCGGATGCGAGCACGTGCGTATGGAACACGATCGCGCCGTGGCGCAGCTGCAGGAGATGCACGACGACATGCAAAGGGAAATGCCATGACGGTTCGCCCAGCGAAGATCCTGGTCGTCGACGCCGACGCAGGCGCACGGGTATTGATGCGAGCGGCCCTGCACAAGGCCGGTTTCTCCGTCGTCCTGGCGAGTGACGGCCGGGACTCCCTGCAACTGTTTGGCGCCGCCCGGTTCGACATGGTGATGCTGGATGCCGACATGCCCGACATGAGCGGTTTCGAAGTTTGCGCGACCATGCGCGCCGGAGCCGGCCAGATGCTGCCGATCCTGATGGTGACGGGCATTGACGATGTCGGCTCTGTCGAGCACGCTTACCACAGCGGCGCCACCGATTTCATCTCCAAACCAATCAACTTGGCCCTGATCGGGCACCGCGTCAAGTACGTGTTGCGTGCTTACCAGGCCCGGATCGATCTGGACGCCGAACAGGCCCGCAATGCCGCGATCCTGCAAGCCCTACCGGATCTCCTGTTCGAGATGGACCTGCAGGGCCGCCATCTCCAGTGCCATTCACCGCGCTTGGAGCTGCTGGCGGTGCCGTTGGAGCATCTGCTCGGGCGCACCGTCGAAGAAGTCATGCCGCCCGAGGCCGCACACACTTGCCTGGCGGCATTGCACGAGGCGCATGAAAAAGGGTCGTCCATTGGCAAGCAGTTTGAACTCAACCTCCCGCACGGGACGTTCTGGTTCGAGTTGTCAGTGTCGCGAAAGGCGACCCAGGAAAGCGGGGAGCCGCGTTTCATTGTGCTGTCGCGCGACATCACGGAACGCAAGGAGGCCGAGAAGAAGATCCTGCGGCTGGCCTATTTCGACGGCCTGACCCGCCTGCCGAACCGCCAGTCCTTCCTGCAACGGGTAGACCGGGAAATCAAACGGGCCCTGCACAGTGGCACCCGTCTGGGCGTCCTTTTCATGGATCTTGACGGATTCAAACACATCAACGACACCTTCGGTCATGGCGTGGGCGACCAGATACTGCAGCGCGCAGCCAATCGGCTGCGACGCGGCGTACGCCCGGCGGACCTGGTGTCGCGCCCCGCAGAGCTGGAACCGCGTGGCACCGAACCGGGGTCCGAAGTCGAATTTGCGCGATTGGGCGGCGACGAGTTCACCGCCCTGATCCTCGACCTCAACGGGCCGGAGGACGCGCTTGTGGTGTCGCGGCGGATTCTGGATCTTATGCGTCGACCCTATGCCATCGACGGCGGCGACCTGTTGTTGACCGCCAGCATCGGCATTGCCCTGTACCCGGACGACGGCGTTGACGCCGCGATGCTGCTCGAACATGCCGACACCGCGATGTACCACGCCAAGGATTCGGGCCGCGACAACTTTCAGTTCTACAGTTCTGCGCTGACCAAGGTGGCGGTCCAGCGTATGGAGCTCGACGGCGACATGCGACTGGCCTTGCAGCGTGGCGAGTTCAGTCTGGTCTACCAGCCTTTGCTGGATGCAAAGAGTGGGCGCGTCCACACGATGGAGGCGCTGGTTCGATGGGCGCGGCCAGGGCATGGCATGGTCCCGCCGGTCGAGTTCATGGCGGTGGCAGAGCGCAGCGGCCTGATACTCGACATCGGCCAATGGGTGCTGCGAACTGCGTGTGCGCAAGCGTCACGCTGGCAGCTCGATGGACGGTCGGTGCGGCTGGCGGTCAACCTGTCGCCGCTGCAATTCAAGGATCCTGAACTGGTGGCAATCGTGCGCGACGCGCTGGCAAAGGGCGGCCTGGCGCCAGGCTTGCTGGAGCTCGAATTGACCGAAGAGGCGGTGATGGCCGACACCGATGCGACGATGCTGACATTGAACGCCTTTCGCGCCGATGGCGTGCGCATCGCGCTGGATGATTTCGGTACCGGGTATTCGTCGCTGAGCTACCTCAAGCGCATGCCCCTGAATGCCCTCAAGGTGGACCGCAGTTTTGTGACCGGATTGCCCGGCAATGCGGACGACCGGGCGATCGTACGCGCCATTCTTGTCATGGCCGACAGCCTCGGTCTTGCCGTGACGGCGGAAGGTGTCGAGAACTTCGAGCAGGCGCAGGCACTCAAGGCGATGGACTGTGGCAGCCTGCAAGGCTTCTATTTCAGCCGGCCAGTCGACGCACAGGGCGTTCCGGCCCTGCTGGCACGCCATTGGGTGATGGACGCGATGGAGGCGGGCGCGGCGTAGGCTTCGGCGCCCTTTTGCGATGCGCTGCGAAGGGATGGGCGGCATGGCCGCCGATGCGTTGAATTGCGCCGCAAAGGCGGCTTTCTAGCGGCTTTGGGTTGTGCTTGGCCACAGTAGCATGCATCCACGCACCATGGATTCCTTGCGCCACTCCTCCTTGCCCTCTCGCCTGTCCGCCGCCGGCTGTGTGTCAGGCGCACGCACGACTGCCAACTTCGGCCTGCTGGCAGGGGCGGCGCTCGCCATTTCGGCCTGCACTACCGTCGATGAAGCCGCATTGGCCGTGTTTGCGTCGCACGCGCCTGCCGCAGTTGTAGTGGCGGGCCGATTGATGCAGGGTACTGCCAGTTTCACACGGGCGCGAGAAGGCACGCTGCACGTGCAAAGCGCCGATGCCCCCGGTCTCGCCTGTTTCGGCGAAATGCGCCTGACGGCCACCAGTGCGGGTGTGGCGAGTCTCTCATGCAGCGATGGCCAGGCGGTCTCGATACCCTTTCAGGTGCTCAGCCCGCTGCGCGGAACGGGCCGCGCCCAGGCCGGCAACACCCACTACGCGCTCACCTATGGGCTGGCGCCGGACATGGCCGCTGCCTATCTGGGTGTGCCGGTCGGGCGCATGCTGCCCGCCCCTTGACCGGCTCGTCCTGGCGCCCTAAGCGAGCCTGAAAACCTCGACTTCGGCCGATCGGCCCTTGACCCGCATGGTTGTCATCCGGGTGAGCGCTGCTGGCTGCTGCAGCAACGCGCGCGTCGCGCCGCTGACCAGGATCTCCGACGCAAACTGCTTGTTGAGCGATTCGATGCGCGATGCCACGTTCACCGCATCGCCCACCAGCGCGTACGACATGCGCTGCTGGCTGCCGATATTGCCGGCCACCACGGTGCCAGAGTGGATGCCGATGCCATGGCGCAGCGTGTGTTGCCCCAGTGCCCGGCGGGTGGTGTTCCAGGCCTCGAGGCGTGCCTGCATCTCGAGCGCCGCGGCCACGGCCCGATCGGCGTGCTGCGGGTCGGCCAGTGGCGCACCGAACACGGCCTCGATTTCGTCGCCGATGAACTGAAGGATCAGCCCGCCATGCGCGCGTACCGCTGCATCCATCTCGGTGAAATAGGCATTCAGCCCGGCCACGACTTCGCCGGCCGGGCTGGTCTCGACCCAGGCTGTGAAGTCGCGCAGATCGGCAAACAGGATGGTGACCTCGCGCTGCCCGTCCAGGGGTGCGGTGCGACCGGACAGGATTTCGTCACGCACCTGCGGGCTCACGTACCGGCCGAAAGTCTCGCGGATGGTTTCCCGCTCCCTCAGGCCTGCCACCATGCGGTTGAAGCCCTCACTGACCGCACCGAGTTCGTCGTTGGACACCACCGGGCAGGAGACGTCGAGCCGGCCTTGCGCGACCGCGTGCATGGCGTCCTGCAACTGGCGCAGCGGGCTTGCCACACTGCTGGCAATGTAACCAGCGAGCCGAAACGCCACCAGCAGGCCGGCGCCGACCAGCACGCCCTGTACCAGCACGAGGTTGCGGATGATCGCGGTGTGGGATTGCGCATCTGCACCGAGCATGGCGCTGAGCCGGACCCATGAAGCGACCGACAGCACGGCCATGGGCAGCACACTCATCAGGAGGAACAGCAGCACCAGGCGGTGGCGCACCCGGAGCCGGGGAGCCCCGGTGGCTTCGAGGTCGCCATCGGGAAACAGCGCCGGCAGCCGCTTGCGCCATATGCGCTCGGTGGCCAGAAAAATGAACACCGACACCAGCGTACCCGACACGAAGATGATGCCGAAACTCTGTCGCACAGCACCAAGCAACTTGAAATTGCCGGCCAACAGCGGCCAGCCGACGCCCCATACCAATGCCGAAGTCAACCAACCGGAGAAGGTCAACACCGCGAAGAATGCCGGCAGCAGCAGTGCGCGACGGCGCAGCTCGGCCCCCTCCGGACCCGTCGGAAAAACGCCTGTGAGCCGGATGACCGGGCTGGCCCAGCGCGCTGCAACGGTGCGTCCAACCAGGAACAGCAGGGAGAACGCGAGCACGAAATACAAGGCTTCGTAATAACCCGGTGGCCCCGCGCCAGCCAGCGCCGCCGGGTCCAGGAAGCGGAAATAACCAAAAGTCAGCAGCGCACCGCCCAGGTTTCCGAGCAAGAGGATGGCAAACAGCCGGCTGGAGATGGACATGGTCATCTTGCCTCACGCACCAGATGGTGCTGGCCCGGTGCGGGTTGGAAGGTCCGCTTTCGGCGCATTGCGGACGGTCGTTACCTGGTCTGCGTTGGCGTTGGCGTTGGCGTTGGCGTTGGCGCGCGTCGCGGCAGGCGCAGCCCGGCGGGGGCTCATACTGGAGCGGTCGGGCGCTGAACGCGCCGACTGCCCTGTGGTGCTCGCCCGAGGGTCGGGCCGCAGAACTCACTGCGTTCA
>CAMAWD010000025.1 GCA_945861785.1 Rhodoferax sp. OV413 | reverse complement strand
AGACACGAACCCATTGACTGCACGCCAACGATGACGCGGTCACAGCCGCCGCCTGCGGGCAGCGCGACCGGCAAGCCGACCATGTGGGCGCCGATTTAGCCAGGAGACCACTTTATCTCTTAAACTACGAGTATTGGGTCAGGTCTTGTTTTGCAATATCGCAATGCAAGACCTGACCCCCACCCCCTCTTGCAATATCGCAATGCAAGACCTGACCCCCGCCCCCTCATATCGCAATGCAAGACCTGACCCCCACCCCCTGCTGTGACCCCCGCCCCCTGTGGTCGAGTGTGGGGAAGTCCGGACCCCGACCTCCCGCACACCAAAAGCCCAGCGTCGCGGCAGGCGCAGCCTGGCGGGGGCGATTTCTGGAGCGCCGAGGAGCGGAGCCCGAGGGTCGGTGCGCGCAGCGCACTTCGTCATCATTTCGGCCGCGGTTGTCCGAACGAAGCGCCCGCAGGGCGCGTAGTGAGTTCTGCGGCCCGACCCTCGGGCGAGCACCACAGGGCAGTCGGCGCGTTCAGCGCCCGACCGCTTCAGTATGAGCCCCCGCCGGGCTGCGCCTGCCGCGACGCGCGCCAACGCCAACGCCAACGCCAACGCCAACGCCAACGCCAACGCCAACGCCAACGCCAACGCCAACGCCAACGCAGACCAGGCAACGAACGTCCGCAATTGGCCGAGAGCAGCCGTTGAAAGCAACGCGCAACCACTTTGGCACAAGCGCTGGCACACCATCCTAGACACCCGCCTTGAGCAGGTAACCCAGCCCGCGCAAGGTCATGAGCGATGCGCCGGTGCCGGCGAGCTTTTTGCGCAGGCGGTAGACGACGACCTCTACGGCCTCGGGCTGCACGTCGGCTTCATTGGCAAACACGAGGTCCAGCAGGTGCTCGCGCGTGACGGCGCGACCCGATCGGGCCGCCAGCGCGTGCAACAGGCGCAGTTCGCGCGGGCTGAGGTCCAGCACCAGGTGTCCGTGGTAGAAGGCGCCACTCTGGCGGTCGAAGCGCAACTGCCCCCAGGCGGGTGCGTCGTGGTCGACGTCTTCGTTGCTGCCGGCCGACCGGCGGTGCAGTGCGCGGATGCGGGCTTCCAGCTCATCGAGATCGAACGGTTTGGCCAGGTAGTCATCGGCGCCGGTGTTCAGGCCAATCACCCGGTCGCCCACGGTGCCGCGGGCCGTCAGGATAAGGACCGGTGTTTCGATGCCGGCCCGACGTGCCTGGCCCAGGATTTCTAGGCCGTCCAGGCCGGGCAGGCTGAGGTCAAGCACCACCACATCGGGTTTTTGCTGTTTCCAGCGGGCCAGCGCCTGCAGGCCGTCGCCACACAGTGCGACCTGCATGCCCCGTCGTTCGAGGGTTCGCCGAAGCGTCAGCTGCAAGGCAGGGTCGTCTTCGATCAGGAGCAGGTTCATGGCCGAACTTGGTGATTACCCTAATGGTTTTGTACAGCCGACTGACAGGCTTTCGTTGCATCATAGGGCGGTTTTACATCCACAGGAGGCTCCCATGCGTCGCGACACCTTTATCAAATCCCTGGCAGCGTTGGCCGCAGCCGGCACATTGCCACTGACAGCCCATGCCGCAGCGAACATCAAGATGATGATCCCGGCCAATCCGGGCGGCGGCTGGGACTCCACCGGCCGCGCATTGGGCAAGGCCATTCTGGACGCCAAGGCGGCGGACACGGTTCAGTACGACAACAAGGGTGGTGCGGCAGGCGTGATCGGCCTGGCCCAGTTCGTCAACGCGAGCAAGGGCGATGCCAATGCGTTGATGGTCATGGGCGCGGTCATGCTGGGCGGCATCATCACCAGCAAGCCGACGGTCGGGCTCGACAAGGTGACGCCGATCGCGCGCCTGACCAGCGAATACAACGTGTTTGTTGTGCCCGAAAATTCGCCCTTGAAGACCATGAAAGACGTGGTTGAGCAACTCAAGAAGGACCCCGGCAGCGTCAAGTGGGGCGGTGGCTCCAAGGGCTCTACAGAACACATCTCCGCGTCCATGCTGGCCGGCAAAGTCGGCGTCGACCCGAAAAAAGTGAACTATGTGGCATTCCGTGGCGGCGGCGAAGCCACTGCGGCCATCCTCGGGGGCAATGTCACCGTGGGCGGCAGCGGTTACAGCGAGTTTGCCGAGTACATCAAGGCCGGCAAGATGCGGCCGATCGGCGTCACGTCGGAAAAGCGCCTGCCTGGCATCAACGTGCCGACCATGAAGGAGCAGGGTTTTGACGTGGTGCTGGGCAACTGGCGCGGCGTTTACGGCGCGCCCGGCATCACCGCCGCGCAGCGTGCGGCACTCACCGAGATCATCGTCAAGGCCGCCAAGTCCAAGGCCTGGGCCGAAGACCTGGAGAAGAACGGCTGGACACCCGCCTTGATGACCGGCAAGGCGTTTGACGAGTTCGTCGACAACGAATTCGCGTCCCTGCGCGGCACGATGCACCTGGCTGGAATGCTCTGATGCGCACGCGCCGACCCGCAGGCCCGCAGACCCTGATCGGGGTCGGCGTGGCATGTGTCGGCGTGCTCATCGCGGCCGGCGCGGTGGTGATTCCCTCCGAGGCCGGTTATGCCGGCGTCGGCCCCAATTTCCTGCCCTGGGTGGTGGGGGCCGTGTTGCTGGTTTGCGGAGCGCTCGTGGTGTGGGAGGCGCGCACTGGCGGTTTCCGCAACATGGACGACCCCAGCGGCTCGGCGCGTGGCTACTGGCCCGGTTTTGCCTGGATGTCGGCGGCCTTGCTGGCCAACGCCGCGCTGATCACCACGATCGGATTTATCCTGAGCTGCACCTTGTGTTTTGTGCTGGCGGTGCGCGGGCTGCGCAATGCCGACCGGCAGCAGCAGCAGCCGCCGCCGTTCAACCTGGGCCAGCTGCTGCGTGACGCCCTGATCGGCGCGGCAATCTCGGCTCCGGTGTACTGGATGTTCACCAAGTTGTTGGCCATCAATTTGCCAGGCCTGACCGGCACCGGGTGGATTTGACATGGACTTGTGGGACCAGCTCTTGATGGGTTTCGCCACGGCGGTTACCCCGATCAACCTGTTGTGGTGTTTTGTTGGTTGTGCGGTGGGCACGGCAGTGGGCGTGTTGCCCGGGATCGGGCCGGCGGTCGCGGTGGCGATGCTGCTGCCGATCACCACCAAGGTGGATGCGACCGCGTCGATGATTTTTTTCGCCGGCATCTATTACGGTGCCATGTACGGCGGCTCCACCACCTCCATCCTGCTCAATACACCGGGGGAGACCGGCAGCATGATCACCGCGATGGAGGGCAACAAGATGGCCAAGAGCGGGCGCGCAGGCGCGGCGCTCGCCACTGCCGCGATCGGCTCGTTCGTGGCCGGTACGATTGCCACCGTGCTGGTGACCTTGTTTGCGCCGCTGCTCGCCAATTTTGCGGTGCGCCTGGGCCCGCCCGAGTATTTCTGTCTGATGCTGCTGGCGTTCACCACCGTCAGCGCCGTGCTGGGCAGCAGTACGCTGCGCGGCATGGTGGCCCTGTTCATCGGCCTGGCCACCGGGCTGATCGGCATGGACCAGATCACGGGTGTTGCGCGCTACACAGGTGGCGTGCCCGAACTGCTCGATGGCATCGAGATCGTGCTGGTGGCGGTGGGCCTGTTTGCGGTCGGTGAGTCCCTGTATGCCGTGTTGTACGAAGGTGGTACCGGCGAGACGCGCAACAAATTGAGTCGCGTGCACATGGGCAAGGATGACTGGCGCCGTTCCTGGCCGGCGTGGATGCGCGGGACCTTCATCGGGTTTCCGTTCGGAGTGATCCCGGCTGGTGGCAGTGAGATACCCACATTCCTGAGTTACGCCACCGAGAAGAAGCTGGCGCGCGGCGAGAACCTTGGGCAGTTCGGCACCACCGGGGCGATCGAAGGTGTTGCCGGGCCCGAGGCGGCCAACAATGCCGCCATCACGGCCACGCTGATCCCGTTGCTGACCCTGGGCATACCGACCTCCAACACGGCGGCGATCCTGCTGGGTGCTTTCCAGAACTACGGCATCCAGCCCGGCCCGCAACTCTTCACCACCTCGGCGGCACTGGTATGGGCGCTGATCGCCTCGCTGTACATCGGCAACGTGATGTTGCTGATCCTGAACCTGCCGCTGGTCGGCCTGTGGGTGAAGCTGCTCAAGATCCCCAAGCCGCACCTGTATGCAGGCATCCTGATCTTTGCCACCGTGGGTGTGTACGGCATGCGCCAGAGTTCTTTCGACCTGGTGCTGCTGTATGCCATCGGCCTGGTCGGTGTGGTGATGCGGCGCTACGATTTTCCGACCGCGCCGGTGGTGGTGGGCATGATCTTGGGCCCGCTGGCCGAAGCGCAGTTGCGCAACGCGCTGTCGATCGGCGAGGGCAAGTGGGGCGTCTTTCTGGAGCGGCCGATGTCGGCCACGCTGCTGGGGGTTGTGGTAGCGGTGCTGGTGCTGCCGCGGCTGATCCGGATGGTCCGGTCCAGCCGCTGATCCCCCGGGCGGGGCACTCTCGCAGGTGGCCGCCGCTGCCGTGTGCGCATGGGCCGGCGCTAACATGTGCGTATGCCGACACCTGACGCGACGCCATCGACCGGCCCCATGGCCCCCAATGCCGGCCTGCCCCTGGATGCCCAGGGCATACTGGAATTGGCCGCCCGCTCGATGTTCCACCTGTTCTCCAGCATCAGCCAGGGCATGTTCCTGGTCGACCGTTCGGGGCGGATCGTCTGGGTGAACGAGGGTTACCAACGCTTTCTTCCCGCGCTCGGATTTTCGTCGGTGGACCAGTTCGTCGGCCACATGGTGGAGGATGTGGTGCCCAACACGCTGATGCGCCGGGTGCTGGAAACCGGCGAGCCGTACCTGATCGACCTGTTGACCAACCGTGCTGGTACTTTTGTGGTGAGCCGCATCCCGCTGCGCGACGAGCAGGACGCGGTAATCGGCGCTATCGGCATCGTGTTGTTCGACCATCCCGAGACGACGCTGGCGCCCTTGATCAGCAAGTTCGCACTGATGCAGCGCGACCTCGATGACGCGCGGCGCGAACTTGCCACGCAACGCCTGCGCCTGGGTGGCGACCGTAGCGCCGGCCTGCGCCTTGCCAAATACACGTTCGCCAGTTTCATCGGCACCAGCCCCGCAGCGGTCGAGGTGAAGCGCCAGGCGCGCCGCGCGGCGCAATCCGCCAGCCCGGTGCTGTTGCTGGGCGAGACCGGCACTGGCAAGGAACTGCTCGCCCATGCCATCCATGCCGCGTCGTCGCGCGCGGCAGGCCCGCTGGTCAGCGTGAACATTGCCGCCGTGCCCGACACCCTGCTCGAGGCCGAGTTCTTCGGCGTCGCGCCCGGGGCCTACACCGGCGCCGACCGCAAGGGCCGCGACGGCAAGTTCAAGCTGGCCGACGGCGGCACGCTGTTCCTGGACGAAATCGGTGACATGCCGCTGGGGCTGCAAGCCAAGCTGTTGCGGGCGCTGCAGGAGGGCGAGATCGAGCCCCTGGGCTCCAACAAGGTGGTGCCATTCGATGCGCGGGTGATTGCCGCCACCTCGCGCGACCTCACGGCATGGATGCGCGAGGGACGGTTTCGCGAGGACCTGTATTACCGGCTCAATGTATTGCCGATCCGTGTGCCGGCCTTGCGCGAACGCCGCAGCGACATACCGGCGCTGGTCGAAGCGCTGGGCGAGGATGTGGCGCTGCGCAATGGGTCGCTGTTGCCGGAGTTGACCTCCGACGCGCTCGAATTGTTGTGCGCCCAGAACTGGCGCGGCAATATCCGGGAGCTGCGCAATGTGCTGGAGCAAACCGCGATGCGCAGTGACGCGCAGCGCATCGACGCCCCGGCGCTGGCGCAAGTCCTGCGGGAGGCGGGGGTCGAGCAGGTGGCACCGGCGCCCAGGGTGATTTCGGGCGCAGACTCGGGCGCAGTATCACCCACGCACTCGCCCCGCCAACTGCGTCCCCTGGCACAACAGGTGGCGGAGGTCGAGCGCGAAGCCATTGCCGCAGCCTTGGCCGCCACTGGCGGAAACAAATTTGCCGCCGCGCGCTTGCTGGGCATGTCGCGCGCCACCTTGTATGGCCGCATGGAACAATTGACCAAAAAAAACACAATTGACTGAAATTCAGTCAAAATAATTGACTAAATATTGGGCATTTTTCTGTGGGTGCAGTGAAATGTTCATTGATATCAATCAGTTAGCTTTCGGCACGGACCGTGCAATATCGGTTCAGGTTTTTTGTTACCCCTAAGGAGACATCCATGCATCGTCGTACATTGGTCGCGTTGGCCACCCTGGCCGCCACTGCCTTCGCCGGTTCGGGCGCCTTGGCCCAAGCCAAGGAAATCCGCATTGCCATCATCGCCAGCAAGACCGGTCCGCTGGAGGCCTACGCCAAACAGACCATCGTGGGTTTCAACATGGGGCTGGATTACGCCACCGGCGGCACCATGCAGGTGGGTGGCAAGAAACTGGTGGTGCTTGAGAAAGATGACCAGGGCAAGCCCGACGTAGGCAAGAGCCTGCTGGCGGCGGCGTACGCAGACGACAAGGTCGACATCGCCGTGGGCCCTACGGGTTCGCCGGTGGCGCTGGCGATGTTGCCGGTGGCCGAAGAGTACAAGAAGATTCTGCTGGTGGAGCCCGCCGTGGCCGATTCCATCACCGGCGACAAATGGAACAAATACATCTTCCGCACTGGCCGCAACAGTTCGCAGGATGCGGCGTCCAACGCTGCGGCGATGGACGCGCCGGGCAACGTCATCGCCATCCTGGCCAACGACAACGCTTTCGGCCGTGATGGTGTCAAGGCCACCAAGGAATTCACCAAGAAGGCCAAGATCGTCCACGAAGAATACCTGCCCGTGGGCACCACCGATTTCACGGCCGGCCTGCAGCGCATCGTCGACAAACTGAAGGACCAGCCGGGCAAGAAATACATTGCCGTGGCATGGTCTGGCGCACCGACGCCTTTCGCCAAGATCGCCGACCTGGACCTGAAAAAGCGTTTTGGCATCGACTTGGCGACCGGCGGCAACATCCTGCCGGCGATGGTGGCCTACAAGCAGTTCCCGGGCATGGAGGGCGCGTTGTATTACTACTTCGGCATTCCCAAGAACGCGGCCAATGACGCCATGGTCGCGCGCCACTACAGCCAGTTCAAGACGCCACCTGACTTCTTCACGGCGGGCGGTTTTTCGGCGGCGATGGCGGTTGTGACCGCGCTCAAGAAGACCAACGGCGACACCAATACGGACAAGTTGATCGCGACCATGGAGGGTATGAGTTTCGACACGCCCAAGGGATTGATGACCTTCCGCAAGGAAGACCACCAGGCGATGCAGAGCATGTACCACTTCAAGATCAAGGTCGACCCGGCCTTTGCCTGGGGCGTTCCGGAGCTGGTGCGCGAGATCAAGGCCAGCGAGATGGACATCCCCATCCGCAACAAACGCTGAATTGAACGTGCTCGGCTACTGCGCGACTGCCATGCGTCGTTGCGCAGTGCTCGCAATCCTCACGTACAGAAGTACGTTCCGGTTGCTGCGCGCTGTGCGCCTAGCCTGACAGCCGCTCGCTACGCCGCTCCCGTTCAATTCCCGATTTCCGACAACAGGGCCTGTCACTGGTGCTTGAAACCAAAGACCTGACGATCCGCTTCGGCGGACACGTGGCGGTGAATGCTGTCAGTTGCGCGTTCGCACCGGGCACGCTGACGGCGATCGTGGGGCCCAATGGCGCGGGCAAGACGACGTATTTCAACCTGATCTCCGGCCAGTTGCAGGCCAGCAGCGGCACGGTGTTGCTCAACGGGCGCGATCTGTCGGGGCTGGGCGTGTCTGCCCGCACCCATGCCGGGCTGGGGCGCGCGTTCCAGCTCACCAACCTGTTCCCCAACCTGTCGGTGCTGGAGAACGTGCGCCTGGCGGTGCAGGCCACGCAGGCCGGCAGCCACCGCCGTGGCCTGAACCTGTGGAGCATCTGGAGCGACCACCAGAGCCTGACCCGGCGCGCCGACGAGATCCTGACTGCCGTGGCCATGAAGGACAAGGCAAACGCCGCAGTGGCGAGCCTGCCGCACGGCGACCAGCGCAAGCTCGAAGTGGCCTTGCTGATGGCCTTGGAGTCGAGCGTGTTCATGTTCGACGAGCCGACTGCAGGCATGAGCGTGGACGAGGCGCCAGTGATCCTGAACCTGATCCGTGCGCTCAAGCAGGACAAGCGCAAGACCATCCTGCTGGTTGAGCACAAGATGGACGTGGTGCGTGAACTGGCCGACCGCATCATCGTGCTGCACAACGGTGCGCTGGTGGCCGACGGCGCGCCGGCGCAGGTGATCGCATCGAAAGTGGTGCAGGAAGCCTACCTGGGGGTGAGTCCGACACCATGAGCCCAAACCTTCTTGAACTTCGGGGCGTGCACACCCACATCGGCGCCTACCATATCCTGCACGGTGTCGACCTGACGGTGCCGCGCGCCCAGGTCAGCCTGCTGCTCGGGCGCAACGGCGCCGGCAAGACCACAACCCTGCGCACCATCATGGGCCTGTGGCGCGCCTCGCAGGGCACGCTGAGTTTTGGCGGGCGCGACATCACGGGCCTGGCGACGCCCCAGATCGCCGGGCTCAATATCGCCTATGTGCCGGAGAACATGGGCATTTTTTCCGACCTGACCGTGCAGGAGAACATGCTCCTGGCGGCGCGTGGCGCCGCCCGCGCCAGCCAGATGGACACCAAGCGGCTGGCCTGGATCTTCTCGTTGTTCCCGGCGGTCGAGAAGTTCTGGAACCATCCTGCCGGCAAGTTGTCGGGTGGGCAAAAACAGATGCTTGCGGTGGCGCGGGCGATCGTAGAGCCACGCGAACTGCTGATCGTCGACGAGCCCAGCAAGGGCCTTGCGCCGGCCATCATCAACAACATGATCGACGCCTTCGGTCAACTCAAGGCCAACGGCGTGACCATCCTCCTGGTTGAACAGAACCTCCACTTCGCGCAGCGCCTGGGCGACACCGTCGCGGTGATGGACAACGGGCGCGTGGTGCATGCGGGCAGCATGCAGGAGCTGTCAGGAGACCCGGCGCTGCAGCGGTCCTTGCTGGGGTTGGCCCTATGAGCGACGCCGGGCCGTCCCAAGTCGCGAAGGCCCCCGCTGGGGGCAGCGCAGCACACGAAGTGGCAAGCGTGGGGGCACTGATATGAACAAGAGCGACTTCGACTGGAAACCGGCGGTACTGGTGCCCTTCCTGGCGCTCATCGTGTTTCCGCTGATCGGCTCCCCGTCCACCTGGCTCACGTTGACCGTGGCCGGGCTGGCGATGGGCCTGATCATCTTCGTCATCGCCTCCGGCCTGACGCTGGTGTTCGGCCTGATGGACGTGCTCAATTTCGGCCATGGCGTGTTCATCGCCCTGGGCGCATTCGTGGCGACAACCGTGCTGGGTGGCATGGGCGACTGGACCGGATCGGCTTCCTTGTGGCGCAACCTGGTGGCCGTGGTGCCGGCGATGCTGGTGGCGATGGCGGTGGCCGGGGCGGTCGGGCTCGCGTTCGAACGTTTCATCGTGCGGCCGGTCTACGGGCAGCACCTCAAGCAGATCCTGATCACCATGGGCGGCATGATCATTGGCGAGGAACTCATCAAGGTGATCTGGGGGCCACAGCAGATCGCGCTGCCGTTGCCAGAGGGCATGCGCGGCTCCATCCTCATTGGTGACGCGGCGATCGAAAAATTCCGTTTGATCGCGATGGTGGTGGGCGTGGCGGTCTTTGCCGCGCTGGCCTGGACACTCAGCCGCACCAAGATCGGGCTGCTGATCCGCGCCGGCGTGCAGGACCGCGAGATGGTCGAGGCGCTCGGTTACCGCATCCGGCGCCTGTTTGTCGGCGTGTTCGTGATGGGCAGTGCGCTGGCCGGCCTGGGGGGCGTGATGTGGGGCCTGTACCAGCAGACCGTCACTCCGCAGATGGGTGCGCAGGTCAACATCCTGATCTTCATCGTGATCATCATCGGCGGCCTGGGATCGACCGCTGGCGCGCTGATCGGTGCCTTGCTGGTAGGCCTGATGGCCAACTACACCGGGTTCCTGGCCCCCAAGCTGGCGCTTTTTTCCAACATCGCGCTGATGGCAGCGGTGTTGTTGTGGCGGCCGCAAGGTGTCTACCCGGTTGCCAACCGATGAGAGGGCGCGCCACCATGCTGAATCGTTTGCTCTCCAATGATTTCCCGCGCAGCCGGGTGCTGGCCGTGGTGCTGGTGCTGCTGATGCTGGCGCTGGCCTTCACGCCCTTCATCTTTCCGGGTGTCAAGGCGCTCAACGTGGCTGCCAAGGTGCTGGTGTTTGTGGTGCTGGTGGGCAGCTTCGATCTGTTGCTGGGTTACACCGGCATCGTCAGTTTTGCGCACACCATGTTCTTCGGCATCGGTGCCTACGGCATCGCGATCGCCACGACACGGTTGGGTCCGACCTGGGAGGCGCTCTTGGCGGGCCTGCTGGGCGGTTTGTTTGTGTCCTTTGCGCTGGCCTTGTTGATCGGGCTTTTTTCGCTGCGTGTGCGGGCCATTTTCTTTGCCATGATCACGTTGGCCGTGGCATCGGCATTCCTGACGCTGGCGTCCCAACTGTCTGAATTCACTGGCGGCGAAGACGGACTGAGCTTCAAGGTGCCGGAAGTTTTGTCGCCGGGTTACCAATTCATGGATACCCCGCTCCTGGGCGTGAAGCTGGACGGGCGGCTGTTGTGTTATTACCTGCTGTTCGTGCTGGCGTTGGCCCTTTTGCTGCTGCTGCTGCGCATCGTGAACTCGCCGTTCGGGCGCGTGTTGCAGGCGATCCGCGAGAACGAGTTCCGGGCCGAGGCCATCGGTTACCGGGTGGTGGTCTACCGCACCATCTCCAGCATCCTCTCCGCGCTGTTCGCCTGCGTGGCAGGCGCCATGCTGGCGCTCTGGTTGCGCTACAACGGGCCCGATACCTCGCTGTCATTCGAGATCATGATGGACGTGCTGCTGATCGTGGTGATCGGCGGCATGGGCACCATGTACGGCGCGGCCATCGGCGCGGCGCTCTTCATGGTGGCGCAGAGTTACCTGCAGGATCTTCTGCGTCTGGGCAGCGAGGCCACCACTGCCGTGCCCTGGTTGTCCGCCTTGTTGTCTCCGGACCGCTGGTTGTTGTGGCTGGGCGTGTTGTTCGTGCTGTCGGTCTACTACTTTCCGTCCGGTGTCGTCGGGCGTCTGCGCGCGAGTGCAGCGACGGGCCGCGCCGCAGTGCGCAGCACGGAGGTTTCCTCATGAACCCCACCTCGAATTACCTGACCTGCGCCGGGCGCGAGGTCCATTTCATGGAATGGGGCGCCGGCCATGCCGACACCGTCATTGCCTGGCACGGCCTGGCCCGCACTGGCCGCGACATGGACGAACTGGCGGCCTGCCTGAGTGCGCCGAAAAATGGTTACCGGGTGATCTGCCCGGACACCGTGGGGCGCGGCCTGAGCGAGTGGAGCCCGGACCCGAAAAACGAGTACTGCCTGGGTTTCTACACGCAGCTCGCCACCGCCCTGGTGGACCACCTCGACCTGAAGCAGTTTGACTGGGTTGGCACCTCGATGGGTGGTGCCATCGGCATGGCGGCGGCCGCCGGCCTGCTGCGCGGTCGCATCCGGCGCCTGGTGCTCAACGACATGGGCCCGCAGATTGCCGAGTCGGCCCTGGCGCGGATTCGCAGTTACGCAGGCAACCCATCGGCATTTGCCACAGTGTCCGAGCTGGAGCAGTACTTTCGCACCATCTACAAGCCTTATGGATTCCTGACCGACGCACAGTGGCGCCGCTTGACCGAAACCTCGACCCGCCGGCTACCAGACGGCCGTGTCACCCCGCATTACGACCCGGCCATGGTGCAGCAGTTCATCCACCACCCGAACGACCACGACCGCTGGGCCGATTGGGACAGCCTGTCGATCCCGGTGCTTTGTCTGCGGGGTGCGGATTCCGACCTGCTGGAGCCTGAGACGGCGGAGCAGATGGCAGTGCGTGGCCCGCGCGCCAAGGTGGTCACGATCGCCGGTTGCGGCCACGCACCGGCGCTCAATGTGCCGGAGCAGCTGGCGCTGGTGCACGGGTTCCTGCAAGGTGATCGGTAGTTGCGCGCATAGAATAAGTGTAATTACGGGCGTAATCACATTTCATGATCGCAAACGGCTGGCGTCTCTGCTACTTTCACCCGTTCAAGGCGGCGCTCGATGAACTCGAAGCCACAGTGACCAAGCTTGCCGCAAACGACTCCGCAAGCTCGGCTCCAAGACCGATGTGTATGAAACATTCAAGGGTATGCTGGCCCGTGGTAAGGTCCCGACCAGCATTTCGGAGTTGCTGAAAGTCAGCGCCGAAGCGCCAGGTTGACAGATGCCGGCGTGGGGCCGCGCCCATGTCCATCCGGGACCGCAAGACACAGTTGCCGCAGCAGACGGCCATGCACGATGACGAACCCGTTTTTTGACCATCCGATCCTGAACACCACCTGTGCCTGTGCGCGCCGGTATTGGCGGCTCGACGCCAAGGTCTGGGCCACGCTGAACAGCGACACCTCACGCGCCTTTGACAAGCCCAGGAGCGGGCGCACCGTGGTGAAGGTGTCCAAGCTGTGACTGAAGGTGCCACGGCGCCCGCCCGCCTCGCGCCCCAGCTCACCCCGCAGGGTCAGCTCCATGCCGTGCCAGACGCAGACGCGCTCGCCCTGGACGCCGCGCTGCAGGCCCGGCTGGGCGCCGCCTTCGCGCTGGGCAGCGGCCATGGCCTGCTGCAGCTAGGCGCGGGCGAGGTCGGCAACGTGCTGCCACCGGACTGGGCTTGGTGGCGGGGCCTTGCAAACCGCTACGTAACGGGCCTGTGCGCCACACCTGCCGAGGGCGAGATCAGCGTGGCGGCGCCCGACATGCTGGTGTTGGAGTTGCTGATTGCCGATGCGCCGCCAATGCTGGGCGCGGAGTACCTCGCCCCAGAGGTGCTGGGCGCACTCTGGCTGGCCATGGACGCCGCCTTGCGGGTCGAGCTGGTGGCGTCCGGCCTGGCGCTGCAGGCTTTCCTGACAAAACGCAATGCCGCCTGGAACCTGGTGGGCCGTGTGGTTTTCAACCTGGCGGAAAACCGCAAGGACCCGGATTTGCCGTTCGCCTTTCTCGCCACCTATACCGCGCGCCTGTCGGCGCATGGCAAGGCGCAACACATGCCCTTGTCCAAGGCGTTGGCCGAGTTTTCGGGCGGCAGGAACCGGGCGCAACTGCTGTCGCTGTTGTTGCCGGTGCAACGGGCGGCATCCGAATGCGCGTGGCTGGGCGCGCTGGTCGAGAGCGGCGACATCTACCACCCGTTGCGCTGGAGCCCGGCTGAGGCCTGGGCTTTTCTGAGGGAGGCACCGGTGTTCGAGTCGGCCGGTATCGTGTTGCGCATGCCAGGCAACTGGGCCGCCGGGCGGCCAGCGCGCGCCCAGGTGCAGGCCCGCGTGGGCGCCCAGCCGCCATCCCAACTGGGCATGGGCGCGCTGCTCGACTTCGAGATGGCGCTGACGCTGGAGGGCGAACCCCTGAGCGCGACAGAGATCAAGGCCTTGCTGGGTGGAATGGATGGCCTGCAGCTGATCCGGGGCCGCTGGGTGGAGGTCGACCGTGAAAAAATTGCGTCCCTGATGGACCGATTTCAGGCCATCGAGCAGGCCGCCAGGAGCCAGGGCCTGCCGTTTGCACAGGCCATGCGACTGTTGGCGTCGGCATCGATCGGCGACGCTGCCAGCGCCTTGGACGCCGACTGGTCGCAGGTAAGTGCCGGTGCCTGGCTGGCAGACACCTTGCAGGGTTTGCGCCAGCCCGAGGGCCTGGCGCAGATAAGCGCGGGGAGTGCGCTCAAGGCCACGCTGCGGCCGTACCAGGAAGCTGGCGTGCGCTGGTTGTACCTGCTCTCCAAGCTGGGCCTGGGCGCCTGCCTGGCCGACGACATGGGGCTGGGCAAAACGATCCAGGTGCTGGCGCTGTTGCTGGTGCTCCAACGCGAGCAGCGCGATGCCCCTGTGCCCAGCCTGCTGGTGGCGCCCGCGTCGCTGCTGGCGAATTGGGCCGCCGAAGCACAACGGTTTGCGCCCAGCCTGCGACTGCTGATCGCCCACCCGTCCGCCATGCCCGGCGCCGAACTGCGTGCACTGGGCGCGGCGCAATTGGCCCAGGCAGACCTGGTGGTGACCAGTTACGGCAGTTTGATGCGTCTGCCGGCACTGACCGGGCAGCGCTGGAAAGTGGCGGTGATCGACGAAGCCCAGGCGATCAAGAACCCCGGCTCGCAGCAGACCCGGCAGGTCAAGACGCTGCAGGCCGACGCGCGCATCGCGCTCACCGGAACGCCGGTGGAAAACCGCCTGTCGGACCTGTGGTCCATCTTCGACTTCACCCATCCGGGCCTGTTGGGAACAGGCAAGGTTTTTGCCGATTTCACCAAACGCCTGGCGCAGCAGCAGCACTTTGGCCCCTTGCGCACGCTGGTGCAGCCCTACATCCTGCGCCGCCTCAAGACCGACCGGCGGGTGATCGCCGACCTGCCCGACAAGACCGAGCTTCAGGCCTGGTGCCACTTGAGCCCGACCCAGGCGGCGCTGTACCAGAGCGCCGTGGAGGACTTGCAGGCCGCGCTCGGCACCAGCGGCGGCATGGCGCGCCGCGGCATTGTGCTGGCCTTTTTGATGCGTTTCAAGCAAATCTGCAACCATCCGTCGCAGTGGCTGGGGGATGGTGCCTGGGCCCCGGCGGACAGCGGCAAGTTCGCGCGCCTGCGCGAGCTGGCCGAGGTGATCGCAGCCAAACAGGACAAGCTGCTGGTGTTCACCCAGTTTCGCGAAACCACCGCGCCGCTGGCGGCGTTCCTCGGCTCGGTGTTCGGCCGCGAGGGCCTGGTATTGCATGGTGGCACGCCAGTGGCCCGCCGGCGCGAACTGGTGCAACGTTTTCAGCAGGACGAGCAAACACCCTTCTTTGTGTTGTCACTCAAGGCCGGCGGCGCGGGGCTGAACCTCACGGCGGCGTCGCATGTGGTGCACTTTGACCGCTGGTGGAACCCGGCCGTGGAGAACCAGGCCACTGACCGCGCCTTTCGCATCGGCCAGCGCAAGAATGTGCTGGTGCACAAGTTCATTTGCCGGGGTACGGTGGAAGATCGCATTGACCAGTTGATCGTATCCAAACAACAATTGGTACAGGAAGTATTGCAGGAAGGGGCCGAGCTGCTCCTGACCGAGATGGGCGACCGCGAGTTGCTCGATCTGGTGCGGCTCGACATCCATGCTGCGCAAGGCAACAACTGAACCACAGGAGAATCAGCATGGGTTTTTGGGGTTATGCACCGTATGTGTCGGTTGCCGAGCGCCGCGCCAAGGCGGAAAAGGCGGCTGCCAAAGCCGCGAAGGCGGGCAAGGGTTATGCGCCGATTGCCGCCTACCGGGGGGCCATTGCCAAGACCTTCTGGGGCAAGGCCTGGTGCGACAACCTGGAGCGGTACAGCGATTACGCCAACCGCCTGCCGCGCGGGCGTACCTATGTGCGCAGCGGCGCAGTGATCGACTTGCAGATCGGCGCGGGCGGCTCGGTGGCAGCCAAGGTCATGGGTTCCAGCCTGTACGAGGTCGAGGTGAAGGTGGCCGAGGTGGCGCCGGCAAGATGGAAAACCATCGGCCACGACCTTGCCGGCTCCATTGATTCGATGGTGGAACTGCTGCAGGGGAAGTTGTCCCAACCCGTGATGGAGCGTATCTGCAAGCCGCAAACGGGCTTGTTTCCGGCCCCGGCGGACATCAAGTTCAGTTGCAGCTGCCCGGACTGGGCTGGCATGTGCAAACACGTTGCCGCTGTTTTGTATGGCGTGGGCGCCCGGCTCGACCAGCAACCCGAAGTGCTGTTCCAGCTGCGCGGGGTGGACGCCAGGGATTTGATCGCGCAGGCAAGCGCCGGCCTGTCTGGCCCGGCGCGCCGCCCGGCAAAGGCACGGGTGCTGGACGATGCCGCCCTGGCCGATGTGTTCGGGCTGGAACTGGACGGGGCGCCAACAGCCAAGGACTCAGCCCGCAAGGCGCCTGCCCGCAAGTCTGTGGCCAAGGTCGTCAAGCCAGTGGCCAAGGCGGTGGCCAAGGCGGTGGCAAAGAAGGCGGCGTCGGGCCGCGCGGGAAACCAGTCGGTTGTTGCTCCCAAGCTCGTGGCAGCCAAGCCAGCCAAGGCAGCCAAGGCAGCCAAGCCAGCCAAAGGCATTCCGCCCATCAAGGCCGCCGCGAAGGCGGTTGCCAAAGTGAAAGCAAAAACTGCGGCCAAAGCGCGCTCACCGTCTTGACCGAACGCAATCCGCCAGTGCGCGGCAGGTGGCCCCGCCGTGGCCGGGTGCGATACTGCAAGCCGTGCGGGTGAGGGCGCTCCGGTTGCGCCATGTGTGTCACCCACGGCCCGGAGATTGCCGCCATGACCATCGACGCGCGACACAGCCTGACGCGTACCACCTATGCGCTGGTGCTGGCCGGTGGCCGCGGCAGTCGCCTGCGCCAGCTCACAGACCACCGCGCCAAGCCGGCGCTGCATTTCGCCGGCTCGATGCGCATCATCGACTTTGCGCTCGGCAACTGCGTCAACTCGGGGTTGCGGCGCATCGGCGTGTTGACCCAGTACAAGGCCCAGACCCTCATCCGCCATATCGAGCGTAGCTGGGGTTTCCTGGAGGCCAGCCTGGGCGAGTTCGTGGACATCGTGCCGGCGCAACAGCAGACCGGCGAGCGCTGGTACAGCGGCACTGCCAATGCCGTGTTCCAGAACCTTGACCTGGTGCGTGAGGCGAAACCAGCGCATGTGATCGTGCTCGCGGGCGACCATGTCTACAAAATGGACTACTCGGCCATGTTGGCCGAACATGTCGCCACTGGCGCGGAGCTCACGGTGGCGTGCCTGGAGGTGCCCATCGGGGATGCCAGCGATTTCGGTGTCATGGCCGTCGATGCGCAGCAACGCATCGTGGCGTTCGAGGAAAAGCCCGCGCGGCCGAGCCCCGTTCCCGGTCAGCCGGGGCGTGCGTTGGCCAGTATGGGCGTCTATGTGTTCAACACCGCCTTCATGCTGGGCCTGCTCGAGCGTGATGCGGCCGATCCGAACTCGAACCACGACTTCGGCCGTGACGTGATCCCGGGCGTATTGGGCAAGGCAAAAGTCTTCGCGCACCGCTTCGCGGACAGCTGCGTCAACATGGTCGGCGGGCAGCCCTACTGGCGCGACGTGGGCACCCTGGACGCCTTCTGGGAGGCCAACCTCGACCTGACGCGCGTGGTGCCGGAACTCAACCTGTACGACGAGACCTGGCCGGTGCTGGGCCGCCAGCCAAACCGACCGCCGGCCAAGTTCGTTTTCGACGATGCGGGCCGACGTGGCATGGCTGTGGACTCGCTGGTCTCTGGCGGCTGCATCGTCAGTGGGGCGGTGGTGCGTCGCTCCATCCTTTTTCACGGCGTGCGGGTATCCGACGGCAGCCTGCTCGAAGACGCCGTGGTGTTGCCCGACGTGGTCATCGGCCGGCGCGTCACACTGCGCCGTGCGATTGTCGACGAGGGTTGCGTGTTGCCCGATGGTTTCACGGTCGGCGTCGATGCGGCCCAGGACCGGGCGCGGTTTCACGTCACCGAGCGGGGCATTTGCCTTGTGACGCAGGACCTGCTGGCGGACCGTTGATTTGGGCGGGTTGGCGCACGCGCATTGACTCACGTCAAGCTGCACCGGAGGCTTTTGTCCGACCATCGGTGCAGTGGATGGCGGCTGCGGGCGGCTGCCGTCCTGCCCGTCTCCAACCCATGCAAGCGAGTCCCCCATGACCACCACCAAGTTTGTCTATCTGTTCGGCGCCACGCTCACCGAAGGTGCGGCCACCATGAAGAACCTGCTCGGAGGCAAGGGCGCCAATCTGGCCGAGATGTGCCGCCTGGGCATCACCGTGCCCTCCGGTTTCACCATCAGCACCGAGGCTTGCACCGCCTTCACCGAACACGGCAAGGAACATGCGCTCAAGCTGATCGAGGCCGAGGTGTCGCACAGCGTGGCCTTTGTCGAACAGGAGATGGGCAAGACCTTCGGCAACGCCGCCGACCCGCTGCTGCTGTCGGTGCGTTCTGGCGCGCGCGCGTCCATGCCCGGCATGATGGACACCATCCTGAACCTGGGGCTGAACGACGAGGCCGTCGTGGGGCTGGCCGCCAAAGCGGGCAACGAACGTTTCGCCTGGGATTCGTACCGCCGCTTCGTGCAGATGTACGGCGACGTCGTGATGGGCCTCAAGCCCGCGTCGAAGGAGGACCACGACCCGTTCGAGGTCATCATCGACATGCTCAAGGAAAAAAAGGGGGTGCAGCTTGACACCGAGCTCGATGCCGGCGACCTGAAGGAGCTGGTGGCGCGTTTCAAGGGTCTGATACGCGCGCGCATCGGCCGCGACTTTCCCACCGATCCGTGGGAGCAATTGTGGGGTGCGGTGGTTGCCGTGTTCGAGAGCTGGAACAACGACCGGGCTCGCGTCTACCGCGAGCTCAACGACATCCCGCAGTCCTGGGGCACGGCGGTCAATGTGCAGGCGATGGTGTTCGGCAACCTGGGCGACAGCAGCGCTACCGGTGTGGCTTTCACACGCGATGCTGGCACCGGCGAGGATCTCTTCAATGGCGAGTTCCTGGTTAACGCCCAGGGCGAGGATGTGGTGGCCGGCATCCGCACGCCGCAGCAGGTTTCGCTGGTCGGTTCGCGGCGCTGGGCGCAGCTGGCGCTGGTGAGCGAGGAAGACCGGCGCAGCAGGTACCCGTCTCTGGAAGAGTTGATGCCGCAGATCTACCAGCAATTGCTGCACGCCGAAACCACCCTGGAGAACCACTTCAAGGACATGCAGGACCTCGAGTTCACGATCCAGCAGGGCAAGTTGTGGATGCTGCAGACGCGCAATGGCAAACGCACCGGCGCGGCCATGGTGCGTATCGCCATGGAGATGCTGCAGCAGGGCATGATCAACGAGAAGACGGCCCTGCTGCGTGTCGCGCCCGACCGGCTGAACGACCTGCTGCACCCGATCTTCGACCCGCAGGCACTGAAGGATTCGAAGGTCATCGCGCGCGGCCTGCCGGCGTCGCCTGGCGCGGCCACCGGGCAGGTGGTGTTCTTCGCCGACGAGGCCGAGGCCTGGGCCAAGCAGGGCAAGGTGGTGATCCTGGTGCGCCAGGAGACCTCCCCCGAAGACCTGCGCGGCATGAGCGTGGCCAAGGGCATATTGACCGCGCGCGGCGGCATGACATCGCATGCCGCTGTGGTGGCGCGCGGCATGGGCAAGTGCTGCGTGTCGGGTGCCGGGGCGGTGCATGTGGATACCAAGGCGCGCACGATGAGCATCGGCGACACGGTCTACCAGGAGGGCGACTGGTTGTCTCTGAACGGCTCCACCGGCGAGGTGTTTGCCGGCCATGTGGCGACCAAAGACGCCGAGCTCAGCGGCGACTTCGGCGCCTTGATGGCGCTGGCCGACCGCTACAAGCGGCTTGAGGTGCGCGCCAATGCCGACACCCCTGAAGACGCGGTGGTTGCGCGCAACTTCGGCGCCACCGGCATCGGCCTGTGCCGCACCGAACACATGTTCTTCGAGGGCGTGCGCATCAATGCCGTGCGCGAGATGATCCTGGCCGACGACGAAACCGGCCGGCGCAAGGCGCTGGCCAAGCTGCTTCCGATGCAGCGTGGGGATTTCGAGGGCCTGTTCCGCGCGATGGACGGGCTGCCAGTGACGATCCGCCTGCTCGACCCGCCCCTGCACGAGTTTGTGCCACACGACGAAGCCGGGCAGGCGCTGATGGCCCGCGAAATGAAGGTGTCGCCGGGCAAGATCCGCATGCGGGTGGAAGACCTGCACGAGTTCAACCCCATGTTGGGACACCGTGGCTGCCGCCTCGGCATCACCTATCCCGAGATCACCGAGATGCAGAGCCGCGCCATCTTCGAAGCCGCCTTGCGCATGCGCGCAAAAGGCATCGACGTCAAGGCCGAAATCATGGTGCCGCTGGTTGGCACGGTGCGCGAGTTCAATGCCCAGGCAGCGGTGATACGCGCCACGGCGGCGCAGGTGTTTGCCGAGCGTGGCGAGACCATGGAGTACATGCTGGGCACGATGATCGAGACACCGCGTGCGGCGCTGGTCGCCGACAGTATCGGGAAGGAGGCGGAGTTCTTCTCCTTCGGCACCAACGACCTGACGCAGATGACCATGGGTTTCTCACGCGACGACGCCGGCAAGTTCCTGCCCGATTACCTGAAGAAGGGCATCTACGAACACGACCCGTTCCGTTCCATCGACCAGAAGGGTGTGGGCCTGCTGGTGGCGATGGCGGTCGAGAAGGGGCGCGCCGTGCGTCCCGGCATCGAGGTCGGCGTGTGTGGCGAACACGGTGGCGACCCGGCCTCGGTGGCCTTCTTCCACCACGCCGGGCTCGACTACGTCAGCTGCTCGCCGTTCCGGGTGCCGATTGCGCGGCTGGCGGCGGCGCAGGCGGCGATCGGGGGGTGATGGGGGCGGAGCGTCAGCGCGCAATGGTGAACACCAGCGGACCGCCATCACACATGGCCTGACGTTGTGCAATTGGTGCTGCAGCGTCACTCGGTGGCGTATAGCAGGGCGATCTCGCTGCCCCGGGTCGGGTCGAGTTGCGCCCAGTACAGACCATAGCGGGCAATGCGGGTGCTCACCATGTCACGCGATCCAGTCCGTCAGCAGCGGTGCTGTCAAGATCGCTCCAATCCTCTTTGGCCGCGGCCTGCTCGCGCGCCATCTCGGCAAAGGTCTGCTTGAGCGACAACTTCGGCGTCGCAGTGCCGCGCAGTAACAGGCCTTCGGGGAGTTGCTCGATCGTCACTTGGTCGGCCATTCCGTATCGGCGCAGCAAGATTTGCGGAAGGCACACTCCACGTGAGTTACCGATGGCTATCAGCTTCAGATCGGCTCGTTCTGCCCGTCGCGCAAGTTCACCACGGTAAAGCCCAGGCCGCGCAGCGTATCGTCCATGGCGCGGGCGTCGTTGGCCGGGTTCACCAACGAGGCGGTGGATCGTACAGAGAGCCCGCTGCAGGGGTTGACCCTGCTGCTGGCCAGTACAGAATTCCAGCGGAGGTAAGTCATGGTGCAACGGCGCAAGGCGATCCCACTTCGACGGCCAGAACATGCTGGAGAGTGGTGCCGAGCAGCCTTACCCAGCAGCCAGCGGCTGGCTCAACCGGGCGATCGCGCAGTTGCCTGGTGCCACCGACGGCCTGGGCATGGCGCTCAGTACACATCTGCCTTTGATGCTGCGTGGCGCGGTGCCGGTGGGCAACTGGTCGCCGTCGCTGCTGCCGGTGCCGGCACCCGATACCGTGGAGCGGTTGGCGGCCTTGTACGGCCAGACGGATCCCACGATGGCGGCATCGTTTGCCAGCGCACTGCGTGGTAACGCGATGGCGCAAGGGCCGGGCAACGGGCAGTTCGTGGGGCTGATGGCTGCCGCTGCACGGTTTCTGGGGCCATCGGGCAAGCTCTTGTTATAGCCCTCCAGCCGCGATGACGACCAGGACTGCTGACGCTCATGGGAACCGCACTGCCAGCGTCAGATCCGGAACGGATTGCGAATCGACAGCGCGCTTGCACCACCCGGCTCGGGCAATTTGATGTTGAGCCCGTCTTGCATGTCCTCGTTGTACAAAACAGCACAGTTGCTGAGGCCCGCCGCAGCAACGCTGTTGGCGTCGTACAAGGACAGCTTGTAGCGCCCCATCAAGGCCAATGCCGACTGGTGCGTACGGACGCTGAGGTCATACACCTCGCAACTGTTGATCAGGGTGTTGCTCAGGAACCGGATATCTGCCAGTGGCATGGCGCGCTTTTTGCGCAGTACATTGGCAAACTCATTGAGCACCTGAACGCTGACGACACTCTCGCCCGCCAGCAGTTGCTCGACCGTATCGGCACGCGCGCTGTCATCGACCCAGTAGATCAGCACATTGGTGTCGATGAACGTTCTCACCGCGCGTTGGCCTCGTCGCGGTCAAAGGCAAAGTCGGCCGGCCAGGGCGCGCGAAGCCTGCGCACGGCCTGTAGCTGCTCCAGCTTTCCAGGCTGGCGCACCACGGTCACGCGGGCTGGCTGCTTTGCCTTGCGTGGCGCTGGTTGCAACAACAACTCGTCGCCATCGGAAATTCCGAGCTCCTGCACCAGGGCCACGGGCAATCGCACCGCCAGGCTGTTCCCCCATTTGGCAACTTGCATGATCCATCTCCGGTTAGATATACTAAAAATACAGTATATCCAACTCGGCCGTGGACCCGGATTACCCGGCGAATGTCGTTTCCGGCAGGCCGCGAACCCCAATCCCAAGGATTTCAAGACGCTCGTCACTGATGACTTCGAGTTGTACAAGTCGGTGATCAAACAAGCGGGGATCAAGGCAGACCAGGCAAACAGCGGGTCCTGGCATGGAGCGAGGGCCGGTCGCTGTCATGGCGGGCCTCTGTCCTCAAAGTGGGTCACGTCAAACCCCTGTGTCAGGATGTCCCCGCGCTTGTCAAGAGGGATTGAGTTGGCGCTATTGCCGGCTCTGCCGACGGGCTGCCATCGGAGAGGAAGGTGCCCATCAGGACGCAGCCGCGGTCAGGGTGCGACGATCTTCAGCCTGGGAAAGTAGCTCCGGTAACGTGCGGCATCGCGTGTCAGCAACTGCAGATTGCGCACGATGGCATGCGCGCCGATGTAAAAGTCGGGCATGGGGGAGGTCTTGGCACCCTTGCTCAGCCGGTAGACCTTGAACGCCTGCCCAGCCAGAAAAGCGGCATCCCAGGGCAGCGGCTCGCGCACCAGCGGCAGGGCTGCCAGCGCGGTTTCCAGGTCGGACGCGCGCTCGTACCGCGGGCTGACTTCTGCCAGGATGATCGGGTTGATGACCAGTGGCGCGCGCTGACCACAGATATCGAGCTGGTCGAGCGACCAGTCTGCCCACTTCGGGTCATCGGCCAGCACGTCTATCAGAATGCAGCTGTCCACAAGTGTCCCGGCAGTGGCTGGCAGGGGGAGGTAGCGCAAATCGGGTTCGCGCACTTGTCTGGCCACGCCCGAAGCCATGGCCTATCCGCGCAGGAACGCCATGAATTCATCCGTGCCCATGCCCTTGAACGCTTTTGCATTGGCGCTGCCGCGAACCCGCTCAAAAGCACTTCTCAGGGTGGCAGCTGGTTTGGTGAGCGGGCGGATGACGACTTCGCCATTCGGGCGGACTTCAAACTCCACCTCGCTGTGCGGGTGCAGCCCGGCTTGTTCACGAACCGACTGTGGAATGGTGACCTGGCCTTTGCTGGTGATTTTCATGATTCTTACTTTCAAGAGTAAGAATATTACCGCGCGGTCCTTCGCTTGGCAACCCGCTTGGCTCCATTTGGCTACGGCGGGTTGCCCGCCGCCGCGCCGCGCCAGCGTTTTCTGTGGCGTGCACCGGGGAGTCGCAAGTCCATATTGGCCCGTCGTGGATCCACGGCCGGTGGCTGACAAATTTCACGCTGTTGTCCTGACGCAGGACCGGGGCCATGAAAGTCCAGGGGGAGGCGGCCTGCCGTCCGCGCAGCAAACCGGCGCGGGCCAGCAGGGCACTCCGGCCCCCGCAGGATGTCCAGGCACAACGGACCTTGTGTGGTTTCAGGCTTGTCTGGCATGGCGAGATACCCTTCTGTTTTGGCGTTGCATACAGGCGCTGGTGGCCACAGGCGCACAGGCCGTGCTGGTGGGAGTTGTGACCGACGCGGCCCTGGCAGCGAAGCGCACGCGTTGTAAAGGTGGCGGTGATCAGCCAGCGCCAGCAACTTGTCGACCCGGCACAGCTCGATGTGCTGGGGGTCGACCTGGCCCGACTGAACCGCTTTTTCGGGCACGCCGGGAGGGGCGCAAACGGCGCGACAATCCTGGACCCGCGCCCGCCAGCCCCAAACTGCCTCACACAGACACCGATGTACTCCGCCACATTCATCTTCGCCAAGAAACAGTTCGACGCCGCGTTTCACACGCTCGACCAGCAGATCGCCGCGATCGCAAAAGGTCTCCCAGGCTACCTTGGCGAAGAGACCTGGGAAAACCCGCAAACCGGGCTGGTTTCCAATGTCTATTATTGGGAATCACTCGAAGCACTGCAACAGTTGGTGGAGCATCCCAGGCACCGCGAGGCGAAAGCCGCGCAAGGCAACTGGCTGGCGGGTTACCAGATCATCATTTCGCAAGTCATCCGGACATACGGCGACTCCCGGCTGGCTGGGGTTTTGCCTGCAACGGCAATTGGCTGAGCCGGCCTGCAACCGGCACAACCATCAGGCCACCTGCGCAGCACCAGAGCCTGGCACTGTTTTTCGCTGTTGCTGCCACACACAGTTGGAGCCCACCATGCACACACTTACCGTCGAAGATCTGGCCCGGCAGCCGCAGCGCTTGCTCGAAGGTGCAGAGCGCGGCGAGCCATCGCTGGTAGTGCGATCGGGTGAGCCCGTGATGCTGGCGGTACCGTTGGCCGCCGGGCTGGACACGCGCGAGGTTCGGCTGGAGCTGGCGGCGCGTTTGTACGACCACGAGCAGATCAGCTTGGGGGTGGCGGCGCGCATCGCCGGGGTGTCGTACAGCGAAATAATCGACGAGTTGGGCCGGCGTGACATCGCGGTGATCCGTCTTGAACCCGGCGAATTGGAGCGCGAACTTGCCGAGTTCGGCCCTTAGAGTTGTCGTCAGCGACGCCGGGCCATTGGTTGCGCTTGGCCGGCTCGGTCTGTTGCACCTGCTGCCCGCGCTGTTTGTCCAGGTTCAGGGAAAGGTACCCAATGCTGTGCTCACTGAATGCATGGCCAGACCCCAAAACGCCGACGCTGCCCGCATCAAGTTCGCAGTTGATCAAGGTCGGGTTCAGGCCGGCCACGACGGCGGGACTGCCAGCGTTGGGAACGTATGATGCTGCGTTGGTCCCCGGCCCGGCTCCGTCCAACCAGTCAACCGCCATGAAAAACGTCAAATTCGATTTCAGCAACTTCACTGCCCTGGTGACAGGTGGTGCCAGTGGCATGGGTGCGCAGGTCGCGCGCCTGTTTGCCCAGGCTGGCGCCGATGTCTTCGTGGTCGACACCAACGCCGCGCTGGCTGCCCAGACCGCCGAGGCGATCGGAGCCATCGCGATGGTGGGCGACGTGAGCGACCCGGAGTTTTGCAACCGTGTGGTTGCCGACGCGGTTGCGCGCACCGGGCGTCTGGACGCTGTCGTGAATGCGGCGGGCACCATTGCCCGACGTACGGGCATCGAGACCAGCAACGAAGACTGGCAACGTGCCATGGCTGTCAATGCAGGCGGGGTGTTCTACATGGGCCGCGCTGCGGCGCGCCATATGCGCGCGCATGGTGGCGGGGTGGTGGTCAATTTCGGCAGCATCTGGGGTGAGCTCGGTGGCCCGGGGGCGCTGGCCTATGCAAGCAGCAAGGGGGCCGTGCACCAGGTCACGCGCACGTTTGCACTGGAGCTGGCGCGCGACGGGGTGCGTTTCAACTGCGTCTGTCCCGGAGAGGTGGACACCCCGATGCTGCGCGCCGCCGGGCGCGTGGTGCCCTTGAATGATGCGCAGGCGGCAGAGATGGGGCAACGCGTGGTGCCGATGGGTCGGCTGGCGCAACCCCAGGAAATCGCACAGGTCGCCGTGTTCCTGTGCAGCGATGCCGCCAGTTACATGACGGGTGCCATGGTCTATGTAGACGGCGGATACAGCACGCAATAGAGGACGCAATAAGCCACCATGCAATACCGCCCCTTTGGCCGGACCGGCCTGAAAGTCTCCTGCCTGGTGCTGGGCACCGACAACTTGGCCAACCCCACGCCGCAGGCCGAGAGCCTGGCCATTCTGGATGCCGCAGCAGCGGGGGGCATCAACCTGATAGACACCAGCAACAGTTACGCAGGTGGTGAGGCCGAGCGGCTGATCGGCAACTGGCTGGGCACGCGCAAGCGCCGTGATGACGTGCTGATCGCCACCAAGGTGTTCTATCCAACCGGCGCAGGCGTGAACGACCGCGGTCTCACGCGCCACCACATCCTGCGCGCCTGCGAAGATTCATTGCGCCGCCTGAACACCGACTACATCGACCTGTACCAGACCCATCGGCCAGACCCGGACACCCCGCTGGAGGAAACCCTGCATGCCCTTGACACGCTGGTGCGGGATGGCAAGGTGCGCTACATCGGCACCAGCACCACGCCGGCATGGCAGGTGGTGGAGGGCCTGCGTGTCAGCGAACGCAACAACCTGGTGCGTTTTGCCAGCGAGCAGTCGCCCTACAACCTGCTGGAGCGGCGCGTTGAAAACGAACTGGTGCCCGCCTGCCAGAAACATGGCGTGGCCTTGTTGACCTGGTCACCCATGGCCATGGGCATGCTGGCCGGGCGGTATTCGTCCGCCGTCGATGCGCCCACAGACAGCCGGGCCACGCTGCGCGGTGGCATCTACGCCGAGCGTGTGACGCGCCGTGGTGTCGAGGTTGGTCTGCAGTTTGCCGCCCTGGCGCGCGCCGCCGGACACGACCCGGCACAACTGGCCTACCTGTGGGTCAAGGACCAGCCGGGCGTGACCGCGCCCATCATCGGTCCGCGCACGCTGGCCCAGCTCGAGCAGGCCTTGCCGGTGGCCGACATGCTGCTGACCGACGAGTTGCGCCAGGCCTGTGACGACCTGGTGACGCCGGGCAGCGTGGTGGCGAGTTTCTTCAACACTGCGGCCTGGATGAAGTGGAAGTTTGCCTGAAAGCCTGCTACGCGGGCGCAGGCTGTGCATCGCCGGTCTGGTGGCACGCCACGTGAACGGCATGCAGCGCCAGTGTCAGACCTCGTCCCAATCTTTCCAGTCGACAGGGTACTTCTCGCGGTACATGTTGACGGCCCGCCCGACGGTGGGCGCGAAGATGTCCTCGCCGATGACGGCCAGCGTGCCGTAGTGGCGCAGGCGGTCCATGGCCAGGCCCTTCAGCCCGGCAAACCACAACTCGATGCCCTGCTGTTGCAGTTCAAGGTACAGGGCGGTGAGTGCATCAGCGGCGGTGATGTCGATGTCGGTAATGGCGTCTGCGGCCACCACCACGCGCCGCACCGGCGTGCTTGCCAGGGCCACCGCGTTGTTCACCTGCTCGCGAAAGATCTCTGCATTGGCGAAAAACAGCTGGGCGTCCCAGCGGAAAAGCACCAGGCCCGGCACCGGTCGTGCGTCCGGGTGGCGGCTCAGATCATGAAAACCCTTGATTCCGTCGACCCGGGCCAGCACCGCGAAATAGGGGTGCCAGGTATTCCAGACCAGCACCACCATCGCCAGTGCGACGGTGATGAAGATGCCCTCGATCACACCCACGAATGCCACACCCAGGAAGCTGCTCACAGACAGTGCGAATTCCATGGGGCGAAGCCGCAGCAGGCGCCACATTGCGGGCAGGTCGGCGAAAGACAGGCAGGCCGCCACGACCACCGCGCCAAGGGCTGCGCTGGGCAGGTCGCGCAGCAGGTTCGGTGCAAACAGCAACAGCAATGCGATCGCCAGCGCCCCGACCAGGCCGGTCACCTGGGTCCGGGCACCGGCCGATTCGGCTACCGGTGTGCGTGATGCGCTGCTGCTGATCGAGAAGCCCTGGAACAGGCCGGCCGCAAGGTTGGCCACGCCAAGGGCCAGCATCTCCTGGTTCTGGTTGACCCGGTAGCCACCCCGCTGCGCCAGCGAGCGCGACAACACGCTGGTGTCGGCGAACGACAGCAAGGAGATGATCAGCGCGCCAGGCAGCAGCTGGGTGATGTCATCCAGCGTCACTTGCGGAAACCGGAACGCGGGCAGGCCATGCGGCAGGCTGCCGACCACTGCCAGATGCGCGGTGCCGGCCAACTCCAGTTCGCCGCTGACCAGGGTCGCCAGCACCACCGCGATCAGGATGCCCGGCCATTGCGGGCGGTAGCGTTTGGTCACCAGGATGATGGCGAGGCAGCCGCCACCGATCGCCAGCGCCACCGCGTTGGTGCGTCCTTCCGCGATGCCACCCAGAAGCGACAGCGTTCGTTCAGGGAGGTCGTCCGCCCGCACCTGGAAGCCGAAGATCTTGGGCAGTTGCCCGATCAGCACGGTGAGCGCGATTGCGTTCATGAAGCCGATGCGGATCGGCTTGGAGATCAGGTCCGCCACCAGGCCCAGCCGCGCGAAGCCGATCAGCAGCGAGCAACTGCCCGACAGGATGGCCAGCATGCCGGCCAGTGCGACCGCGCGCTCGACGCTGCCCCCAGCCAGCGGCAGGATCAGCGCCGCGATGACTGCCGCCAGCGTGGAGTCCGGCCCCAGCACCATGATGCGGCTGGGCCCGAAAAGCGCGTAGGCCACCAGTGGCACGATGGTGGCGTACATGCCGTAGATCGCCGGCAGGCCCGACGCCTCGGCGTAGCCCATGCCCACCGGCACCAGGATCGCGGTCAGCACGAGCCCGGCAGCCAGATCCCGCAGCAGCCAGGCGCGCTGGTAGCCGAGCAGGGTGGCGACGCCCGGCGCCCAGGCCCAACGCGGCGCGGCGCTCATGCGTTTTCCAGCAGTATTTCTTCCAGCGTGCGGGCGGCCCGCTTGCCACTGTCGAGCACGGCCTGCTGCATGAAGTAAAAACCGTGCAGCTTCATCACCTGCCAGGCGGCCGCCTCGTCGCCTTCGGTGGCGAACAGCTGTGTCACCGCCTGGCGCATCACCTCGGCGGCACGGTCGGTGATCTCTGCCACGGTATGGCATTGGCGGCGCACTTCCTGGACCCGGTCCCGACTGCCAAGTGCAACCACGGCGTGGTGCAGGTGGATGCAGGCGTCGGCACCGAGCGAGGCCAGTTGCCGCGCCATTGGCGTGCTGCTGTCGATGTGGTGCCTTGCGATCGAGTTGGCCACGCTTTGCACCGCGTCGATGACACGGTCGATGTCCAGCGCCAGTGTGTGGATCTGGTCGCGGTTGATGGGCGTGGTGAACGACTCGATCAGCAGCCGGATCACCTCGGCCTTGATCGCATCCGCGCTGGTCTCGTTGAAATTCACCTCTTCGATCAGCGCAGCGCTGTCGGTGTTTGCATTGCCCAGGCCGCTGATCAGGCGCAGGGCCGCGTTGGCGGCCGCAACCATGCGGTCCGCGTGCGAAGCCAGCAGGTTGAAGAACACGCCGCGTTGCGGCATCACGTTGTCGAGCATGCGGGCGTCTCCTTCAGTCGGGGTGTCGGGTGCTGCGCGGGGATGTCACAGGAAGCTGCGACCCAGGTACCAGAACAATGCCGCGATCAGACCCGAGGCCGGGATCGTCAGCACCCATGCCACCACCAGGTTGAACGTGATCGCCCACCGCACCGCCTTCACGTCCTGCGCCGTGCCCACCCCGACGATGGCCCCGGTGATGGTGTGCGTGGTCGACACCGGGATGCCGCCCAGCGTGGCCAGGCCAAGGCTGATGGCCCCGCCCATCGAGGCGCAGGAGCCGCTCACCGACGTCAACCGCGTGATCTTGCTGCCCATGGTCTTGACGATGCGCCAGCCACCCAGATAGGTGCCCCACGCGATGGCGCCATAACAGGCGTAGACGACCCACATCGGCAGGGTCTGGATGTCCTTGGTTGCGGCGCCGGCCGTGATCAGGAGCAGCCAGACGATGCCGATGGTCTTCTGCGCATCGTTGCCGCCATGGCCCAGGCTGTAGGCGGCGGCGGCGAGCAGTTGGCCATGCTTGAACCAGGTGCCCGCGCGGTACGGCGTCTGGTTGCGGAACACCCAGGCGACCAGCACCATCAGCAGGCCACCGATCAGGAAGCCCACCAACGGCGAGATCACGATGAAAAGCAGGATCTTGCCGAACCCGCTCCACACGATGGGCGCCATCCCGCCTGCCTTGACAACCGTTGCGCCGACCAGCCCGCCGACGAGTGCGTGGGACGAAGAAGAAGGGATGCCGTAGTACCAGGTAATGATGTTCCAGGACAGGGCTCCCATCAGGGCGCCAAAGATCACCACGTGGTCCACCAGGGCCGGGTCCACCGTGCCTTTGCCGATGGTGGCCGCCACGTTGAGCTGGAACAGCCACAACGCGGCGAAGTTGAAGAATGCGGCAAACAGAACGGCCTGTTTGGGCGTCAGCGCGCCTGTGGCCACGATGGTGGAGATCGAGTTGGCGCCATCATGAAACCCGTTCATGAAGTCGAATGCAAGTGCCACCGCGACCAGCAGCGCCAGGGACCAGAGGTTGATGTTCAGGTGTTCCACGCGCAGCCCCGGTCAGGTGTTCTCGATCAGGATTTCCTCGATCGTCTTGGCGGCGTCCTCGCACCGGTCGAGCACGTTTTCCTGGAGTGAGTAGAACTCGCGCATCTTGAGCGCCCGCCAGATGCTGCTCTCGCCTTCGAACAACTGGCTGATCGCCTTGCGCTGGACCTGGTCGGCGCGCGACTCGATGGCGTCGATCTGCTTGCACAGGTCCAGCGTCTCCTGGCTCCTGTTCCTGTCCGGCAGGGTCAGCACGGCGCGGTTCAGGCGCATGCAGGCGTCCGCACCAAGCGCGGCCAGTTCGCGCGCTTCCACCGTGGACTCCCGGATGTTGTACATGCCCACCGCGTTGGCAACGTCCAGCAGCACGTTGATCACCTCGTCGAGTTCGATCGTCAGGGTGTGGATCTGGTCGCGGTTGATCGGCGTGGTGAACGACTGGTGCAGCAGGGTGATCAGGGACGACTTGATCTCGTCGGCGCTTATTTCGTTGCTGTTGACCTCGGCCACCAGCGCCGGGATGTCTTCGCTGTCCAGCCCCAGGCCGTTGACCAGGCGCAGTGTGGCATTGGCACTGGCGACGACCCGGTCTGAATGTGCGGCCAGCAGTTCGAAGAACTGCCGGCGTTGTGGCATCAGGCTGCTGAACATGGTGTTTTCCTGTGTGGTCGATTGCGGGGCGCCGGTTCACAGGGCGAGCGCCTTCAGGGGGCCGCAACCCCGGGTGGTCCGCTTCCCGTACCGTGTCTGCCGCAGCACAACCATGGTCGTCACGGCTGTGTCACGGATTTGTCACTTGGTGCAAGTTTGCCCCGGTTGGCTGCATCGGGCATTGATGTTGGTCAAGGGCGTGGCACCCGCTCGCAAGCGGGTTGACCCTCTTGGCCGCCTAAAGGAATTGGGCCGTCAGATCGACCGAGGAACGCACACCGACATTCCCGTAGTTCTGTGCCAGCCAGCTGTCGGCGGAGGCGCGGCCGCGGTCGCGCAACATGGTCAGAAATTCCCAGTCGCTGCGCATCTTGCTGTTCACCGGCAGATCGGCCAGTACATCGTCCGAACGCAGGGAGTGCATCAGGATGTAGCGCAGTTTTGCGATGTGCTCGTCCTTGATCCAGCCTTCGTCCATCAGCTTCTGCACAAAATGCACCGCCCGCAGTTCCTTGATCAGCGAGGAGTTGAAAGTGATCTCGTTGACCCGGTCCAGGATGTCCTCGGCCGAAGTCGGCACCGTTCGGCGCGCTATCGGATTGATGTGCACGATCAGCACATCGCGGGAATCGGCATGGTAGAAGAGCGGGAACAACACCGGGTTGCCCATGAAGCCGCCGTCCCAGTAGTGTTCGCCATCGACTTCCACCGCCGGGAACAACTGCGGCAGGCAGGCCGATGCCATCACCATGTCGGCCGTGATCGACTCGTCGATGCCGAAAACCTTCACCTTCCCGGAGCGCACATTGGTGGCCGCCAGGAACAGGCGCACCTTCGATGCGCGGTTCATCTCTTCGAAGTCGATTCTCTGCAACAGCAGATCGCGCAGCGGATTGATGTTCAGTGGGTTGCGCTGCTGCGGCGAAAAGGCGTGGGTCACCGCATTGACCCACTGGCTCACCATGTTCTGCACGATGGGACTGTCCCGCACCATGGCCGGCATGCCGAGTTGCGCCATCGGGTTGAACCGTTCGCCGGAGTCGGACACCGCCTTCCAGAAGTCATGCAGCGCCTGGCGCGCGCCATCGGGGCCGCGGATGGACCCGTGCGCCAGCGCCACCGCGTTCATCGCGCCGGCGCTGGTGGCCGAAATGCCGTCGATCTCGAGGCGGCCATCTTCGAGCAGCCGATCGAGTACGCCCCAGGTGAAGGCGCCATGGGATCCACCCCCCTGAAGCGCTAGGTTCAGCGGTTTGCGCTGCGCCGGCCCGTTGCTGGCAGGGACCTGCGGATTGCCGCGTGTCGAGCGGCGTGGCGTGGTCTTTTTTGTGGCCATCGTAGTCCTGGATCAATGATCGGCGCGCCACTTCAGGGCCGCTTGCGGGCATGATAAAGGTCTGACGCAGGAGACCGCATTGGACACCCATTTCAAAGAACACTCCCAGCCGGGTGTGCCGCGCAACAAGGTGGTCACGGCCGCCGAGGCGGTCCGACTGATCCACGACGGCGACACGGTGGCGACCGGTGGCTTCGTCGGGATCGGGTTTGCCGAGGGCATTGCGATTGCGCTGGAACAGCGTTTTCTGGCCGCGCAGGCCGAGACCGGCAGCGGTGCGCCGCGCGACCTGACGCTGGTGTTCGCCGCAGGGCAGGGCGACGGGCAGGGCCGCGGGCTCAACCACTGGGGCCACGCCGGGCTGGTCAAGCGCGCCATCGGTGGCCACTGGGGTTTGATCCCGGCGCTGCAGAAACTGGCGGTGGACAACCAGATCGAGGCCTACAACCTGCCCCAGGGCGTGATCGCCCACCTGTTCCGGGACATCGCGGCTGGCAAGCCGGGCACGCTGACGCGGGTCGGGCTCGACACTTTCGTCGATCCCCGCCATGGCGGGGGCAAGATCAATGCACGGACCACTGCCGACCTGGTGCGCCTGATGCCGATCGACGGCAAGGACTACCTGTTCTACCAGGCGTTCCCGATCTCGGTGGGCATCATCCGCGCAACCACCGCCGACCAGGACGGCAACCTCACCATGGAGCGTGAGGCGCTGACCCTCGAAGCCCTGGCGATCGCCATGGCGGCGCGCAACTCGGGCGGCGTCGTGATCGCGCAGGTCGAACGCGTCGCCGAGCGTGGCACCCTGCATCCGCGCATGGTCAAGGTGCCGGGTGTGCTGGTGGATGCGGTGGTCGTGGCCACGGATCCGTCGCACCATATGCAGACCTTCGGCGAGCAGTACAACCCGGCCTATTCGGGCGAGATCCGCCTGCCGATGGAGACACTGCCGGTGCTGCCGATCAGCGAGCGCAAGGTGATCGCGCGGCGTGCCGCGCTGGAACTGCGTCCCAACAGCGTGGTGAACCTCGGCATCGGCATGCCTGAGGGTGTGGCCAGTGTGGCGGCCGAAGAAAAGGTCATCGACCTGCTGACCCTCACGGCCGAGCCCGGTGTGATCGGCGGCATCCCGGCCAGCGGCTTGAGTTTTGGCGCGGCCGTGAACACACAGGCCGTGATCGACCAGCCCAACCAGTTCGATTTCTACGACGGGGGCGGGCTGGACATCGCGGTGCTGGGGCTGGCCCAGGCAGACCGACACGGCAACCTGAACGTGAGCCGTTTCGGTCCGCGCCTGGCGGGCGCCGGTGGTTTCATCAACATCAGCCAGAACGCCAAGACCGTGGTGTTCGTGGGCACCTTCACGGCCGGTGACCTGGATGTGGCGGTGGAAAACGGGCGCCTGGACATCCGCAACGAGGGCCTCACGCGCAAGTTCGTCAGCGAGGTCGAGCACCGTACCTTCAGCGGGCGCGAGGCCTGCCGACGTGGCCAACGCGTGCTTTACGTGACCGAGCGCTGCGTGTTCCGGCTGGTGCCGGGCAAGGACGGCAGCCCCGAAGGCAGCACCCTGGAACTGGTCGAGATCGCGCCCGGCATCGACCTGCAGCGTGACGTTTTGGCGCAGATGGATTTCGCCCCAGCGATCAGCCCCCACCTGAAACTGATGGACGCGGCGCTCTTCGCCGATGCGCCGATGGCGCTGCGCCAACGCCTGCTGGCCACGCCGCTTGCCGAACGCCTGGAACTTGACCGCGAGCGCGGCCTGCTGTTCATCAATTTCGAAGGTCTGGTGGTCGCCAGTACGGGTGACATCGCGGACATCGAGACCCAGATAGCAGATCTGCTGGAACCGCTTGGCCGGCGTGTGGAGGTGGTGGTCAACTACGACAACTTCCAGCTTCCGCCCGAACTGGTCGCAGACTACAGCGCGATGGTCGCGCGCCTGAAGGAGCGCTACTACAGCGGCGTCACGCGTTACGGGACCGGTGGGTTTCTCAAGGCGCGGCTGGAGGCAGGCGCCGCGGCGTTCTGAAAGGTGCCAGCCCATTGGCGGAGTCTTCATCAAACCACAAAACCGGAGCACACGCATGGCCAGCATCCATCTCGTCGCCATCACCCCGTCGCAGCTGATCGGCAATGACCACCAGGACGGATACGATGTCGGTCGCATGGAGCGGCGGTTTCTTGCGCAAGGCGATTCCTGGTTCTCCCTCGGACATGTGCCGCCCTGGTCGACCACCAACCTGCTGCAGCAGTTCGTGTTGTCGCGCGCGTCGGTGGCGGTCAATTGCGCGCATCCGGGCGAGGTCCTCGCACACATGGTCGACACCTCCACCCAGCAGGATTTCCTGCGCCTGCTCAACGGCCGGCAGGCATGGCGCTGGCATGCCGTCCTCGTTTCGGGCGGCGGCAACGACCTCATCGATGCGCTGAATGCCGATCCCGGTTCCGACCGCGACAGCACGCAGCGCACGCGCTTGCTGTTGCGCGCCGATGAGTGGGCGACCGACACGACAGCCGTATTGCGCTACATCAACGAGCCGGGCTGGGCCACGTTCGCCAGGCACCTGGAAGTCGTGCTGCTGCGACTGCTCGCGCAGCGCGACAGAAAAGCAGTCAACCGCGATGTGCCGTTGGTCCTGCACACCTACGACTACCTGACGCCCCGCAATGCGCCGGCCGGCCCCGCACTGGGCCCCTGGTTGTACAAGGCGCTGCACACGACCTACCGGATCCCGGCGGCAGACTGGATCCGGCTCGCAGATGTCTTCATCGACCGGCTGGCGGACTTATGGACGACCCTGGCTGCCAGGCATGCCGGCCGCAACATCCGTGTGGTGGATACGCGGGGCGCGACGACGCGTGCCGGTGCGGGGTCGACCGGGCCCACCAGGCACTGGGAAAACGAGATCCATCCGACTGCGCTGGGTTACGCGGAGTTGGCCAAGGTCTGGCGGCCGATCCTCGACGCGTTGTGACGCGCCGGAGTCACGGTATCTGCAGATCCAGCAGCGGCGCATACTGCTGCGCCCCGAAGATGTCGCCATCGCCGGCGCTGCCGCTGGGGCGCAGGCGGTAGATGGTGAACTTGATGGCGTACGCCGGTTCGTATTCGACGAAGTCGGAGATGCGCTCGGGCGGGATGCGGTACAGGGTCGCCATGGTCTCGCGGGTCAATGCGCCCGATTGCTTCACGCGCTCATAGGCCGCGCGTTCGCGAAAGATGATGTCGAAGGTGATCTTGTTGACGCCGGCGTTCTTGCTGCGGATGGTCTTGGCCAGGTCTTTGAGGGGGGTGCTCATGGGTCGGTCCTTTCAGGCTCGGATGCCGGCTGTCGTCATGTGGGTGGGAAACAGCTCCATCGGGTCGCGCACCGCGACCGTGTGGTTCAGCGTCCAGCGGTAGGCCGGGCTGGCGTGCAGCACTTCATCGAGCGGGAACGACACCGAACCGGCCGTGCCTTTGACATCCGGCAGGCGCGCGTAGAACATCTGGCGTAGGCCGATCATGGCCACCTCCTGCGCCATCTTGGCGGTGGGCGCCACCCCCTGCACCATGATGCACAGTTCGTGTCCGGGCTGGTCGCGCAGCGGCTCCAGGTCGCCCATGACGCCGTCGCGGCCGTACACGTTGTAGTGCAGCTCATAACCATCGTTGCCGAAACGTGCGCGCACCTGGGTGCGCGCCCATTCGATCACCTGGTCCACGTTGGCGATGGTGTAGGGGTCGCGGATGCCGCAGATGCCCACGAAGCGTTCGCCGACCTTGCCCGCGCCCTCGAGTTTCACGCGTACCTGGGCGCTGGGGACGAAACGTGACCCGGTGATGCGGGTGGTCTTCTCGCTGACCTGCTCGTACACGCAGTCGGTCATGTCGAGCCTGCCGCCGGCAAAAAACTCCTCGTAGGGGTTGGAGCGTTCGTACATCGCGTGGCCGGCCACCGAGGCGACCGTACAGCGCTGCTGCGGGCTCATGGCCGTGACCAGCACATCCTCGTGGCTGATCTCGCCCATGACCGTCTCCTTGCCGCCGTACGGTTCGGCGCAGAACGACGCACATTCGAGCACTTTGCCCAGGTAGTAGGCGCGGTCGTCGTGGAAACCATGGAAGATGGCGGCCGCGGCAAACAGCGCGGCATCTGAACTGCGCCCGCCGATGATCACGTCGGCGCCCTGGCGCAGCAGTTCCACGAACGGATGCACGCCGGCCATGGCGACCACGCGTTCGGTGGCGTCGAGCTCGGCCTCGGTCAGGGCCGCGTAACCGTCCAGTCCTTCGATGGTCTCGCCCTGCGCCATCTGCTGCCTCAGCCAGGCCTTGTCGACTTCCGAGTAGAAGTAGCCGAGCTTGAACGCGGGCATCCGGTGCTTGGCGGCCAGCTCCTCGATGATGCGCACGTACAGGTCGACCCGGCTGTTGGAGCCGGTGTCGCCCGACGAGCCGATGATCATCGGCACGCCAAGCTTGCGCGAGGCCACCAACATCAGTTCGAGGTCGTGGCGCTGCCAGTCCTCCGGGCTGGTGGAGGTGTCGGAGCCCAGGGGCCCCGGGCCGATGTCGTCGCTCCCCGAATCGGCGGCGATGATGTCGGGGCCGGCCAGCACGCCGAGCTGGAAGCTCTCGTCGCGGATCGGTGCGAAACCGAGGTGCCCGTTGGGGCACGCAATTTTGAGGGACTTCACGGAATACTCCTGCAGGGTGGGAATGGATGGATGTGCGCTCAGCGCTGCTGCGCGGCGGATGGATGGGATTCAGGCATGGGGCTGGATGCCGAGTTTGAGAAGCTGGTGGCGCAGGCCGTGGCGGCTCAGCCCCAGGGACGCGGCCGTCGCGCCGAGGTTGTGGCGGCAGGCCTGCAGCGCGCGTTCGATCAGCCGGCGCTGGAACTCCTCGGTCGCATCATGGAACCGTACACCGGGGTCCGGCAGCTCGGGGACGGTTTCGGGCGTTTCCTTCGGGGGCGGGGAGGCGGCTGCGACTTCGCGCAGGATGCGGGCCGGCAACTGTGCCCTGTGCACCCAGTCGCCGTCCTCCAGGAGGCAGATGCGCTCCATCAGGTTTTCCAGTTCACGCACGTTGCCTGGCCAGTGGTAGGCCCGGAAGATCGCCTCGACCTCCGGGTCCAGGCGCTTGCGCGCGCCCCCATACAGCGCGTGGTACTTGCGCAGAAAGCCGCGCGCCAGCAGCAGGATGTCGTCGCCGCGTTCGCGCAGCGGCGGGATGTTGATCGAGATCACCTGCAGCCGGTAATACAGGTCGTCACGGAACTTGCCGGCCTTGACCTCCTGCAGCAGGATCTTGTTCGTGGCGGCGATGAAACGCACATCGACATCGATCGGGGTCACGGCACCTACGCGCCGGAACCGCTTGCTGTCGAGCACGGTCAGGATCTTGGCCTGCATCACCGGATCGAGTTCACGCACTTCGTCGAGAAATACGGTACCGCCGTTGGCGGCCTCGATCAGGCCTTCCTTCTTGCCGACGGCGCCGGTGAAGGCCCCGCGTTCGTGCCCGAACAGTTCCGACTCCAGCAGTTCGGCCGGGATCGCGGCGCAGTTGATGTCGATGAACGGCCGCGCCGCGCGCTGCGACAACTGGTGGATCATGCGCGCGACCAGCCCCTTGCCGGTGCCGGTCTCACCGTAGATCAGCACCGTGCCGGCCTTGCTGGGCGCCACCCGCGCGATCATCTGGCGCAAGGCGGTGATGGCTGGGTGCTCGCCGATCAGCTCGTGGACGGGCGCTGTCACGGCCCGGCCCCCCGGGGCTTGTCTGCCGGCGTCAGTGCGTAACGTGTCCAGGGCGCGTCGCAGGGGTTGCCATGGGACATGTGCAGGCTCGTGTCGCGGGTGTCGTAGACCACGCAGCTCAGCGTGCGCGAGCTGTCGCCCTGCGCGTGGCGGCAGATGCCGCCATGGCCCCTGTGGCTGGCCATCAGGCTGCGCGCCTGCGCGAGGTCGAGCCGCGCGTCGGCCCGCGACAGCACCTCCTGTACCTGCTGGAGCCGGGTGAACGTGCAGTCGGTCGGATCGCCCTGGGGCAGTCTTGCGTCCCGCGCCAGCGCAATGTCCGTGCAGTGGTTGGTCTGCGCCACCCACTGCGTGGACTGTGTCACATGCGCCGGGCTGTGGTGGCCCAGCTCCACTGCCGCCACCCGCCCATGGCGGTCGCCCAGCACCAGGGCGCCGCCTCCGGCGTGGGGTACCGCGCCGATGAAGGCCAGCGCCTGCGGGACGTCGGCGCATCCGCGCAGCAGGGCGGTCATGAGGAAATAACGCAGCCACCCCACGCCGTGGTCGCGGGTGGCGATCTGCGTGTCGGCCACCGCCAGGCCGTCGGAATTCATGCCGCTGGAAAAGGCGCCGGGGCTGCCCAGGCTGCCGACACACAGCAGCGTGCGATCCCACCAGGCAGGATCGCGGTGCAGGAAGACCTGCTGCAAGGCCCCGTGCTCGCCCCGGTAGTCGCGGTTCTTCACCACCAGCGCGGCGACCCCGGCGGCATGCGCCCAGGCGGTGCAGCCGTCGACCTCGGGTTGGCCGGGCGCGCCTGCGCCGGCATCCAGGTCGGCGACGATGTTGGCGTGCAGGTAGGCCAGCAGGTCGTCGTGCGCCAGCCCGTAGCCCTGGGCAATTCCGCAGGACTCGTCGAAGCCGGGGTGATCGTTCGTCTGCAGGAACCTGCGTTGGGCATGCAGGAAGCCGGTCACTTCCGGTCGGGCCAGCGCCGTTTCCAGCTGTCGCAGCCGCCCCAGCACCGCCGCGCGCACCTGCGCGACGAGGTCGGGGCGCCGCAGCGACTGCTGCTGCCCGCGTTCGAGGGCCGACCCATCGAGCTCGATCCAGCCAGGGTGGTCACGCACGGTTTGTGCTCCTGAGGCAGGCCACACGGTGGCGCGCATCTTCGCCCGGGGCGATCAGTTGGGGCGCCTGGGCGGAACAGCTGTCCATCGCCACCGGGCAGCGTGTATGGAACTTGCAGCCCCCCGGCAGGTGCACCGGGGAGGGCAGGTCGCCGCGCAGCACCATTCGCACGCGTCCGGGCTCCGGGATCAGCCGCGGCACGGCCGAAAGCAGGGCCTGGGTGTAGGGGTGCCGAGGCGCGTGGATGATCTGCGAGGTGGGGCCGATCTCCACGATTTCCCCGAGGTACATCACGGCGATCCGGTCGGCGATGTGCCCGACGGCGGCGATGTCGTGCGACACGAACAGGTACGTCAGGTTGAATTCTGCCTTGAGTTCACCCAGCAGTTCCAGGATTTGAGCCTTGATCGACACGTCGAGCGCCGACACCGGTTCGTCGCACACCACCAGCTCGGGCCGCGAGACCAACGCGCGCGCTATGCCGATGCGCTGGCGCTGCCCACCGGAGAACTGGTGGGGATACAGGTCGATCTGGTCGCCGCGGAATCCCACCCGGGCCAGGATCGCCTGCACCCGCTGGGTCACTTCGGCCGGCGTCAGCCCTCCGTGCAGCTGCAGCGGCAACGCGACGATCTCCCGGATCGACTTGCGCGGGTTGAGCGAGGCATACGGATCCTGGAAGATGATCTGCATGCGCGCGCGCATGGCGGCCATCTGTCGGGCACCCAGGTCCTGCAGGGACTGCCCGTCGAACACCACGCGCCCTGCGCTGGGCTCGACCAGACGCAGGATGGCACGCCCCAGCGTGGACTTGCCGCAGCCCGATTCACCGATCAGGCCCAGCGTCTCGCCGCGTTCCAGCGCCAGGCTCACGCCGTTGACCGCATGCACCACGCTGGCCTTGTCGCCCGCCAGGCGACGCGCCAGGCTGCGTGGCCGCTCGAAATGCTTGACCAGGTGCTCCACCTGCAACAACGGCCGCGTCATGACAGCCCCCCGTTGGCCAGCACACACCGCGCCTGGTGCGTGCCCGGCGCGAACGCCAGCGCAATGTGTTGGTGGCAGGCGTCCTGCCGCTGCGTGCAGCGTTCCAGGAAGTGGCACTGGGCCGGGAAATCGACCATGTCGGGAACGGTGCCGGCGATCGGTTGCACTGCCTGCGCGAGGTCTTCCACGCGCGGCGTGGCACGCAGCAGGGCACGGGTATAGGGATGGCGCGGCGAGCCGATCACCTCGGCCGTGGTGCCGGACTCCACCACCTGCCCGGCATACATCACCACGACGCGGTCGCAGCGCTCGGCCACGACGCCGAGGTCGTGGGTGATCAGCACCACGCTCATGCCCAGGCTCTGGCGCAGCGAAGCGATCAGTTCCAGCACCTGGGCCTGGATGGTGACATCGAGCGCGGTAGTCGGTTCGTCTGCGATCAGCAACCGCGGTTTGCACGCCAGCGCGATGGCGATCATGATGCGCTGGCGCATGCCGCCGGAGAAATGGTGCGGATAGTCCTGCAGCCGGGTCTCGGGCGTGGGGATGCCCACCAGCGCCATCATCTCCAACGCGCGTGTGCGCGCCCGGCGCCGACGTTGCCACCACGGCAGCGTGGAAACGTCGTCGTCGTGCGCAAGAATCACCTCGACCAGTTGATGTTCCACCGTCAGGCTGGGATTGAGCGCCGTCAGTGCGTCCTGCAGCGTCATCGCGATCTGCTTGCCGCGCACCCGGCGCATCGCGGCTTCGTCCAGCGTGCGCAGGTCGGTGCCGTCCAGCCACACCTGGCCGGCGGTGACGCGCCCGGGCGCGCGCACCAGGCCCATGACGCTGGCGAAGGTGACGCTCTTGCCGGAACCCGACTCGCCGACGATGCCCACGCACCCGCCGACCGGCACGTCCAGGCTCACGTCCTGCACCGCCGGCAACGGCCCCCGCGGCGTCGGAAATTCCGTGCACAGGCCGCGGATGCGCAGCACCGGCTGTGGCGGCAGGCTCGCGGGAGCGGTCTGGGCGTGCATGGACGGGTTATTGAAGGCGGGGATCGAACGCATCGCGCAGGCCCTGGCTGGCGACATTGATCGCCAGTACGAGCAGCAGGATGGCGAGACCCGAGAAGGTGGAGATCCACCAGGCGTCCCAGATGAAGGAGCGCCCGTCGGCCACCAGCGAGCCCCAGGAGGCGGTCGGCGGCTGTACGCCGATGCCCAGGAAGGACAGGCTGGCCTCCAGGATGATCACATGGGCCATGCGGATGGTCGAGACCACGATGACCGGCGAGAGGATGTTGGGCAGGATCTCGCGCAGCATGATGTAGGGCCCCGACGCACCCACGGCGCGCGCGGCCTCGATGTACTCGACCTGGCGCAGGGCCATTGTCTCCCCGCGCACCAGGCGGCACGGGATGACCCATTCCTTGTAGGCCAGGGCGATAATGATGTTCTGCAGGCCCGGCCCCATCATGGCCATCAGCCCGATCGCGAACAGCAGGTAGGGAAACGCCAGCAGGATGTCGACCACGCGCGAGATCAGGCTGTCGACCCATCCGCCCAGGTAGCCTGACAGCAGGCCGGTCACGATGCCCATGGCCGTGGCGATCAGCACCACCGCAGCGCCGATGAAGATCGAGATGCGGGTGCCGTGGACGATGCGCGACAGCAGATCGCGCCCCAGCGCGTCGCAGCCCAGCGGGAAAGCCCATTCGCCACCAATCATCCACACCGGGGGCTGCAGTCGGCGCAACAGGTCGCTGTCGTTGGGGTCCTGCGGCGAGATCCAGGGGGCGAACAGCGCAGCCAGCACAAACAGCAGCACCAGGGCGGCCGCGGCCATGGCAAACCGGTCGTCGCGAAAACGGCGCCAGCTCAGGCGCAGGGGTGATTCGCCTTTCACAGTTGCACCCGCGGGTTGAGCTGCGTGTAGAGCAGGTCGGCCAGGAAGTTGACCAGCACGTAAGTCAGCGCGTAGAGCAGGATGGCGGCCTGGATCAGCGGGTAGTTGCGGGTGAAGATGCTCTCCACCACCACCCGGCCCAGGCCGGGCCAACCGAACACGGTCTCGACGATCATGCTGCCGCCCAGCAGGGAGCCGACTTCGAGCGCGGCCATGGTGACGGTCGGGATCAGCGCATTCTTCAGTGCATGCGTGAACAGCACGCGTGCGCGCGTCAGTCCCTTGGCCCGGGCGAAGGTGACGTAGTCCTGCTGCAGCACCTCGAGCATGGAGGCGCGGGTCACCCGCATGAGAACTGCCGCCATCGGCAGGCCCAGTGTGAGCGCGGGCATGGCCAGATGGCGCAGTGCCGAGCCCAGTACGGTGAAATTCCACGCGAGCAGCGCGTCGATCGTCAGGAACTGGGTCACCACCGGGACCTGGCTTGCCAGGTCGCTGCGGCCGGATATCGGCAGCACCTGCATCCAGACGCCGAACAGCAGCATCAACAGCAGGCCGAACCAGAACCCCGGCATCGAGATGCCCAAGAGCGAACCGACCGTGGCCAGCCGGTCCATCCAGGAGTTCTTGCGCACGGCCGCCAGCACCCCGAGCGGCACCGCGAGCACCAGGCCGATGAGCAGCGCGGCGGCGGTGAGTTCGATCGTCGCGGGCAGCCGCTCCAGGATCACCTCGATCACCGGGCGGCGATGGAAATACGACATGCCGAAATTGCCGACCGCCGCGTTCTGCAGGAAGTGCACGAAGCGCTGCGGTGCCGGCAGGTCCAGGCCCATGTCCTTGCGCAGCGCCTGGCGCTGTTCGGGCGTGGCCTGCTGCTCGCCCAGCATGATGTTCACCGGGTCGCCCGGTGTCACCAGCGTCATCACGAACACGATGGCGGACACACCCAGCATGACCGGGATGAGATGGAGCAGACGCTCCAGCAGCTTGCCTGGATTCAAACCGTATCCCGGGGGAACAGGTGGGGCCGGGATTGGCTTATTGGATGTAGGCGCGGTGCAGGTTCACGCGCGAATCGGCGCTCGGCTGCCAGCCCTTGAGGCGTTTGGACACACCGTAGATGTCTTCCGGGACCCACAGGAAGATCCACGGTGCATCGGCATTGACCTGGCGTTGTGCCTTGGAGAACAGGTCGGCGCGTTTGGCCGGGTTGGTCTCGGTGCTGGCGGCGCTGAGCAGGCCGTCGACCACCAGATTGGAGTAACCGGCGGAGTTGCCGCGGTCGTTGGTGTTCAGGGTGGGCGCGAAGATGTCCTCCGGGTCGAGTGAGCCATTGCCCCAGGATGTGAGCCACATGTCTCCGGTCTTGTTCTTGTCCTGCAGCCATTTGGTGCGCAGCACCGTGCCTTCGCCCACCACCACCTTGGTGCGGATGCCGGACTTGGTCAGCACCGAGCCGATCGCCTGGGCGATCTCGGCGAACGAGCCTTCCACGTCCAGCGTCACGTCGATTCCATTGGGAAAACCGGCCTGGGCCAGCAACTGCTTGACCTTGGCCGGGTTGTAGTCGTAAGCCGGCAGGTCCTTCTCGAAGCCGAAGGCGTCGGGCGACAACACGCCGTTGATCGGCGTGGCGGCGTTCTGCATCACGCGCTCGAGCAGCAGTTTCTTGTCGAGCGCGTGGTTGGCCGCCTTGCGGACCAGCGGGTTGTTGAAGGGCGGCTTGGTGTTGTTCAGCGAGACATAGAACGAGCGGGTGCCACGCACCTTCATGACCTGTGCATTGCGGCTGGACTCTATCTGCTTGATCATGTGCACCGGCAGTTCGGTGGCGATATCGACGTCGCCAGCCAGCAGCGCGGCCACGCGCGACGCGTTCTCGGGGATGATCTTGAAGATCACCCGGTCGGCCTTGGCCGGGCCGACCGGCGGGATGGCGGGGGAGCCGCCGTAATATGCGGCAAACCGCTCCATGGTGATGGAGTCGCCACGGCGCCAATCAACCAGCTTGAACGGCCCGGTGCCGTTGACCTGCGTGGCCATGGCCTTGTCACCCACCTTCTGCACGAAGGCTTTCGAGACCACCTCCTGGAACGGCAGCATCGATGGCAGGATGGCCCAGGGCTTTTCCAGTTTGAGCAGCACGGTGTACTTGTCTACCGCCACCACCTCCTTGAGCGGGCCGAGCAGGCCGGCGCGCGGGCTGCTCTTGCCGTCGATCATGTCCTTCTTGATGAGCCGGTCGAACGTGAACTTGATGTCCTCGGAGGTCATCTCGTCGCCGCTGTGGAATTTCACACCCTGGCGCAGCTTGAACTCGTAGGTGGTCACGTCGGTCTGCCTCCAGCCGGTGACCAGTTCGGGCACCACCTGCATCTTGCTGTCGCGCGTGAGCAGGCCGTCGTACATGTTGCGCAGGATGGTCTCGGTCTCGCGGCTGCGGTGGTTGCCCGGGTCGAGTGTGAGAGCGTCCAGGCCGAAGCCCACGCGGATGTCGGCCGCATGCAGCCCCGTCGCGCCCAGAGCGAGCGAAGACAGGCAGGACAGGACCAGCAGTTTCAGTGTTTTCATGCATTCCTCTTGAATAAGGACCAGAACCATTCCCGGACCAAGTCCAGCTACAACAAGGCACGATGCGTGCCATGCTTCGCGGCGCGTCAAACCGCGCGTAAACCCTGACTCCCCGACGCAGAAACCGGGAATCCGGGTACTTCCTGCGCAATTTTTGCGCAGCATGCGCGCAAATTTACACTCTTTTCGAGGCCCGGCGACCCGGCTTCATCGCAGGTTTGCAAATTGGTCGAGCGCCGGCCAGTTGCGGGTGTTGTCGATTGCCGTATGAACCCGGTCCCGGAACTTGATCATCAGCGGCTTGCCGTCGATGCCATTGGCGGTGTTGAACAGCACGGCCCAGTTCATGCCGTCGTGGCGCCGCATCAGATAGGACGCACTTCTCGCCAATTGTCCGTTGGCGGACAGGTAGGCTTTGTGGGGTGTGTCCGCCCGGGGCCAGACAAACCAGGCGCAGCCGGGATAATTGCCGCCAACCTCTACCCCGGCTGGGCCTTGCGGACGCTCGACCATCAAGCCGATGGTTTTCGGCTGCAGGATCGGGCAGTTGACGGGGTCGTCGAACGCGGCTGCGAATCGCACCAGGTCGACGGCCGAGGCGAGCCACCCGCCGGGGGCCGCCATCGCTTCGAGCGACCAGGCGCCGTAGGGCAGCGGGACACGTTCGCCGATGCTGCCGACGACGGCGGCAGCGGTGCGGTTCTTCTCGTCGTAATAGGTGACCTCGGTCTCGACCCGTTGCGACGCAAGGGTCCTGCCCAGACGCATCCGTCCGATACCCAGAGGCGCCAACACGGAGCGTTGAACCGCCTGGCCGTACGGTTCGCCGGTCACGCGCTCGATCACCCTGCCCAGCAGGCAGTAGCCAAAATTGGAGTAGGCGAAGCGCTCCCCGGGATCGAACTGCAGCGGCACGCCGAGCATGTAGCGGATGATGGCGTGCTGATCGATGGGCAGCGGCGTATTCAAAGCCCGGGCGATGCGCGCAGCCTGGAACATCGGATCGAAAACCGCGTCGTCCCAGCCGCCCGTGTGGTGCAGCAGATGCCAGATGCTGACCGCCTTCCACCGGGGATCGGCCGGCTGGGGCAAGTCCAGCACGCTCCATACCGTCGCGTTGACATCCAGTCGCGCGCTTTCGACCAATTGCAGAATGGCCACCGTCGTGAGCGTCTTGGAGATGCTGGCAATGCGAAACAGGTCCGTGGGTTGAACCGGCCGCCCACGCTCCCGGTCACCCAGGCCGAAACCGCGGGCATAGACCAGGCGCTTGCCGGCAGTGACCGCCATGGCAGCCCCGGGTACCTGTTGCTCACGGACGAACGCGCTCACCATATCGTCAAATCGCGCGAGTTCAGGTTGGTCGGTGCCGCTGATCGGCAACTTGCTGGCGGCCGGTTCCTGCGATTGCGCCGGCACCATGGGCGCCACCGAGGCTGCCCATCCGGTGAGCGCGATGTCGCGAAGGAAGGTGCGGCGAGATGACTGGGACATGCAGCCTCCTGAAGTCAGGAGTTGTCCAGTTTCAACTCGCGCTCGCGCAACTCCGTCTTGAGCACCTTGCCATAGTTGTTCTTCGGCAACTCGGCCACGAAGCGGTAGTGCTTGGGCCGCTTGTAGCGCCCCATGTGCGCAAGGCAATGGGCATCGAGCTGCCCGGCCGACACCTCCCCGCGAGGCACCACATAGGCCACCAGCGACTCGCCCCACTGCGGGTCGGGTCGACCGATCACGCTGACCTCCTGCACGCCGGGGTGCAGCAGCAGGGTTTCCTCGATCTCGCGCGGGTAGATGTTGTTGCCGCCACTGATGACGAGGTCCTTGCTGCGGTCCATCAGGGTCAGGAATCCGTCGTCGTCAAGTGCCCCGATGTCACCGGTGAACAACCAGCCGTCGCGCAGGGCGGCCGCGCTGGCCTCGGGCTGGTTCCAGTAACCGGCCATGACAACCTCGCCGCGCACACAGACCTCACCCGGAGTGCCGGTGGGAAGCACCTGTCCCTCGGCCGAGCGGATCGAGATCTCGACCATCGGTTGCGCGAAACCGACCGACGCCATGCGCGCACGCCAGCGCGGATGGGCGCTGTCCTCGATCACGCTTTTTGGCAACACGCTGATGGTCATCGGGCTCTCGCCCTGGCCGTAGATCTGTGCGAAGTGGGGCCCCAGCGTGGAGCGTGCCGCCTCGATGTCGGCCAGGTACATGGGCGCGCCGCCGTACACGATGGTGGCCAGGCCCGAGGTGTCTGGACCATGCACGCGGGCCCAGTCGGCCAGCCGCTTGACGATCGTCGGCGCGGCAAAACACGAGGCATTGCGCCAATGGGCGGCGAGGGCAAAGAACTCTGCACTGTCGAGCCCACCGGAGACCGGAACCACGTTGACGCCGCCCTGCAGCACATACGGCAGGTGGTAGAGGCCTGCGCCATGCGACAGCGGTGCCGGGTGCAGCATGCTGTCGCCGGGTTGTACCGATTGCACCGTCGCCAGGTAGGCCAAAGTCATCCAGCGCAGGTTGCGGTGGGTGAGCACCACGCCCTTGGGTTTGCCGGTGGTGCCGCTGGTGTAGAACAGCCAGGCCGCGTCGTCCTCGCTGCGGGGTGCAATGCCATGTGGCGAACCCGCGTGTTCAGATGCATGCAGGAAAGCCTGGTCACCAACGATGGTGCAGGCCGCGGGGCCGACGGCCGCGGTCTGCGCAGCATGGGCTGCGTCACACAGGCACAGGCTGGCAGCGCAGTTTTCGAGAATCCATGCGGCTTCGCGCGGGTGCAATCGCGCATTCAAGGGCACGGCAACGGCGCCGGCCCACCAGATGCCCCACAACAAGGGCAGGTAGTCAGGTGTGTTGTCCATGAACAGCCCGACCCGGTCGCCAGGGCCTATCCGGCGCTCGCGCAACCATTGTGCGGTGAGCGCCGCAGCCCGCGCGAAACCACGGTAGTCGTAACGCACGGCTGTTCCATGCGCCACCGCCGGGCGATCCCCGTGGATGCGGGCAGTGGCCTGAAGCCAGAGTGCAAGATTCATGGCGGTCGCTCCGGTGTGACCATCAGCCCCATGGTGTCATTGGTGTTTCGGTGTGCGTCAGCGGCCCTGAAACACCGGCTTGCGCTTCTCGAAGAACGCATTGGCGCCTTCACGGAAGTCCTGGCTGGCGAACAGGCCGGGCGCGTTGTCGAGTTGGAAGGCAAGCGCCGCGTCGACCGACATCGGCGCTGCGCGCAGGCCGGCCTTGATGCGGCCGTAGGCGCGGGTGGGCCCGTGCGACAGGCGTTGTGCCAGCTGTTGCGCGGCGGGCAGCGCGGAGCCTTCGGCCACGAACTGGTCGGCCAGGCCCATGGCCTCGGCCTGCGCCCCGTCTATTTCGTTGGCAAACAGCATCAGCCGGCGTGCCTGCGCGATACCGACACGCGCCGGCAGGGACCAGAACAGCGCCGCGTCCGGCATGGCACCGACCCGCACGAAGGCGCAACAAAAGCGAGCGGTCGGCCCCGCGACGACCAGATCACAGCAGATTGCAAGCCCCAGGCCGGCGCCGAATGCCGGGCCGTCCACCGCGGCGATCACCAGTTTGTCGGACATGGCAATGCGCCGGTACAGCCATGCTGTGCGCTGCATGGCGTGGCGCACATCCGATTCACTGCCCTGCGACAACTTGCGCAGATCGCCCCCTGCACTGAAGCTGCCACCGGCGCCGGTGATGATGGCGCAGTGCAGGTCGGCATCTGCGTCGAGCCGCTCCAGACCGGCAAGCAGGCCCTCCAGGACCCCCGGTGTGGACAGGGAGTTGCGCGCCGCCGGTGCGTCGATGCTCAATTGCAGGACGGAGCCGTTGCGTTCGGTGTGTACGGTGGTGGTGATTTCGGTGCTCATTGGGGTACCTTCATGCTTCGCATTCCGGAATTCGCCCTTGGGGCGGCCCGGCGTGCTCATGGACATTGCTCCAGGGTGACTTCAGGCGAGGCCGGTTGCGGGGTCGTCGAGGCTGGCGGCGGCCAGCCGCTCCAGATGTTCCTCCACGCCCCCATAGAGGTTGCCGGCCAGCGCCAGCCGTTTCACGTACTGTCCCAGAATGTACTCCTGCGTCATGCCGATGGCCCCGTGAAGTTGCACCGACTCTTCCCAGACATGCCGGGCGGTCTGTGCCACGCACACGCGTGCCGCAGCGCAGTGGCGCATGTGTGCGTGGGTGGGGTGGGCGCCACCGGCGTCGAATTCGGCCGCCGCCGCCTGGGTCATCGCCCGTGCTTCCTCGATTTCCACGTACAAGCCGACCAACCGGTGCTGCACCACCTGGTTGGTGCTGATCACCCGCCCGAACTGCTTGCGCGTCTTGAGGTACTCCAGTGTGATGTCGAAAGCGCGCTGCATGGCGCCGACTGTCTCGGCGCCGTGCGCGACGCGTGCCCGGTGCAGCGTGTGCTCGAGCCGGGCATTGACTTCCTCGGGGGAGGCGATCAGCAACACGTCGCCGGCCGCGGCCTGGTGCATGGAAAGGCAAGCGGTGTGCTGGCCGTCGTACAGGGCCTGCGGCGTGATGCTCAGCCCGGGTGTGTCGGCACCGAGCAGGAAGATGCCGACGGCGTCTTCGCCCTGCAGCCGTGCCGCGAGCAGGTAGGCGTCGGCGCCGTCACCACCCAGCACCAGTGCCTTCTCGCCGTCGAGACGGAAACGCGGCCCGTCGCGGTGGGCGACCGTGTTGATGGCTGCCGGGTCGAACCCGTTGCCGGGCTCCCAGGCTGCGAAGGCGATACGCCGCGTGCCTTGCGCGAGCGCGGGCAGCCAGGTTTGCCGCGGCGCGTCGTCGCCCAGGTCGGCCAACAGACCGGCACCCAGAACGGCGCAGGCCACGAAGGGCTCGACCACCAGACCGGCGCCCAGTTCCTCGGCCACGGTGCAGATGTCTGCCAGCGAGCCCCCCAGGCCACCGTCCTGCTCGGCCAAAGGCAGGGCCAGCCAGCCCATGTCGGCAAAATCCTGCCAGCGTTGCGGCGAACAGCCCTGTGCATGGGCCAGCGACACCGCGCGCGCCTTCGTGTCGTAGGTGCGCGCCACATAACTGCGGGCGCTGTCGGCCAGCATCTGGCGCGTGTCGTCGATGGTCATTTCGTTCATAGGCCCAGTACCTGCTTTGCCAGGATGTTGTGCTGGATCTCGCTCGACCCGCCGGCGATGGTGAAGCCCCTGGACAGGAAACGCCGGGACGAGGCAGTGGCTGCGATGGCGGCCAGCCCGGTGGGCGCTTCGGCACCCTGCGAGGACCAGGCGGCGGCGTCGAACGGCATTGCCTGCGGCCCCAGCGCGTCGACGGTGAGTTGTTCCCATTGCTGCAGCAGGTGGCTGCCGCGCAGCTTGAGCATGGAGACTTCCGCACCGGCCGGCTTGCCGGACTGGGCACGGCGGATGAAACGCGCCGCGTTGGCTTCGAGCGCCAGCAAACGCGCGTCGAGTTCGGCAAAACGCTGGCGAAACCAGGGGCGCTCGGTCAGGGGCCGACCGGCTTCGCGGCGGCTGCGGGCGACCTCGAGCACGCGCGCGCGCCGGCGCTTGTTCTCGCCGATGCGTGCCAGTTTGAGGCGCTCGAACTCCAGCAGCGACTTGGCGATGGTCCAGCCCTGGTTCTCCTCGCCCACCAGGTTCTGCAGTGGCACCTGGACGTTGTCGAAGAAGACCTCGTTGAACACCGCCCAGCCGTGGATGCCGACGATCGGGCGCACCGTGATGCCGGGGCTGGCCATGTCGATCAGCAGGAACGAGATGCCCTGTTGCGCGCGCACCTCGCGGTCGGTGCGCACCAGGCAGAAGATCCAGTCGGCGTGCTGGGCACCGGAAGTCCAGATCTTGGAGCCGTTCACCACAAAGTGCTCGCCGTGGTGCTCGGCCCGGGTCGACAGGGATGCCAGGTCCGAGCCGGCTTGCGGCTCCGAATAACCCTGGCACCAGGACTGCCGGCCGGAGGCGATCGCGCCCAGAAACTGCGCCTGCTGCGCCGGGCTGCCGTAACGCATCAGGATCGGGCCGATCATGTCGAAGTTGATGGCGCTGAGCTCCGGTGCGCCCTGCGTGCACATCTCTTCGTCGAACGCCATCTGCTGCTGCACGCTCCAGCCCCGGCCGCCCCATTGCTCCGGCCAGTGCGGCACCAGGTACCCCGCCTGCGCCAGGATCTCCTGCCAGGCGAGCATGCGGTCGCGGGGCACCATCTGGCCACGGTGCACGGTGTCGCGGACGTCCGGTGGCAGCTGGTTTTGAAGGAAGGTCCGGATCTGGCCCCGGAACGCTTCCAGCTCAGTGGTGTCGGTCATGGTGTCAGGCTCGCAACTGGTGTTTGAAGACGCGTTTGGCAATGGCGGAACGGTGCACCTCGGAGGCGCCATCGTAAATGCGGAACGGACGCAGGGTGCGCAGAATCATCGACAGCGGCAAGTCTTCCGAGATGCCCAGCGCGCCGGTGATCTGCACAGCGGAGTCGGCCACGCGGTTGACCGCCTCGGCCACGAACACCTTGGCCATCGACGACTCGTGGCGGATCGATTCGCCCCGGTCGAGCCGGCGCGCGGTGTCGAGCGTCATGAGGCGCGCCGCATACAACTCGATGTGGGCATCGGCCACCATCGCCTGCACCATCTGGTGCTCCGACAGGCGCGCGCCGTGCGACTCGCGCTGCGCCGCATAGTCCTGCGCCAGGCCCATGGCCCGCGAAGCCAGGCCAATGAAACGCATGCAGTGGAACAGGCGTGCGCCCTCTAACCGAAGTTGTGCATAGTCGAGCCCGCGGCCTTCCTCGCCGAGCAGGGCGTCGGGGCCGACGCGGCAGTTCACCAGCCGGATCTCGGCGTGCCCACCGTGCCCGAACGGCTCCATGGTGGGCACGTTGCGCACCACCTGGAAACCCGGGTTGTTGGTGTCAACCAGGAAGCAGGACGGCCCGCCATCACTGCGCGCCACCAGGATGGCGACGTCGGCACGTGCGCCATTGCTGGCAAACCACTTGTGGCCATCGATGACCCAGTCTTGGCCGTCGCGCCGGGCCCGGGTGGACAACATGCGCGGGTCGGAGCCGACGCCCGGCGGGGGTTCGGTCATCGCAAAACACGAACGCATCGTACCCTTGGTAAGCGGGGCCAGGTACCGCGCACGCTGCTGCGGGTTGGCCAACTGGTCCAGCGCGGCGATATCGGGCTGGCCGGGCGCTGCACACTGCAGGCTGGCCGGGCCCAGGTAGCTGCGTCCGGCCTCCTCCAGGTAGGCGCAGCACTCCTCCCAGGACAGGCCCAGGCCACCGTCCTGCACCGCCAGCCGGGGGGAACCCAGGCCCAGGGCAACCGCGCGGGCACGCAGCCCGGTGGTGAGTTGGTCGACTGCGTCCACGTCGTGCGCCATGCGCAGGTCTTCGCGTGGAATCACTTCATGGGTGATGAAGTCGCGTGCGCGCGAGATGAGGGCGGCGAAGTCCGCGGCGGATCGGGTAAGACTCATGGTATTTGCTTGTGTATGGCACCGGCCGGGCCGCCGGATTGGTGCTTTTTGTGGATGCCCCTGCCTACAATACCCGCGTGGGTACAGAACCTGTTGAAGACCTTCAGCATAACCACAAGGCAGATTGACGATGGGCACACTGCGCTCCGGCGCCAGACGCATCCTTGCAGACGCTCTCCTCGGGTCCGACCCCAAGGTGCGCCTGCGGTTGAACTGGTTTTTTGCCGGGGCGGCGGTGTATGTGTTGTCGTTTTTCCTGGTCTTGCTGGGGCTGTGGTGGCAACTCACCGGTCCTGTGGCGGCCTTGGCCTTGTGTCTTTTCAATACCGTGGGCCAGCTGCTTTTTTATTGCGCATTGCGATCCGGCTGGAGCGCCCGGCTGCACGACCCTGCGATGACGCTGCCCCAGTGCATGTACGCGATCGTGGTGATCTCGCTGGCATATGCCCTGTCTCCGCCGGTGCGTGGCGCCATGCCCATGCTGATGGGCCTGGTGTTGATGTTCGGCGCGCTCGTGCTTTCGCCTTCTGATTGCCGGCGACTCGGGGCCTTGTCGGTCATGGCGCTTGCGTTGGTCGTGCTGATGGGCGTGGTGCGCGCACCGGCAGTGTTTGTTCCCCGTATCGAGATCATCCACTTTCTGCTGAGTGCGGCAGTGTTGTTGGCAATCGCACATCTGGCCGGCAAACTGAGCGAACTGCGCGAGCTGCAGCAGTCGCAAAAAGCGGAGCTGCGGGTTGCGCTCGAAAAGGTGCACCTGCTGGCGACCCACGATGAGCTCACGGGCCTGCCCAACCGCCGCCAGGTGGTGGAGTGGCTGGTCCACGAAGAGCGCCGTGCGCGGCGCCAGGAGATGCCGCTTTGCGTCAGCCTGCTCGACATCGACCATTTCAAGAACGTCAACGACACGCTTGGGCACCAGGCCGGCGACGAGGCGCTGCGCCGGTTCGCGTCCATCCTGATGCCGGCACTGCGGGCCGGGGACGTGCTGGCGCGGTGGGGGGGTGAAGAGTTCATCCTGCTGTTGCCCGCCACGCCGCTCGACGAAGCCGCCCGCGTGCTGGAGCGCTTGCGGCTGCGCTGTGCCGACCGCTCCAGCTGGACCGACCGGGCGGAGTTGCAGGTGAGTTTTTCTGCCGGATTGTCCGCCCACGTCGCTGGCGAGCCGACCCAACTGGTGATTGCCCGCGCCGACGCAGCGCTCTACCAGGCCAAGCGCTCGGGCCGCAACCGGCTGGAAATCGCCTGACCGGTATCGGCGCACGGCTCAGGCCACCAACCGGGGTTCCGGCAACAGGTAGCTGCCGTCGATGAGCGGGGCTTTGGGCAGGTAGGCCCTCAGGCACAGAAAAAAGTCGCCAGCTGGTGCAGGCAGCCAGTTGGCGCGCGCGCCTGCGTCCAGCGGCGGTGCATGCTGCAGCCGGAGCGTCAACCCGCCATCGGTGTCTGGCACCAGCCCCGGGGTGCGGTCGCCGATGGCGTAACGCTCGATCGGGTTGGGCACCAGGAAGTAGTCTGCGCTGCTGTACATGGTGATCGACCAGAAGGCATCGACCGGCGGCAACTGGCCAGGTGCGAAACGAAGGCTGTAGCCGCGCGCGCCACTCAGGCGTTTGCCGTCGGCGTCGGATTCGCAGCGCAGATAGGCCGCCTCGTGGGTGGTCAACTGGCCAATACCCTGGCGCGCCACGAACGCCCGGCGCAGCAGCCGCGTGCCAAAGGACTCGCCCAGAAAAACCGGCAAACGCCAGGCGCGCCTGGCAGCGCCGGTGCCAGACACGTCGGCGCCTTCGAATGCGGCGTCTTCGCCGCCCTCGAGCAGCGCCAGGGTCGTGGCCAAGGCCCGCTGCAGTGCAGCGCGCGACCCCTCAGACAGCTCCCCGGCCGCTCCCGTGCCGATGCCGACATCGGCGAACTGTGCCACCAGCATCGCGTCGCCAGCGGGTGGCGGGCACAGGCGCAGCGCATCGTTGACCATGGCCACAAGGCGGTCGACCGACAACGCAGCGCGCGGAGCGTGGCGGGCGTCGAAGCGGCGTGCCGGGCTGCTGCGCCCGGCACGCCAGTCGTCCAGCGTGGCCATGTGGAACTGGTCCTGCAAGGCGTTGACCACGGCCACGTCCTGTGCACCATCCACCAGTATCCGGCCGATGATCCAGACCCAGTCGGTGGATGCGCGCACGTGCCGGCCTGGCGCCTGGAACTGCGCCGGCACCTCGCCGCTCCAGCCGGGGCCCGTTACCAGCACGCCACCTGCGCCATTGCCGGTGGTGCGTGTTCCCACATGCGCAAAGGGGTTGGTGTAGTAGTCCAGAAAGCCAAGCACGTAGTAACGCGCGCCGTTGTCGGGCAAGCTGATCACCAGCGGGCCAGCGGACAGGTCGAGCCAGGCGTTGGCATACAGGGTGTCGTTGTTGGGCATCACCACACGGCTCTTGCCTGCGACCAGCAGTTCGCGCTCGTGCGTGAACAGGTTGCACCATCGCTGCGTGCTCTCCGGGCTGTCGCCGGCAAAGCCCTGGCCGGGCGCCTTGCGCGCCGAGGTGGCGCTGCGCATGCGCTGCATTTCGAAAAGGGGCCAGCAGTAGATGCAGGCCTGCAGCGCCACGCTGTACAGGTAGTCGGCGCGCGCGCCAGCGACGGAAGTTGGTTCGGCCATGCGGTTCTCAGGGGGACAGACGTTGCAGGGCGGGAATGCGCCAGGTGCGGGCTTCGGGCCTTGGGCAGTACATGCGCAGGATCAGGTAGAAACTGCCCGCTGGCGCCGGCAACCAGTTGGCGGTATCGGCAGGCGGCGCATGGGACACGCGCAAGGTCAACCCGCCGTCAGGGTCGGTTCGCAAGCCGGGCGTGCGGTCGCCGATGGAATACCGCGCCACGGCATTCGGATACAGGAAGCGGTCGGCGTCGTACAGCGTGATGGACCAGAAGGCATCCACCGGCGGCAGGTCACCGGGCTCGAAACGCATCAGGTAGGGTGCGCTGCCGTGCAAGGCCTGTTTGGTGCCATCGAAGTCGCCCATGGCATACACGGCCTCAGCGCTGTCGAGTGCGCCCAGCCCCTTGTAGGCGGTCAGCGCCCGCGTCAGGTAGGCAGTGCCATAACGTCCCAGGCCGAAATGCGCGGCCCAAGGTCGGGCCGAGTGGCTGCGCGAGGCACTCACCAGCAGCGCAGCGCCATCCAGCAGGCCCTGGCGCAGGCCGTCGCGCAACGGCGCATCGAGCCAGGCCCAGTCGAAGTTCTTGCCCGGGACCAGCTTGGCCCGGCTGAACCAGTCGGCCATTCCGCTGTCGGCTATTGGCGGCGGCGCGTCGGCCAGACACTGGCACAGGTTGGTGAAGAAGGCCCGGGCGATGGCGTCTGCGTCTTGCGGACGCTCGAGCAATGCGGCCAGGGTGTCCTGTGGTGCGCCGACCCAGTGGTCGACCGACGCCGGGAGCCGGCCCCGGTCCGTTCCCGGGGGGCACTCCAGTCGGATATCGGCCTGCAGCGCATGGCCTTGGGTCAGGTCGTCCCCGCTGCCCACCACCACGCGCGCAATCATCCACACCAGATTGCTGGGCGAACGGACCACACGCGCCGCAGGCGGCAGGGCTTGGCTGGCAGGGGTGTCTGGGCCCACGAGCAGCACGGTTTCACCCTCGGGCGGGCTGGTGCGCAGGCCCGGGTTCTCGAAGTTGGTGGTCCAGGCGTCGTACAGTGCCAACACGAAGTAGCGCCCGCCATGGCGCTGTGACGCGGGTACGTGCAGCAGACGTGGGCCGTTGGCCAGGTTGATCCAGCCGGTGGTGTAGAGCAGGTCGTTGGCCGGGGTCACGACGTCGCGGTCGTCCGGGGTCGAGGGGCGCTGCACATGGTGCAACCGGTCGATGGCGGCGCGCCAGGAGACGGCTTCGCCAGCCTTGGCAAGTGTCTGCAACCGGCAGGTACGCACGGTCTCTATCAGCGGGTAGCCCCAGACGAAAGCGGCCAGACCGATCGACTGGCCAAGCGCGAAACGCGGGTCCCGGGCGGTCGCTGCCGTATTCTCCGGCGCCGTTGCCGGGGCACCCCCAAGTTCCGGTGCGCTGGTCACGCGCGTTCTCCCTGATCGGTGGCCCTGCCGACCACCACGGCATCCACCGCGCAACCACCCCCCAGCTCCTTGGGCAGGGCGATGAACGGGTTGACGTCGATGCTCACCAGGGTGTCCCCGGCGGCCACAGCCAGTTGCGACAGCGCCGCAAGATTCCCGGCCAGGTGCTCCAGGTCCACCGGCGGCTGCCCGCGCGCGCCGGCAAGCAGCGCAAATCCACGGGTGGAGTGGATCATCTCCAGGGCCTGTTCCTGGGTTACCGGTGCAGAATGCAGCACCACATCCCCGAGCAGTTCCACGAATACGCCGCCCAGGCCGAACACCACCATCGGGCCGAACACCGGGTCGTTGTGGGCGCCCAGGATGCATTCGACACCGCCGGACAGCATCGGGGCGACCAGCACGCCCTCGATGCGGGCCGTTGGCGCGTGGCTGCGCACGCTGGCCAGCATCCGTTCGTGCGCCGCGCGGACCGCGGTTGCACCACGCAGACCGAGCGCGACGCCGCCGATGTCGGACTTGTGGGTGATGTCCGGCGACACGATCTTCAACACCACGGGGCCGCCGCTGCGCTGGGCCGCCGCCACGGCCTCGTCGGCGCTCTGGGCCACCTGGTGCTGCGCCGTGTGGATTCCGGCCGCCGCCAGGGTGGCCAGGCCCTGGGGTTCGGATTGGGTGCCCGCGGGCAGGGGCGCGGTGGCGGGCAGTTGTACCGGCGCTGCGGGTGCAGGGCGGGCGAAGGCGGCTCCGAAATCGGCCAGCGCCGCAATCGTGCGCACCGCCTCTGAAGGTTCGGAGAAGAACATGCAGCCCATCGCCTCCAGCACGCGCTGGCGTTCCGGTTTGAGCAGGGTGCTGACCGCCAGAACCTTGTGCGGGTAGTCGCGGCGCAGGTTGGTGACGAGCGACTCCAGCACCGGCCAGAATTTGTCGGACGTGCCGGCGGCCGCCATGAAGCCGATCCAGTTGGCGTAGCCGCCTTCGTCGAGCATCAGCCTGGCCGTGCGCTCGACCAGCGTCGAGTCGTTGGTGACCTGGCCGGTGATGTCCACCGGATTGGCCGGGCCGGCAAACGGGACCCAACTGCGGATCGTGTCCTGCGCAGCCTGGGGCATGGGGCGCAGGTCCATGCCGGCGTCACCGGCGGCATCGGCCATCAGCACACCCACGCCACCGGAGATGGTGAACAGGCCCAGGGAACGGTCGGTGGGCAGTGCGGCGACGCTGGCGCTGGCGGCGATGCCGAAGAATTCGGCGATGTCGCGCGCCCGGTGCACACCGTACTCCCGTAACACGGCGTCGTACACCGCGTCGTTGCCCGCCAGCGCTGCCGTGTGGGACGCCGCCGCCTGCGCGCCGATGGCGGTGCGCCCGACCTTGACGATGACGACCGGTTTCCTGGCCGCCCGCGCGGCGGCCAGCGCGCGGCGCAATCTGAAGCCGTCGCGGCAGCCTTCCATGTACCCCATGATCACCTTCGTTGCGGGGTCGTGGGCCATCCATTCCACACAGTCCGCGAAGTCGACATCGGCCTCGTTGCCGGTGGTGACCCATTGCGAGATGCCGATATTGCGCTCACGCGCCAGTGAGTAGGCATAAGCGCCGAAGGCACCCGACTGGCTCACGATGCCGATGTTGCCCGCCCGCACCAGGCCGGCATTGGGCGTGGGCGTGAACGACGCATACACCTTGTGGCCCGGGTTGATCGCCCCCAGGCAATTGGGCCCCAGCAGGCGCACGCCACTGGCGCGTGCCTTGGCGCCGAGTTGCGCCTGCAGGCGGGCGCCTGCGGCGCTGACTTCTGCAAAACCGGAACTGAACAACACGACCCCGCGCACGCCTGCCGCAATCGCGTCGTCCAGGGCCGCCGGAACCAGATTGGCAGGTATGGCAAATATCGCCAGGTCTAGCGGCGCGCCGATCGCCTGCAGCGTGTTGAAGGACGGCAGACCCTGTACCAGCCCGGGCTTCGGGTTGACCGGATAGATTGCACCGGCGTAGCCGAAGCGTTTCAGGAAGTCGACCGGGATACCGCCGATCTTGGTGGGCGTATCGGAGGCCCCGACGACGGCGACCGATCGCGGTGTGAAGATGCTGGACAGTGAGTCGATCCGCGCGCCCAGGGCGCTGTCGGTGAAAACTTGCATGGAGGGGTCCTGGATAGGTGGGGCAGGGGATTATTGGCGCGTCATTTCGGCGCGCATGCCGGCCTTGATCTCGCCACGGCTGGCCTTGTCCTCGAGCTCGAAGACCACACGGTGGATGCGCCCGGGGTAGTTGAACGGGGCCTGGTAGTCGTCGTTGACCGGCGACAGGCTGCGGCCCAGGTCCATGCCAATGCTGGACAGCACGAACAGCAGCTTCGGGATCTGCGCCTGGGCGACCACCACGGCATCGACCGACAGCGTGACGTCGGCACCGCCCTCGGGCAGCCGGGCGATGTCGAGTGCGAGGCGATGCGCGCCCGGCGCGATCGGCACGCTGGCGTCGGCACGGGTGTGGTCGTGGAAGCAGTTGTAGTCGAAATGCAGGCAGCCACTTTGCACGTAAAGGATGAAACCGCTGTTGATGGTGCCGCGCGCCACGAGCGCACCATCGGCATGGCCGGCAGGGTGCGTGATGTCGATCTCGGTGCGCCAGCTGCGTGCGGCTGAGGGGCAGGTGTCGGCGGTGATGTGGGACACCGGCGGGTAATAGACAAAGCGCCGGCGCGAGGTGGGCATGTCGGGCCGGCGGGAGGCGCGGAACAGCTCGGCGGCTCCCCGGTCGTCCAGGGGCAACACGCCGTGCTGTTCGGCCTCGCGCCACCACAGCGCCACCATCTCCTGCAATCGCTGTGGCTGCTGCGCCGCCAGGTCCGTGCACTCGGAAAAATCGGCGTCCAGGTGGTAGAGCTCCCAGACATCGTTGTCGTAGGGCACGCCGTGTTTGTGGCGCGACACCGCCTTCCAGCCGTCCAGCCAGAGTGCCCGATGGCCGAACATCTCGAAATACTGCGCGCCGCGCGGCAACACAGCGCCCGCATCGCCGAAAGTCGCAAGCAGGCTGGTGCCATGCACCGGCATCTGAGGCACGTCGGCCACTGTGGCCGGTGGCGCAATGCCAATTGCCGCCAGAACCGTGGGCGCGATGTCGATCGCATGGCAGAACTGCGTGCGCGTCTGGCCGGGGCCGGCCAGGTGGCCGGGCCAATGCACGACCAGCGGGTCGCGCACGCCACCGCCGTGCGTGTTCTGCTTGTACCACTTGAGTGGGCTGTTGCCCGCCTGCGCCCAGCCCCAGGGGATGTTGCTGTGGCTGTTGGGGCCGCCGATGTCGTCCAGGCGCAGCACGGCGGCATCCACGTCCTCGCGCATTCCGTTGAAGTAGCGCATCTCGTCCAGGATGCCGGTGGCGCCGCCCTCCTGGCTGGCACCGTTGTCGGACAGCAGCATGAACAGCGTGTTGTCCCACTGGCCCAGCTCTTTGAGATGGTCCACCAGGCGCCCGATCTGGGCATCGGTGTGTTCGAGCATGGCGGCGAATGCCTCCTGGAGCCGGGCGGCAAAGCGCTGCTCGTTGACCGACAGTTCGGCCCAGGGGCGCACACCAGGATTGCGTGGCGCCAGCAGTGTGTTCGCGGGGATCACGCCGAGCTCCTTCTGGCGCTGGAACCAGCGTTCGCGTTCGATGTCCCAGCCGGCGTCGAAACGGCCGCGGTATTTGTCGAGGTAGGCCCGCGGCGCCTGGTGCGGCGCATGCATGGCGCCAAAGGCCAGGTACAGGAAGAACGGCCGCTCTGGCACCAGCGACTTCAGGTCACGGATGAACCCGCTCGCCTGGTCTACGACATCTTCCGAAAAGTGGTAACCGTCTTGCACCGAGCGCGGCTGGACCACGGCGTGGTTGTCGCACACCAACTCGGGTGTGAACTGGTCGGTTTCGCCATTGAGGAACCCATAGAAGCGGTCAAAGCCGCGTTGCAGTGGCCAGTTTGCAAACGGCCCGGCCGCGGAGCACTCGGCCATCGGGGCCAGGTGCCACTTGCCGGCAGCATAGGTGGCGTAGCCGTTGTCGCGCAGCACCTCGGACAGCGTGGCCGCCGAGCGGGGGATGGACCCGCGCATGTTGGGGAACCCGGTGTCGAAATTCGATATCGCCCGCATGCCGACCGCGTGGTGGTTGCGCCCTGTAAGCAGGCATGCGCGGGTGGGTGAGCACAGGGCCGTGGTGTGAAAACCGGTGTAGCGCAGGCCTTTTGCTGCGATGGCGTCGATGTTCGGCGTTGCCAGCGTCGAGCCGTAACAACCCAGGTGCGCAAAGCCGGTGTCGTCGAGGACGATGGTGACAACATTCGGTGCGCTGCTGGGAATGCGCGACGGCGGCCACCATGGCGTGGAGTCTTGCGCGGTGCGGGCGATCACGCCCCCGAAGGGTTCGCCGGACGGATGGGAGTGCTGCATGGCATGGGCCTGGTGTTGGGGGCTTGCACAAATTAATTCGAGCGAATTACAATGCAATGATGCCGATCTGTCAATCGCGTTTGTGTCAGCACCAGGGCGTGTGGCCGTCCGGGCCCGGCCATGCCTGCGGCGGAGTTCTTTCGTGACCGTGGACGCAGCCGCCGACGATGTGCATCCGGGCGCCGACACACCGACGCAAATGCTCGATGTCGCCGAGCGCCTGTTTGCCGCCAATGGCATCGACAAGGTCTCCATTCGCGAGATCCTGCGCGCCAGCGGCCAGAGCAACCTGTCGGCGGCGCATTACCATTTCGGCTCCCGCGAGGCGCTGATCGGGGCCTTGATGGCGCGGCGCATCCGCGAGATCAACATCGTGCGCCACCGTTACCTGGACGAACTTGAATCGAGCGGTCGCGACACCAGCGTGCATGCGGTCGTGTCTGCCACGGTCAGTGCCTTGGGCGGTGTCGTCAAGTCGATGCCTTGGGGGCCCGACTACGTGCGGGTGGCCGCACAGGTGATCCTGAGCCCGCGTTCGCAAGTGCGGCCCTACTTCGATCCCGGGACCATGAGCGGGCAGATCCGTTGCCGGGCAATGCTGCGCCGCCTGTTGCCCCAGTTGCCACCGCAGGTATTCAAGGACCGTGTGTGGATTCTCAACAACGAAACCGCGTATGGCATGGCGCGCTGGATCCACGCCCACGGGCCGGTGACCCCCTTGAACAGCCGGCGCTTCGCGGCGCTGATCCGCAACACGGTCGACTTTCTGGCCGCAGGGCTTGCGGCGCCGGTCGGTGAGTCTGGCGCGGTGGAGCCGGCGCCGAAGGATGTGAGCCGATGAGCGCCCAGTCCAGCCTGGCACTGGCACCGTTTGGCACCCCTTGAACCGCCGTCTGTGCCGTCCTGTTTTTACCGATCATCATCTGCAACACAACCTGAAAGAAACAATCATGATCTTGAAAATCGTTGGCGCCCTGGCCGTGGCCATGCCGCTTTTCTGGCAATCCGGCGCGATGGCGCAGAGCCCCTGGCCCAACAAGCCGGTCAAGGTCGTGGTGGCGGGCGCACCGGGCAGCGGCACCGACATCGTCGCGCGCGGCTTCACCGAAGCGATGACCAAGACCTTTGGCCAGCCTTTCGTGGTGGACAACAAGGCGGGGGCGAATGGCCTGATCGGCACCGATGCGGTTGCCAAGTCCCCGGGCGACGGTTACACCTTGCTGTTTACCTATGCGGCGGCGCACGTGGTCAACCCGGTGCTGCTCGACAAGGTCCCGTACGACGTCAACAAGGACTTCGCGGCGGTGGCGCAGATTGGTGCCGGAGGCAATTTTCTGGTCGTTGCGGCGAACATGCCTGTCAACAACCTGAAGGAGTTCGTGGCCTACGTCAAGACCAAACCCGCCGATGAACTGTCCTATGGTTCCTGGGGCAACGGCTCCGGCGGGCACCTGAGCATGGAGGCGCTGAAGCAGCAAACGGGTCTGAAGATCAAGCACATCCCTTACAAGTCCACTGCGGCGGCCAACACCGACCTGGTTGCAGGGCATATCCAGGTGGCTTTCTCGGCAACCGCATCGGCCCTGCCGCTGATCAAGGCCGGCAAACTCAAGGCGATCGCGGTCAGCGGTACCTACCGGTCCAAACAGATGCCGGAGATCCCGACGATGACGGAACAAGGCGTCAAGTTCGATGTGAACGCCTGGTACGCCGTGCTCGCGCCAGCAGGCACGCCAGCGCCGATCGTGGCGGCGCTGAACAAGGAAATCATGCGGCTGATCGCGGCGCCCGAGATGGCCGAGCGCTGGAACACGCTGGGCTTCTCCGAGATGCCGCTCAACACCCCCGAGCAGTTCTCCGAGCAGATCAAGCGCGACCTGCGCGACTGGGGCGCGGTGGTGAAGGCTGGCAACATCAAGGCGGATTGAGCGGTCGAACCGCAGTTTGCCTGGGGCAGCTACTGGCTGGCACCGATCTCGAGTGCGCGAGCACGTGATTGTTCCCGGGCGGTGGAGTCGGGGCCCGCAGCCGTGTCCCAGCCGCCCATGTGCCTCTGGGCAATCGCGCACAGGGCGGATATCCACTCGTGCTGGTCGTTCAGGCAGGGCACGTAGCGAAACTCCTTGCCACCGGCATGCAGAAAGGCTTCGCGTGCCTCCATGCCGATCTCCTCGAGCGTCTCCAGGCAGTCGCTGGGGAACCCGGGGCAGACCACGTCCACCCGTGCCACGCCGGCCTTGGCCATTGCGACCAGGGTGGGCTCGGTGTATGGCTGCAGCCACTGGGCGCGGCCCAGGCGCGACTGGAATGTGACCTTGTACTGGTCTTTGCGCAGACCGAGTTGTTCCGCCAGCAGGCGGGCCGTCTTGTGGCACTCGCAGTGGTAGGGGTCGCCCAATTGCAGGTTGCGCTGCGGCAGGCCGTGGAAACTCATGACCAGCTGGTCGGCCTGGCCGTTCTCCTGCCAGTGTTTGCAGACGTTCCGGGCCAGCGCATCGATATAAAACGGGTCGTCGTGGTAGCGGTTCACGAAACGCAATTCGGGGATCAGCCGCGTGGCGCTGGCCCAGCGGTAGACGGCGTCGAACACGCTGGCCGTGGTGGTGGCGGAGTACTGGGGGTAGGCGGTCAGCACCAGCACACGTGCCACACCTTGAGCCTTGAGCGCATCGAGCTGCGACGTTATCGATGTGCTGCCGTAGGTCATCGCGTAACGCACCAGCACGTCATGCCCCTGCGTGGCGAGCCATCCCTGCAGCAGCGAGGCCTGCTTTTCGGTCCAGACCTTGAGCGGCGAACCCTCGGGCGTCCAGATGCTGGCGTACTTGGCTGCGGATTTGGCCGGTCGCACGCGCAGGATGATTCCGTGCAAGATCAGCAACCAAAGCAGGCGCGGGATTTCGACCACCCGGCGGTCGCCGAGAAACTCGGCCAGGTAGCGGCGCACGGCCCCCGTGGTCGGGGCATCGGGGGTCCCCAGGTTGCAGTAAAGGATGGCGGTGCGGACCGCCTGTCCGTGGGTGTAGGCTGGCTCGGGTATGAAGCGGGTATTGGGCATGGGGTATTCTCCTGCACCTATGCTGGACTTGCGAAAAATACGGGCCATTGGCCTTGACCTGGACGACACCTTGTGGCCCATCTGGCCTGCCATCGAGCGTGCCGAGCTGCAGCTGACGCAGTGGCTGGCGTTGCGGGCGCCCTTGGCTTCGCAGGTGATGGCAGACCCCGATCACCGGCTGTCGCTGCGCAATCAACTGGTGCGCGAACGCCCCGACATCGGCCACGACATGAGCGCGATGCGCCGCGAGATCATCCGTATGGCGCTCTCGCGTGGCGGCGAGGACACCTCCCTGGCCGAACCCGCGTTCGAGGTTTTTTTTGAACACCGGATGCGGGTCGACCTGTATGCTGACGCCCTGCCGGCCCTGCGTTTCCTGGCCAGCCGCTACCCGGTGGTTGCGATCTCCAACGGCAATGCCGATGTCGACCGGGTTGGCATTGGTGCGCATTTTTCGGCGAGCCTGAGTGCGCACATCTTTGGCGTGGGCAAGCCGGATGCGCGTATCTTCCATGCTGCGGCGGCGGCAGCCGGCGTGGCCGCCGACGAGGTTCTGCACATCGGGGACGACCCGGCACTGGACGTGTTGGGTGGCTTGGACGCTGGTATGCAGACAGCCTGGTTGAACCGCTCGGAGCTTGCCTGGACGCATGACCGCCAGCCCCACGTATCGGTTACAAACCTCGACCAGTTGTGTGCGTTGCTGGGCGGCGACCCGGACTGACTGGCCGGGTCACAAAAGCGACTCATTCAAGCGGCACAATACTTGGTGCCTTTCCCTTTCAATTCATCCCGGAACCCATAACACCATGAACCGCAAGACACTGTGGGCCTTTGTGTCGGCCCTGGCGCTGTGCGCCGCCACGTTGCCGGCCTGGGCGCAATCGCCAGCCACCAATTTCCCGGAGCGCCCGGTCAAGATCATCGTGCCGTTCGCGCCCGGCGCCGGGACGGATGCCATGGGCCGTCTGGTGGCCCAGAAACTGGGTGAGGTGATGGGCGGCACTTTCGTGGTCGACAACAAGGTAGGAGCTTCGGGCGCCATTGGCACCCAGTATGTCGCCCAACAGCCGGCGGACGGTTATACGCTGTTGCTGGTCGCGTCTCCTTTCACCACGGTGGCGGCATCGCTCCCCACGGCAGGTTATGACCCGCTGCGCCATTTTGCGCCTGTGGGCATGATCGCCAGCGGCCCGCTGGTGTGGGCGGCCAACACCAGCCTGCCGGCCAACAACATGCGTGAACTCGTCGCGCTGGCCAAACAGAGGCCCGGGGCATTGAATTACGGGTCTGCCGGCGCCGGCGGAGTCAACCACCTTGTGCTGGAACTGCTCAAGTCGAAGACCGGCACCTACATTACCCACATTCCATACCGAGGTGTTGCGCCGGCAACGATGGACATGATCGCCGGCCAGGTGCAACTGGTGACTGGCACTATCCCCGCATTGTTGCCGTTCATCAAGGACGGCCGCGTCAAACCCCTGGCCGTCACCAGCGCCAAGCGCTCCAGTGCGCTGCCCGACGTGCCCAGCATGACCGAGGCCGGTTACCCTGGCATCGATGTGGTGAACTATTTCGCACTGATGGCGCCTGCCGGGACGCCGGTCGCCGTGATTGACAAACTGAACCTGGCCATCAACAAGCTGGTGCTGCTGCCGGAAGTGGTGGCGCGCTTCAAGGCGGATGCGGTGGAGGCAGCGCCCGGTTCACCCGCCTTGCTGGGGCACTTCATCGAGGCCGACTACCGCGCCTGGCGCAACGTGGTCAGCATGCAAAACCTCAAGATCGAATAGCCGCAACACCTGCGCGCACTGCGGACTCGAGTGTGGCGGGATAGGGCCCCTGCACGTAGTCACCGCAGGCACGCAGGCCGGGCAGGATTTGCACGGCTGGTCTTTGCAGCCCCGGGGTGCAGGCGAAGGTCGCCCGCTTTTCCACAATGGTCCGGACCGGCAGCAGCGTCAGACCCAATTGCCTGCGGGCTTGTTGCAGCACCTGCTGTTGCGCGGTCTCCCGGTCGCCGCTGCTGGCGCTCACCACAAATGCAAGCAGGCCAGGTGGCCCGCCGAGTTGGCCTCGGTCGAAAACAAACTGTGCCGGGCAGGGGGACAGGGCGTCCGCGTGGCTGCGCAGCGCAAGCAAGGGATGTGGCAGTGCCGCGCCGCAGGCCCAGGCATAGACGGTGGTGATCGCCGTATGCTGCAACGCCCGGGCAGTGTCTGCCCAGGCCTGCGCGTGATGGCGGTCCGGCTCTGCTGCAGCTGCTGTTGCTGTGTCGACCAGCCGGGCGGCTTCAGGCGCGCCGGTTGCCACCAGGACCTGGTCGAACACGGCGTCGCCGACACGCCATAACGAGCCCTGCGCCCACTGCGGCTGCACGCGCGCTCCAATGTGAACATGGGCGCCACGGGCCGTGACCCAGCTGGCTGCGGACCCCGGAAACAAGGCCGTGAGGTCCACGCGCGGCAGCATCAGGTGGGATGCGCCACTGCCGCCGAACATGGCATCCTGCAGCACGCGCAGGAACACCTGTCCGCTGGCCTGTTGGCAGCCGATGTTCAGCGCCGATACACACAGGGGCTCGATCAGGTCGGCCAGGATCCTGGGTGTCAGCCCGGTGCACAAGTCTGAGACCGATGTGTTGCCCGCGCAGCGAAAACCTGTGCGCCGCCACTGGAGCGCCAGGCGCACCAGGCTGGCCTTGTCTGCCAGCGTCCACCCGCGCGCACCGGCAATGCCTGTGATTGCATCGAGCGGCGCCGGCCAGCGCGGAAACCGCAGGCCGCCACCGTCGGGAAACAGCAGCCTCAAAGGGAGGCGCATGAGTGCCTGTGCAAGGTCGATGCCCACCAGTTCCATCAGCCGCAGCGTCTCGGTGTACGCGCCGATCAGGACATGCTGGCCGTTGTCGAGTGTGGTGCCGGTGCCGTCCGGCAAAACGCAGGGCAGGGCGCGCGCGCGTCCGCCCAGGCTGCGGCTGGCCTCGAATACGGTCACAGCATGGCCGGCCAGGGTGGCCTCCACTGCGGCGGCCATTCCCGACCAGCCACCACCGACGATGGCAACCCGCTGCGCGCGCGGGCTCAAAGACGACCGAGCGCCTGCACGCGCCATGCCAGCCACAACTTGCGCAGCGGCGTGAGGCTGACCCGCTGGCGCAGCACCAGAAAGTCGTCACGCTCGATCTCGCGCAGTAGGTCACGGTAGATGCTGGCCATCATCAGGCCAGGCTTCTGTGCCCGCCTGTCGACCGCCGGCAGCAGTGCCAATGCCTCGTCGTAACAGCGGTGCGCCCGTTCGGCCTGGAACCGCATCAGGGTTGAGAAGCGCTGGTGAAACTCCTGCCCCTCCACGCGTTTGAGGATTTCGTGTGCCTTGACACCAAACTGCTGCAGTTCATTCACCGGAAGGTAGATGCGGGATCGCAGCGCGTCCTCGCCCACGTCCCGGATGATGTTGGTGAGTTGCAGTGCCAGGCCCAGCCGGTGTGCGTAGGCTGTCGTCTCGGGGCTGGTCTGGCCGAAGATATTGGCGGCGACCTCGCCCACGATACCCGCCACCAGGTGGCAATAACGCTGCAACCCGGGGTAGTCCAGGTAACGCGTCTGTTCCAGGTCCATCTGGCACCCGTCCACGACGGCCAGCAGATGGTGTTGCCCGATGCGGTAGTCGGGGCAGAGTGGCATCAACGCCCGCATCACCGGGTGGTTGGGCTGCCCGGCAAAGGACCTGGCAATTTCGGTGCGCCACCAGGCCAGCTTGGTGGCCGCCACGCCGCTGTCGGTGGTTTCGTCGACGACATCATCGACCTCCCGGCAGAAGGCATAAAAAGCGGTGATGGCCGCACGCCGTGGTTTGGGCAAAAACAGGAATGCGTAGTAGAAACTGCTGCCGGACCCGGCGGCCTTCTGCTGAACGTACTGTTCTGGCGTCATGCGGGAAGCGGCTCAGAGTGGGTGTTCCGCATGCGGCATGCGCGCCACAGCAGCAGCGGCAGGTCGGCCTTGCCGATGCTTGGTCGGGCGCGCCAGGTTGCATGGTTCATGTGCTGCATTTTCTCCAGGATGCGCAATCCCCCCTGAACCACCAGGCGCAATTCCCACCCGGCCCGCCCCGGCAAACCAAGCGCCAGCGGGGCGCCATCGCGCATCATGGCTTCGGCCGCACTGGCGCAGGCGGCCAGCATCCTGGATGCCCGTGGACAATCGGCATCCTGCAGGAGGTCGGCATCTGTCACTCCGTGGCGCTGCATCTGTTCGGCGCTGAGGTACCAGCGCTGCCGGTGGATATCGGTTCGAACGTCCTGCCAGAAGTTGACCAATTGCAGCGCGGTGCAGATCAGGTCGCTGCGTGCCAGGGCCGTTTCGCCGGACACGCCGTACAGGTGCAGCAGCAGGCGTCCGACAGGGTTGGCGGACCGGCTGCAGTAGTCCAGCAACTCTGTGTTCGTCTGGTAGCGGCGGCGTTGCGCCGTGTATGCGACATCCTGCTCGAATGCGGCGAGGAGGTCGGCAAGCAGCGAAATCGGGAGTTGAAACTGCATCACCATGGCTGCCAGCGGGTCGAACACCTGTGGCCATCTGCCCGAATGTGCATGCTGCTGGCCGATGGCCATCAGGTCGGCCCGGAAACTCGCGAGTTCTGCCAGGCGGTGCGAAGTTTCGGCATCGCCTTCGTCCGCAATGTCGTCGGCGGTGCGGGCGAACCAGTAGATGGCGGCAATTGGCGCACGCAGGCGCGGCGGGCACAACCACGACGCGACCGGGAAGTTCTCGTAGTGCTCTGATGGCGGGCGATAAGGGGCAGGGTCACGCTTCACGAAAGACATTGTCGCTTGACAGGGATCAGGCTTTCCTCTCTATTAATGACCAGTTAGTCATTAAAAATCCTGCGGCTCGGCCCATGGCCTGTCATGAAAAATCCCCCGCTCTACCGGGCCGTTTTGGCCTTGTTCCTTGGCAGCAGCCCCGAGTTCGCAGGCGAGGTGCGTGCCAGGGTGGAGTCGCGGCTGGACATCTGGTTTCCGGAGGGCACGTCGTTCGCTGCGAACGAAGCCATGCCGCCGCGCGTTGAGAAACGCCTGCTCGGACGAGGTGGGCGTGACCAGCTTCAGCACCTGGGTCGGTTCGGGTGTGCCCCGGTTCTATCTGCCGATGGACCTGCTGTTCCCCCAGACCAACGTGTCGCAGTTCATCATCATTCCGAAAGACCTGCGTGCGCGCGAGGCGTTCCGCGTCCGGCTGCCGGCGCTGATGGCGCAGGAGTTCCCCGAGGTGCGCGCCCGTGTGAAATTGCTTCCAAATGGTCCGCCGGTGCCGTATCCGGTGCAGTTCCGGGTCGTGGCGACGATTCTGACATTGCTGGCTTTGCCAGCGATGTACGCGGCGCTGTACCGCGTGAAGCGGATCCCTTTGGCGGCAGGTTAAACTCCAAGGCTGCCGATTCCAGGGGCGGCTCCATGGGCCGCCGTGTGTCGTTGTCGGGCGCGGGTGGCGAAATTGGTAGACGCACCAGGTTTAGGTCCTGACGTCCGCAAGGATGTGGGGGTTCGAGTCCCCCCCCGCGCACCACCGAGAGAAACTGGCTGTGGACGGGTTGCCGCCATGGCCGCCGCTGGCGAACGGCGGGGCGTGATGCGCGGTCGGCAGGAAGTTTCTGTGTCAAAGGGAGACCGGATGAGTCCCCGAAAATATTAGGAGTTAAGCATGGCTGTTAGTGTTGAAACCCTCGAGAAGCTCGAGCGCAAGATGACCTTGACCTTGCCAGTCAACGTGATCCAGAACGAAGTGCAGTCGCGGTTGCGTCGCCTTGCCAAGACGGTCAAGATGGATGGTTTTCGCCCCGGCAAGGTCCCGATGAACGTGGTGGCGCAGCGGTATGGATATTCGGTGCACTACGAAGTCATGAACGACAAGGTGGGCGAGGCGTTTGCCAGTGCCGCCAACGAGGCCAAGCTGCGGGTGGCCGGCCAGCCGCGCATCACCGAAAAAGAAGGATCGCCCGAGGGCGAAATGGCTTTCGACGCCGTCTTCGAAGTGTTCCCCGAAGTCGCGCTGGGTGACCTGGCGGGTGTGGAAGTGGAAAAGCTGACGTCGGAGGTGACCGATGCCGCGATCGACAAGACGCTCGACATCCTGCGCAAGCAACGCCGCACTTTTGCCCTGCGTCCACATGACGCACCGGCCCAGACCGGCGACCGTGCAACGGTCGATTTCGAAGGCAAGATCGACGGCGAGCCATTCTCCGGCGGCAAGGCGCAGGATTTCCAGTTCATCCTCGGTGACGGCCAGATGCTCAAGGAATTCGAGGCGGCCACGTCTGGCATGAAGGTCGGCGAGAGCAAGACATTTCAGTTGGCGTTTCCGGCCGATTACCATGGCAAGGACGTGGCAGGCAAGACGGCTGATTTCATGGTGTCCGTCAAGAAGATCGAAGCGGCGCACCTGCCCGAGGTCGACGAAGCGCTCGCCAAGTCGCTCGGAAATGGCGACGCCAGCGTCGACGGCCTGCGCGCCGACATCCGCAAAAACCTGCAGCGCGAGGTAAAGTTCCGGCTCTTGTCACGCAACAAGCAGGCAGCCATGGATGCACTGGTGTCCAAGGCCCAGCTCGACCTGCCAAACGCCAGCGTGCAGTCGGAGCTGGAGCGCATGATTGAAAACGCCCGGGCCGATCTGAAGCAACGCGGCGTGAAGGATGCCGACAAGGCGCCCATCCCGGAAGAAGTCTTCCGCCCGCAAGCCGAGCGCCGCGTCCGGCTCGGCCTGGTGGTTGCCGAACTTGTGCGTGCCAACAGCCTGCATGCCCGTCCGGACCAGGTCAAGGCCCATATCGATGATCTGGCGGCCAGTTACGAAAAGCCCTTGGAGGTGGCGCGCTGGTACTACGGCGACAACAAGCGCATGGCCGAGGTGGAATCGATCGTGATCGAGAACAATGTCACGGAGTACGTGATGGGCCAGGTCAAGGTCACCACGAAGGCGGTGGACTTCGACGAGTTGATGGGGCAGAGTTGAGTTTTGGCAGGTACAGTTTTGATTCGCAGGACCGGCTTGCAGTTGACAAATGCGGCCGCATTTGCACAAGAGCGGCCCGTGGGGTGTCGCGTTCTAACACTTTGGAACCAGCATGAATTTTCGTAACAGTGCCTATGAGACGCAAGGACTGGGCATGGTGCCCATGGTCATCGAGCAATCCGGTCGGGGCGAGCGCTCCTACGACATCTACTCGCGTCTGCTGAAAGAGCGGGTTATCTTTCTGGTCGGCCCGGTCAATGACCAGACCGCCAACCTGGTGGTGGCGCAGTTGTTGTTCCTCGAAAGCGAGAACCCCGACAAGGACATCTCGTTCTACATCAACTCCCCGGGTGGGTCGGTGTCGGCCGGCATGGCGATTTTCGACACCATGAATTTCATCAAGCCGGACGTGTCCACGTTGTGCACTGGTTTTGCGGCGAGCATGGGCGCATTCCTGATGGCGGCCGGGGCCAAGGGGAAACGCTTTTCCCTGCCAAATTCGAAGATCATGATCCACCAGCCTTCCGGCGGCAGCCAGGGTCAGGCGACCGAGATCGAAATCCAGGCGCGCGAAATCCTCAAGACACGCGAACAACTGAACAAGATCCTGGCCGCATGCACCGGTCAGCCGCTGGAGCGCATCGAGCGCGACACAGAACGCGACTATTACATGTCTGCCGACGAGGCCAAGGACTATGGCGTCATCGACCAGGTGATAACCAAGCGGGCCTGATGGTGGACGATTCTGCCGCGTTTGGCTGCACTGCGGTGGCCGTCGGGTCGCGGTCTGGCCTGGTACGTTTCGGTATCATGGCGTAACTTCGTAAAAGGCATTGATTCCATGGCCGAGAAAAAAGGCGCATCCGGCGAAAAAACCCTCTACTGCTCGTTCTGCGGCAAGAGCCAGCATGAGGTGAAGAAGCTGATCGCCGGTCCGTCGGTTTTTGTCTGTGACGAATGCATCGAGCTCTGCAACGAAATCATCCGTGACGAACTGCCTCCCAGCACGGTGTCCAAGGACGCGCGCGGAGAATTGCCCACACCGGCCGAGATCAAGGCCAACCTCGACAACTATGTGATCGGGCAGGAGCCAGCCAAACGGACTCTGGCGGTGGCTGTCTACAACCACTACAAGCGCCTGCGCCACAAGGAAAAGGCCAAGAAGGACGATGTCGAGCTCTCCAAGAGCAACATCCTGCTGATCGGCCCCACCGGCTCCGGAAAGACCTTGCTGGCCCAAACCCTCGCCCGAATGCTCGATGTTCCCTTTGTGATGGCCGACGCCACCACCCTGACAGAAGCGGGTTACGTTGGCGAGGACGTTGAAAACATCGTTCTCAAGTTGCTGCAGAGTTGCAATTACGAGGTGGACCGTGCCCAGCGCGGTATCGTGTACATCGACGAGATCGACAAAATCTCCCGCAAGTCGGACAACCCGTCGATTACCCGCGATGTGTCGGGTGAGGGTGTGCAGCAAGCCCTGCTCAAGCTCATTGAGGGGACGATGGCCAGCGTGCCTCCGCAAGGAGGTCGCAAACATCCCAACCAGGATTTTGTCCAGATCGATACCACCAACATCCTGTTTATCTGTGGCGGGGCCTTCTCCGGTCTTGAAAAAGTGATCGACAACCGGACAGAAGCCTCCGGGATCGGTTTCGGTGCTGCCGTAAAGAGCAAGGCACAGCGCAGCCTGACCGAGGTCTTCAAGGACGTCGAACCGGAAGACCTGATCAAGTTCGGCCTGATTCCGGAACTGGTCGGACGTATGCCGGTTGTCGCCACCCTGGCCGAGCTGAGCGAAGATGCCCTGGTGCAGATTCTGGTCGAGCCCAAGAACGCGCTCGTCAAGCAATACGCCAAGCTGTTTTCCATGGAAGGCGTCGACCTCGAAATCCGTCCGTCGGCCCTCAAGGCCATTGCCAAGAAGGCACTTGCGCGCAAGACCGGCGCGCGTGGGCTGCGCTCCATCCTGGAGCAATCCCTCATCGACACCATGTTCGAGCTGCCGAATGCAGCCAATGTGGACAAAGTCGTGGTCGACGAGTCGACCATCGAGGAAAACAAGCGGCCGCTGCTGGTTTACCGGGAACTGGCCAAGAAGGCCTGAGCCCGTTCCGTTGAACGCCTGCATCTGATGGCCAAATCCGTTCCTGTTCGGGGCGATACATTGCCGATGACGTCGATAATCAAAAGACGGGTTGAAATTCCCGCCATGCCATCCATCTTGAGTTGGTAACGAAAAGGTTTTGCTATGTCTGGTTCCACACTGCTCCCCGCCACCCCACTGGACTTGCCGCTTCTGCCCCTGCGCGACGTTGTTGTTTTTCCGCACATGGTCATTCCGCTGTTTGTCGGGCGACCCAAAAGCATCAAGGCCCTCGAGGCTGCCATGGAGTCCGAACGGCGGATCATGCTGGTGGCCCAAAAGGCCGCTGCCAAGGACGATCCGCTTGTGTCCGACATGTTTGATGTTGGTTGTGTGTCGACGATCCTGCAGATGCTGAAGCTGCCCGATGGAACGGTCAAGGTCCTCGTGGAGGGCCACCAGCGGGCGCTGGTCAACAAGATCGAGGAGGGCGAGGCTTTTTTCACCGCCAACGTGACACCGGTCGAACCGGTCGCTGAAGGTCTGACCGCGCGCCACGGCAAGGCGAGCGAGATCGAAGCACTGCGCCGTGCGGTGATGCAGCAGTTCGACCAGTACGTCAAGCTGAACAAGAAGATACCGCCCGAAATCCTTACCTCGATTTCCAGCATTGACGATGCTGGTCGACTGGCCGACACCATTGCCGCCCATCTGCCGTTGAAACTGGACAACAAACAGGCTGTACTGAGCCTTGCAAGCGTGAAAGAACGGCTCGAAAACCTGTTCGAGCAGATCGAGCGCGAAGTCGACATTCTCAACGTGGACAAGAAAATTCGCGGGCGCGTCAAGCGGCAGATGGAGAAAAACCAGCGCGACTTCTACCTCAATGAGCAGGTCAAGGCGATACAGAAGGAGCTTGGTGAGGGTGAAGACGGCGCCGACATAGACGAAATCGAGAAGAAGATCAAGGCCGCCAAGATGCCCAAGGACGCCTTGAAGAAGGCCGAGGGGGAGCTCAAGAAGCTCAAGCTGATGTCACCCATGTCTGCCGAGGCAGCTGTGGTGCGCAACTACATCGATGTGCTGGCCGGTTTGCCCTGGGCCGCCAAGACCAAGATCAAACACGACCTCGGCAATGCCGAGAACGTGTTGAACGAAGACCATTTCGGCCTCGACAAGGTCAAGGACCGCATCCTGGAATACCTCGCGGTCCAGCAGCGCGTGGACAAGGTCAAGGCACCGATTCTTTGCCTGGTCGGCCCGCCGGGGGTTGGCAAGACCTCTCTCGGCCAGTCCATCGCCAAGGCTACAGGGCGCAAGTACGTGCGCGTGGCCCTGGGCGGCATGCGCGACGAAGCCGAGATCCGCGGGCATCGCCGCACCTACATTGGCGCCATGCCGGGCAAGGTGCTTCAAAGCCTGTCCAAGGTCGGAACACGCAACCCGCTGTTCCTGCTCGACGAGATCGACAAACTGGGTACCGACTTCCGGGGTGATCCTTCCAGCGCATTGCTGGAGGTGCTCGACCCGGAGCAGAACCACAAGTTCGGCGACCACTATGTCGAGGTCGACTTTGACTTGAGCGACGTGATGTTCGTCGCGACATCCAACTCGATGAACATTCCACCGGCCCTGCTGGACCGGATGGAGGTCATACGCTTGTCCGGCTATACGGAGGACGAGAAGAGCAACATTGCGATCAAATACCTGCTGCCCAAGCAACTGAAGAACAACGGGGTGAAAGATGCCGAGTTGAGCATCACCGAGGGTGCAGTGCGCGACATCGTGCGTTACTACACCCGAGAAGCCGGCGTGCGCTCGCTCGAACGCGAGTTGTCCAAGATCTGCCGCAAGGTGGTGAAGGGCCTGCAACTCAAGAAGATGACCGCGCAGGTGGTTGTGTCCGAGGACAACCTCAATGATTTCCTGGGCGTGCGCAAGTACACCTATGGCCGCGCCGAAGACCAGAACCAGGTGGGGCAGGTGGTTGGCCTGGCGTGGACCGAAGTCGGCGGCGACCTGCTGACCATCGAAGCCGTGAACGTGCCGGGCAAGGGCGCCATCATCCGCACCGGTACCCTGGGCGACGTGATGAAGGAATCGATCGAGGCGGCCCGCACCGTGGTGCGTTCGCGTGCC
>CAMAWD010000024.1 GCA_945861785.1 Rhodoferax sp. OV413 | reverse complement strand
CTGTTCTTGCGCATAGAGCTTCATGAGTGCCGAAGTGTCGCAAAACAAGATCACTTGGGGCCTCGCAGTTCAATCACCAAGTCGCTCATGGTTTGGCCGTCTGGGCCTGGGGCAAACACGATGGCTTTGCCTATTTTGAATGGCTTGGAAGCAGGCTCGGCGATCAGGCCGGATGCAAGCAGGCGCTGCATGGCATCTTCGTCAGATGGAGGGCTTGCTTGTGCCGTGGGCTCAGTGGGAAGAACCAGCTCGGCGACGACCCGGCGATGTGATGTGATCTGTATACGTTGACCTTGCTGCACCAAGGCAATGGCGCGTGCCGGGTTGGCTTTTAGTTCGCGGATGGAGACTTGCATGACGCACCTCGGTAAAAAATTAGGTCACATAGTAGCATTTTTCATAAAATCATGGTCACCATTTAAAGGCTGGAAAATTCGAGTGCTTGAGACTGGCAGCCGGTCGGACTTGAGAGATCAAAAACGCGGCTGGTTTCGAAGTTGTCTAAACAACAGGCATATCGGACCGAATTCTTGAGGTTTCGCGCGTTTTTCACGGTATTTCCTTCCCTTATCCAACTTTTGGACGGAGTACGGCCATGCGTTTGACGTTCCAGGCCAGGCAAACCAGATTCCATTCGCCAGTTGCTTTGCGCAATCCGCGCAAGGAGAACTGCCTGAACCCCATCACCGACTTGATGATGCCAAAGACGGGCTCCACCGTTTGTTTGCGAATGGCGCAGGCCGCCTTGCCCGCGGTCGTTGGCCAGCCAGGGCCGGGTGATGGTGCGACAGACTTTCACCCGGTCGCTGTCGCTGCGCCTCGAGCGGCACGATATTCCGATTGGCTACTGGACTTTCAGTCGTGGACTTGAAAGCCCAGACGCTGGCCGCACAGCTTCACCACTTGGCTCAGAAAAATTCGGACTTGGCGATCCAGAAACTATGTGACGAACTGAACGCCGCGGAAACCGTATTTCCGCGCACCAGCCTGCGCCTGATTCTGAAATTGGGGTCAAAATAAAATCCTAGAGATCAGGTCGTCTGACATTGCTGGGGCGGGCCTGCCCGGAACTTCCTGCCCAGGTCCTGCTGTCGGACATCGAGGTCACGGTGCTCAGCGCCTTCGCCAAACAAAACAGGATCACGCCGCCTGCCAACCTTGGGGATGCGGTGCGCCTGGTTGCTCGACTGGGCGGCTACCTTGGCCGCAAAAATGATCCGCCCCCGGGGCACCAGATCATGTGGCAGGGTTACGCGGTCTTGCAGATGATGTGCCTGGGTTTCTCTCTCAGGCCGCCGGATACAAGTTGAGAATACTTATGGGCAATGGGCAGGGCTAGCCTTCAGCACGCCCCGGCCGCGCGAGGCGCCAGGCGCAATACGCCGCCGGGATCGCCAGGGCGACGTAGCCGACGCGATAGCTGCCAAACAATTCGGCGACGCCGCCAAACAGCAAGGGGCCCAGCACCACGCCGAAGAAAGTCACGGCCAGCGAGCCGCCCGTCGCAGTGCTCGCCATGCCGGGTGGCGCCTGGCGCGCGACCTCGGCAAGGTACACGCCGTTCCATCCGGTGGCCGACGCGCCGAAAGCGATGAGCAGCACGCCCAGCAGCACAGGCGGCACACCCGCGCCCAGTGCCGACATGCACACGGCGCACACGGCCATGATGGCCGCCACTACGGCCAGCATGCGCAGCGCGCCGAGCCAGCGGTCGGCGATCCAGCCCCAGAGAATCCGCCCCGTCACGCCGCCCACCTGGGAGAACGCCAGGGCAGCGCCGGCCTGCACCAGGCTGTAGCCGAGGGTGGTGTTCAGGTAGGTCACCAGATAGGTGGCCAGGCTCATCTGCATGGCGGAAAAAACAAACGAGGACGCCGCCAGGCGCGCCAGCGGCGGGTGCCGCAGGACCATGCTGATGGGCCCGGCAAGGTTCGCCATGCCCAGCGCGCGCGACGGCTCGCGGTCCGCATCCAGCGCCCCCCGCAGCGGCTGCGCCAGCAGCACGCACACAACGCAGGCGGCCGCCACGCTCCACAGCGCGAAGGACAGGCCGGCCGCGATGAGCAGCGGCGGCAAAAGCGCGCCGGCCAGGATGCCGCCAAGCGGCACGCCGGTCTGCTTCACCGAGAACACCAGGGACACGCGATGCGCCGGCGTCGAGCGCGCCAGCATGTGCGAACTGGCCGGCGTGATGGGACCACAGCCCAGGCCCACCAGCAGGCCGCCGATGATGGCCGCGGGTATGGAAGGAACCGTGGCCAGGAGGGCCAGCCCCGCCGCGCATGACAGCGTGGCGCACTGGCTGACCCGCAGCGCCCCGTAGCGCAGCACCAGCGGTCCGGCCAGCGTGCTCGCCATGATCGCGCCCACATAGACGATGGCCACATACGGCCCGACCAGCGAGGGCGACACGCCGAGCAGGCGCGCCAGTTCCGGCGCCAGCACCGGCACGCTGAACACCGCCATCGAGACCATCGCCTGGATGGCGAGCGTGACGGCCAGCGTGGCCCAGGGGCCGGTCGGGATCACCGGGCTGCCGCCCGGGCCACGGACAGGCCCTGCACCCGGTGCCTGCCGATCCATTCGGCAACCAGCCCGGAGGCCTTCACCTCTTCCACAAAGCCCTGGAGGAAATCGGCAGCTTCGGCGTTTTGCCTGCCCGTGCCCACGGCCTGCTGGATGCCCATGAAGCGCCCATCGAGAATGCGCGAGCCCGGCCAGCGGGCCGCATCGGATACCAGTTTGGGCGTGAGCGATGCGAGCGCTTCCAGGCCCTCGCCGCGAAACTGACTGAAGGCCCCGTCAAAGCTTGAAGCGTGGACCAGTTCGGCATGCTTCAGGTTGCGCACCAGCCAGAGGGCGTACGCGCTGCCGGTGAACACGGCGATCCTGTTGCCGGGGCGGTCAACCTCGCACGCGTGCCGCAACGCCGAACCGGGCGGCACGAGGTAGGTCGCTTCAATTTCGACGTAAGCGGCGGTGAAGCTGATTTTTTCGGCGCGCGCCGGCTCCGCGCCGATCATGCCGACGGTCCATGCGCCGGTCTGCGCCGCGTCGGCCAGCTCGCTGGGCGTCTTGTAGGGCACGAATTGCAATTGCACTCCCAGGCGCGTGGCGATGGCCCGGGCCATGTCCGGCGCCACGCCCTGCCAGTCACCCGCCGGCGACTGCCCGCTGACGAGCAGGAAGTTGCTCAGGTTGATCGCCGCGCGCAGTGTTCCACCGGGGGCCAGTTGCTGAAGGAGGGTGTTCATGTTTTCCTGCATCGCCCTAGCGCAGCCGGCTCAGCGTTTCCGCGACTTCCAGCTTGAGCAGTTCGATGAACTTGAGCATGGCCGGCGATGCCGTGCGGTCGGAGCGGCGGTAGATCCCCATGCGGCGCAGGGCCGGGCGCTGCATGCGCACGGCCTTCAGGCCCTTGCGGTCGGTGTCCAGCAGCGCCACGCGGGAGATGAAGGTGCTGCCGAAGCCCGCCCGCACCAGCGAGATCGACGTCGGCATGCTGGCCACTTCATACTCCGCGGGCTTGTCGATGCCGTGCCGCGTGAGGGCGGCCGCCACGCTCTCGCGCGTGCTGGTGCCGCGCGCGGTGAGCACCAGCGGCTCGTCCTGCAGCTGCTCCCAGGCGATCTGCCGGGACTTGGCGAGCGGATTGTCCTGCTGCATGACCATCACCAGCTCGTCGTCGAACAGCGGGTCGAAGGCCAGACCCGGCGCCGAGCGGATCTCGGTGCAGACCGACAGGTCGGTGTCGCCGGCCGCCACCAGGTCCACCAGGCGGTCGTTGGCGTCTTCGCGCAGCGAAACGGTGATGCCCGGGAACTCCGTGCGCACATGCGCCAGCGTGCGCGTGATGATGCCGATGGCCAGCGACGACAGCGACGCCACGCGGATGTGGCCGCGGTCCACCCGCGCGATGGCCCGGGCCTCGTCGCAGGCGTCGTCGATGGCATGCAGGCCGCGCTGCATCTTCAGGCGCATCGCCTCGCCGGCGGCCGTCAGGTGCACGCGCCGCGTGGTGCGGTCGAACAGCTGCACGCCCAGCTGCGACTCCAGCTCGCGGATCAGCTGCGAGAACGCGGACTGCGTGATGTGCATCTCTTCCGAGGCGCGGCTGAACGACAGCTGCTCGCTGGCCAGCAGGAAACCCTCGATCTGTCGGATGGAAACGCGGTGTCGCAAGGAAAGTGCACTCCTCAGGCAGCCATTATGGAGGGCGGCCCGGCAGGAGTGCACGCGGGGCTTCAGTTCGCCGCCGCCCGGATGGCGCCGTCCAGGCCCTGCAGGTAGCGCGCCAGCTGCAGGTGCTGGCGCGCGACGGTGGCTTTGCGCTCTGCCTCCGGCACGGCCTGTTCGCGCGCGTAGCGCTGTGTCACCTCCTGCGCCCAGGCCAGTTCCTGCCCGGTCGGCGAGAACACCTCATGGGCCACCGGCAGCTGCGGCGGGAACAGCACCACCCAGCCGTCAAAACCCATGCGCCGGGACAGCCACATGGCGGCGCGGCCGGCGTCCAGGTCCTTCGGGTCTTTCAGCATCACCGCGTCGGCCACCGTCCAGCCGTGCATGCGCGCGACGGCCACGGTCTTGGGGCGAATCCAGGTGAGGTGGTCCTGGCAGGGCTCGCCCTGCTGGCCGAACAGCGCGCCGGACGAATGCACTTCCAGCGCGTAATCGTTCACGCCCACCATCATGCCGGTGACCAGCGTGGCCTGGCGGGCGATCTCCTCCAGGTGGCACAGTGCCGAGGGAGTCTCGATATCCAGCAGCACCTCGGGCACGCGCTTGCCGGGCCTGAGCGATCGCAAGAGCCGCTCGAAGTGGATGACGTCGCCGGGCGTGCGCAGTTCGGCGAAGGTCACCGAATCCACGCCCGCCTCCAGCGCCATCTCCAAGTCGGGCAGCAGCCAGGGCGAGTCGATGGCGTTGACCCGCACGTTGACTTCGATGTGCTTCGCAAACGGCCGGGCCAGCGCGCCGCGCAGCGTGTCGCGCGCGCGCGCCTTGGCCGCGTTGTCGAAGGGCACGCTGTCCTGCAGGTCGAACATCAGCACGTCGGCCGCGGCGTCGCGCGTCTTTTCTATCTTGCGCTCGTCGCCGGCGGGCACGAGCAGCATGGACCTTCTGACTTTCATGTGAATCTCTCCTGTGTTTGAGCAGCGCCCGGCTCCGGCAGGCCGCGCGCGATTTCTTCGGTGTCGCGGCCCAAGGGCGGCGCGGGCTCCAGGACCAGGGGTGATACTCCGTCCAGGCGGAACGGCACCGCCAGCAGCGGGAACCAGGCGCCCTCCATCTGCGCCGTGAACCACAAACGCCGCGCCATCGTTTGCCCGGCCTGCAGCACCTCCCCCACGCCCAGCACCGGCACGGCATCGCCGCCCTGCCCGAGCACATGCCCGTCGCCGCTCGCGATGACGGCCGGCCGCGGCGCGCGCTGCACGCCATTCCACAGCGTCTGGGTGGCCCACGCGGTGATGTCCTGCATCGACAGGTCGATGTACTGGCCATGGCCCGAAGCGTCGCGGTATTCCAGCGCGGCCACCATCGCGGTGAAGCCGCACGCGGCGCCCAGCACGTCGGCGCTCGAAGGCCCCGTCTTCAGCGGCATGCCGTTCACGCCCGTCACGTCCATCAGCCCCGACATCGCCTGGATGACCGTGTCGAAGGCGGCGCGGCCCGGGTACAGCGAGTCCGCGCCGAAGCCGGAGATCGAGCAGTAGACCAGCCGCGGGTTGATGCGCTCCACCTCGGCCGGCGAGAAGCCCTTGCGCGCCAGCGCGCCGGGGCGCAGATTCTCCACCAGGATGTCGGCCGAGGCGATCAGCCGCGCCAGCAGGGCGCGGCCGTCCTCTGTTTCAAGGTCAAGGCAGGCGGATTTCTTGTCCGAGTTCTGGAAGGTGAAGAAGATGCCCTGCCCGTTGCGCATGGGCGGCCAGCGCCGCACGGCCTCGCCTTCCGCCGGCTCGATCTTGATCACCTCGGCGCCCAGGGCCGCGAGGGTGCGGGTGGCAATGGGCACCGTGGTGTAGTGGCCAATCTCCAGCACGCGGACGCCCGCGAAAGGCTCCTTCGCCGGCAGCGGCCGGGTGCCCGCGGTGAAAGGCCGCGACTCGCGCGCGAGCCTGGTGATCTCCGCCCTGTCCGCATCCGGCAGCGGAATGCGCAGCAGCGCCTGCCCGCCCGAGCGGCTCATCCTGAACACCGGGCCGGGCACAAACACCGGCCTGCCGGTCACCGGGTCCTGCGTCTCATGCACCATGCGCCGGTGCGCCAGGTTGGCTTCGCGCGGGTAGCCGTCGATGCGCGCCACCGGGCCGCAGGGCAAGCCGAGCGCGCTGATCCGCTCCACGCATTCGTCCACGCTGCGGCCATCGACCCAGGCCTGCACGACGGCATCGACCTGGGCGACATGCGTCACGCGGTCCGCATTCTTCGCATAGGCGGGCTCGCCGGCCAACTCCTCACGGCCGACCAGGCGGCAGATGCGCCGCCACTGCTCGTCGCTGCCGGCGCATAGCAGGATCCAGCCGTCGGCCGCGCGGTACACGTTCCAGGGCGCCGCCATGGTATGGCGATTGCCCACCCGCGTGGCGCGTGGCGCCTGGTCCTCCAGCGCGGGCGCAAGAAAGGAAGTCATCGCCGCGAAACCCACGTCGTAGAGGCTGACCTCCACGGACGGGGCGAAGCCGTCGGCTCTCCTTTGCCGCAGCGCGCACAGCACCGCGCCGGCCGCATACAGGCCGGCCATGTGCTCGACCAGCGGCAAGGGGATGGGCGTGGGCCCGCCGTCCGGCATGCCGGTGCACCCGAGGATGCCGGACAGTGCCTGGATCTGCGCGTCCGAGCAGGGCCTGCCGGCGAGCGGGCCGCTGCTGCCGAAGGCGGTGATGTCACAGACCACGGCGCCCGCACGCGCGCCGGCCGGGCCCCAGGCGCCGGCCGGGTCGAGGTCCGATGACAGCAGCACCACGTCGGCGACGGCGGCGAGTTGCGCCAGCAGGCCGCGGTCGGCCTCGCTGCCGCGCTCCGGCAGCAGGCTCAGCTTGCCGGCGGCGAACTGCTCGCGGCAGGAAAATTTGGTGGCCGCGCCGGATGGCGCAGCGGCGGTTTCCACGAACAGCACCGTCGCGCCCAGCTGCGCGAGCGCGGAGCCGGCGACGGAGGCGCCGATGCGCACCCCGAACTCCAGCACCGTCACCCCCTTGAGGACGCTGTCGTTTTGCATGGCCCTGGACGGTCGGCTCAGCGGCCCTGGAAGCGGGGCTCGCGTTTTTCAGCGAACGCCGCCGCGCCCTCTTTCAGGTCCTCGCTCTCCCACAGCATGCGGTTCATCACGGTTTCCATGCGCAGCCCGGTCTGCAGGTCGACGTCGCGGGCGCGGATGGCTAGCTCCTTGGCCGCCTGCACCGCCAGCGGGGCGTTGCGGCCGATGCGCCGCGCATACTCGAAGGCGGTGTCCATCAGCTTCTCCGGCGGCACGATGCGGTTGATCAGGCCCCAACGCGCGGCGCTCTCCGCATCGATCGAGTCGCCCGTCATCACCATCTCCATCGCAATCGCATAGGGCAGCTGGCTCAGCACGCGCTGCGTGGCGCCGTTGCCGGGCACGAGCCCGCGCTTGACCTCGGCCAGGCTGAACACCGCCGTGGGCACGGCGATGCGGATGTCGGTGGCAAACAGCATGCAGGTGCCGCCCCCCATGCAGACGCCGTTCACGGCCGCAATGATCGGCTTCCAGACTTCCAGGCCACGGTTGATGATCTGGTCCTTCTGCGTAAGCCACATGTCGGACAGGGCGGTGGGTTGCGGCAGCAGCGACTTGATGTCGGCGCCGGCGCAGAAGGCGCGGTCGCCGGCACCGGTGACGATGGCGGAGCGGATGTTGCCGTCGTCGCGCACGCGCACCCAGGCCTCGGACAGCGCGCGGTAGTGGGCGTTGTCCAGCGCGTTCATGCGCTCGGGCCGGTTGATGGTGATGAGGGCGATGTGGTCTTCAACGGTCACGTCGATAGGCATGGCGCGGCTCCTTCAACTGGATGTCACGAGGTTGCGGGCGGGGCTCATTCCGGCTCGATCCCGGCGTCCTTGACCTTGGCGCCCCAGGACCTGAGTTGCTGCTTCACGAAGTTGCCGAACGCCGCCGGGTCGTAAGGCATGGGCTCGATGTTGGCGGCCAGCATGCGCTGGCGCATCTCGGGGTTGGCCAGGATTTTCAGCAGCGCGGCGCTGAGCTTGTCCACGATGGGCTTGGGCATGTTGGCCGGGCCGAAAAGGCCCGTCCATGCCGCCATGTCGAAGTCGGTCAGGCCCAGGGCATCTTCCACGGTGGGCAGCTCGGGCGCCAGGGCCGAGCGCTTGGCGCTGGTGACGGCCAGCGCGCGCAGGCGTTTGGAGGTGAGGTGCGGCTGGCTGGAAGCCAGGTCCACCACCAGGAACTGCACGCGCCCGGCGATGACCTCGGTCATGGCGTCGGGGCTGCTCTTGAACGGCACGGCGGTGGCGCTGAGCTGCTGCGTGCGGTTGAGCGTTTCGCCCGGCACGCGGAACACCGTGCCGCTGTAGCCGTAGAACACCTTGCCCTTGTTGGCGCGCGACCAGGTGACGAGCTCGGGCAGCGTCTTCACCGGCACATCGGCGTTCACCGCCACCACGAACGGCAGCGAGGCCACGCCGCCGACGGGCGTGAAGTCGGCCACCGGGTCATACGACAGCACCTTGTAGACGTGCGGGTTGACGGAGTGTGACGAGTTGGACGTCAGCAGCAGCGTGTAGCCGTCCGGCGGGGCCGCCTTCACCAGGTTGGCGGCGATCTGCACCGCCGCGCCGGGGCGGTTCTCCACCACGAAGGTCTGGTTCAGGGACTTCTGCAGTTCCTGCGCGATGAGGCGCGCGGTCACGTCGGTGCCGCTGCCCGGCGCGAAGCCGATGACGATCTTCACCGGCCTGGCCGGATAGGCATCGTCGGCAACGGCCGTCGCGCCCGCAAGCGCGACAGCACCGCCCAGCAGGGCGGCGCGGATGAGGTGGCTTCTTTGCATGGCTTGTCTCCTTGTCTTGAATCAGTGTGGCCGAGGGCGGCTACTTGAGCAACTTGCGCGCGATCAGCATCTTCTGGATCTCGTTGGTGCCGCCGCCGATCTGCGCGTGGCGCAGGTAGCGGTAGAACATGCTGAGCGGCAGCTCCAGCGTCTCGCCCATGGCGCCGTGCACCTGGATGGCATGGTCCAGGCAGCGCGCGCCCCATTCGCCCGCGCACAGCTTGATCAGCGCGGCCTCGGTGCGCACGTCCTCGCCGCTGTCGGCGCGCGCGGCCATCTCGTAGGTCATGGAGCGCAGCGCCTGGATGTCCACGTACATGTCCACCAGGTGCCACTGGATGGCCTGCCGCTCGGACAGCGGCTTGCCGAAGGTGACGCGCTGCTTGGCCCAGTCCACGCTCATGTCCAGCGCGCGCTGCATCTTGCCCAGCGCGTAGGGGCCGCGCAGCAGCCGGTCGTGGATGGTGAGCCACTGCTGGCCGAGCGTGAAGCCCTTGCCCACCTCGCCCAGCACGTCTTCGTCGGGCACCTCGCAGTCCTCGAAGTCCACGATGTGCTGCTTCGGCGTGGTGCCCAGCCAGGTGGGGATGCCCGCGCGCACCTTCATGCCGGGGTTCTTGCGGTCCACCAGGAACATGGTGATGCCGCCGCGCTGGCGCTTCTCGGGGTCGGTCACAGCCTGCAGCATGACGAAGTCGCAGTCGTCGGCGTTGGACATCCACATCTTGGTGCCGTTGATCACCCACTTGGCGTTCCTGCGCACGGCGCGGGTCTGCATCATGCCGCCCGGGTCGGAGCCGGCATTGGGCTCGGTCTGGCCGAAGGCGGTGGTCTTGGCACCCGCGATCACGGGCTTGAGGAAGCGCTCTATCTGGTCGCCCTTGCATTCATAGAGGATGTTGCCGACGCTGGCCATCGGCAGCGGCACGGCCGAGTACATCAGCTGCTCCATCACGGCCACCTGGGCCAGCATGGACAGGCCGGGGCCGCCGTATTCCTCCGGCACCATCATGTACCACAGGCCCGTGTCACGCGAGATTTTCTCCAGCCGCTCGGCCACCGCGCCGGGGAAGACGCGGCGGATCATCATGATCTCGGGCTGGCCGTAGGCCTGGTTCGGGCTGGACATGAACTGCTGCTCCAGTGGCAGCAGCTCGTCGCGCACGACGCGTTTGGCCATGTCGCAGAACTCCTGGACGTCGGGCGGCAGCTTGAAGTGTTGGGAATCGGGATGGGGGGCGTGCATGGCAATCAAGCGGGAGTCGTTGCGGGGACTCCATTGAAAGCGAAGCGAGCCTTCGGCGTCTATTGGGAAGTGCGCCGGGGATTGTTCGGTTTTGCTTCAGAGTCTCGGCGAAGGCCACACGCCAGGCGCCACGCGCCCACCTGCTGCCTTATGGGGATAGGAAATCAACTACCCGAGCCCAGATATCGTCCCTGCAGCCACCCTCAATACCCGCACGCTGTCTGCGTCGCCACGACCTCTGGGCCGACCACTGGGCTTCACCTGGTCCTGATGCTGCGTTTGACCAGGCCATTTGGGGCGACCGAGCCCGACCAGCACGGCCCGCCCCACGGAGCGCGTTTGCATCGGCATCACCGGTTTGGCATCGGCATCGCCGGTTTGTGCGTTCACCACTCAGTGCGCTGAACGAATACGTCCTCGGGCGCTGTCTGGGTTGACTCGCCGCAGTCCGGGTCGATTGGCGCCCCCTGCGCAGCACTATCTGCACCCTGTGCGTCACACGCGCCCCACAGTGGCGGCCCGCGCACCGGGGCGATACGTGGAACCCGGGTGTCCACACCGATGTGCTCCAGGATCTGCCTGATCTGCACCCCCTCGGTGATGAACGCACGGATGCGCATGTTGCCGCCACACAGGGGGCACACCAGCGGAAAAACCTCGTAGATGCGCGCGATGAGAACCGCCCAGAGGTAGTGCGCCCGCTTTGCCCGACCGCGACCGCGACCTGGGCCGGCCCCGCCTGCGCCATGGCCGTCACCACAGCTCTGAGCGGTGCGTTCGGTGCCAGAACCCCGTAGTACCGGTGGCGGTGCGTGCGCGGCGGGGGCACCAGGGCGGCGATGCGCTCGATCAGGCCGCGGCTGGCAAACGCGCGCAGGATGCGGGTGCACACCTGGGCCGGCCTGCACCTGGGCCACGGCCGCCGCACCGATATGCACCGCCGCCTTGTCAAGCTTGGCCACCCCTTGGCAGTGGCGCAGCAGGCATTGCTCGATGACCCGCAAAAAGATGCGCAGCGCGCTGTTCAGCGCCGCCCCATCGCGCTGCATGAAGTAACGCAGCCGCTTGGGGCCAGACAGCACCCACTGGCGCGCCGGCAGGTGCGGAAAAACATGGTCCACCAAGTGCGCCGCCGTCTGCGACATCCGCCGCGCCCCGCATGCAGGGCAAAACCCGCGGGGTTTGGTACTGAAGGCCAGAAGTCTGTCGTGCCCGCAATCTCTGCAGCGCAGCCGCAGGAAGCCGTGCGCCAGGATGCTACATTCGAGGGTTAACCCTCAATCACGTCCCTCGTCGTTCGCATATGTGAATTCTGAGTCGACGATGTTTGTCTTTTGTCCGTGATTTGCTTACATTCCCATCTAGCCACTCACAAGGGGAATCATCGATGTCAAGTCTGCGCGGCGCGGCCGCGATCACCGGAATCGGAGAGACGGCGCTCGGCCACCTGCCTGGCTCGAATGTCATGGACCTGTGTGCGGAATCCGCGCGGCTGTGCATCGAGGATGCAGGCATTGACAAGGATCAGGTCGACGGGCTGATCGCCTTCGGTTCGCGTGTGGAAGACCACACGCGCTTCCAGGCCCTGCTCGCCGAGCATCTCGGGATGCCTGCCAAGCACTACACGGACGTCACCAAGACGGGCGGCGCCTCCAGTGCGTCGGCCGTGCGCACGGCCGCGAGCCTGATTGCCACGGGCCAGTGCGACAACGTGATGATCGTCTTCGCAGACAATCTGTCTTCCGGGCTCGGCCCGGACGGAATCATCCCGATCTTCGCCGCGCACCACCACCTCGAATACGAGTTGCCTTTCGGGCCGCTCATCATCTCGCTGTATGCACTGGTCGCGCGGCGCCTGATGATTGAGTATGGTTGGACGCCAGAGCAGGTCGCGCACGCCGCCGTGGCGGCGCGGCAGTGGGCGGCGCTGAACCCCAAGGCGGCCTTGCGCGACACGCCCATCACGGTAGCCGACGTGATGGCCTCCCGACCCATCACCACCCCGTTGCGCCGAGCGGACTGCTCGCTCATCTCCGACGGGGGCGCCGCGCTCCTGGTCTCGCGAGCCGACCATGCCAGGGGGGGGCGCAAGAAGCCCGTCTACTTGCTCGGCGCGGGCAGCATGTTCTCCTACTACTACATCCACAACCTGCCGAATTTCACAGACTACCTCATCGACCTCGGCGCGGAATCCGCGAATCGCGCGAAGGACATCGCGCGCCTGGGCAATAAGGACATGGACATGGCCTTCCTAGGCGACCCCGTGTCGTGGTGCGTGCCCGCGAACCTCGCCTCCATGGGCTTTTGCAACATTCGCGATGCGGCCGAGTTCGTCGCCTCCGGTGCGATCGCTCCTGGCGGCTCTTTGCCCGTGAACACGCATGGCGGCAACCTCGCGTGCGCCCACCCCGGCACGCCGGGCCAGACCCTGCCGATCATCGAAGCCGTGCGCCAGCTGCGTGGCGAAGCCGGTGCGCGACAGCAGAAGAAAGCGAACACGGCCATGGTGCACGGCCAGGCCGGCGTGCTCACCTCGCACTGCACGCTCGTGCTCGGAACGGAGGACACCTTGTGAGCAACTTGAAAATGAAGACGCCGCTGGATGTGGAGGCGGACCCGACGGATCCGGACATCATCGACATCGGCTGGATGCGCATCGTCACCTCGCCCTATGCGCGTTTCTTCTGGGAAGGCTGCAAGAAACACGAGCTGCGCATCCCCAAGTGCAATGCGTGCGGCAACGTCTGGTTCTACCCTACGCCGCGCTGCACCAAATGTCTGGCTCCCGCCGGCGACTGGATCGTCAGCTGCGGGGACGCGACGCTGTATTCATGGACGGCGGTGTACCGGCCAGTCGTGGAGGCCGTGTCGAAGACACTGCCCTATCTGGTCGTCGTGGTGGAGATGGCCGAGGGCGTGCGAATGATGGCCAACCTCGAAGGCGCCAAGGAAGAACAGTTGCGTGACGGCATGCCCTTGCGCGTGGGCTTCAAGGAACTACCCTCGGGCGCCGTGATGCCGTACTTCTCGCTCGCCGGGTGACGGGCATGGCGCGAGCCTGGCCTGTGCCGACGGCGGCCGACTGGCAGCTGAGCCTGGGCGGCTTGTTGCGGCGGGCCGCCGTGAACTGGCCGGACAACGAAGCGCTCGTCATCGAACAGGTGCGCATGCGTTATGGCGAACTGCTCGCGGAGTCGCTCACCTTCGCGCGTCGGCTTCGTGCCAGCGGCGTGGCCAGCGGTGACCACGTCGCGTTGATGGGCTACAACTCGGCGAACTGGGTGCTTGCCTATTTCGGCATCGCGCTGGCCGGTGCCGTGATGATCCCCCTGAACCCGCGATTTTCAGCGCGCGAGCTGCGCTATGTGCTGAGAAAGTCGCGCTGTGACCTGCTCGTCTCCGAGGAAGGGCTCGCGCGGCGGCTCTCCGAATTCGCGGAGCAGGAAGACGACGCAGTGGCGACGCTCCGGCTGGGCGTACGCGAGTACGGCGGCGGTACTGCCTACGCGAACCTTCGTCCGGCCGCCGCCGATGCCGCCCTGCCGGAGGTGGATCCGGAATCCACTGCGGTGATCATGTTTACATCAGGCTCGACCGCCTTTCCCAAGGGCTGCATGCTCACCCACTTGGGAATGGTTCGCAACGCCTTCCTGCACGACGCACGCTTGCACCTCAATGCGCATGACCGCTGGTTCGGCCCAACACCGTTCTTCCATGCGAGCGGCTGCATCTGGGGCATCCTGAGCGTCACGGCAGTAGGCGCCGCGATGGTGTCGTGCAAGAAGTTCGACGCCGCAGAATCGCTCGCGATCCTCGAACGCGAGCGCTGCACCTATCAACACGGCATTGACACCATTTGTGTGCGGCAGCTGGAGGCCGGGAGCACGCGCCACTTCGACCTCTCGCGCCTGAAGAAGGGCACGACCACCGGCCCGATGAACCTGCTGGTTCGCCTGCGCGATGAAATGGGCATGGAGTTCATCTTGTCGAAGTGGGGCACGACCGAGGGCCACGGCAACCTGTCCCTGTGCGACATCGACGATCCGCCGGACAAGCGCCTAGGCACGCATGGCCGCCTCTATGAGCAGTTCGAGTACCGCGTCGCCGATCCCGAGACGGGCCGCGTGGCCCTGGCTGCCGGAGACATCGGCGAGCTGCAGGTACGCGGTCCCGCGATGAAGGGCTACTACGACGACCCTGAAGCCACTGCCGCGCTGATCCTGCCCGATGGCTGGCTGCGCACGGGTGACCTGGGGAGGATAGAGGAAGGCTACGTGCACTTCACCGGCCGGGTCAAGGACATGCTGAAGATCGGCGGCGAAAACGTGGCAGCGCAGGAGATCGAGTCCGCGCTGCTGAGCCACCCGGCTGTGCTCAATGCGGCAGTCGTCGGAAGGCCGCACGCCGAATGGGGCGAGGTGGCCATCGCCTTCGTCGAACGCAGCGCGGGGGCCACCGTGTCCGATCAGGAACTGTCCGAGCACTGCCGCCGCCATCTCGCAGCAATCAAGGTGCCACTGAACTACGTCTTCGTGGACGAGTTCGCCCTCACCGGCTCGGGCAAGGTGGACAAGAAACTTCTGCGCGTGGACTGATGTTGCGCGCACCGCTTTTCGATGCCACGCGCCGTCAAATCCGCTGTCCGAGTCCTCGAAGTCCTGGAATTCTTCGATCGCCTGCAGCGGCCGGCGACTGTGGTGGAGATCGCTCGCGGCCTCGGCTATCCGATATCGAGCACGTCCATCCTGTTGGGCAATCTGCTGGAGCTGGGCTACATGCAGCGCGCGCCCGACCTGAAAGGCTACCTGCCCACGGCGCGGGTCACGCTGCTTGGCGCGTGGATGGAACCACTGTTCACACCGTCCGGCAAAGTTCTGAGGATGATGGCCGAGGTGGGAGAGCAGACCGGCGAGACGGTCCTGCTAGCAGTGCCGATCCGAGACCAGGCGCAGTACCTGCACGTGGTGCCCGGCAGCACCACGAGGCGCATGCATATCGGCTCCGGCACCTTGCGGCCGTTGCTCGGTTCCGGTGTGGGGAGGCTGCTGTTGTCGGCGATGCCCGAGGAGAAGGTTCAAAACATCGTGCTGCGCCACAACAGCGGCCCGGACGCCGTCAACCAGCGCATCAGCCTCGCGGCGCTGCAGCGCGACTTCGCAGCGATTCGTTCACGCGGCTATCACTACACATTGCGGGGCGCGACGCCAGGCGCTGCATCGCTGGGCGTCCTGCTGCCCATGGAATTCAGCGGCCTGCCACTCGCGATGGGTCTGGGCGCGTGGGCCCGCGAGATGCGCAACCGGCACAAGGAGTACGCGGGCATACTACGTTCAGCGGTCGAGCGGCATTTGAAGGGTGCTGCGTGACGTCAGGCACCCCATCGGAAATTACCCCACGACGGATTTTCACTGGGCCAGTTTATGATTTTCCCGAAATGCAATGAAGGAGCATGAATGACTGCACGAATCGACGAAATCTGTTCTCCCGCTTCGCAACTGCGAGGCAAGGGTGGATGGGCACAGGCCATTGGCCTCCTGGTCGGACAGATGGCTCTCGCACTGAGTTGCGCGGCGGCCGACTATCCGGTCAAGCCGGTGAAACTGGTTATCCCGTTCGGGCCAGGAAGCGCCTCCGACATCATTGTTCGGCGGTTGGCGCCCAAGATGACCGAAAACCTGGGCCAGCCGGTCCTCATCGAAAATCGGCCCGGTGGCGGCGGCAATATTGCCGCCGAGGCGGTCCTCTCATCGCCGCCGGACGGCTACACGGTATTCATGGGCTCCACCGCGTCACACGCCGCAAGTCCGCACTTGCAGGCCAGCATCTCGTACGAGCCCTTCAAGGCCTTCGTTCCGGTAGCGAAGATGGCCTCATACAGCTTTGCCCTCGTCACATCCGCGAGCTTGAATCTCAAGACCGTGTCCGACCTCCTTGCGTATGCGAAGGCAAGCAAGGCCCCTGTGACCTACGCGTCGGCCGGGGTTGGATCTTCCGCGCATGTGTTCGGCCTGGCATTCGAGAACGCGACGGGTTTGCAACTCACCCACGTGCCGTACACGAGCCCCGCCGCCGCGCTGGTGGATCTCAGCACAGGGCGGGTCACTTTCATGTTCTACGTCTTCAATGCTCTGCAGCCCATGATCCAGGCCGGCAAGCTGAGCGTGCTGGCCACCACCGGCCCCAAGAGAGAAGTCTATCTTCCCGACGCCCCCACGATGCTGGAAGCCGGCATCCCGAACTTCATCTGGACTTCGTGGTTCGGAATGTTCGCGCCGGCGAACACGCCTCGTGCCGTCGTTGCCCGCCTGTCCGAAGCAGTCGCCGCAGCGGGAAACGACCCGGGCGTGGCCCGTGAACTCGCGGCGGGCGGCGTCGATACCACGCCATCGACTCCCGCCGAACTTGATGCGCTTTCCCGAAGCGAATTCGAGCGCTACCGCAAGCTGTTCCAGGCCGCAGGGATCAAGCCGCAGTAATCACCAAATCGAAGCACGCGCCTTGGTGCGGCCTGCGCGCGAAGACCTATTTGGTGCGCAACGCATCGCCACGGCGTAAATCAGGGCCACCAAGCCTACTCATGGCCACTTTCTCCCTACGCCACGTCTCGTGCTTCAATAGCTTGGCCGTAGGGCAGTACATTGCCGATACGGGTCGTGCCCGGGGCTTTAGTTTGGAGCGTTCGGACACCTTGGAGAAAGTTGCCATGGTCTTCCTTATCCATCTGGCAAAAAATACAGAGGTAAACAGCGTTTTGGAACGTCCAGGAAAGTCCTGGTTCCCAGCATTCAAACTGCCGGGGTCGGAGGTTCGAAGCCTCCACCGCCCACCCGATGGCTACACGCTCCTCATGACCACCTCGGGCACAGTCTGGCTCGCCGCTTCGGTCCGACGGGCTGGATCGGTGGCGCAGTTGGCCCTCGCGACCGGCAGTGATGCCGGCTGGGGCAGGGTGGGCACATGTTGTGCCCGATGGTTGACAAGTATCTCCAGCCTTTCGGCTGCCTTTTCGATGTCCTGCGGCGTAACCCACTCGCCAGGCTGGAGGTACTGCACACCCCGCCTTCGAGCAACGTCTGCGAGAATTCCGCGCGTAACGATGGGTCCATGCGCCGTGACGTCCAATTCGACGGCACCCTCCTCCATGTTGATGACTTTTGCGTAATCCATCCCGTTGAACGCAAAGCCGTCATAACCCGCATGCGAAAAAGCGTCGATGTGGGTGTTGACGGCCCCCATGCGTGCGGATGGTCAGCTAGTCACCCAGTGCGTTGTAGCGGCTGGTGGGCTTGTATATGGCCAGGCCACTCGCGCAGCGACGGTGGAATCGGCCGTGGAAAATCTAGTGCCATGGAATGCCTCGCGGTGGTCAATGATCTACCCGGGCGGAGCCCGAGCGATAACGCTGCAAATCCTCGTAAATTCCGAAAGCCATCCCGTGTTCCCGGGCCAGTCGGCTTTCGAAATCCATGACTTCCTCAGTTATGTTCACGCCGCGAAAGCCGCCGCGGACCGATCTCGCTTCGGTAGCCTTGTATCCTGCCGCCCAACTCGCGGGAAGCGCCTGGGCCGTGGGTAGTGCCAGCCACAAACGCAACAGATGGCGCTTGCGCGCGGGTTCAGGAAAATCCTCGAACTCCGTACGCGAATGCAACACCACATAGTTGTTGACGAATTGCATGTCCCCTGGTTGAAGATAGGTGTGAAAACACAAGTCTGCCCTGGCAAGCGTCCTGTCAAGATAGGCAAGCGCGTCTTGCTGGATAGCCGTCAGCCGCGGAATTTCAGGGAAATTGAGCTGCGCACCCCGAATATGGCTCAGCAGGTGCCGGCACGCAAACCGCCCATCCCGCACCGAAAACACCGGCGACTCATAGTATGGCGCTTCCTCCGGCGCCTGCTCCCCCTGGCGGCTGAATACAAAAGTGGAATAAAGCACCTCGACCAGATCAGGTCGTTCGAGGAGCATCTCGTTGTGGGCGGCCACAGAGCTGGAAATCAAGCTCGTTCCGCCTAATTTCGCAGCGCGAAGGCACAACAGGCCAACCACATCGCAGCTGTCAGAATGAAAATCGAGCGTGGACTTCGTGTGGTAGCCGCGGCCGGCGCCACTACGAAACTCTCCAGATACATTGGTGACGTCGGAGATGAACTGGCTCTCCTTCCCTTGAGGTCGGGGCACGCCCAAATGAAGGCCGAGCCCCCACCAGAGCAAACGCATCTCTTCATCGCTGTATTCAGCCACCGGAAAACCTCTGAGCTGCTTCAACCCGAACCCTTCCTGGGTGCCCTGAGTGACCGCGCCAAGCGCACGCTGAGCCGCCGGGCCAAAGGGAAAGTCACTGCGGGATAGCGAAAACATCGTCTTCCCACTAGCCTTGGCATGTTTCAGTCCAGCAGAAAAATCTTCAATTTCCGCAGACGACAATTCGTACAGCCACGAACCGTCCGCGTTGAGTTCGGCGGCGGTCCAGACAGGTTTGGTCTTGATCGGTTCAATCACTCCGCTCTCCAGACAGGCTTTCCAATGCCCATCGACCAGCGGGCGCTTGAGGCCCGTGTTCCATGTATCGCGGCGCAAAGAATTGCCAGGGGCAACCCCTTGCCGCAGGGATGACAAATCTTCAAATGACCCCTCGTGCCTCAAGACCCTTGAGATCGGCGGAAGTCATGCCCAGCATGCCTTCGTACACTTCCGCGTTGCTTGCTCCCAGCGCCGGCCCAAGCCACTTCACTTCGCCAGGCGTTGCGGACAGCCTGGGTACGAGATTGGGGATCGCCACCTCCCCCGCGCGTTCGTCGAGCATCTTCAGGATGTTGCCGCGTGCCGCGTATTGGGGGTCTTCAAATATTTCGTCGATCGCGTACACCGGGCCACACGGCACCTGTGCCCGTTCGCAGTCGTGCAGGAGTTGTGCGCGATCATGTTGCGACGTCCAGGCGCCCACGTAGGCGTCCACCTTCCCGCGGTCCCGCTCGCGGGCGGCTATCGTTCCCCAGGAGTCCGACGAGGCAAGCTCGGGTTCGCCCATGGCTTCGGCAAGACGCGCGAATATCTTGTCGCTTGTACAGGCTATGGCAATCCAGCGCCCGTCTTTGGTGGGGTAGTGGCTGTGTGGCACTACATTGACCGCGCCGGGTCCCATGCGTTGGCGAACGAAACCACTACGGTGGTAAGAAGGCGCCAGTTCATCCAGAATTCGAAAGATCGGCTCATACAGTCCGATGTCGATCATCTGCCCCTGCCCGGTCCTCGCGCGCGATTGCAACGCAAGCAAAGCGCCGTACGCGCCGTAAATACCCGCCAGGTAATCGGGAATGGTGGCCGATCCTGGCGTCACGGGCGCACGGTCCGGATAACCGGCCAGAAACGACAGCCCGCCAAAAGCGTTTGCGATCCGCCCAAAACTGGGCCGGTCGCTGTACGGGCCAGTTTGCCCATAGCCGCTGATGCGAACCATGATCAAGCGTGGGTTGACCTCCTTGAGTACGTCCCACCCTATGCCCCAATTCTCTAGTGTGCCCGGCTGAAAATTCTCGACGAACACATCCGCGGTGGCCACCAGCCGTTTCAAGATTTCGCACGCTTCGGGTTTGTGCAGGTCGAGCGTGATGGATTTTTTGTTCCGGCATTCGGACAGCCAGTTGAGCGAGTCACCACAGTCCGCAATGGTGCCGAACTTCCGCAATGCATCGCCGACTTTCGGCAACTCGATTTTCAGAACTTCCGCACCGAATTCAGCGAGCTGCGTTGTGCAGAAAGGACCGGACAGGAAACTTGAAACGTCAATTACGCGGATGTTGTCCAGGGGTTGCAATTTCTTTGCGTCGTGCATTGGGTATCCAGTTCAGGGGCTTGTTGAAAGGTCCGCCGCTTCGGCCGCGCTGATGCGTTCTGCTCGCGCGACGATGGCTCGCGCCCGATGGGCTATGGGGTAGTCCACAAACTGGCCGTCGACAGTCAGCGCTGCCAAGCCTCTTGCCTCCGCATCGTCGAACGCCTCCGTGATGCGCCTCGCCTTGAGCACCTCCGAATCGCTAGGCCTAAAAATCTTGTTGGCGGATTTGACCTGGCTCGGATGGATGCAGAGTTTTCCTTGAAACCCCAACTCCATCGCATGCCGCGCCGTGGCCTCAAAAATCGCGGGTTGCTCCAGCTTGCCGAGTGCGGTATCAATCGGCGGCTCAAGCCCTGCGGCGCGTGATTCCACGACAAAAGCGCTTCGGTACGGCAGGAGTTCGCTTTCCCCGTCGCTCCATGACATCCCGAGGTCCAGCGTGAAATCGCCCGCACCGAACGCGATTCTCCGGATCCTTCGATTGGCACGCGCAATCGCGTGGAGATGGGTGAAACCCAGCGCGGTTTCAATCAGTGGTATCACGTCGATTCCACCTTCTGGCATGCCCCGCTCTTTCTCAAGTGAACGCAGCATCCAGTCCACAGTGATCAAGTCATTTGCATGCTCGGTCTTGGGCAGCACAATGCCATCCAGACCCTTGACAGTGATCGCATCCAGATCGCGGAAGCACCATTCGGTGCCGAGCGCGTTGACCCTCACGTAGGCCTTGCATCGGCGCGGTAGTGCAAGCGCTTTCACCACCAGGTCGCGCGTTCCCGATTTCTGCGCCACCGCCACTGCGTCTTCAAGGTCCAGTATGACGGCATCCGCTCCGGCGTTGACACATTTCTCGACCATGCGTGCATTGTTGCCGGGCGCGAACAGCAAGGAGCGGTAAATTGAAATCATGGTCTCCCAGTTGTCGTCGTCGGTCCGGCGCGCATGCAACCGGATAGCAGCATTTGCCAACGGTCGCCCGGCCTCGAAGGCGCCTAGTTGTCTATTTTTATGTTCGCGGCCTTGATAACCTTGCCGTACATGGCGCGATCGGTCTCGATCAGGGCTCCAAATTGCTCCGGCGTCGAAATGAACGGCTCCAACCCCTGCGCAGAAAGGACCTCCTTGATTTCCGCGGTACTGAATATCCGATTGATTTCAGCGGAAAGCTTGTTGATGACTGGCCTCGGAGTGCCGACCGGGGCAAGGACGCCAAACCAAGCCTTCGCATCGATACCCTGCATCCCCGATTCGGAAAAGGTAGGGGTCTGCGGGAGCGCCGACAAGCGCGTGGGCCCCGTGACCGCGATCGCTTTCAGTTTGCCGCCTTTTACATGCGGGAGAGCGTTGACGGGGACGCTGAAAAACAGCGGGACCTGGCCGCCCAGCAAGTCGGCAAGCGCGGCACCGCCGCCCTTGTAGGGAATCTGCTGCATCTTGATTCCCGTGTTGAGATTGACCATTTCGCTGGTAATGTGCGACAGCGTCCCGTTTCCTGCCGACGCATAGCTAAGCTGATTAGGCTTGGCTTTAGCCAACGAGACAACCTCCTGGAGGGTATTGGCGGGCAGCGAGGGATGGGCCACGAGAAGGAGTTGGCTAATCCCCAATGTAGCCACGGGGGCGAAGTCCTTCACGGCGTCATAGGGGGTGGTGACAAGCTGCGGAATGATGGCGTGGTCGACCGACACAACGATCAACGTATATCCGTCTGCAGGCGCCTTGATCAGCAATTCCGAACCAATGATGGTGTTGCCACCCGGACGATTGTCAACAATGACCGACTGTCCCCAGCTATCGGTAAGCTTCTGGCCCAGCAGGCGGGCTAGCAGATTGTTGGTGCCCCCCACCGCGTAGGGAACGATCAGCTTTATCGGTTTGTTTGGGTAGGCCTCTTGCGCAAAAGGCGCGCATGCCAGGGTGGAGAAGGCAGCCCCTACAAGAAGGCGGATCGAGGCGCTCAGCACTTTTTTCATGGGTCTGTCTCCTTGAAGCGAGGTTTTATCTGCTCACCGTACTGGGCCGCAGGTGCGGTTTTGCCTGTCCCGAAGATCGGCATGCCGTTACATTCTGCCGCAAATCGCGCAAAAGTCCAATATAAGATTAGCTTTAAAAACTATATTTTATATTTCATAAAACAATAATGATGGCTCCTACCACTCAGTTTCACATCACAAGGGCAACTTTCTGCAGCGTGGTACAAAGCCTAGTTGATTTCTCACAGTGAGCAATCCGAACAGCTCGAATTGCAAGCCACAATCCCCGTCGATACCACCTACACAATGCCCGACGCGACCGCGGACAAACACAGGCGCCGGCCCGGCCAGCTCGAACGCGCATTTGCTGCAATCGATGCACTGCTGGCAGCCACGCAGCCATTGAAGCTGACCGCTCTTTCAGAGGTCACCGGCCTGGATGCCAGCGGGACGCTTCGCCTCCTCAAGACGCTTGCACACCTCGGCTATGTCACGCGGGACGAAGAGAAAAAGACGTATCTGCCAAGCGCGCGTGCCATGTTTCCCCTCAGTCTGTATCACCCGGTGCAGGAACTGCGCCGTGACGCCAACGATGTTCTGGCTCAACTGGAGCAAGCGACCGCGGGGTTTTGTGCCCTGCACATCCTGCTAGGCGGGGACAGGGTTGTGGTAGAACAGAGAAAGGGCTCCAGCCGCCTCACGCCGTACTGGGACACGTCCGTAAAGAGCGCGCTTCATTCTTCAGCCAGCGGCAAACTGCTGCTTGCCACCATGCCCGCAGATGCGATGCTTCGCGCATTGGGGCCCGAACCCTACGAGAAATTCACACCCAACACCCTGACAAGTTTTGAAGCGCTCAAGAGCGACATCCAGCATTCCGTTTCGCGTGGGTTCTTCTGGGCAAGGGAAGAGGTCTATGGGGGCATGACGGCACTGGCCGCGCCAGTTCGCTCGCCATCAGGTGGCGTGGTCGGAATGATGACAGTCACGGGACTCAGCGGGCAGCTACGCGCCGACCGCTTGACTGAATTTGGGCTTGCAACCAAACAGGCGGCCGATATGCTGAGTGGCATGTCACCGGCGGTCCGGGCGCTGGAGGTGCTTCTTTGTCCGCGCCCCCTGGGCCAAATGCCCTGGACTACGGTCAAGAGCGAACCGGCTGGACGAGTTGTGCCGGAAAAACCAAGTGGTCTAGCGCCTTCCGTCAAACCGGTGAGAAAAATTACTCGTACTTCTGCCAGGCACTAGACCGGCCCGTACTGGCACCGCACTGTTCGGGCCCTTGTGTTCGATCATCGCCAGCGCTGCCGGGGCCCCCTCCCTGCTTACTGGTGCCGGCCGGGCGTTCAGCGTCGGTGCCGAACTCGGTAGCATGTCCCCGCGCGAGCCGGGCGGTGAGTCGGTCGGCGACAGCACCGCCAACCTCATGGCGTCTGTCTCCAACCCCTTGATCCGGGAACTGCGCGCTTTGCCTATACCGGTGGACACCCGGACCTCTGCGTCCGAGCATTGTTCCGATTTGGGGTGGAGAACTCCGAACTTTCTCAATGAAACGATGAGAGTGAGGTTATCAGACCCGCATCAACGCGATTTTGCGAGAGGCAATGCTGCAGAATCACAGGGCCGGTTGAAGCGATGCGCGGCGAACTACCTTTGAAGACAGCGCGCTGCCCTGGCGCGTGGACCTCAGCGACGCGCAGGACTTGCCCGACGCCTTGCGCGACCTGGTTCTGCGCCATGGCATTTCCCTGACGGGCCAAGCCAAACACCAGTCGCTGGCGGCATAGGTGTAGCCCACCGCAAGCTTGCCGCGCCAGACAACAGCGCGTGTCGCGGCCATCATCGCCCCATCTTCACAACGCCACGCGAGTGGCCTGCCGCAGATGGCCCACCGAGACCTGTTTCTTGCTGCCTACGATGTTGCCGAGCCGCACCGCCTGGGTGCTGCCCTGCGCCTGGCGCGGCGCTACGCCACCGGTGGCCAGAAGTCGGTGCACGAGTTGTACCTGACCGCCGCCGAGCGACTGCGCCTGCTGGCCGACATGATGCTGCTGCTCGAAAAGTCCGAAGACCGCTTCCTGCTGCTGCGGCTTGACCCGCGTTGCCGCATCCACACCCTGGGCATGGCCGACAAGCCGGCCGACCCCGACTATTTTTACGTCGGCTGACCACCACTCCAAGAAGGAAACCCGACCCATGGCCTTGTTGTTGCTCGACCGCTCCCAGCTCGAAATCCGCAGTGAAGGCAGCACGCTGGCGCTGTACGAAGCCGGACAGCGGCGTGGCACCGTGCCCATCGGCATGGTGGACCGATGTGTGTTGCAGGGCGCGCAGACGCGGCTCGACACCGGCGTATTGATGAAGCTGGCCGAGGCCGGCGCCACCACCGTGCTGATGAGTCCGCGCCAGAACCGCCGGGTGGCCATCATCCTGGGCCCGCACCACAACGACGCCGCAGTGCGCCTGGCGCAGGCCCGCGCCGTGATGGACGACGTGTTTTGCCGCAGCTGGGCGCGCGACATTGTGCGTGCCAAGCTGCGCCGCCAACAGGGCACGCTGGAGCGCATGCAGGCGCAACGCCCCGACGCCCGCAAGCCAATATTCGATGCCCTGCATACGTTGTTGCCGGTGCTGGCGGGCTTGGATGCCGACCCCGCAGCCGAGCCCCCCACGCTGGACAGCCTGCGCGGCCGCGAAGGCGCTGCCGCGCGCGCCTACTTCGGTGGCCTGGCCGGCGTGATGCCGCCCGCACTGGGGTTTGCCGGGCGCAACCGGCGCCCGCCGAAGGACCCCGTCAACGTCTGCCTGTCGCTGGGTTACACGCTGCTGCACCTGCAGGCAGTGCAAAGCTGCATGGTCGCCGGGCTCGACCCCCTGCTGGGCTTCTACCACCGCCCGGCGATCGGCCGCGAATCACTGGCCAGCGACCTGATCGAGCCACTGCGCCCCGCCGTGGACGACTGGATCTGGAAAATGCTGCGCGATCGCACCCTGCGCGAAGAGCATTTCAGCCTGGACAAGGGGGCCTGCCTGCTGGGCAAGGCCGGGCGCGAAATCTACTACGCCGCGTGGGAAAAGCAGTCCACCGCCTGGCGCCGCTGGCTGCGCGATCGCACCCGCCGCCTGGCCGCGCACCTGCGCGCCGAAGGCCTGCCCTGGCTGGACAGCGCCGAGGACGACGAGCCGTGTTAGCCCACGCGCAGCGCGTGCTTCGCACCCGGTCGGCCGCCGACGGCGCCTTGGCCACCCGTGGCGCGGACGCCCGCACCCTGTACCTGCAAGAGGCCGCGTGCCAGCGGGTGGACGCGGGCGGCGACGCACTGGTCATCGTCACCCAGCGTGCGGGCGAGCCGCCTCGCCGCCTGCGCTTTCCGTTGCAACGCGTGGCGCGTGTCGTCAGCAGCACCACGCTGGACTGGAGCGGTGCCGCCCTGCAACTGTGCATGCAGCGCCGCTTGAGCATCTGCTGGCTCGACCACCATGGTGATGCCCTGGGCAGCCTGCACAGCCACCATTCGCAGAACGCATCGTTTGCCTCCACTCTGGACCTGCTGCTGGAAACCCCGGATGGCCACGCACGGTACCAGCACTGGCTGAAATCCCGGCGCATGCAGGTGCAGTTGCAGTGGGGCCGCACCGACGGCCCACCCATTTCGCCCGCGCAGTGGGAGACAACCAAGCGCAGCTGGGTCTATGGCGCCACGCTCGCGGCGCATTTGCCATCGGCATTGCAGGGCCTGATCGCCGCCTGCGTGGCGCAGCAACTGCAGGCCCACGCCTTGTTGCCGGTCCAACTGGGCCCCGGTGGCGAACCAGTGTTGCTGGCGCACGATCTGACCTGGCTGTTGTGGGCGGAAATGAACCTGTGCTGCGGCCCGCTGGCAGACCAGGTCGATGCCAGGCCGGAGACCGCGCTCGCGTTCGAGCGTTGGCAGGCCCGCAACGCCAGCGCCTTGTTGCTGCATCTGCTCAGCCTGCAACGGCTGGCAGGCAAGGAGTTGCTGCCGTGAACCGCCGGCTTGTCACCATGGCTGTGGCAAATGATGCTGCACCGGATTGCACGGTGGCATCACCATGAGCCAATTCGACTCTGGCCAGTGGCTGGTGTGTTACGACATCCGGGACAAGCGGCGGCTGGGTCGGGTGTTCCGGTTTCTGAAAAAGCAGGGTGTGCCAGTGCAGTACTCCGTCTTCCTGGTCGACGCATCTGCGGCCAAAATGCGTCGGCTGCTGGTGGAACTGGGCCAGTTGATCGACACCCGCGCCGACGACGTTCGGGCCTACGGGTTGCCAGCGCAGCCGCAATATGACACCATCGGCCAATCCATGCTGCCACTGAATATTTTGCCGACCCTGAGCCTGCAATAGGCGTGGTGGGTTAAGCTCCTGATGCCGCGCCAATACCGTCAACCACTGTCGCAAGTGCTTGTCGGGACAGTGTTTTTTGGTGCATGCGGTATTTATCACGCCCTGAATTCAAAGGGATTAAGACATCCAGCGATGCGATCAGGGCGGCAAGGGCGATGGTATTTATCACGCCCTGAATTCAAAGGGATTAAGACTCTCGAACACTGACAACGCGGGAAACGCTTGCGGTATTTATCACGCCCTGAATTCAAAGGGATTAAGACCGGCCTCGGCGGCGGTGGTTCTTTCAGCATAGGGTATTTATCACGCCCTGAATTCAAAGGGATTAAGACTGGCGGCCTCGGCATACTCGGCGGCCCGGCGTATTTATCACGCCCTGAATTCAAAGGGATTAAGACGGTGAGACATTTTGCGATATCGTTCGTTGCACAGTATTTATCACGCCCTGAATTCAAAGGGATTAAGACAATACGTGCATGAGTGTAGTCAAAGTCAGCGTATGTATTTATCACGCCCTGAATTCAAAGGGATTAAGACCAAACGCCATACCCAATGGCGCGGCCGACAGTAGGTATTTATCACGCCCTGAATTCAAAGGGATTAAGACCTCCGGCCACCGACCTTGTCCCATGCTCTTCGGTATTTATCACGCCCTGAATTCAAAGGGATTAAGACCCAGAACGTGTTGCGTTCACGCGCTGGGTCTTCGTATTTATCACGCCCTGAATTCAAAGGGATTAAGACTGGGTGAACATCGTTCAATGAAACCGTATGATTAGTATTTATCACGCCCTGAATTCAAAGGGATTAAGACAAAATCAGACAAGGCCTTGACGCTATCGGCTCGGAGTATTTATCACGCCCTGAATTCAAAGGGATTAAGACGACGCTGGGTGCTGGGTTTCACATGGAAAGACAAGTATTTATCACGCCCTGAATTCAAAGGGATTAAGACCCACGGGGTCGGTCCATAGCCAGTTCCGACGAGTATTTATCACGCCCTGAATTCAAAGGGATTAAGACTGGGTGAACATCGTTCAATGAAACCGTATGATTAGTATTTATCACGCCCTGAATTCAAAGGGATTAAGACCCATCCACTTCTTGGACATCTCCAAGATCAGGAGTATTTATCACGCCCTGAATTCAAAGGGATTAAGACGTTGTTGTCGGTTGTACTCAGCCTGAATGCGTGTATTTATCACGCCCTGAATTCAAAGGGATTAAGACGTGCAGTAATTTTGGACATGGAAAGCTTTCTGAGTATTTATCACGCCCTGAATTCAAAGGGATTAAGACCTACGCGGCCATGCCGCCATGCCGGTCGATGAAGGTATTTATCACGCCCTGAATTCAAAGGGATTAAGACTGCGGAATCCTTCGTAAAGGTCAGGCCCCGCTGTGTATTTATCACGCCCTGAATTCAAAGGGATTAAGACTCGACGAGCAGGCCCAAGCCAGCCTCTGAGCGTATTTATCACGCCCTGAATTCAAAGGGATTAAGACGACACCAGATACTTGACCCTTGAATCCTCTGCGGGTATTTATCACGCCCTGAATTCAAAGGGATTAAGACACTGTGTCAATCTGGTGTATGGCATCGGCCGCGCAGCGCACGGCTGCGTGTCACTTTGTTTCCATTGATGTCGGCGCACAGGGGTTGCCTGAACGCCGTCTGCCTGGGCATCGCACCCTGCACCGTCAACACCTTCTGCCTGGCGCGCGAACCGAAAGCGATGCGGTAGGTACACGCTGCACCCTGCAGCGGCCTGAGCGTGCGGGCCTCGTCCGAATCGCCGTCGTTGTCGGCTTCGTCAGGCTTGAGCCCAGCCTGGCCGAGCAGATGGCGCGTGGTCACGCGCTGCACCACCTGCAGCACGGGCGTCACCAGCTTGGGCTGCAAGACCAAGGGCCGAGCGGCGTAACCTGCACCTCGCCCTTTCCAGCGTCACTCTGGCGAGACGGAACCGGTCCGGCGCGGGAAGCCGCCGGCACGCAGGAAGCAGCGCACCGCACTGTCAAGAGCGGGCCACCTGGCGTCTGTTGCGTTCAGGACCCTCCCGTAGCCGATGTGAGCCCGCTCAAGAGTGCGGACTGTCGATGCGTGACGAGCGTCGCAATTCACAAGCGGCGCGCCGCCGAATCGGTGCGCGCGTGATGGGCCCCTTTATTGGCAGACGATGCCTCCAGGCGCTCGGCAAGCCAAACCTTGATGACCGATTGGCGAGTGACACCCAGCCTATTTGCTTCGCGATCCAGTGAGTCGACCATCCAGGCTGGAAAGTCGACGTTTACGCGTCTTGGTGCCAGCAACACACGTTTTGCCTTGGACAAGTCCAAAGACCCGGTGATATCGACGCCGGCGTCAAACTGCTCTTCGAACGTCTTGGCTTTCATACAACTCCACCTCCTCAAAGCGTGACCGACGAACCGAAATCAGTCTGATATTCGGACCCCGATAGGTTATGACGGCCGACCAGTGCTTGCCGTCGACAAGCCCAATCACCAGATAGCGCGCCTCATCATCTGTTCTTGCCGGGATCTCAAGCAACCCGGAGTCTGTCCAGAGCATCTGGGCATCGTTGAAGTCGATCCCATGTTTTGCCAAGTTGGACTGGCTCTTTGCTTGATCGAGTTCAAAAACACCCATTGAGTAGAAATTATACTTTTATTGGGTGTTTTTCGGAGTATTCCCCCGAGTCGTCGACGAACCGGAGTGCCTCAATATGTGCTCGAGAGGTACTGAGCGCAATAAAGTTGGGTGACTGACAGCTGTTGACCCGGTCGGCGATGCGCCGCAGGTACTGGTTTCGAATCGTCGGGCCGACATGGATGTCGCTGATCTGGCTTCAGCAAGTGCTGCATGCTGCCTGGGCATCGGCCAGTTCGCAAGCTTGCCCTTGGCAGCAGTTCAGCGTGAGAAAGCCGACCAATTCGTTCATCGTGGCGAAAGACGCCCGGTAGATCAGGTTTCGGCCGTTGCGTTCTTGCGTGATCAGGCCCGCATGGGTGAGTTCTTTCAAGTGAAACGACAGTCCGGTGCCCGGGATGGCCAAGGCTTCCGACAAGGTTTTGGGAGTCGCGCCACTGGTTCCTGCCACCACCAACAGCCTGAATATCTGCAGGCGCGACAAGTGCGCGATCGAGTCGAGTGCGCGAACCACTTCCTGCTCGGTCATGCGGGTGTGCTTTGCAGAGGTTTGGTCACAGGCAAGGCCAGGGTGACGAGCCAGCAAGCGACCAGCATCACAGCCGAGCCCGACAACGCGTAGAGCAGGCCCCCCCACTGGTAGAGCAGGCCGGACATCAACGTGCCGAAGAAGCGGCCGGCGGCATTGGCCGCGTAATAGAACCCGACATCCTCCGCGGCCTTTTCGGACCCGGCGTACGCCAGAATCAGGTAGGAATGAACCGATGAATTGACTGCGAATGCGAATCCGAAGACGCCCAGGCCACCTACGACGACCCATTCCAGGTGGTCCACTTTCAGGGCCACCGCGATCGCGATCAACACCGGAATGACCGCCAGCATGGCGGACCAGAGCCGTGCCGCTGGCACCTCCGCACTCAAGCCGTCGTCGCTGCGTTTGACCAGGTGCGGGGCGAATGCCTGCACCGCCCCGTAACCGATGGTCCACAGCGCCAGAAAACCACCCACCATCGGGCGTGACCACCCGGAGGCGTAGAGAAACACCGGCACCCCCACCACGAACCAGACATCCCTTGCGCCAAACAACACGACACGTGCTGCTGCCAGCAGGTTGATTGCCCGGTTCTTGGCAAACAGCTCCTTGGCCGATTTGGACGCCTTGTTCTTGCCCATCAGTTGGGGTACAAAAATCACGACACCGGCCAGCACCAGCGCAAGCAAGGCCGCCATCAGCCAGAGCGCGCCCTTGAATCCCACGACCTCGAGCAGCACACCACCGAGGAAGAAACCGATGCCCTTCATGGCGTTCTTGCTGCCGGTGAACCACGCCACCCATTGGAAGAGTTGCCCCGATGCCTCACCGGCTGTCAGCTTGATCGCCGACTTGCTGGCCGTCTTGGTCAGGTCTTTGGCCACGCCGCAGACACCTTGCGCCAGCACCACCCAGGCAACCGACAAGGCCGGCGACCACTCCGGGGACAGGGCGGACAACAGCAGGAAACCCGCGATTTGTGTCGTGAGACCCACCGTCAGCATGCGAGCGATGCCATAGCGGGTGGCAAGCCAGCCGCCGATCAGGTTGGCGGCAATACCTGCGGCTTCGTACAGCAGAAACAGGAAGGCCAGGGCAAAAGGTGAATAACCCAGCTTGTAGAAATGCAGCAGCACCAGCATGCGCAATGCGCCGTCCGTGAGCGTGAAGCCCCAGTAGGCGCTGGTGACGATGGCGTAGTTGCGCGCTGCGCTGCGCCCCGCCGGGTTGGTGGCTTCCTGTGTCGCCACGTCAGATCCCGACGGATTCCATGTGGCAGGCCAGGTCGACCATGCGGCAGGCGTAGGCCATCTCGTTGTCGTACCAGGCGTAGATCTTGAGCAGCGTGCCGTCGGTCACCATGGTGGACAAGCCGTCCACGATGGCGCTGCGTGTGTCGCGGGCGTAATCGGCGCTCACCAGCGGGCGGTCCTCGTAGCCCAGGATGCCGGCCAGGGGGCCTTTTGCTGCGGCGGCGAACAAGGCGTTGACTTCCTGCGCCGAAGTTTCACGTTTCATCTCGAACACGCAGTCTGTCAACGAGGCGTTGAGAACCGGCGCGCGAACCGCGTGCCCGTTGAGCTTGCCTTTCAGTTCCGGGTAGATCAGTGCAATCGCGGTGGCACTGCCCGTGGTGGTGGGGGCGAGACTCAGCATGGCACTGCGTGCGCGACGCAGGTCTTTGTGCGGGGCATCCACCATCAGGTTGGTGTTGGTCGGGTCGTGGATGGTTGTGATCTGCCCGTGGCGGATGCCGATGGCGCCATGCACCACCTTGACCACGGGCGCCAGGCAATTGGTGGTGCAGGAAGCGGCCGTCACGATGGGGTGCAGCGCCGGGTCATACAGATGGTGGTTCACCCCCACCACCACGTTCAGCACCTCGCCGACCTTGACGGGTGCCGCCACGATGACACGTTTCGCTCCGCGCTCCAGGTGCCCCTGCAGTGTTTCTGGTGTCAGGAACTTGCCCGTGCACTCCAGCACCAGTTCCACCCCCAGATCGCCCCACGGGATTTGCGCTGCCGTTGCATGGGACGAGAACGCAAGTTGCCGGTTGCCGATGCGGATCTGGTCATCACCCTGGGCTGCAATGTCTTCGCGCCAGCGTCCCTGCACGCTGTCGAAGGTGAGCAGGTGCGCCGTGGCGGTGGCGCCACCCTTGAGCTCGTTGAGGTGAACCACCTCCAGGCGATTTCCCGCGCGCGGGTCGTCGGCTTGACGCTCCGCAGCCCCCAGGGCCGCACGCAATGCCAGCCGGCCGATCCGGCCCATTCCATTGATTCCGACTTTCATTCTGACTCCATCGATCAAGTTGCAAACATGCTGAATTCAAGAACTGTTGAATATTCGCACGGGCCAGTGACGCTTTTGTGACGGCATCCGGCAGGTGCCGGTGGAGCACCGGGGCGTGGTGCGTGCCAGCGCAAAGAAGCAAGCCGTCTGGGTTGACAGGATAAACATTTCGATAATAATGAAAATATGGAAGAAAGGAACGCCATCCTGTCGCTCGCCGCATTGGCCCAGGTCGCGCGGCTGCGCATATTTCGGGCCCTGGTGGGGGTCGGCCCGCAGGGGATGACCCCTGGTGCCCTGTCCGCCAGCCTCGGCGTGCCAGCCTCCACCTTGTCGTTCCACCTCAAGGAACTGGTGCGCGCCGACCTGGTGTCGCAAGAGCGTGACGGCCGCAGCCTGATCTACCGGGCGTCGTTCGCGCACATGAACGACTTGCTGGGGTACCTCACGGCGCACTGCTGTCAGGGCGAAAGTTGCCTGGTCGCCGCAGCGCCGGCCTGCAGCGCCAACTGAGACGCACGACCGCATGAACCTTTTTGAGCGTTACCTCACGGTCTGGGTTTTTCTGTGCATTGTGGTGGGCATCGCCCTGGGGCAGTTCCTGCCAGGCCCGTTCCAGGCACTCGGCCGCATGGAGATTGCCCAAGTCAATTTGCCAGTGGGCCTGCTGATCTGGGTGATGGTCATCCCGATGCTGCTGAAGGTCGACTTCGGTGCGTTGCAACAGGTCAGGGGCTACTGGCGCGGCATCGGCGTCACGCTGTTCATCAACTGGGCGGTCAAGCCTTTCAGCATGGCGCTGCTGGGCTGGATCTTCATCCGCCAGGTGTTCGCGCCCTACTTGCCGGCAGAGCAAATCGACAGCTACATCGCCGGCTTGATCCTGCTTGCCGCTGCGCCTTGCACTGCCATGGTGTTCGTCTGGAGCCGGCTCACCAATGGCGACCCGCTGTTCACGCTCTCGCAGGTCGCGCTCAATGACACCATCATGGTGTTTGCGTTCGCGCCCATCGTGGCGTTGCTGTTGGGCCTGTCGTCGATCACCGTGCCCTGGGACACTTTGCTCACCTCGGTCGTTTTGTACATCGTGATCCCGGTGATCCTGGCGCAGGTGGGCCGGCTGCTGCTGCTACGGCGGGGGCAGGCGGCTTTCGATGCGATGCTGGAAAAAATCGGCCCCTGGTCGGTGGCGGCGCTGCTGGCCACCCTGGTGTTGTTGTTCGCGTTCCAGGGCCGGGCCATCCTCGACCAGCCGCTGGTGATTGCCATGCTGGCCATCCCGATCCTGATCCAGGTGCTTTTCACGTCATCCCTGGCCTACTGGCTGAACCGCCGCGTGGGTGAGGCGCACAACGTGGCCTGCCCGTCGGCCCTGATCGGCGCCAGCAACTTCTTTGAGCTGGCCGTGGCAGCGGCGATCAGCCTGTTCGGGTTCCAGTCCGGTGCGGCATTGGCGACAGTGGTGGGCGTATTGATCGAGGTGCCAGTGATGCTGCTGGTGGTGTACACCGTCAACCACTCCAAGGGCTGGTACGAGCGGGGCTGAGGGGTGGGGAAGGCTGCCAGTCCAAATCGGCGACCAACACCATCACTTGGCAAACAGCATCTGACGCTCGCTCTCGCGCGTGCTGTACAGCGGGGCGGCGACCAAGCGCAAACCGCTCCAGGGCGGCACAAAGCCATAGTGTTCAGCGCGCCCAATCACCCGATCGTTGGGCAACAGGATGGCCGTCAAGGACAGCTTGGCGCGCGCCTGGGCGAACGCTTGTTCGGAGACTTTGCGCACCAACTGCGCCTGGTTGTTCAATTGCGCAAAGAGCTCATCGAGTTCGGATTGAATACTCTTGCGCATACCGCTGAGCATCAGCGCGACCAGGGCTGGCAAGGGCAGCTTGCGCTGGCGGGTGAAGGCGTTGGGATGTTCGGGGTGGGCGGCGTGCAAGAGAAATTCGGCAGAGCGTATGCGCGCGGCAAGATCGACAAAAAGAGAGAGAAGGGGCATGTTGGCCAATGAATAAAAAATTCATTGGCGCGAAAAACTATTTTTAATATGTCAAGCGGTTTTTGTGCTTATTCTCGAAATTAATGGGTTTTATTCTTGACTTGGGTGGATTGGGGTGCACGCGCATGGTCGTTTGAGGAATTTGAAGCATGGAGACGGACAAAACTTGATGCGAAATTGAATATCAGAGAAAAAATCAGAAAAATATTGGATTGGCTGGTGGTCGGCTCACGGATTCAGGATAAACTGCATCAATGTGTGTGTTCATATAAACCACAGTCATTTGAATTTTGTTAATATATTATTTTTCCTGAAATCGCGACATTGATTGTGATTAAAAATAACTGAAAGAAGACGATGACGATAAGATTATTGTTGACAAAAAAGATAGTATCAATACTGATTTGATCAGTATGCTCTTGTCAAATTAATGTTTTAAATCAGAATTAAATTGCTGCTTTCGAGTCCTTATTTATGAAATATTTCTCTGCTTGTACTATTAAATTTTTCATGTTCATCTTGCCCTTTATGCCTTCTTCATATGCGGCGGATGGAAAATGGTCTGATGGCTTCGGACAAGGTGATTATGAATACTCAATAGAAGTCAAAAAGTACCGTCTCTATATCAGCTGTCCTACCGAGAACGGCAATGCAAGTGCAAGTTCGTTTGTAGAGTTCAGTGACAGTGGCAATGAACTTAAATCATTTGAGATTTCTGTCAATGGGAAAAAGTATCAAGGACCGTTTGAAGCTTCAAGCAGAGTTGGCGCAAACAACTTCACGGCTTTGCTAGACGATTTAAAAAAGTCGGATGCAGTTGTTTCATTTAAAAATGGCAGTGTGACCTTGCCTAAAAGCAATGCATCTTCGGTGTTGCCCAGCTACGGGAAAAAAGGGTTTGCATGTAATTTAGATGATGTTCAAACTGCCAATAAACCGAATCCAATTGAACGCCCTTCAAACCCTTCAGTCTACGGTGAGTGCCATGGAGCTTTATCTGCGCAATTGAAATTGACTGGGGGTAAGTTGTCGAGTCAAAAGGCTGTTGATTTTCATAAAACTTGGACGCCTTTTGCTGAAACTTTGAAGGCTGATGTAAAAAAAGGTGGGGGCTGTACTGGTAATCTTAGTGATAGTCAATTGCTAGCCTGCTATAACAAAATTCTGCCTAATAAAAGTGATGCGCAATTCATGTTCAAAGCGAATATTGGATACGAGGCGGTAATTGAAAAGCCTGCAAGTGCAGCGAATCTCACCATCGCAAAAATTTGTGGCTCACTTGTTATGGAATCAACCCCTGCTTCTTCAAGTTCAGATAGCAGGTCGAGCTCTTCAGCAAGTCCTTCACAATCAAGTTCGGGTACTGTGACAAGAATTGACACATCTACAGGTAACGTTTCTATAACTGGATATGCGAGAGTTACAGTTGGAAAAAGTACCAGTGTCACGGTTAATGGCAGCAGAGTTAAAGATGAAGGCGACCTTATGGTCGGAGATAGATGTACTGTTCGCATGGAGTCAACTGACTTGTATGCGCAAAATCTAATTTGCTCTCGTTAACTAACAGTTTTGGTCGTTATCAAAATTTCACCGATCGATGCAAAAGCGCTTGGTTCTTCCAATAAACCTATTCAGCTTGTGAACGGTTACCTGTTGCCGATTTGGTATAGCTTAATTGGTGCGCAATAGTGTTGCTTAAGTAATTCAAGCGGCTCAAGCACCGCCTCAATCTCGAGCATGTCTCGGGCTAGTCGCAACAGGCGGTGGTGCAGGATGTTGCCGCCATGACAACGCCGATCTGTCCGAATCGGTCCGCATCAACCGTGCCTATGTGCACACAGCCCTGAAGCCTTTGCTGCCGGCGCTGCTGCTGGGCAAGAAGGTTGCGAAGATGTTGCGCAATGTGCTGAAGTTGGTGGCAAAGCACACCTGTGTTCATCGAGAAAATTTGTCCAAGCCCCGAAAGCCAGGACCCAAACCACACAAATACAACACCCAGAAACATTGTTGATCACCAACGTTGGGGCTTAACTTGGGTGGTGGATTGCCTTGCAAGCGGACCATGAATCCCACAGGGGGATTCAGCCAGTCGTCCGAATGCGGAGCAACGCTTGACAACCTTCGACATTTAGCCGCCGTTTACAAAATTTATGGCGCTGTTGGTCACAGTTTTTCCATGGGTGTTTTCCTGAACCATTCCCAAAATATGTCGGACTCCTTGATATGGTCAAAGTCCAGCGCAAAAATAATCATGAAACTTTTGTTTTTGGGGTCCATGTAGAAGCGCTGTCCGTTGTTTCCCAAGCCTGCAAACCAACTGTCCGCTTTGTCCGTGCGCACCCAGGCCTGGTAACCATAACGTGCAAAATTCTGGTTTTCGTCTTTGCCGACAGGCACCGTGTCGGTACGCATTTTTTCAAGCCATTCAGGTGCAATCACCGACTCGCCGCGTGCCCCACCGCCTTGGACCACCATGTTGGCCAGCAGCGCATAGTCTGGAAGCGTCGCGTAAAAGGCACTTGCGCCGCTGGTGAGTTCCGGGTTCTGGGACGGACTCAGCCAAGCCGCGCGGGAAGTCGCACCGATTTTTTTCCAGATCGTCTCTTCAAAGAATTTGCGCAGGGGCATTCCGGTCTTTTCGGATACCAACATGCTGATGCTGTCGCTGCAATGCGGGTCGTACGCAAATGTCTGACCGGGTGTGTTGGGCGCGAGGGTCTGGAAGTATTCATAGAGATTGCGACCTCCTCTGGCTGCGGCCGCAAACCTGACACCTGCATATTGGCCAGCGCTGCCTGCACTGGTGCCGTCGTCGATCCACTTGAATTGGTGTCCACATTGCATTTGCAGCGTCTGGCGCACGGTTGCCAATCCGATGGGCGACTTTTCCAGCTTCGGGACGTGGCCAAGCATTTTGGTATCAAGGTCGACTGCGGTTCCTTTTTGAATCAGCGCACCCAAGGTCAGAGCGGTGATGGTTTTGGCAATCGACTGGCTGTCAAAGGTCGAGCTTTTGGAGGTGCCAAATTGGTAGCGCTCAAAGACCAGTTTGCCGTCCTTGCCCAGTGCCATGGCCATGATGGGATGGCGCTTCATCAAGTCTGCAGGATCGCGCAGAAATCCGAAGCTGACTTCGGCGCTCGGCAGTGGCGCACCGTTGGCTGCAGGCTCTATCCACACCGGCCTCTTGGAGTACAAGGCATGCAGACCACGACCATCAAACGCGCCCAACCGATTGGGGGGATTCGTCCGAAGAGGCCAACCGGCTTCGAACGGCGAAGTTTGGTCTTTCCCGTAAATTTTCTCCTTGGGTTCTGCGGCAACCGGCGTCACCAGTGTCAGCGTCGATGCGAGCGCGAAAGCCGCGGCCCGAATGCAGTTGTTGATATTCATATTCATTCTATTTTGGAGGGCTTTTTTGATCGTATCGATGCAGCATGGCACCCGTATGGGTGCTTCAAGGCCCGTTGCCCATGCCGCCACCACACTGATCATGCCCGTCACCAACGACAGGGGTTGCAAGTCCAACTTCTTGGTATTTCGTCACAGGATGTCGAACCCGCGCCCGTCGGCCAGGCGGTAGCGCGAGAAATCGTGCACATCTGTGGTCATGATGCTGGTTACTCCGGTGTCGGAGGCCAGCCAGACCAGCGATGCGTCGGCCAGATCCATCTCGGTGCCGGGCGTTTGGGTGTACCGCTGCATCAGTGCCACATAGTCTTCAAGCGCGTCCTGCTGAAACGGGAACACCGTGACGGCTCCTGCGCCGATCCAGCGCAGGAAGGTGTAGCGCTGCGGCGGGGCCAGCAGGTAGCTGGCTTCGACCACGCAGGGCCAGGTGGTGGAGAGCGACCAGTGCAATTGCGCCGCCTGCCGGAACAGGTCGATGTAATGCGCAGCGCGCGTTTGCCTGGTGCCAAAAGCCGCGACCATGGGGCCGGCGTCAACCAGCACTGCCGCCATGTTTGGCTCTGAGTTTCTTCACGATCAAGGCGCGCGAAGCGTCGGTGTCGTAGGGCTGCTCGACGTTTGCAAAGGATGTCGCCTGTGCCTGGTAGTGCGGGCGGGCTTCTTCTGCCTTGAGCGCCAGCATGAGTTCGTACGGGTTCTTGCCGCCCAGGGCGCGCTGCACAGCATCCACGATGAACTGCGATTTGGTCACGCCCTGGCGTTTGGCGGCCTGCTCGAGTTGCTTTTCAAGCAGAGGGTCCATGCGCACGGAAACTGCCATGACAGGCTCTTTTGAACTCACGGATGGTCATGCTGCGTTTCGCGCAGGAGGGGCCTGCTGCCCCTGCGCATCCGCCGCCGCAGCCTGGTCACCCGACCTGTCTGGGGCCTGGCACATCTTCTCGCCGTCCCAGCGCTGGCCACACCAGCAGCGGCCGTCGGTGTCGATGATGCAGGTGCCGCTGCCGCAGCAGCGTGGGTCTTCACTCATTGGGAACTCCTGGTTGTCATGTCGCGTTACTTGACTAGCGGCCGCACGGTGGTGAAGCCGCCATCGACCGCGATCACCTGACCGGTCAGTCGGTCGGCGCCGTCGCCCAGCAGCCAGGCCATCACGTCGGCCACCTGGTCGGCGCTCTGTACGCCGCCCAGCGGGTACTGTCGAGCGGCACCCTCGCGCATCGCAGGCATCTTCAGCATACCGGCTGTCATCGGCGTTTCGGTCATGCCCGGCGCCACGGCGTTCACCCGCAGGCCCTGCGACGCATAGGTGGCTGCCGCACTGCGCACCAGTGCCTCGACGCCGCCCTTGGCCGCAGCGATGGCTTCGTGGTTGGCGACGCCGATACGCGCCACCACGGAACTCGCGAAGACCGCTGCGCCGCGCTCACCCTTGAGCGCGGTGATCCATGCCTGCAGCATGAAAACCGCGCTGTCGAGGTTGACCCGGATGATTTCGCGGTAGGCATCTGATCGCGTGCGGTGCAAAGGCGCGATCAGTGTACTACCCACACAGTGCGCCAGCAACGTCGGCGGGGCGCCGAAAGCCTCCTGGCAAGCCGCAACCGCTATCGCTGCGCCCTCCGGCGTCGTCGTGTCGGCCGCTACACGCAATGACGCCTCGACGTCTGCCAGGCGGTCGATATCGCGCCCCACTGCTGCGACACGGAATCCTCGGGCGTGCAATTGGCGGGCGAGGGCGCGGCCGATGCCGCCGCTGGCACCGGTGACAAGGGCGATCGAAGTCATGGGATGGTTTTCGTGTTGGGGGAAGTGGATCAGCGCGGTGGTTTGCCGGGAGAGTCTGGCCGTTGTGGCGCACGACGCTCCATGCGAAACGCCCATCGCTGCAGCGCTGGGCGCCCGCGCAAAAAAAGCCGGTACAAGCGCTCCATGGCCCATGCAGCGCCTGGCAGGCGGCCGACCAGGGCCAACCAGCGCCATCCAGGCAGCGCCGCCCACAGCGCCAGAAAGGCGCGCGCGCCACTGAGCAGTTGGCCGTCGTAGCCGCGAACGTGAAAACGTGCCAGCAATTGGGCACGGGTGGTACCGCCAGGCAGTGTCAAAGCGGGGTCATTCACGTCGGCGAAACACACTGGCGCGTCTGAGCGCAGCGGTTGCAGGCCGCGATAGACCCCGATCTCGCGCCGGCACAGCGGGCAGGCCCCGTCGTACAACACGGTCAGCGATGCTGCCTCTGGCATGGAGTCGCTCAGCATGCTGGCACCTCGTTGACAGCCAACCCAAGATCATCCGGCGGAACTGTGCCGAGCACTGGCTCGACAAGCCCGTGACAGGCATGTGGCGCATTGCTTTCGCGGGACGCCTGGCGGCCTGGCTGCTGCATGGGTTGGCGCGCCATGCGGTCGAGATCCTCGTGCGACATGTCGACAACACTGCCGGGGCTGTGCCAGGAATCGGGCGCATAGCGGGCAACGTTTCCGGCATTGAACAGACTGGGCTTGCTGCTGCCGGTGCCAGCAACCCATTGCCAGCTGAGGTGGTTGCTGGCCAGGTCGCCGTCCAGCAGGTGGCCGTACAGCCAGTCCGCGCCAACGCGCCAGTGCACCTTGCGCGTACGGGCATACGTGGCTGGCCGCACTGCGGCTAGCCGGGCCCGTGCCGCTTCGAGTGTCGGTGCGAAGGAGTCATGCATGTGGTTGGGCCTTCAGCGCCGCAGCGCCTTTGGCCTGAACTGCTGCGCCGACTTCGCCACGGCGGATTGCTGCTGCACGCGCCCTCACCGCCTGCCGTTGCGCATCGTCAAGTCGTGCCATGTTCTTCACCTGCGGTGCCATGCGTGGGTTCTTTGCCATCGGGGCCTCGTGTCGCATGAGGAAATCCCAGTAAAGCGTGGTGAAGGGGCAGGCGGTGTCGCCAGTGCGCTGCGCCGGGTCGTAGCGGCAGCCCTTGCAGTACGGCCCCATGCGATCGATGTACTTGCCGGTGGCGATGTAGGGTTTGCTGCCCATCATTCCTCCGTCGGCGTACTGGCCCATGCCCAGTGTGTTGGGCAACTCGACCCATTCCACCGCGTCGACGTAGACCGCCAGGTACCAGGCGTGGACCTGCCGGGGCTCCACGCCCAGCATCAGCGCGAACAAGCCCGTGACCATGAGCCGCTGGATGTGGTTGGCGTAGCCGTGGGTGAGCGTCTGCGTCAGCGCGTCATTCAGGCAGGCCATGTCGGTGGCACTGTTCCAGTAGAAGCCTGGCAGGTCCTCGTGGGCGCCAAGCGCATTGCGCTCCAGGTACCCGGGCATCTGCATCCAGTAGATACCACGCACGTACTCTCGCCAGCCGAGTATCTGGCGGATGAAACCTTCGACGCTGGCCAATGGCGCATGCCCGCCGTGGTAGGCGGCCTGCGCTGCGGCCACCACTTCGCGCGGGTTCAGCAGCTTCAGGTTGAGCGCCGCCGACAGATGTGCGTGGTAGAGCCACGGGTTTCCCGGCCACAACGCGTCCTGGTAGCGGCCGAACAACGGGAGGCGGTCGGTGATGAAGGACTGCAGGGATTGCAGAGCCTGAGCGCGCGTCACCGGCCATGAGAAACTTTCGAGGTGACCAGGGTGCTCCGCGAAGCGCGACGTGACGAGGGTGATCACCTCCCGCGTGACGGCATCGGGTTCGAAGCGGATGGGTGGTGGCAAAGCGCCCGGACCGGCGGGGCCAAAGGCTTCGCGGTTGTCGGCGTCGAAATTCCATTGGCCGCCCAGGGGGCTGTCTTCACCCTGCGGGTCCATCAACACGCCATGGCGGCGGCGTTGCTCGCGGTAGAAATACTCCATGCGCAGGGACTTGCGGCCCTTGGCGTGTGCGGCAAACTCGCGCGCGCTGCAAAAAAAATGCCGGTCGTCGCGGACGTCCAGTTGCAAGTCGCAGGCTTGCGCCACGGACCTCAGTATCTGCAATACACGCCACTCGCCAGGCTCTGTCACGACCAACCGGGTTGGCCGCAGAAGCGCGATGTCCGCCAGCAGTTGACCGGCGAGGCTGCCACGGTTATCAGCAGAGTCGAGAGGCATATAGTGCAGCGGGCGGCCTGCCGCATCCAACGCCTGCGCAAAGTGCCGCATTGCGGCCAGGAACATTGCCGTACGCGGCTTTCCCGATGCCACATGGGTCGACTCTTCGGCCACTTCGGCCATCCAGACTGCATCCCGGCCTGGCTCGAAACCGTCGAATGCTGCTGCATCGAGGTCGAGCTGGTCGCCCAGCACGATCACCAGGGCGCGCAATTCAACCACCACGTGCCTTCGATCGCCGGCAGGCTTCGGAGCAGTACTTCACCTCGGCCCAGTTAAGGGCCCAGTGCTTGCGCCAACTCATCGGCAGCCCGCATACCACGCAGGGTTTGCTGGGCAGCGAGGCTTTGTTTCCGCGAAACGTGGTGCCGCGCTTTTCCATGGTGGTGCTCGCCCGCTGGTGCGAGGTGTCAGGCCTTTTTGGCCCACGCGCTGCACCAACCCGGTCCGGCGACCTGTTTGCCGCCAAACAGGGCGCATCCACCGGCTTTGTCGGTGGGTTTACCTTGGTACAGGGTGCAGTTGGTGCAGTTCTGGGTTGCTGCATGTTTCGGGTATTTCTTGGCATCAGCGCGTTTGGTGTCGGCGACATAACCCAAAGCCGCGGCCTGGGCGTCTTTTTCATCGACGAGCGCCTGTGCCTGGGCGTTGACGCCGATTGCTGCCGAAGCGGTTGCCACGGCCATCAGGAAGACGCGACGTTGAACTGGTTTTGTCATGGAGAACTCCTTGGGTTGGTAGGGAAAGATCCGAGAGGCAGCGTGCTGCTTGCAAAATGTGGGTCAAGTATAGTAAATAACGTTTCAATAGTGGGTAATTTATCCAAACACCGAAAAAATTGAAGGATAATCCGGTTCAATAGCAGGTCATTTATGGTCGGTATTGAAAAAATTGAGTGAAACATGCCACTGCCGCACAGTCCCATCGCCAAACCCGTGACGCAGCATCGCAGCGGAGCCGTGGCGCGCATGCTGCGTATGCCGGTGGCAACCCTGCGCGTGTGGGAGCGGCGTTACGGCTTGACCCAGGCGGTGCTGTCTCCCGGTGGGCAGCGTCTCTATTGCGCCGCCGATGTCCGGCGCCTGGTGTTGCTCAAGCAGTTGAGCGACCTTGGCCATGCCATCGGCAGTCTGGCGCCGCTGGATATGCAGCAACTGCAGGAGGTCGCCGCAGCCCACACCAGCGCCACGGCCAATTGCGTCGACGACGAACCCCAGCCGGGCACTCCGGGGCAACTTCGTCCGTGGCGAGTGGCTGTGGTTGGCATGGCGCTGGCCCCGCGGCTGCACCGACCCGCGCTGCTGCGCCACCTCTGCCGGCGCGTGTCATGGCTGGGCCCATTCGACGATGTGGCGCATGCCGAAGCAGCACTGCGGGGTGCGTCGGTCGATGCGGTGCTGCATTGCGAGCCGCGCCTGCATCCGTCCTGGCTGGCGGCCTTTCAATCCGCCGCACCGGACCTCGCCACTGTGCCCCAGGCGGTGCTCTACCGGTTTGCTGCCGATTCCACCTGTGCTGCGCTGGCAGCAGCCGGATTCACCTTGCTGCGCGAGCCACAGAACGACACCGTGTTTGGGCAATGGCTGCAAGGTGTGCTGTCAGCAGCACCTGAGGCGCGACCATCGACGCGCACTGCAACTTTGGCGGGCCCGGCCTTGGCACCGCGTCGCTGGAACGACGGCGCCTTGGCCGAGTTTGGAGGGCTTGGCTCCACGGTCGCATGCCAGTGCCCGCGCCATGTGGCCGAGTTGCTGATCCAACTGTCGCAGTTCGAGGATTACAGCGCCGAGTGTGCGCACCGCAGCGCCGCAGACGCCGAAATCCACGCGTACCTGCGGCAGGTGGCTGGTGCTGCAAGGGTGCGGTTCGAGGCTGCTCTCGAGCACGTGGCCCTGCATGAGGGCATGATGCTGCCCCCGGACTCCCCACCACAAGCGCGTGGCGCATTGCCCGCGCCCCGCATCCCTGCAAGGTCTTGACCTGAGGTGCCGGGCTCGCGCCGCCGTCTTCAGCTGACACACACTCGATCAACTTTGCAGGTTTACACCATGATTCGCCAATTGCTGTTGCTCATCTTCACGGCCATGCCTCTGTCAAGCCACGCCATCGAAGAGCCCGACTACGAGCTTGTGCGCAAGTTCGACGGTGTGGAGTTGCGCAAGTACGCGCCCTATATGGTTGCCGAGGTGGTCTTGCAGAGCACTGCCGACGATGCCGGCAACCAGGCCTTTCCGATCCTGGCGGGTTACATCTTCGGAAAGAACAAGGGCGAGAAAAAGTTTGCGATGACGGCGCCCGTGACCCAGACCGCGGCACCCGTGCGCATGGAGATGACCGCTCCCGTGACCCAGGCGGCCGTAGCGGGTGGTATGCGGGTGCAGTTCGTCCTGCCCAAGGGCGTGACCCTCGACACCGCACCCGAACCCCTGGATGCCCGGGTGCAGCTGCGCCTGGTTCCGGCCAGCCAGTGGGCAGCAATCCGTTACTCGGGGACGTGGTCGCAGTCCAACTACGAGCAGCACCTGGCGTTGCTGCGGGCCGCCCTGGACACCGCCGGCGTGGCGACCCAGGGCGAGCCGGTACTGGCCCGGTACAACGCGCCGTTTACACCATGGTTCCTGCGGCGCAACGAGATCTGGCTGGCATTGCGCTGACGCCGTGGTGCAACAATGTGGCGCACGACATGAACCAAATCCACGATTCAAAGCGCCGACGCGCACCGTTCGGGCCACAGCGTTGACGCAGCCCGCTGTCCAGCCTGGTCGCCCCGGGCGGGCGCCACGTGCATCCCTGGCCCACATTCCCAGCACGGGTGACTGGCCGATGGTCAGCGAAGCGCGTTTCCTGTCCAACACGTTGGCGTTTGCACAGCGTGTGCACGCCAAATGCGGCCCGGTGTCGCGCGGCTGGTGGATGTTCGGGCAGTCTGTCTACCTGATGTCGGCCCAGGCCAACGAAATGGTGCTGTCCGACCGGGCAGGACGCTTCTCCGCCAAGCACGGCTGGGAGCGTGTGCTGGCCGACCTTTTTCCGCGCGGATTGATGCTGCGCGACGCGGATGACCACCGCTGGCACCGCAGGCTGATGCTGCCCGCTTTTCGCAAGGAGGCGCTGGCGCGTTACCTGGAGGCGATGACCCCGCGCATCGAGGCGGCTGTCGCGCAGTGGGGCGCCGCCGGCAACCTGAAGTTCTGTCCGGCCATCAAGCGCCTCACCCTGGCGATTGCGGCCGATGTGTTTCTGGGCACCCAGCTCGATTCCGAGATCGACCGGATCAGCGCAGACTTTTCCGACCTGGTGGCGGCTTCGGTGGCGATTGTGCGTATTCCCGTTCTGGGGCGCACCTATGCGCGTGGCGTGAACGCCCGGGCGCGCCTGGCCGGTTTCATCCGTGAGCGTGTAGCCCAGCGCCGCGCAAGCCAGGGCAGCGACCTGTTCACCCAGCTCTGCCAGGCCCGTGATGAAGCCGGCAAGCAGTACAGCGACGAAGAAATCGTGGACCACCTGATCTTCATCATGATGGCCGCGCACGACACCACCACCAGCGCCATCACGACGATGGTGTTTGCCCTGGCCCGGCACCCGGAGTGGCAGGATCGCCTTCGCCAGGAGGCGCAGCGGGTTGGCACGGCGCTGGAGCCTGGTTGCCGCAACGGGCCCACCTTGGACGACCTGGAACTGATGACCGACACCGAGCTGGTTTTCAAGGAAGCCTTGCGCCTGTACCAGCCCTTGCCGACCATCGCCCGGCGTGCCTTGGTGGATGTCGAGATCCATGGCAAACGTATTCCGGCCGGCACCCCGGTGGCGGTTTTTCCGATCCAGGTGCACCGCTCGCCCGAGTGGTGGAGCAACCCGCTGCAGTTCGACCCCGAGCGGTTTTCAGCTGATCGCGCTGAACACCGGCGGCACGCTTTTGCCTGGTCCCCGTTTGGCGGGGGCGCCCACATGTGCCTGGGGCTGCATTTCGCGGCGATGCAGGTCAAGGCGGTGTTGCTGCCGCTGTTGCGCCATTGGAAATGGAGCGTGCCCGCGGCGTATGTGCCTGACTACGCGTACGCACCCATCGCCAAGCCGCGTGATGGCTTGCCGATTCGGCTGGTGCGCGTTTGAATGTCGTGCAGCGGGTTGTCGCTCGACCCGGCAATTTGCCTTGGGCCAGCGGCCCACGCGCGCGTCACTTGCGCGCAAACAACGGCTGCTCGAAATGCGCCACCCGTGTTGCGCGGCCCGCGATACAAACCTCGCGAAACTGGTACAGCACGGCTGCGGTGGGTGCGGCAATCCAGTTGCGGCCGATCGGCATGCGCAGCACCGGGTGCACACTGTCGGCGATCGGTTCGAGCAGGGGCGCATCCGCACGCATGAACTCGCTCACCGCAATGCGGTGCACGCTGGCCACCTCGCCGGGGTTGGGCACGAGCACCGGGGCCTTGCCCGCCCACACCACCACCGGCGTGATGATGTAGCCCGAGCGGCTGACAAAGTCGTCCAGCCGCCCGATCACCGCGTCGGGTTCGAGCTGCAGGCCCACCTCTTCGGCCATCTCACGCAGTGCTGCCTGTTCCGGGGTTTCGCCGGCGTCGATACGTCCACCGGGCAAGGCCCATTGGCCGGCGTGGTTGCCGAGGTGGGACGCACGCCGGGTCAGGATCAGCGCGGCCCGGGTGCTCCAGGCGAGGGGCCGCGCCAAACCTCCCACCCGCGCGCCCAGCCCTTCTTCGGTGACAGCCACGGCGACGGCTGCGCTGCGGTGGCCCGAGGGCGCAGCCGCCTGGACATGAAAGCCGCGCAGATGGGTGGTGATCAGGGCGCGCAGTGAGGGGTCGAGTTCCATGGTGGGGGGCGGAGCTTGTTGCGCGTGGTTGGTGGGGTGGGGCGGTGGTATGCTGAAAAGGACCCCATGAACCCAGCCCTGTGACCGATCCGAGTATTCCCGTCCTGCTGATTGTGTACCACTCGTCCACGGGGGGCACGGCACAGATGGCGCAGGCCGCCTGCCGCGGTGCCGAACGCTCTGCGGGTGTGCGGGTGCGCTTGGTCAGGGCGCAGGACGCTGGTCCGGCCGACCTGCTTGCTGCCCATGGTTATCTGTTTGCGACGCCCGAAAACCTGGCTGCGGTTGCGGGTGTGATGAAGGATTTCTTCGACCGCAGTTATTACCCGGTGCTGGGTCAGCTCAATGGCCGGCCCTACGCCCTGATGGTGTGTGCAGGTAGTGACGGCAGCAATGCGCTGCGCCAGGTCGAGCGCATCGCCACCGGCTGGCGGCTGCGCAAGGTGGCCGAATCCATGATCGTCTGCACCCGGGCCCAGACCCCCGAGGCGATTGCGGCGCCCAAGACCCTTGCCCCGGCCGAACTCCAGGCCTGCGAAGACCTGGGCGAGGCGCTGGGCAACGGGTTGGCTTTGGGCGTCTTCTGACGCGCCCGCCGACCTGGTTCTGGAACACCAGGTAGAGCGGGTCGTCCGAAGTGGCGTGGTGGGGTAGGCAGCGTGCGGGTTTGGAGGATGGCCGCGGGGGCGGTGTCTGGGCTCGGGTGCTCGGATTTTCCACTCCTCCAGGGCCCCCTTGGCCGACTGGTCTGATGGGCGAGGCTTTCCACGACTCGTGCCTGCTTGCAACAATGGGCGTTGATCTGGATGCCGTAGTGGTTCATCTTTTTGCACCAGATGCCGGTGCTTGATCTTTATCAAATGGGTTGTGCGGTGCACCGCGCACACTGTTCTCCAAAGCACAACGAGGAGATTGACCCATGACAACACCCCGCCGCCACATCTTCACTTCACTGGTTCTTGGGGTAGGCATGGCCGTGGGCATGTCGTCTGTTTTCGCGCAAGCCACCGACGTTGCTGGTGCCGAAGCACTGCTCCAGAAGAACAAGTGCACCAAGTGCCATTCGGTGGACAAGAAAAAAGAGGGGCCGCCCTACAAAGAAACGGCCGCCAAGTACAAGGGCAAGGCGGATGGCGAAGCCAAGCTCGCCAAACACCTCACCAGCGGCACCAAGATCAAGATCGATGGCATCGAAGAAGAGCACCAGATCCTGAAGGCGACCGAGCCAGAGACCAAGAACCTGGTCAAGTACATCCTGTCGCGCTGAGCCGGCCCTATTCCGGCACACAAGAGACACCCCCATGAGAGCTCTGCTCAAGTCGATGCGCAACCGCTGGAAGCTGGTGCTTGTTCTGGCAACCGGGTTGCTCGTCTTCTCGGTCTCGGTCGGAATTTCGGGTGCGTATGTTCTGGCCTACACCAGCACAGAGGAGTTCTGCGTCAGTTGCCATGAAATGTCCTACAACTACGCCGAGTTCAAGGGCACGGTCCATGACACCAACCGCACCGGCGTGCGGGCGATCTGCACAGACTGCCATGTTCCCCACGAGCCGGGGCCCTTGGTGTGGGCCAAGATCAAGGCATCCAAGGATTTGTACTACACCTACATCTCCCCGTCCATCAACACAAAAGAGAAATTCGAAGCCAAGCGCTCGGCCATGGCGCAGACGGTCTGGGCTGAAATGAAAGCCAGTGACTCACACGAGTGTCGAAGCTGCCACAGGGCAGACAAGATGAGCGTCGATCTGCAATCGGCCAAGGCGCAGGCGCGGCATGCCAAGGGAAAAGCCGAGAAACTGACATGCATCGAGTGCCACTTCGGCATCGCGCACAAGGAGCCTGAAGGCCCCGGTCCTGCCGAGTTGTTTGGGAAGATTCTGAAGCCGTGATTTTGTGTATTTTTGTGTGCCTTTAACCAAGGAGCAATCGTATGAGACTCAAACTAATGACGGCCTTGTTCTGCGCGACGATGGTTGCGCCAGCATTGGCGCAGCAGGATGCGAGCTACCGCAAAGACATCGAACCGATGATGAAGAAGTATTGCTACGAGTGCCATTCGGCACCCGATGCTCCGAGCATGGCCGAATTCAAGCTCGATGAAGAGAAATGGAAGAAAGCCAAAGTCGGCCCGCGCCTGGACAACTATGAGCATCTGGTGATTCTGGTGGCGTATCCCTCGACCGGCGCCATCATGCGCCGTATGGACGACGGCACCAGCCAATACGCTGATGGAAAGCCGGGCAACATGTACAAACACCTGGGGGAAACAGACGCCGAGCGCAAGGCGAACCTCGCGATCCTGAAAGCCTGGGTCGGCGAAGGTGGCTGGAATCTCAACCGCATGGCAGCGCGTGGAAGTGTTCCGGCCTTGACCAAAGAGCAGTTCGACAAGCTCAAGCTCAAATACTGATCAACCCCGCCCAAGCTGCGTGGTTGCGCGTCTGCGGCGCGCACGCGACGCCGGGACGATGTTCACCGGTAGCTGGCAATACGTCCAATAGCCGAAAGAACCCCATGGAATTGATCACCACCGACGTTGCTATCGTCGGGGCCGGCGGCGCCGGTTTGCGCGCCGCCATCGCGCTGGCGCAAAGCGCCCCGGCGCTGCGCATCGCGCTGATCTCCAAGGTCTACCCGATGCGCAGCCACACCTGCGCCGCCGAGGGTGGTGCGGCGGGTGTGGTCAAGCCAGACGACAGCTTCGACATGCATTTCGACGACACCGTGGGTGGCGGCGACTGGTTGTCGGACCAGGACTGCGTCGAATATTTCGTGCGTGAAGCCCCCAAGGAGCTGACCCAGCTCGAGCACTGGGGCTGCCCCTGGAACCGTGAGGCCGATGGTTCGGTGGCGGTTCGGCCGTTTGGCGGCATGAAGAAACAGCGCACCTGGTTTGCAGCCGACAAATCGGGCTTCCATATCCTGCACACCTTGTTCCAGACCACGCTGCAGTTCCCGTCCATCACCCGCTTCGACGAGTACTACGCGCTGGACCTGCTGGTGGACGACGGTCGTTGCCAGGGCCTGACCGCGATGGAGATGCGCAGCGGCATGGTCAAGCAGTTCAACGCCGGTGCGGTCATCATTGCTGGCGGCGGGGCCGGGCGGATCTTCCCGTTCAGCACCAACGGTGCGATCAAGACCGGCGACGGCATGGCCATGGCCTACCGCGCCGGCGTGCCGCTCAAGGACATGGAGTTCGTGCAGTACCACCCCACCGGCCTGCCCAACACCGGCAGCCTGCTGACCGAGGCCTGCCGCGGCGAGGGTGGGGTGCTGGTCAACAAGAACGGGCGGCGCTACCTGCAGGATTACGGTATGGGCCCAGAGACCCCCTTGGGCAAGCCCGAGCTCAAGACCATGGAGCTGGGCCCGCGCGACCGTGTCAGCCAGGCCTACTGGCATGAGCTGCAAAAGGGCAACACCGTGAGCACGCAGTGGGGCGAGTGTGTGATGCTCGACATGCGCCATCTGGGAGAGAAAACCATCAACGAACGCCTGCCGCTGGTGCGCGAACTGGCCATCGCCTACCTGGGCGTGGACATCGTGACCGACGCCGTGCCGATCCGCCCGGTGGTGCATTACATGATGGGTGGCATCTCCACCAACACCCAGGCCGCAACCACGCTGCCCGGCCTGTTCGCGGCCGGCGAATGCGCCTGTGTCAGCCTCAACGGCGCCAACCGGCTGGGGTCGAACTCGCTGGTGGAACTGCTGGTGTTCGGCAAGTCGGCCGCGATGTCCGCCATCGCCCACCTTCAGGGCCTGCCAGCGGCCAACACGGCAGCGCTGGAGGCGCAGGCCAAGGAATCGCAGGCACGTATCCGTGCCTTGTTCTCGTGCACCGACGGCACCGAGTCCATGTCGGGCCTGCGCAAGGAGATGATGGACACGATGGAGAAGAACGCCGGCATCTACCGCACCGAGGCAGGTCTGCAGGAGGCCGTCGACAAGATCCAGCAACTGCGCCAGCGTTACCAGAACGTGGTGCTCAACGACAAGAGCAACGTGTTCAACACCGACCTGTTCCAGGTGCTGGAGCTGGGCTCGATGCTGGAGTGTGCATCTGCCCTGACCGTTGGCGCACTGGCGCGCAGGGAATCGCGCGGTGCGCACCAGCGGCTCGATTTCGTGGACCGCGATGACCAGAACTACCTGCGCCACAGCATGGCGCATTACCAGGGCCAGAAAATGCCGACGGTTGACTACCTCGATGTGGTGATCACCAAGTCGCCGCCCGGCGTGCGTGACTACTCGGGAGCCCACAAATGATGAAGGAACGTCTGGTGCAGCTCGAAGTGCTGCGTTACAACCCCGAGGTGGATGCCGAGCCGCATTTCCAGCACTACGAGGTGCTGTGCCAGGAGGAGTGGGTGGTGCTCGATGCGCTCAATGCCATCAAGGAGAGCATCGACCCCACCTTGTCGTACCGCTGGTCCTGCCACATGGCGGTGTGTGGCAGTTGCGGCATGATGGTCAACGGCGAACCCAAGCTGTCGTGCCATGCCTTCCTGAGAAGTTACGAGGGCGTCATCCGGGTCGAGCCGCTGGCCAATTTCCCGATCGAGCGCGATCTGGTCACCGTGGCCGACGATTTCATCGACAAACTCAAGCGCGTCAAGCCCTACCTGATCCCCAAGGAGCCCAAGCAGGTGGAGCAGGGCGAGTACCTGCAGACACCGGCGCAGCTGATGAAGTACCGGCAGTTCTCGATGTGCATCAACTGCATGCTGTGTTACGCCGCCTGCCCCGAATACGCGCTGCAGCCACAGTTCATCGGGCCGGCGGCGATCACGCTGGCGCACCGCTACAACCTGGATTCGCGCGATGGTGGTCGCGAAGAGCGCCAGCAGGTGATTGCCACCAACGCAGGTGTGTGGGAGTGCTCGTTTGTAGGCGCCTGCTCCGAGGTCTGCCCCAAGGCGGTGGACCCTGCCGGTGCCTTGCAGCAGGTCAAGGTGGCGAGCACCATCGACTGGTTCAAGGAACACCTGTTGCCTGGTGGAGGGCCCCGATGAGTCGCAAACCCTTTGTCCGCCCGGTGTCCAGAATCGGCTGGTATTTCAAGCACCCGCGTTACCTGCGCTACATGTCGCGCGAGGTGACGTGTATCTTCATCGGTGCGTTCGCCTTGTTGATGGTCTGCGCGCTGGAGCGGCTGTCGCAGGGGCAGGCGGCCTACGAGGCTTTCCTGGTGGCCATCGCCGGCCCCTGGAGCATTCTGGGCCTGCTGGTGGTGCTGGTCTTCGCGGTGCACAACGCCACCAGCTGGTTCAATGTCACCCCCAAGGCCTTGCCGGTGCAGATCGGCGAGGAATTCCTGGCTGGCAAATACATCGTCTTGGCCCACTATGCGGTGTGGGTGGTGGCCAGTGTTCTGGTGCTGGTGTTTGCGGGGGTGTTCTAGCCATGGCCAAATCCAACAAGCCGATCGTCTGGAGCCTGTTTGCCGCAGGTGGCACGCTGGCCGCGTTCCTGGCACCGGTGCTGGTGCTGCTGTTCCTGCTGGTGGCGATGGGGCACATGCCGGGCATCCTGCGGTATGACAACCTGCACCAGTTTGCCGGTCACTGGCTGGGCAAGTTTTCTCTGTTTGGCGTCATCGCGCTGTTTTTATGGCACGCGGCGCACCGTCTGCGCGTCACCGTGCACGACTTCGGGCTGCGGCAGGATACGATGGTTGCCGTGGTCGTCTATGGCGTGGCGGCGCTGGGGACGGCCCTGACCGCGCTGGCCCTTTTTCGCATCTGAACCCGGTTTGACAGCGTCGTCACAAGGTAGTACGTGAGCCCACCAAAACCCGAACCCCGCGTCCCGCCTGAATCCGCTCTGGCAGCCACTGCCAACCCGGCGTTTGCGCCGGTTGCCATTCCCAAATACCTCGAGGCCACCTACTGGTGGGCCTACCTGCACCCGAACGCGGTGCGCATCTTCGAGCGCCAGTGGCTGGTGAACCTGATCCTGTGGGGCAACTTTGCCAGGCTGCGCGATGCCGCGCTGCAGGAGATGGGCGACGTCATCGAAGGTGATGTGCTGCAGGTGGCCTGTGTCTACGGGGATTTCACCGAGCATCTGGTCAAGCGGCTGGGTGCCGGCGCGCATCTGGACGTGATCGATGTGGCGCCGATCCAGATCCAGAACCTGCAGTCCAAGCTCAAGAACCGCCAGCAGGTTGCGGTGCTGCGGCAAGACTCCTCGGCGCTGCGGTTCGCCGACGCCAGCAAGGATGCGGTTGTGGTGTTCTTCCTGCTGCACGAGCAACCCGACGCGGTGCGCCGCAAGACCATCGCAGAAGCGCTGCGCGTAATCAGGCCGGGTGGCAAGCTGATTTTTGTCGACTACCACCGCCCGGTGGCCACGAACCCCTTTCGTTACCTGATGGTGCCCATCCTCAGCACGCTGGAGCCGTTTGCAATGGACATCTGGCGCGACGAGATCGTGCACTGGTTGCCGGCTGGTGTGGTGCCCGCCAAAGTGGACAAGCGGACCTATTTTGGCGGTCTGTACCAAAAAGTGGTCATCACCCGCTGAGCCGTCCATGAAAACGGTGCGCCGCTCCGCGCTGCTCTGGTACAGCCCGCAGGAGATGTACCGGCTGGTGACCGAGGTCGACCACTACCCCGAATTTCTGCCGTGGTGCGACGGCGCCCGCGTCGTCAGCACCGACGACACCGGCAACCTGGTCGAAATCGGCATGGCCTTCAGTGGCATCCACCACAAGTTCACCACGCGCAACGTGTACCAGGACGCCCGCCAGGTCACCATGACACTGGTCGATGGCCCGTTCTCCCAACTCGACGGCGAGTGGCACTTCATTCCCCTGGGTGATGGCTCCCAGCGCGCCTGCAAGGTCGAACTGGCGCTGACCTACGGTTTTGCACATGCGTCGCTGGAGCGGCTGATCGGCTCCGCGTTCGACCACATTGCCATCAGCATGGTCGACGCGTTTGTCCATCGGGCGACGCAGGTGTACGGGGAGTAGCTTTCCTGCCGCTGCGCCGAACGCGCCGCCGACCTGATCTGGCGACGTTGTTGGAGTGCCGTGCACCAAACAGCACTGCTGCCGATGGGGCCGATCCGGTGTCGCGGCGAGGTAAAGGAGGAGGCCAAAGGCCGGGGGACACGAGCTGCGGCACCGGGTCGGCCCCATCGGCTTGCCAACCAAGGCCCCAGCCCCATCTCCATCCCCTATCATCTTCACCTGCATGGCAACGCCCTCCAACCCCTTCCTCGTCGACATTCGCAACCTGAGTTTCGGATATGGTGACGGCCTGGCGCTGGACCGCCTGTCGCTGCAGGTGCCGCGCGGCAAGGTCACGGCCCTGATGGGGCCGATGGGCGGAGGCAAAACCACCACCTTGCGCATGATCGGTGGTGAACACCGGGCCCGGTCCGGCGAAATGCTGTTCGATGGCCAGGATGTGACCGGCATGGACCGCGAACAGCTCTACGCCGTTCGCCGGCGCATGGGCGTGATGTTCCAGTTCGGCGCCCTGTTCGCTGACCTGAGTGTGTTCGACAACGTGGCTTTTCCGCTGCGCGAGCATTCCGACCTGCCCGAGGCTTTGATCCGCCATATTGTGCTGATGAAGCTGCATGCCGTGGGTTTGCGCGGCGCGCGTGACCTGATGCCTTCCGAGGTTTCCGGCGGCATGGCGCGGCGCATCGCCCTGGCACGGGCCATCGCCCTGGACCCCGATCTGGTCATGGTCGATGAACCCTTCTCCGGCCTCGACCCGATCTCGCTGCGCACCACGGCCAACCTGATCCGCCAGCTCACCGACTCGATGGGCCTGACCTGCATCCTGGTGTCACACGAGATCCGGCAGACACTGTCGATCGCCGACCACGTCATCATCCTGGCCGAGGGCCGGGTGACGCAGCAGGGCTCGGTGGACGAGATCCGCGCCAGCACCGACCCGCTGGTGCACCAGTACATCAACGCCTTGCCCGACGGGCCTGTGGGGTTTCACTACCCCGCCGTGGCGCTCGGTACTGATTTCGGCCTGCGCGCGCTTCCATGACCCTGTGGCTGATCGCCCTGGCCGCCTTTGGCAGCACGGCGTCGATGCGCATCTGCGACCCGATGCTGATCGCGCTGGGGCGCGAGTTCCAGGTGAGTACCGGGGATGCCTCGGCAGTGGTGTCCGCGTTCGCCATCGCCTATGGGGTGTTGCAGCTGTTCTACGGGCCACTGGGCGACCGCATCGGCAAGCTGCGCGTGATCGTGATGGCCACCTTCGCCTGCGCGCTGTTCAGCGCCATGACCGCGATGGCATCGTCGTTGGCCTGGCTGGTGGTCTGCCGCGCCCTGATGGGTGCATCGGCCGCCGGCATCGTGCCTTTGTCGATCGCCTGGATCGGTGACCAGGTGGCCTACGAGCGGCGCCAGGAAACACTGGCGCGGTTTTCCGGTGCCACCTTGTCCGGAATGATGGTCGGGCAGTGGTTTGGCGGGTTCGCCGCGCAGAACTTCGGCTGGCGGCCTGCCTTTCTGGTGTTGTCGGGCGTATTTCTGTTGGCGGCGGTCGTGTTGTACCGGCATGTCCGCCAGGCCGGCCCAGCCATCGGCGCCAGTGTGTCGGTGGCCGACTACTTCCGCAACAACCGCCGCCTGTTCGATCTGCCCCGTGTGCGGTGGGTGCTGGGCGTCACCGCCCTGGAGGGCCTGCTGGCCTACGGTGCGTTGGCATTCGTGCCGAGCCGGCTGGTCGATTCCTTCCATTACTCGCTGTCCGAGGCCGGCGCAGCCATGATTTTGTGGGGCGTGGGTGGCCTGACCTACAGCCAGCTGGCGCGGCGCTGGCTGGCGCTGTTGGGTGAACGCGGCCTGGCGTTGACCGGGGGCATCCTGCTGGCAGTCGCGTTGCTCACCCTGGCCTGGGGCCGCGGGACAGCGGTGGGGGCTGGCGGATGTTTCCTGGCTGGTGTGGGCTTGTACATGCTGCACAACACCGTGCAGACGCAGGCCACGCAGATGGCGCCCGAGGCCCGAGGCGCCGCAGTGACCTTGTTCGCGTGCGTGTTGTTCCTGTCCCAGTCGATCGGTGTCTGGTTCATCGGCACCACGCTCGACCACGGCTCGCTGGCGACCAGCTTCACGGTTTGCGCCGCAGGGCTGGTGCTGCTGGGTTACTGGGTGTCGGGCAACGTGCGCGCGCGGGTGTAGCGCGGCCGGGTGTCAATCGCCGGTGGGCGTTTCGTACTTGTGCCCCAGGGCCATCAGCTCGGGGGTGCCGATCAGCGTATTGAGCTGGTCGAAATCGAGCATCTCCCCCTGCATCGGGGCGGTGGTCTGGTGCGTGTGCAGCGAGGCGTAATAACGTTGCAGCAGGTGGGCCACGGCGCGGGCCGTACCGCCCGGGAAGATCACGATGCGAAATCCCCGTTGGCCCAGTTCCCCGGCGCTTTGCACCGGCGTCTTGCCACCCTCGACCATGTTTGCCAGCAGCGGAACGCGGGCCGCGAAACGCCGGCAGGCGATGTCCATCTGCTCCGGTGTGCGCAGCGCCTCGATGAAAAGCGCGTCCACGCCGCACTCCAGGTAGGCCTCGGCGCGGTCGAGCGCGGCGTCCAGCCCCTCGATGGCCAGCGCATCGGTGCGCGCCAGGATCAGGGTGTCCGGGCTGTGCCGCGCGTCCAGCGCCGCGCGCAGCTTGCCGCACATCTCGGCCGTGCCCACCACGCTTTTGCCGTCCAGGTGCCCGCAGCGTTTGGGAAACCCCTGGTCTTCCAGTTGCACCATGGCCGCACCGGCGCGCTCCATGCCGCGCACCGTGCGCTGCAGGTTGATGGCATTGCCGAACCCGGTGTCGGCGTCGACGATCACCGGGGTGCTCACCCGTTCGGTGATCCGCGCCAGCGTGTCCTGCACCTCGGTGTAGGTGGTCAACCCCACGTCGGAGCGGCCGAGCCGTGTGTACGCGATGGATGCGCCGGAGAGGTAGAGCGCTTCGAACCCGGCCTGCTCGGCCACCAGCGCCGTCAGTGCGTCGTAGACGCCGGGGGCGAGCAGGGGCCGGGGGGTTGCCAGGCGTTGTTTGAGGGTTGTTGTCATGCCGTCAACATCTCCACCACCGTGGCGGCCGCTATCGCTCCACCACCCACGGCACTCAACAAGCCGTTGCCCGACATGTAGCCCCACACCGCATTGCCCGATACGCCCCGAGCGGCGCCGCCGGCGGCCAGCAGGTTGGGGAACGGCGTGCCGTCTTCGTGCAGCACACGGCAATGGTCGTCGATGTCCAGCCCGCCCTGCGTGTGGAACAGCGCACCGGTCACCTTGACAACATGGAAAGGTGCGACCAGGGGGCGTTTCGGGGCGTCGGCGCAGGATTGCGCCACGGTGGCCGGATCGGCGCCTATCAGGACGGCCACCGCCAGGGCATCGGCGCAGATCTTGACCGCACCTGCGGCCTCGGCCGCGCAGAAGTCGGGGAAGGTGCGCGCCAGCGCCAGCAGCGGAGCGTCCATGATGTCCCAGGCCACGCCACCTGGCTGCGCCAGCACCTTGACCGCAGCCTCGGAATACCCGCCGGTCTCGTCATGAAAACGTTCGCCCCGGGTGTTGAGCTGGATGGCGCCTTCCATCATGATGGCCCAGCTTACCAGGACGCCGTGCGGTGTGGCCCAGGAGCCATGCCCCTGGTAACCGCCCAGGTCGGCCAGGCGTGCGTCCAGTGCCCGGCCCCAGCCGATGGCGCTGCCATCGTTGCCGGTGTGGCCGGCGAAGGGCGCGTCGCGCATCTCCGGCAACAGTTCCCGGACCATGGCGGCATTGCCGCCGAAGCCGTTGCAGGCCAGCACCAGGGCGTTGCAGCGCAGGTGTTCGAGCGAACCGTCGGGGCGTTCGAACGATAGGCCCGCCACACGCCGTGTCGCGTCGTCGACCCACAATGTGCGCACGGTGGCCTCGGTCACGATGTCGGCGCCGGCCGCATGCGCGGCGCGCTCCAGGTAAGTGACCAGGGCAGCACCGGTTTTCTCCGCCACCGAATGCATGCGCAGCACACTGTGGCTCGGAAACAGGAAACCCTCTTGCACGTGGAAGTTCAGCCCGTGCCTGTCGGCCAGCATGTCGATGGCGGGGCCCACGGCACTTGTGTAGGCCTTCACCAGATGGGGTGCGGCCGTGCCGTGCGCCTTGCGCCCGATGTCCTGTGAAAAAAGTTCCACGCTGTCGGCGATGCCCAGGGCGCGCTGCATGCGTGTGCCGCAGGCCGGGATCAGGCCCGAGGACAGGGCGGTGGAGCCGCTGGGTTGTGCGTCGCGCTCGAGCACGACACAGTCGACACCCGCATTGCGCAGCGACAACGCGGTCACGAGGCCGCAGGCGCCGGCGCCGACGATGGCCACCGCCACCTCTGGCGTGCCCTCGGGCAGGGTGGTTGAGTGGATCACTGAAGGGGTCATGGTCTGGCTCTCGGCATTATGGGTTGCGCTGGGCGGCGATGCGCAGTTTGAGTTGCGGCAGCAGTCCGCCGGCACGCGCCATCTGCAACAGGAAATCGGGCACCGGTTCGCATGCCAGCAGTTCGCCCGATGGCAGGACGGGCGACAGCGTGTGCGCATCGATTCGCAGGTGCTCCAGGCCGCGCAGCCGTTCGGCCTGCGGGCAGGTCAGCAGCAACAGGCCGAGGTTGAACGCGTTGCGAAAGAACAGGCCGCCATAACTCGGCGCGACGACGGCCGCCACGCCCAGGTGCACCAGCACCGCAGCCGCCTGCTCGCGCGAGGACCCGATGCCAAAGTTGCGCCCGGCCACGACCACGTCGCCCGGGCGTACTTCGCGGGCGAAAGCCGGCAGGAGGTTCTCCAGGCAATGCCGTGCGATGGTCGCGATGCCATGCTGCATGCTGTGCCCCGGGGCCAGTGCGTCGGTGTCGACGTCATCGCCCAGATGCCAGATCTTGTGTGAAGCCGCCATGGTGGCGCTGTTCATGCCAGCATCTCCCGCGGGTCGGTGATACGGCCACGCAGCGCGGATGCCGCCACGGTATAGGCCGAGCCCAGGAACACCTGCGTGCTGGCGGGGCCCATGCGGCCCTTGAAGTTGCGCGCCGTGCTGGAGATCACGGTCTTGTCGGCGTCGAATTCGGCGCTGTAACCAGCGCAGGCGCCGCAGCCCAGGGGCAACACTGTCGCGCCGGCGTCGGTCAGCGCCTGCATGGTGCCCTCTGCCTCGGCCTGCGTGCGGTCTTTGAGGCTGGCCGGGGCCACCATCAGCTGCACACCCGCCGCAATTCTGCGCCCGCGCAGCACCTGGGCCGCGAAACGCAGGTCGTCGAGTTTCGCGCCGGTGCACGCGCCGATGTAGGCCACGTCGATGTGTGTATCGGCATGCTGGGCGATGGCAACACCGTTGGCGGGACTGTGCGGGGCTGCGAGTTGCGGGCTGAGTGTGGCGGCGTCGAAATCGTGCTGCACCTCGCAGCTGCCGGGGTCGGAGCGAAGGTCGGCACAGTCGCGCTCGTCCACTGCGGCGCCCACCTGGGCCAGCCATTCGCGGGTGGTGCGATCGGGCGCCACCAGTCCGGTCTGGGCGCCGAGTTCGGCACTCATGTTGCACAGTGTCATGCGTTCTTGCATCGACAGCGCGCGGACCGCGTCTCCGGTGAACTCCACAGCCTGGTAGTCGGCGCCGTTCATGCCGAAACGCGCGATCATGGCCAGCATCATGTCCTTGGCGCACACGCCGCGCGCCAGTTGCCCGGACCAATGCATGGCGATGGTCTGCGGCACGCGCAGCCAGATCTCGCCGGTGACCACCACGCCGAGCATCTCCGTGCTGCCGATGCCGAACATGTAGGCGCCGAACGCGCCCCCGGTGGGAGAGTGCGAGTCGCCACCGACGCAGAACATGCCAGGCCGGATATGACCGCCCTGCGGCAACACCACATGGCAGATGCCCTGGTTGTCGTAGACATGCGGCAGCTCCTGGTCGCGCGCCCAGTCGCGTGCGATACGCACGATCCGGCGCGACTCCTCGTCGCGTTCGGGCACAAAGTGGTCCATCACCAGCACCACCTTCGACTTGTCCCAGATCTGTGCGCCGAGTTCCTCCAGCATCGGCTTGAGCCGGCGCGGCCCGGACGAGTCGTGGAACATGGCCAGGTCGACCCGGCAGTTGACGATCTCGCCCGCAGTGACATGGCTGCGCCCGCTGGCGCGTGCAATCAGCTTGCGGGCCAGCGTGCTGGCGGGTGGGGTCAGGGGTGGCGTCATGCGGGTGTCTGAATTGGGCGAAGTGGTGGCCGGCAGGTCAGCCGGACAGGTTCTCCTTGACCGAGATCGTGGCGTTGCTGCTGCCGACCTGCGAGATGTCCATCTGGTATTCATAACGGTCGGGCCGGTACAGGCCATGCAGCCACTGGACCGGCCGCTCATGCGCGTCGAACACCAGGCGGCGCACGGCCAACAGGGCGGTGCCCACCGCCACGTCAAGTTCGGCCGCCACTGCCGCATCGGCCTGGCGCGCCGACACGGTCTGGTGGGCGCGACCGAGTTCCACCCCGGACTCTTCGAGCAGTCGCAGGATCGGTTTGCGCGACAGGTCGGCGCGACTGATGCGGCTGGCCAGGTCTTCGGGCACGTAGGTGGTGATGTGCGACAACGGCCCTTCGGCCAGGCTGCGGCGGCGCACGCCTTTCTTGACCTTTGCTCCGACCGGGATCTGCAGCGCCTGTGCCACGTCGGGTGGTGCGCTGATGGTTCGCCACTCCAGCACTTTCACGGTGGTGCGCAGGCTCATGCTGACAATTTTTTCCAGCAGCCCGGCCAGACTGGAGGACTTGGCGGTGCCTGCCTCCTGCCCGGCGCTGGCTGGTGCGGTGTCGGGGTGTGGCGCCGGCCGTGTGCCGCGCCCCGCCTGGCGGATGATCAGGCCTTCAGAGGCAAGTTGTTCCAGCGCGCGCCGCACGGTGACCCGGCCCGCGCCAAATTGTCTGCTGAGCACCATCTCTGGCGGGAGCCCGGCCGCAAACTGGCCTTCGCGCAACTGCTCGCGCAGCACCAGGTAGATCTGGTGGTATTTGGGCAGGGGCAGGGCAGGGTTCATGGACGCGTCAGTGCAGTGCGGGGCCACCGATGTCCACCGACTCGACCCGGAAGATGTCGTCCAGGGGTGCGTCGCGCATGATGTGGTAGAGCACAAACCGGTACGCCATGCCGGCGTCGATCTCGCTCGGTGTGAATGCAAACGCCAGGTTGCCGGCCGTGCTGACCCGCCCCGGGTATCCGAAGTGCAGCAGGTTTTGCTTGAACACGCCAGCTGCAGCGCGTGCCAGAGCGGCATCGGGCGCGATGAATTCGATCACCAGCCCGGCTTCGAACCGGCTGTGGCGTTCGGGCGCCAGAGTGTGTACGGCCCCCTGGCCGTAGATGTGGCTGTGCAGCGTCCAGCCGCCGGGGACCAGCTTGCGCACCCGCTGCTCGACCGCGGCAATGGCCTCGGGCAGGATGCCAAGCATGGTCGGATCGGCCACACCCGCCAGCAGGACGCAGCGCGCGCCCACCGGCGCAGCTCCTTCGATCTTGAGCGTGGCGCGTGCGCGTGGCCGGAACCGCGCACCGCTGACGTGAGTGCGGTGCGCGTCCACGGCCTGGTAACGGGCTTCGTGGAGCAGCAGGGTGCCGCCTGGCTCGTCGACCTCCAGCGGGTCGGCCTGTTCGTACATGGCGTGGGCCGCCACCGAGGCCGGTGTTGCGTGCGCCTGCGGGTTCATGCTTTCCAGCGTGAACCCGTCCATTGTCAGGTCGGCCAGCATGGCGTCGCGACCGGACGGGCTGCAGCACAAGGAGGTGCACTCCACGATCTTGGCCATGTGCAGGCACAGGGCGGTGGGGTAGCCGAGCATTTCGGGCAGCGCGGCGAAGATGGCCGTGTCGCAGGCGCGCCCGGCGATAAGGACGTCGGTGGGCGTGCGCAAGGCACGGGCCAGGGTTTCGGTGCCGCACTGGCCCACGATGTGGGTGCACTGCAGCACGTCTTGCGGCGTTGGCATCGGCATCGGGCCGATGGGGGTGAGGGTGCCCTGGTCCAGAGCATCCAGCACCAGTGCGCCAGGGATGTCGCTGCGCACCGTCGTGAGCCGAAAACGCAGGCCCTTGTCGCGCGCGATGTCCTGCACGATGGCCACTGTCGCGTCGAGCTGTGGCCCGGCGCCGGCCGTTCCGGCGCTGCCGATCACCAGTGGAATGCCTTGGTCAAGCGCGGCCAGCAGCACCAGTTCCAGATCACGCCGCACCATGGTCGCCGGCGCTGCCATCTCGCCTGAGCCCAGGTAGAAAGGGCCGGGATCGATGGAACCCATGTCGCAGCCGATGAAATGCGGGCGGCGCTGCAATCCGCGTTCGAACGGCTCCACCGGTATGCCGTAACCGAGCTGTCCCGATGCGGCCAGGATACGCAGCGGGCCATCCGACGGGCGGTGGCTGCCCAGCAGCCGGGTGCTTGCGCTCACAGCAACAACCCCAGCATGGGCGTGTGCTGCTGCGCACCGTAGACATCGCCGTCGCCGGGCGTGCCGGCGCAGATCCGGCGTGGCAGCGTGAACTTCATCGCCAGGACGGCGGGCAGCACATGGCGCTGCACCAGCGCTGCGTCCAGGTTGTACAGGGCCGCGACCGATTTTTCCGCGAGGCCGGCACTGGCAACGGCGTGGTCGTAGGATGGTTGATCGTTGAAGAAAACATCGATCGTGAGCTGCGTCGGGCCGGCGTTCTTGCTGCGCACCACATGGGCCAGGGTTGACAGGGGGATGCCGGTCATGCTCGCGACCTGTTCATCGCGTGGTGAATCCACCGTCCGCGCACACCACCTGGCCGGTGATGAACGAAGCTCGGCCCGACAGCAGGAAGCTGACCAGTTCGCCGATCTCGCCGGGCTGGCCCAGACGCGCCATCGGAATGCTCTGGAGCATCGCAGCCAGCGCCACCGGGTCGGCCAGGGTGGCGGCGACCATGGCGGTTTCCACCGGGCCGGGGCCGACTGCATTGATACGCACGCCTTGCGCGGCCCACTCGAGCGCGAGCGACCTGACCATCCCGTTGAGCCCGGCCTTGGAGGCCGCATAGGCTGCGCCACGTGCATGCCCGACCAGGCCGATCTGGCTGCTGACCACCACCACACTGGCGTCGCCTGTGCGCGCGTTGCGCATGTGTGCGATGGCGGCGCGGGTCAGCACAAAAGTGGCGTCCAGGTTGAGCGCCAAGGTGTGGCGCCATTCATCCAGGCTGGTGTCGTCGGAACCCTTCTTGTAGAAGACCCCGGCGCAGCAGGCCAGTGCATCGAGGCCGCCGAGCGCCGCGGCCGCACGCGCCGGCAGGGCCGCGCAGGCTGCGTCGTCCAGCAGGTCCTGGACCAGCACCGCCGCCAGTGGCAACCGGGCCCGTACCAGCCCCACCTGGGATGCGTCCTGCACCACCGCCGCCACGCGCGCCCCATGGCGCTGCAACACCTCTGCCGTGGCCAGGCCGATACCCGAACCGGCGCCGGTGACCAGCACGTGCCGGCCGTGCATCTCGGATGTGGAAGTGGCGGCCATCATCGTCTACAGGCCGAGGTAGTTGCGGCGCAGTTCGGGATCGCGCGCCAGGTCAGCCGCCGGCCCCTGCATTGCCACGGCGCCGTTCTCGATGATGTAGCCACGGTGTGCAATCGCCAGTGTCTGTACGGCGTTCTGCTCCATCAGCAGGATCGACTGGCCCTCGCGGTTCATGCGCTGGATCAGGGCGAACATCTCCTCCACCAGCAGGGGCGACAGGCCCAGCGAGGGTTCGTCCATGATCAGCAGTTCGGGCTCTGACATCAGGCCGCGACCGATGGCCAGCATCTGCTGTTCGCCACCCGACAGGGTGCCGGCCGACTGCCTGAAGCGCTCCTTCAGCCGGGGGAAGATGGCCACCACCTTGTCCAGGTTCTGTGCGCGCCGGGAGCGGCCGCGCACCTGGCCGCCGAGCTCCAGGTTCTCGCGCACATTCATGTTCGGGAACACGCGGCGCCCTTCCGGCACGTGGACCACGCCCAGCTTGACGATGTCGGACGAACTCAGGCCCACCAGTTCCTTGCCCTCGAAGCGGATCGAACCCGAGAACGGCCGGTACAAGGCGGAGATGTTGTTGTTGAGTGTCGACTTGCCCACGCCGTTGCTGCCGAGAACAGCCACAATTTCGCCCTTGCCGACATCGAGGTCGATGCCGCGCAGGATCTCGACCTGCCCATAACCGGCACGCAGTTGGCGTATCTCAAGCATGGGTGGCTCCCACCACATCTTCCATCGGGGGCGTCGTGCTGCCGCGGCCCAGGTAGGCTTCCACCACCGCCTGGTTGTTGACCACCTGCAGGGGAGTGCCCTCGGCGATGATCTTGCCGTAGGACAACACGTAGATGTGGTCGGACAGGCTCATCACGGCGTGCATCACGTGTTCGATCAGCAGCACGGTGACACCACTGTCGCGGATCTTGCGGATGATCGCGATGATCTCCAGGATTTCACTCGGGTTGAGCCCTGCCATCACCTCGTCGAGCAGCAGCAGGCGCGGCGAGGTGGCCAGTGCCCGGGCGAGTTCGAGCCGCTTGCGACCGGCGACGGTCAGGTCGGCGGCGGGCTGCGCCAGCATCGGCTCCATGCCAACCTGGCGTGCGATGGCGCGTGCGTGGTCCCAGGCCTGGTGCCGGTCGGGGAACTTCTGGTAGGCGCCGACGGCGATGTTCTCGTGCACCGTGAGTTTGGCAAACGGTTGCGTGATCTGGAACGTGCGCACCATGCCGGCGCGAGCGATCCGGTGCACCGGCCACCCGGTGATGTCCTGGCCCAGCAATTCGACCCGCCCGCTGTTGACCGGATGGAAACCGGCGATGCAGGCGAACATGGTTGTCTTGCCAGCGCCGTTGGGGCCGATCAGCGCCACGATGCGGCCCTCGTGCACGTTGAGCGAGGCGTCATCGACCGCGCGCAAGCCGCCGAAGATCTTGGTCAGGCCGGTGACTTTGAGCATCAGTCTTGTCTCTTTGCAGGGTTGGTACGCCGGCGAAACAGGTCGATCAACCCGTTGGGCAAGAAAGCGATGATGACCACCAGCAGGCCGCCATACAGCACCAGCGACAAGCCCTGTATCTGCGTCAGCACGCGCGTGACGTCGCTCACAAACGCCAGCAGCAGCGCGCCCACCAGCGGCCCGTACACGGTGCCGGCGCCGCCGATCATGCTTACCAGCAGCATCTCGACCGACTTGTCGACCCCAAACACGATCAGCGGATCGATGTACAGGAAGTACTGTGCAAAGAAGCAGCCCCCGACGCCACCGATTGCGCCCGACAGCACCATGACCTTGACCTTTTCGGCGAAGACGTTGATTCCCAGCGCGCGGGCCGCGTCTTCGTTTTCGCGGATCGCCGCCAGATGGGCGCCAAAACGCGAGCGCCGCAGCCATTCGGCCAGAGCGATCGACAACACCGCCAACGCCAGGATCAGGAAATAGAAGCCGCTGCGGTCGGCGAACTGGAAGTTGCCGGCACCGGCTTTCATCGGTATCAGCATGCCCAGGCCACCGCCGGTGATGCCGATCGAGTTCGCGACGATGCGCAGCACCTCCGCAAAGGCCAGCGTGATCAGTGCGAAATACGAGCCCTTGAGGCCGGCCCGAAACGACAGCGCGGCGATGACACCGCCGACCGCTGCACCGGCCAGCGCCGAAGCCGGCAGACCGAGCCAGGGCGAGAGGCCCAGTCGCAACTGCACGATGGTGGATGCATAAGCGCCGACGCCAAAAAACGCCACGTGGCCGAAGGACAACTGGCCCGCAAACCCGCCAGCGATGTTCCAGGACTGGCCGATGAACGCATAAAACAAGGCCAATACGCCGAAGTTCACCATGAAGTTGGACGGAAACACGAACGGGAAAGCGATTGCCACCGCGAGCACCGCGAGGTGCAGCTTCCAGGGAATGGGCTGCAGCACCGATTTCATGGGCGCACCCCCGCGCAATGCGTGGCCGAACGCCCAACTTTGGCCCACCGGGCGGTGTTCATTGTTTGGCTCCAAACAGCCCTGAGGGCCGAAACAGCAGGATCAGGATGAACATCAGGGAAATGCCGATCTGACCCAGGCTCTCGCCCAGATAGAGCCCGCCGAAGGACTCGGTGAGGCCGACGATCAGGCCGCCCACGATGGCCCCCAGAAAACTGCCCATGCCGCCGAGAACGACCACCGTGAAGGCCACCAGCACGAACACATGGCCGATGGTGGGTGATACATAGAACATCGGCATCAGCAGGCAGGCGGCGGCACCCAGCGTGGCCAAGCCAATGCCGTAGGAGATGGCGAAGATACGCTCGACGTCGATACCGACCAGCCGCGCGCCGACACGTTCCTTGGCCACCGCACGGATTGCGCGACCGATGTCGGTGCGCTGGATGAACAGGCCCAGCGCTGCGCACAGGGCGAGCGAAACCACGAAGGCAATCAGCTTGGGCAGGGGCACCAGCGTGGGGCCCAGTTCGATCATGCGGTCGGAGTAGGACACCGATATGGTGCGCGAATCACCCTTGAAAAGCATGAGCGCGATGTTCTCGATCAGGATCGACAGGCCAAGGGTGATCAACAGGATGTTCTCGTCCTTGCCATTCGACAGCCGCCCGATCAGGCCTTTGTAGAGCACGTAGCCCAAAAGGTACATGGCCGGCACCATGACCACCATCGAGAGGTACGGGTCGACCCCGAATTTGGTCAGCAGGTAGTAGACCCCGAACATGGCGAGCATGAGCATGCTGCCATGCGCGAAATTGATGATGTGCAATACCCCGTAGATGAGGGTCAGGCCAGATGCGACAAGCGTATAGATTCCGCCGAGCAGCAGTCCGTTGATGGCTGCCGAGGCAAAAATGGTGGCGTCCAAGAATTTCCCCGGTGAAGCAACAGGCGGCCGGCATCCGGCCTGGGGCCTGTTCCTGTGCGCGTTGGTTGGTTGAGCGGTTCAGCCGAACTTCGGGCGCGGAAACACCGGTTTAGCAGCGGAGAACTGGTCGGGCCAGACCACATTGATGTCGGTGCGGGACGCTTGCAGCAGTGCGCCTTTCCCACCCTGATTCTGGCCGTTGACGAATTTGGTCGGGCCGTAGGGCAGCATGTGGTCGGCGAAGGTGCTGGACTCGAGTGCCGCGATTGCTTTCTCCTTGTCGGCGCTGGCGGCGCGCTGCAGAGCGTCAGCGTACAGCATGATGGACGCATAAGACAGATACACCTCGAAGGTGAACAGGCCTCCCTTGGCCTCCACCCGTTTGCGCATGTCGATGGCCTTGGGGTTTTTGGGGTTGTACCAGTGGTTGTAGTCCATCATGTGCAATGCCACATCGGCCTGCTCCTGGACCAGTTTGAAATTGAATCCGCCGCCCAGCACGCTGAACATCGCCGCCACGTCGACTTTTTGTTGGTGCAGGGTCCGGGCCAGCAGGACATATTCGTTCTGGTAGTTGCTCATGATCACCAGATCGGGCTTGAGGCCCTTGATGCGCAATGCGACGTTCGAAAAGTCGCGCGTCGGGTTGGCATGTTTGATGGTTTCCAGCGGCTGGATGTTGATGCCGGGCAGTTTGCCGGCAAGCAGCTTGGCGGTGCCGGTGCCGAACTCCGACTCCTCATGGACCAGCACTGCGGTCTTGGCCACGCCACCAGCGGCCTTGTTGATCTCGCCCAGGGCCACGATGGCATCGTCTACACAGGCACCAAAACCGGGCTTTAGCCGAAACACGTTCTTGAGGCCGCGGGTGACGATCAGATCGGACGCCCCCACATCGATCAAAAACGGGGTGTTGTACTTGGCGGCGGCCTGGGTGGCGGGCAATGCGATGCCGCTGGCAAAACAGCCGAGATAGGCCGAAACACCCTCTTGCTGCATGCGCTCCACCTCGCTCACGCCAACCTCCGGGCGCGACTGCGAGTCACCCAGCAGGGCTTCGAGTTTGGTGCCGCCCATGGACTTGATGCCGCCGGCGGCGTTGATGTCGTCGATGGCCATTTGTGCACCCATGCGTGACTGCCCGCCGCTGTAGGCCAGGCCGCCACTGACCGGATGCACCAGCCCGATCTTCACCGGCTTGGGCTGCGCCAGCAACAGGCCGGGCGTACCCAGAACGGCGGTGGCGGCGCCCGCCTGGAGAATCAATCGACGCGACACAGGAGAGGTGGTGGTCATGGGGGTCCTCGTGGTGGTAGAAGGAATATTGTTCCATAAGTAGAACAATTGCAATAGACTATGCATGGTTCGTGCCGGCAAGTCAACTGTTGCAAACCCGCACCCGGTCGTTCCGGGCAATCTTCCCATGGACCATGCGCTCTATCCCTATTCGGCATTGCCCGCACGGCCGCGCAGCCTGTGGCGAGGCGGGCAGGGTCTGGCCGCCTTCGCGGTGCTGTTCCTGGAGCATTGGGAGATGGTGCCCGAAGATGGTGCGCTGCGCGACCCGCGCATGGTGGGGGAGTTCGGCAGCTTTTCGCCGGACTACCGCAGTTGGTCACAGCGCGAATACGGACTGCGCGTGGGCATCTTCCGTGTCATCGATGCGTTGAAGCACGCCGGCGTGCGGCCGGTGATTGCCGCCAACGCCATGGCGGTGCAGCGCTTGCCGCGGCTGGTGCAGACCTTCGCCGACTGGGGCTGCGAGTGGGTCGGCCATGGTGTCTCGGCCACAAAGATGCTGCATTCGGCGATGCCGCTGGAGGACCAGCGCGCGCACATCGCCGAATCGCTGGCTGCCATCGAACTTGCCACGGGCAAGCGCGCGCAGGGGTGGATCAGCCAGGATTGGGGAACCACGCCCGACACGGCGCAGTTGCTGGCCGACGCCGGCGTGTATTACACGCTGGACTGGTCCAATGACGACCAGCCCTACTGGCTGGGCACCACGCCGCCCGTGCTGGCCGTGCCGCTGTCTTCCGAATGGGACGACGTGCAGTGCCAGTGGCTGCGCAACCTCGAGCCGCGTGCCCATGCGGAGCTCGCCGGCGCTGCGTTCGACCGGCTGCACCTGGAGTGCCGGCAGCAAGGGCGCACGGCGGTTTTTGCGCTGGGCCTGCACCCCTGGCTGTGCGGCATGCCCAGCCGCATTGGCGCGTTGCGCACGCTGCTGGCGCGCCTTCGCGCACAGCCCGACGTGTTCTGGGCCACACCGACCGACTTGATGCCATCTGTTGCGCAGGAGCCTCTCCATGGACTACCTTGACACCTTCAGCCGATTCGCGGCCGACCTTCACATCGACACCGTGCCTGCGCCGGTCCGGGAGCAGCTTGGCTGGATCCTCGCCGACACCGTGGCGTCCATTGTCGGTGGGTCGGCCGAGCCCGAACTGCGCGAACTTGCGGCCAGACAGACAGCAACGGGGCGCGCCACCTTGCCGGGCCTGGGGCGCAGTTGCAGCGCCGATGCAGCGGCGCTGGTCAATGGCACAGCGGGCACCTTTCTGGAGATGGACGAGGGCAACCGATTTTCGCGCGGCCACCCGGCGGTCCACGTGGTACCGGCTGCGCTGGCCCTGTGCGAGGAAAGGGGGGCCGATGCGGGGGTGTTCCTGTCCGCGGTGCTGGTGGGTTACGAGGTCGGTTCGCGCCTGGGTGCGGCGTCGCGCCTGCGCGCGGCCATGCACCCGCATGGAACCTGGGGCACGGTGGGCGCGGCTGCCGCATGCGCGCGGGTGGCTTGCCTGGGCACGGCGGCCATGCGCGAGACGATCAACATCGGTTCGTCCATGACGACGGCCACCTCCAAGCAGACGATGCTCGACGGCGGCCTGGTGCGCAATGTGTACGCCGGCCTGAGCAACCGCAACGGGCTGCTGGCACTGCAACTGGCCGAGAGCGGGTTTTCTGGCGAGCGCGATGGCCTGGCCTCGCTGTTTGGCAAGATCGTCTCCGAGCACTTCGACACCACCGAGTTGCTGCGCGGCCTGGGCGCCGAGTGGCATGTGATGCAGAACTACTTCAAGCTGCATTCCTGCTGCCGCTTCAACCACGGCACGCTCGACGCCATCGACCAGATCGCAGCACGCGGGCCGCTGCCGCGGCCAGACCAGATCCGCGCCATCCAGGTCACCAGCTACAACCTCGCCGCCGAGTTGAATGGGCGCTCGCCCCACAACACGCTTGCCGCCAAGTTCTCGGTGCCATTTGCGGTGGCCACGCGCATCGTCAACGGCAGCAGCGCCCTGGCGAGTTTCAGCTGGGACGCGGTTCGCGATCCGGCCGTCCTTGCGTTGGCACAACGTGTCGACGTGCGCGAAGACCCGCAAATGACCCGCCGCCTGCCGCTGGAGCGGCCGGCGCGGGTAGAGATACTGCTCATGGACGGCAGCACCCGCGAAGGCGAGGTTGGTGTGAACCGCGGTGACGACGCCATGCCCTACACCCGCGACGAGTTGCGGGGCAAGTTCCTGGACCTCACCCGGCGCGCATGGCCAGCGGCCCATGGCGCGCAGGTGCTCGATGCTACGCTGGCCCTGGCGGCGGGAGATGTTGCGTTGTCGGACTGGACGGCGCTGCTGAAGCGGGCTGCGGTCTGAGCGAGTCCCGACGCTGCTGCCACGCCAGGGGAACTGCCAGTGGTGGCCGGCCAGTCAGCTGTAACCGACACCCTGCGTGTTCACGTACAAGGAATACAGCGAGGTGCTGGCGGCCATGAACAGTCGGTTGCGGTGCACCCCGCCGAAACACAGGTTGGCGCAACGCTCGGGCAGGTCGATGCGGCCGATCAGCTTGCCGGACGGGTTGAACACATGCACACCGTCGAGCCCCGGCGCGCCCATGCCCCAGCCACACCACAGGTTGCCGTCCACGTCCAGGCGAAAACCGTCCGGCGAACCCGGGCCGGCATCGATGGCCACGCGCTGGTTGGCCAGCGTGCGCCCGCCTTGCACGTCGAACGCCAGGATGCGGCGCGGGTTGGCGCGCGACTCGACGACATACAGGATGGATTCGTCGGGCGAGAACGCCAGGCCGTTGGGGAAGTTGATGCCTTCGGCGACCACGTCGATCGTGCCGTCGGCGTCGATCCGGTAGACGTTGGTGGGCAACTCGGCCTGCGCCTTCAAGCCCTCGTAAAAACCCCCGATGCCGAAACTGGGGTCAGTGAACCAGACCGAGTCGTCCGACTTCACCACGATGTCGTTGGGCGAGTTCAGTCGTTTGCCCTGAAACGCGTCGGCCAGCACCGTGATGCGTCCGTCGTGTTCGGTGCGGGTGACGCGCCGCGTCAGGTGTTCGCACGTGACGATCCGGCCCTGGCGGTCGCGGGTATTGCCGTTGGCGTTGTTGGAGGGGTGGCGGAACGCGCTGGTCTGGCCGGTGGCTTCGTCCCAGCGGTGCATGCAGTCGCCTGGCACATCGCTCCAGACCAGCGCGCGGGTGTCGCCGAGCCACACCGGGCCCTCGGACCAGCGCATGCCGGTGGCGAGCCGTTCGACCTTGGCCAGGGCGAGGCGGTAACGCTCGAAGGAAGGGTCGATCACCACCACCGATGGGTCGGGGTAACGTGCGGATGGTTGCCAGTCTGACATGGCGGGGCTCCTTGGGTCGGGTTGGAAGAGGTTGCGCCATTGTCCACCAGTGTCCGAGCCCGTCTGGGTGATCGCGGCCTGTGCGCTGAGGTAGACTGCACAGAATTCTGTCATCTACCCACAAGGAGCCGTCCATGGGCTTTTCCGCCAGCGATGTGGTGCCTTTCACCCAGGCACGGGCCAACCTTTCCGAGTTGGCCGACCAGGCCAAAGGCGGCGCCGAAAAAATCATCACCAAAAACGGCGAGAGTTATGTGGCGCTGATCGACTCCGACCGGCTGGACTATTACCACCGCCTTGAGCGCGAACGTATTCACCTGTTGCTGATCGACGATGCCCGGCGCGGCCTGGCAGACATTGCGGCGGGTCGCACTTTCGAGGCCGACGGTGCCATTGCACAACTGCAGCAGCGCCGCGCTGCGGCACGCACCAAGGCTACCGTGATCGGCGGGTCAGCGAAGAAGCGTGGCTGACCAGCTCTTCAGGGTCGAACTGACCGCCAGTTTCCTGGAGCGCCTGGACGCCATCGAGGCCTTCTTGTTGCAGCTCGATGCCGGGTTTGCCTTTGACGCGCTCCTGGCCGAGGTGCGCGCCACGGTGATCCCCAACCTGCGCCGGTTCCCGCGCATCGGCCGGCGCTACCTGGCCAACCCTCCGCAGTCGGCCGAGGCGCTGGCCCAGCTTGGCGCGCTACCCGCCGGTGCTCCGGAGGCGCTGCGTGAGTACCTGCACGGCGACTACCTGCTGCTCTATGCGGCCATGGAGCCCCAAGCCACCGTATACCTTTTGTCGATCCGACACCATCGACAACTCACTTACGACTTTGCGAAGCTGTGGCCCGGGGCTTGATGGACGCCCCGCGCAGCCTGTCGCCAGAATCTGACTGGATAGACCAAAAATATGGCGACACTGCACCAGGCAGGGCGAGACACGCTGGCCAACACGGCGCCTGCATCACATGCGGGCTGTCCGTGCCCGGGGAAGCCGCTCAGCCAAGCGAGTTGTCTCCGCTCATGTAAACGAAGACTTCCTCGAACAGGTCGCCGCGCAGTCGGAAGAAATTGCAGTTGTGCTTGACCAGCTTCTGAGCGTCGAAAGTCAGGTTTTCCACGCGAAAGCGGCTGGCGATCCGGTCGGGCGCCTGCACCACATGGTCGAAGGCACCGTGCCACACCCTGGCATAACGCGTGTTGAGCCGCTCGAACATGCCGCGAATCTCCGTGTCGCGGCCCGCGTACACGGTGTTGTAGGTGGCGATGGTGAAGCGCGCGTCGGCCGCGAAACAGCCCAGCGTGGCTGGCAGGTCCATGCGGTCGACGGCGGCGAAATAGGCCTCGGCGAGCCGGACCAGGCGGATGTCGTCCGCGGTTGGTGGACGGGTCATGGCGCGCCTGTGGCGCTTGCCGCCAGGGAGAAACCGGCGTCCTGCAAGGCCCGAAACGCCGCCAAAGCCTCTCGGTGCTGTTGCCTGTCTTCTGCGGACAACGCGCTGCGCAACCGCCGCTCCGGGACAAAGTGCCCGTGGTCACGGCCACGCACGCACAAGGCGTGCGGGCGTACCGCGCCCGCCGGGCGCACATGCGCCGGGATGTAGCTGATGGCGTAACCGATGCGGCGGTCGCCGCTGTCGTTTGCGCCCGACGCGTGCACCAGGTCGGTGTGGTGCAGCGACATCTCGCCTGCGGCCACTGGCATCAGGGTGCCCGCCTCGCCGTCAAAACGGCCGCTGATGCCCTGGCCGCGCCGGATCATGTTCATCGGGCCCGGCTTGTCGTCGTGTGCGAACGCGCCCCAGCGGTGGCTGCCGGGCAGGGCGCGCATGCACCCCGACAGGACAGAAGCCGCGGACAAGGCCACCCATGCCGTCACGTGCAGGTGCGGCTCGAGGTAGAAATAGGTGCTGTCCTGGTGCCAGCGCACGAAGGCGCCGCTATGCGCCTCCTCCAGGAACAGTGTGGAGTGGTAGACCAGGATGTCGGGGCCGATCAGGTCTTCAACCGCATCGAGGACCTGCGGGTGGTGCACCAATTGGTCGGCCCAGTCAAACAGCAGGTAAGACTTCGATTTTTCGGGGAAGTCGATCGGTGCGCCCCGGGTGTGTTCCCAGTCTTCGAGTTCGCGGCGCAGTTCCCGAACTTCGTCGCGCGAGAGCACCGCCACCGGGTGGACGAAGCCATCCCGCGCGTAGCGTTCCACCTGGTCGCTGGTCAGCAGCTTTGTCATGGTGTGGGTCCTGCCAGCGAGCGCTGCGCGGCAGCCTGCATCGCCTCCAGCATGTCCAGGCGCGGCTGCAGCGGGCGGGGATAGGCCTGGCGGCTTGGCGGGTACCCCAGGGCGAGCGCCGCCTCGGCCATCTTGTAGCTCAGCGGCCCCGGGTTGATGACCGGCACCGGCAGGCGGCTTTGAAGGTAGCCGTGCGCCTGGTGCATGGTGGTCGACCCGAGGATCAGCACGTCCGCCCCATCGATCTCGATCGCCATCCGGGCGGCGGCTTCCAGCAGCGGGAACACCGCGTCCTCCTTGCCCGACAGCAGGCCCTGGTTGTCGGGCGGTACCTCGATGGCCCGAACGGAAGCGCATTTGTGGTGCAGTCCCAGTTCGTCCAGGGCTTTCTTGTAGAGCGGCTTCCAGCGACTGGCCATGGTGATGATGGAAAAACGGTCCCCAAGCATGAGCGCTGTGAGCATTGATACCTTGCCGGGGCCGAAAACCGGAATGTCGAGCACCGAGCGCAGTGCTGCCACGCCGGAGTCGCTCATTGTGTCTACGCACACCGCCGCGAAGCCCTCGTCCTGCGCGCGGCAGCCGGCCTCGAAAATCGATATGTCGGCCAGCGCGAAGTCGTGGTGGCTCGAATAGTTGGCCGGGCCGGCCTTGACGCATCGGTAGTCGAATTGCAGGTCGGCACCGAACTGCAGGCCCGCGAGCTGTTGCTGGCGCAGCGCCAGGTTGTCGGCCGACATCGCGAATGGCACGATGACCAGGACCCTTTTCTTCTGCATCATGTTCGCAGCTCCTCAAGTGTCTCGGCGCAGGATCGCACGCGCCCGAACAGCCGCTGAAAGTTGCGCATCGTGTTCTGGTGCAGGTCTTCGTGCGTGGTACCGCAGGCGTCTTCGACCAAGGTGACGAGGTACCCGCGGTCGGCGGCCTCACGCGCTGTCGTCTCCACGCACATGTTGGTCGATACGCCGGTCATGTAGAGCTGCTCGCAGCCCAGCGCCCGCAGCAGGCTGTCGATGCCGGTCGATGCGAATGCGCCGATGGTGGTCTTGCGCAGCACGTGTTCGCCGGGCAGCGGCTTGAGTTCGTCGACGATCTCGTGCTCGCGGCTCCCCACGTGGTTGCGGAACTCGACGAACAGCTTGCGCATGTGCACTGGCGCGTCCGATGCGTCAGGAAGCGCCGCACCAATCGTCACATGCAATACCGGCCGCTGGAGCCGCGCGAAATGCGACCGCAGACGCAGGGTGTTGGGCATCACCAGCTGCTCGATGCGGTTGAAGCGGTAGTCCCCCACGCTGGAGCCATCGGCCTGGAGCTTGCGCGCCAGCGCGCCCTGGCGCGAGCCGGTGGCGTATTGCATGTCAACCATCACCAGCGCGGCGCGCGATGTGTCGACTGGACGTTCGGGCATGTAGGCGCGGATGTAGTCTGCCGGGGTGTTCATGAAAGGTCCTTGGCTGTAAAAGGGATTGCTGCGGGGCGCTGGCTGTTGACCGCGCAGGGGAAGGGGTCACAGAGGGGAAGGGGTCAGGTCTTGCATTGCGACATTGCAGGGGAAGCAGGGGAAGGGGTCAGGTCTTGCATTGCGACAGGGGAAGGGGTCACAGGGGAAGGGGTCAGGTCTTGCATTGCGACATCGCACAGGGGAAGGGGTCAGCAGCAGGGGAAGCACAGGGAAGGGGTCACACACAGGGGAAGGGGTCACACAGGGGAAGGGGTCAGGTCTTGCATTACGACATCGCACAGGGGAAGGGGTCAACAGCAGGGGAAGTACACAAAGGGGTCAAAGCACACAAAGGGGTCAGGTCTTGCATTGCAATATTGCAAAACAAGACCTGACCCCTCGGAGCTAGACCCCTCGGAGCTTGTGACCCCTCGGAGCCTGACCCCTCGGAGCTGGAGTGCGGGGAAGTCCGGACCCCGACAGCCCGAATACCAGAAGCCCAGCGTCGCGGCAGGCGCAGCCCGGTGGGGGCGATTTCTGGAGCGCCGAGGAGCGGAGCTCGAGGGTCGGTGCGCGCAGCGCACTTCGTTGTCACTTCGGCCGCGGTTGTCCGAACGGAGAGAACGAAGTGAACGCAGTGAGTTCTGCGGCCCGACCCTCGGGCGAGCACCACAGGGCAGTCGGCGCGTTCAGCGCCCGACCGCTCCAGTATGAGCCCCCGCCGGGCTGCGCCTGCCGCGACGCGCGCCAACGCCA
>CAMAWD010000023.1 GCA_945861785.1 Rhodoferax sp. OV413 | reverse complement strand
GGCAAGGAGATGGTCATGCCTGGCGACAACGTGTCGATCACGGTCAAGCTGATCAACCCGATCGCGATGGAAGAAGGCCTGCGTTTCGCGATTCGCGAAGGTGGCAAGACCGTCGGCGCCGGTGTGGTTGCCAAGATCATTGCGTAGTTCGCATCAACACCAGGAATTACCATGGCAACCAAACAAAAAATCCGTATCCGTCTGAAGGCATTCGATTACAAGCTGATCGACCAGTCCGCAGCCGAGATTGTCGACACCGCAAAGCGCACGGGCGCTATCGTCAAGGGCCCGGTGCCCCTGCCTACGCGCATGAAGCGGTTCGACATTTTGCGCTCGCCACACGTCAACAAGACGAGCCGCGACCAGTTGGAGATTCGTACGCACCAGCGCCTGATGGACATCGTCGACCCAACCGACAAGACGGTCGATGCGCTGATGAAACTCGACCTGCCCGCAGGCGTGGACGTCGAGATCAAGCTTCAGTAACACGGGGATTTGCTGCTTGGGTGCCAGGGCGCATTATTTGCTTGCCTGGTAAATTCTTCCAGCATATACTCGCGGGCTCGACACAATTTGGCGACAGCCCGTTGTGCGAGTTTTATCAACAGTCTCCCACATCAAAACGGGACAACCAATTGCAGTTGTCCCGGTGGGAGTTACGGAGAAAAATATGAGTCTTAGCAACTCCATGGGGTTGCTGGGTCGCAAGGTGGGCATGATGCGCCTGTTCACCGATGATGGGGACGCTGTTCCTGTCACGGTGGTGGATGTATCCAACAACCGAGTGACCCAGGTAAAAACCCAAGAGAATGACGGCTACGTCGCCCTGCAGGTGACGTTCGGTGCGCGCAAAGCGTCCCGTGTCACCAAGCCGGCTGCTGGCCACCTCGCCAAGGCGGGTGTCGAGGCCGGCGAAATCATCCAGGAATTCCGCGTCACGCCAGACGCTGCGGCCAAATATGCGGCCGGTGCCACTGTGCCGGTCAGCGACGTGTTCGCGGTTGGTCAGAAGGTCGACGTGCAAGGCACTTCGATCGGCAAGGGCTTCGCCGGAACCATCAAACGTCACAACATGAGTTCGCAGCGGGCATCGCACGGCAATAGCCGTTCGCACAATGTCCCTGGATCCATCGGCATGGCCCAGGATCCGGGTCGGGTCTTTCCGGGCAAGCGGATGTCGGGCCACCTCGGTGATATTACGGTGACAACGCAGAATCTCGACGTGATCCGTATCGACGAAGCGCGCCAATTGTTGTTGATCAAGGGTGCCGTTCCCGGTGCGCCTGGCGGCTTTGTGACCGTCCGTCCTGCCGTGAAGACCAAGGTGCAGGTCGAAGCCAAGAAAGGGGCGAACTGATGCAGCTCGAGCTCCTCAATGACCAGGGACAGGCTACGTCGAAATTCGACGCTCCAGAAACTGTATTCGGTCGCGCTTACAACGAAGATCTGGTGCACCAGGTGGTCGTGGCCTTCCAGGCCAATGCCCGCCAGGGAACCCGTGCCCAGAAAGACCGCGAACAGGTCAAGCACTCCACCAAGAAGCCGTTCAAACAAAAGGGCACGGGCCGAGCACGTGCCGGTATGACCTCCTCGCCGTTGTGGCGTGGCGGCGGCCGGATTTTCCCGAACATGCCGGACGAAAACTTCAGCCACAAGATCAACAAGAAGATGTACCGCGCCGGCATGGCGTCCATCTTCTCGCAGCTTGCGCGCGAAGGTCGCCTGGCGGTCGTGGACTCCCTCAAGGTCGAGTCCCCGAAGACCAAGCCTCTGGCTGCCCGTTTCAAGGCCATGAACCTGGAGTCCGTGATGGTGATTGCGGATGAGGTTGATGAAAACCTCTACCTGGCTTCACGCAACCTGGTGAACGTGCTGGTGGTCGAGCCGCGTTATGCCGATCCGGTGTCGCTGGTCCACTACCGCAAGGTGTTGGTTACCCGCGCTGCGATGGACAAGCTCAAGGAGATGTTCGCATGAGCGCTGTAAAGTATGAAGAAAGCCGCCTGATGCAGGTGCTGGTCGCACCGATCGTCTCCGAGAAGGCGACGATGATCGCCGAGAAGAGCAACGCGGTGACTTTCAAGGTCTTGCAAAATGCGACCAAGCCTGAAATCAAGGCTGCCGTTGAACTGATGTTCAAGGTCGAAGTGAAGGGTGTGTCCGTGGTCAATACCAAGGGCAAGGCCAAGCGCTTCGGGAAGTCATTCGGCCGGCGTGACAACATTCGCAAGGCGTATGTGACCCTCAAGCCTGGACAAGAACTGAATCTCGGTGGGGAGGCTGCGTAACCATGGCTGTCATCAAAATGAAACCGACTTCACCAGGCCGTCGTGGCGTGGTGAAGATCTCTCGTGACCACCTTTACAAGGGTGAGCCATATGCGCCTTTGCTGGAGCCCCAATTCCAGCACGCTGGTCGCAATAACAACGGCCACATCACAACGCGCCACAAAGGTGGTGGTCACAAGCACCACTACCGTGTGGTCGATTTCCGGCGCGCGAAAGACGGGATCCCGGCAAAGGTCGAGCGCATCGAGTACGACCCAAACCGCTCCGCCCATCTCGCGCTGGTTTGCTACGCCGATGGCGAGCGCAGGTACATCATCGCGCCGCGCAGCCTGGAGGTTGGTGCCACAATTCTGAACGGGGCCGAGGCTCCGATCCGTGTTGGAAACACCTTGCCAATCCGCAACATTCCGGTCGGCTCCATCATCCATTGCATCGAGTTGCAAGTGGGCAAGGGTGCGCAGATCGTACGCTCGGCGGGAACGTCCGCAACCCTGCTGGCCCGCGAAGGCACTTATGCCCAGGTCCGGATGCGTTCTGGAGAAGTCCGCAAGATCCATATTGACTGCCGGGCCACGATTGGTCAGGTCGCCAACGAAGAGCACAGCCTGCGCCGTCTGGGCAAGGCCGGCGTGAAACGCTGGATGGGCATTCGTCCGACCGTTCGCGGTGTCGTGATGAACCCGGTCGATCACCCCCACGGCGGCGGTGAAGGCAAGACCGGCGAAGGACGCCATCCTGTGGACCCATGGGGAAACCTGACAAAGGGTTATCGGACCCGTAACAACAAGCGGACACAGGTGATGATCGTGTCGCGTCGCAAGAAGTAAGGGGCACGAACATGACACGCTCTCTCAAGAAGGGTCCTTTTGTAGACCACCACCTCGCGGCCAAAGCCGACAAGGCGGTGACCAACAAGGACAAAAAGCCAATCAAGACCTGGTCACGGCGCTCGATGGTCCTGCCAGAATTCATTGGTTTGACAATTGCCGTGCACAACGGCAAGCAGCACGTGCCGGTGTATATCACCGACCAGATGGTTGGCCACAAGTTGGGCGAATTTGCGTTGACCCGCACATTCAAGGGCCATCCGGCTGACAAAAAAGTCGTGCGAAAGTAAGGCAACACCATGGAAACTAAAGCATCCCTGCGCGGCGTCCGCCTGTCGGTGGACAAAGGCCGACTTGTTGCAGACCTGATCCGCGGCAAAAAGGTCGATCAGGCCTTGAATGTCTTGCAGTTCACGCAGAAAAAAGCAGCCGTGATCATCAAGAAGGTCCTTGAGTCCGCCATCGCGAACGCCGAGCACAATGACGGCGCCGACATCGATGAGTTGAAAGTCAAGACCATCTATGTCGAACAAGGCGCTTCGCTCAAGCGCTTTACCGCCCGCGCCAAAGGCCGCGGCAACCAAATCAGAAAACCCACGTGCCATGTGTACGTGACGGTCGGTAACTGAAAAAGGCCTGGAAAACATGGGACAAAAAATCCACCCAACCGGCTTCCGGCTGTCCGTCAGTCGCAACTGGTCGTCGCGTTGGTACGCCAATGACCGTGATTTCGCCGGCATGTTGGCCGAAGACATCAAGGTTCGCGAGTACCTCAAGGCGAAGCTGAAAAACGCTTCGGTTTCCCGCGTTCTGATCGAGCGCCCGGCCAAGAACGCCCGCATCACCATCTTCTCGGCACGTCCGGGCGTGGTCATCGGCAAAAAGGGCGAGGACATCGAGAACCTCAAGCGCGAACTCGGCAAGCAACTCGGTGTGCCTGTCGCCGTCAATATCGAAGAAGTGCGCAAGCCTGAAATCGATGCCAAGTTGATCGCTGACAGCATTACCCAGCAGCTCGAAAAGCGCATCATGTTCCGCCGCGCCATGAAACGCGCCATGCAAAATGCCATGCGCCTGGGCGCATTGGGCATCAAGATCATGTCTTCTGGCCGCTTGAACGGTATCGAAATCGCACGTTGCGAGTGGTACCGCGAAGGGCGCGTGCCGCTTCATACCTTGCGCGCTGACATTGATTACGGCACATCGGAGGCCAAAACCACCTATGGCGTCATCGGTGTCAAGGTTTGGGTCTACAAGGGCGACACACTCGGCCGCAATGATCTGCCGGCAGCCGCGGAGCCCCGATCGGACGACGAGCGCCGCCCGCGCGGCCCACGTCGCGATGCACGCCCAGGCGCTGACCGCCCGCCCGCCCGCCCGGCGCGCCGTCCGGTGGGTGGCAACCTTGCTCCCGCCGATGGCAGCGACAAGCCGGCAGAAGCAACGCCAGGCCTGGCAGCTGATGCCCAGAAAACCACCGTTAAGCGCGTCCGCAAGGTGAGCGCGCCAGCTGCAGCAGCTGACGGTACCAAGGCCTCGTAAGAGGCTGAGCAATACGGAGAATAGATATGCTGCAACCAGCTCGTAGAAAGTACCGCAAGGAGCAAAAAGGCCGAAATACCGGTATTGCTACCCGCGGAAGCACCGTGGCCTTCGGTGATTTCGGTCTCAAGTCGACAGACCGTGGTCGCCTCACCGCACGCCAGATCGAATCGGCACGCCGCGCCATTTCACGCCATGTAAAGCGTGGCGGGCGCATCTGGATCCGGGTTTTTCCGGACAAGCCAATTTCGCAAAAACCCGCGGAAGTCCGCATGGGCAATGGCAAGGGCAACCCGGAGTATTACGTCGCCGAGATCCAGCCAGGCAAGGTCCTGTATGAAATCGTGGGAGTTCCAGAAGAGCTGGCCCGTCAAGCATTCCGTCTGGCAGCTGCCAAATTGCCTTTGCGCACCACTTTTGTGTCACGCATGATCGGCCAATAGGCGAACCATATTTCGGAGCAATTCCTGTGAACACTACTGAACTACGCCAAAAAGACGTCGCCGGCCTCGAGACCGAGGTCAAAGCACTGCAGAAAGCCCACTTCGGCCTGCGCATGCAAAAGGCGACGCAACAACTCACCAACACGTCTACGCTGCGTTCGACACGCCGTGACATCGCCCGCGCCAAGACGATTCTTGCCGAGAAGAAAAGCGCGGCTGCAACCGCAACGCAAGGAGCGTCCAAATGACCGAAGCAAAGGTATCCCTCAAGCGCACCTTGGTCGGCAAGGTGGTCAGTGACAAGCGCTCGAAGACCGTGACCGTCCTGATTGAGCGCCGCGTGAAGCACGAGCTCTACGGCAAGATCGTCGGCAAGTCGAGCAAGTACCACGCCCATGATGAAAAGGGCGAGTACAAGATGGGCGATGTCATCGAGATCACCGAAAGCAGGCCTATCTCCAAGACCAAGAACTGGGTGGCGACACGCCTGGTCGAGAAGGCAGCAGCAGTCTAGGTCTATCTGGCGCAGGCGCTGCATGGCGGTACAGAACGGCTCACAATGTGGGCCGTTCTGCCATGTTCTCCCGTGCGCTGTGCACCAGCCCGCGGTTGTGGCGACAACGGTCTTTCATTTCCACCATTTTTCAGGAGCAAGTAATGATTAAAGTCGGCGACACCCTGCCAGAAGCCACGTTGATGGAGTTTTCCGAGGTTGAAGGCGAAGGCTGCAGCATTGGCCCCAATCCCGTTCTGGTGGCAAAAGCCTCTGCCGGCAAGACCGTTGCACTGTTCGCGTTGCCAGGCGCCTTCACGCCGACCTGCTCCGCAAAGCATGTCCCTGGTTACCTGGAGAAGTTCAACGAGTTGAAGGCGGCCGGCGTCGACGAGATCTGGTGTGTCAGCGTCAATGACGCCTTTGTCATGGGCGCGTGGGCGAGGGATCTGAAGGCGGCCGGCAAGGTGCGGATGTTGGGCGACGGCGATGCGACCTTCACCAAAGCCCTGGGTTTGACACTTGACCTGACCGGGCGTGGCATGGGCCTTCGCAGCAATCGCTACTCCATGCTCGTCAAGGACGGCAAGGTTGCGACCTTGAATGTCGAAGGGCCTGGCAAGTTCGAGGTGAGTGACGCATCCACGATGTTGGGTCAGGCCAAGGCCTGACCGCCACCGCGCTCACAATCTCGCCAGGAGGTAGTGGGCGCCTGCAATCGGGTTGTGGTAATAGGGTGGGATTTCTTCGAATCCCAAGTCTGTGTACAGTGCCCTGGCGGTTTCCATGTCGCTCAATGTGTCAAGCAGCACGCAGGTGTAACCCGCCTGTCGTGCTGCGTCCAGAATGGCTTCAGCCAGAACGCGGCCGAGCCCCAAACGCCGGAACGCCGGGCGAACGTACAGGCGTTTCATTTCGCATGCGTTGGGGTAATCCACATTGTCGATCTGGCGCAGCGCGCAACAACCCGCAAGCGCCCCTTCTACTTGCGCAGTGAGCAGCATGCCCGCCGGGGGGGCATAGGGCCCCGGCAGATTCGCAAGCTCCTCGTCGAAGCCCTGAAAACAGAGGTCAACGTCGAGAGACCCCGCATATTCCTCCAACAATTCCCGCAACGCGGTGAACTCTGAAGGTGTGCGTGGCGTCGATATCATGCGGGGCGGTGCATTTGCAGCATGTGCGATTTCGATCGAAACTTCTTCAACGTTTCAAGCTCCAAAAAGTGCAGTCTGTTCGCTGGCCCAGTCCGTAGCGCGGTTTGTCGACAAAAAAACATCCGGGATCCCATGAATACACGCCCCATGCTCAAACACGCCCGACAACTCTTGTTGGCAGGTTTCCTGCTTGCCATCGCGTCCGTCACCACGGCGCAGGGGAACCCCACCCATGGACAGTACATCGCAAAGGCTGCCGGCTGCGTCGGTTGCCATACGGTCAACAAATCCGGCGCAACACCCTTTGCTGGCGGGCGTGCACTTGAAACGCCTTTCGGGACTTTCTACGGCCCCAATATTACGCCGGATAAGCAAACCGGTATCGGTAGTTGGTCCGACTCTGATTTCAAGCGCGCCATCCGCCAGGGAGAGCGTCGGGATGGATCGCATTACTTCCCGGCCTTTCCTTACCCGTCGTTCACGGGCATGTCGGATACAGACATCCAGGATCTGTGGGCCTACCTGAAGAGTCTGCCGCCAGCCAAGCAGGTAAACCGCGAGCATGACCTCCGATTCCCCTACAACCTGCGATTTCTGGTGAGCGGCTGGAAGATGCTTTTCTTCGCCCCCGGCCTCGGTAGCCCAGTGGTGCCGGCGAATGACCCCGTAGCCCGCGGCGCTTACCTGGTCGGCGTGCTGGGCCATTGCGCTGAATGCCACACTCCGCGCAACTTTCTGGGAGGGCCCGACAAGAACGAGAGGTTTGCAGGCGCAAAAATTCCGGAGGGAAAGGTCCCCAACCTGACTCCAACTCGACTCAAGAAGTGGAGTGATGCCGACTTGAAAGAGTACCTCATGACCGGTAATGCGCCCAATGGGGACGTTGCGGTGGAGCCCATGAGCGAGGTCATCACCAACACCACCAGCCAACTGACCAGTGCCGACATGGCCGCAGTGATTGCCTACCTGCGTACCTTGCCGCCCCGACCCGAGCCGAAGTAGGCGCGCGTGCCATGGTCTAATCAAAATTTGGCCGCCAAGCGAAAGACCTGCCGATGGACCGCAGACAGTTCACCACCATTTCCGGCTGCACGATCGCGGCCTTGGTTGGCGCGGCAACTACGCAGGCACACGCATTGTCCTTGGGCGACTTGACCAATGCCGAAGCATCGCAGGGGCTCAAGACCGCGCTGGAAAAAGGCGCCCTGGCTGCGGTTGCCATTCTCGGCAAGGCCGACGGATTTTGGGGAAACGACAAGGTGCGCATCCCGTTGCCTGGTTTTCTTGACGATGCAGCGAAGCTGCTCAAAACCCTCGGGCAGGGAAAACGGGTGGACGAATTGCTGCTGTCGATGAACCGCGCGGCCGAAACCGCCGTTCCGATGGCCAAGGATTTGTTGGTCGGGGCGGTCAAGTCGATGAGCGTGTCCGATGCCAAGAAGATCCTGTCGGGTGGCGACACTTCGGTGACCAGTTTCTTTGCCGAGAAGACCCGCCAGCCACTGGGCTTGAAATTCCTGCCGGTGGTCACCCAAGCCACCGAAAAAGTCGGATTGGCAGCCAAGTACAACCAGGTCGCTGCCAAGGCGCAAGGGCTTGGGCTTGTGAAAAAGGAAGACGCCAATATTCAGCAATACGTCACCGCCAAATCGCTGGACGGGCTCTACCTAATGATTGGCGAAGAGGAAAAAAAGATCCGCCAGGATCCGGTCGGCACCGGCAGTGCCGTCCTGAAGAAGGTGTTCGGCGCCCTGAAATAGTCGGGCTGTCTTGATCTGGATCGTCGCCATGTGTTTTCAACACGCCCTACGCCCCCCGCCCTCCGCTCTGCGACGGTGCCGCGATTGTCAGGGCCAGGCAGGGGCAGGTCGTTTGCCGGACAGAACCCTTGGTATCTGGATAATGGGCTCATGCGCGCACTCATCGTGACCGCGGCGTGCCTTGTGGCGTTCGGGACGGTCGCATGCACACCGACATTCAACTGGCGGGAAGTCCCGATAGCCGCCACACCGCTGATGGCGTTGTTCCCCTGCAAACCCGAAAAAGCGTTCCGCACGGTGACCATGGCGGGCCTCGAAACTGAACTGCACCTGGCACATTGTGAAACCGACGGTGTCACCGCGGCCGTCGGGCATGCCCGGATCGCGGATCCGGCGTTGGTTCGGTCGGCGCTGGCACATTGGCGCAATGCCACGCTGGCGACCATGCGCGTGACCGCGATGGTGCCCTCAGGAACTGCCGGTGCCGATACGCCGGGTTTGCCCGGGGCGTTGTCCGTCGACGCGAGTGGCACAACTGCAGACGGCAAGCCCCAAAAACTGAAGGCCATCTGGTTCGCCCGTGACGGAGAGGTCTATGCAGCCCTCTGGTATGGAGCTGCCTGGAGCACAGACACAGCAGATTCATTTTTCGGCAGTCTGCGATTCAAATGACCCTGTTGCCCCGGCGAACGGCTGCCCTGGTGTTCCTTGCGTTTGCCAGCGCCTATTTCCTTTCGGCCCTGGTTCGTGCCATCACCGCGACACTGTCACCGACCCTGACGCAGGAGTTCAGCCTGCAGGCGCGGGATCTGGGCCTGCTCGCTGGAGCCTACTTTCTTGGCTTCTCGGCCACGCAGCTTCCTTTGGGAAAGTTGCTTGACAGCCATGGCCCCAAACGGGTGGTTTTGGCCTTTCTCTCGGTTTCGGTGGTTGGCTGCATTGCATTTTCTGTCGCTAGCACCTTCACGGGCCTGTTTGCCGCCCGCGTGTTGTGCGGTGTCGGCCTCAGTGCATGCCTGATGGCCCCACTCACCGGATTCCGTCGCTGGCTCACCCCCGCAGCCCAAATGCGCAGCAACTCCTGGATGCTCATGACGGGGTCTTTGGGAATGATTGCATCCACCTTGCCGGTCCAGTGGCTGATGCCGGTGCTCGGGTGGCGCGCGCTCTTCGTTGGGTTGGCTGCCATGCTGACCATGGCCATGGCTGCCATTGCCTGGAAGGTGCCAGTTTGGGGGCGTGTGACACCGGATGGTGCATCTGGCGCCACACTTTCGGGCTACGGACAAGTCTGGCGCCACCCCTATTTTCGCGCGTTGGCCCCGCTCGGTTTCTTCTGTTATGGCGGTCTGCTGGCCGTCCAGACCTTGTGGGCGGGGCCCTGGATGGTCAACGTCGCGGGTTATTCCGCACTCGATGCAGCCACTGGCATGTTCTGGATCAACGTGTCGATGCTTTGCACTTTTTGGGCTTGGGGAGCGGGAGCGCCCTGGTTGGCGCGTCAGGGTTTGGGCGCAGACCGGTTGATGGTTATGGGGTTGCCCACCAGCTTTGCGCTGCTTGTGGTCAACATCGTTTGGACAGGCGCCCTGCCAGCCTGGTCGGGCGCCATGCTGGCCGCCTATTGCGTGGTCTGCAGTTGCGTCACCTTGTCGCAACCGGCCGTGGGCATGGCGTTCCCCCCGGCCCTGGCTGGCCGGGCGCTGTCGGCGTTCAACCTCGTGATCTTCCTGGGTGTGTTTGCCGTCCAGTGGGGGGTCGGGCTGTTGATTGACGCACTGATGGGCCTGGGACTTGCGAAAGTGCACTCCTTTCAGGCCGCCATGGCTGCTTTCCTGCTTTGTTGCATCGTTTCCTACGCGCACTTCCTGCGCGCAGCACGCCATAATCGCCGGACATGAACACCGGGATTCTGATTGTTGCCCACAGTCCGCTGGCCAGCGCCTTGCGGGAGTGTGTCGTGCATGTGTTTCCCGACAACGCTGCCGCAGTAGTTGCGTACGACGTCAAGGCCGATGAGACGCTGGAAGACGGCTTGGCCGGCGTGCGAGTTGCCATGGCACAGTTGGCGGAACCCCAGATGCTGGTGCTGACCGATGTGTTCGGCGCCACCCCCTGCAACGTGGCACAACGCATAGTCGATGGCTCCCGCTCACGCCTTGTTGCCGGGGTCAGCCTGCCGATGCTGTTGCGCGCCGTGACCTACCGGCGCGAGCCTTTGGATGTGCTGGTTGCGCGCGCCATGGCTGGCGGAACGCAGGGAGTGATGCAGGTGGCAACAACCGCTCCGCAAAATCAGGCCAGGAAGAAAAATGATCAAGACCCGAACGACCATCAGCAATAAGCTCGGACTGCACGCCCGCGCGTCGGCCAAGCTGACCAAGCTGGCAGGCAGTTTTCCGTGCGATGTGTGGATGTCACGTGGAGACCGGCGGGTCAATGCCAAGAGCATCATGGGCGTGATGATGCTGGCCGCGGGTATCGGGTCTACCGTCGAAATCGAAACCGATGGGGAGCGCGAGATGGAAGCCAGCGACGCCCTGCTGGCGCTGATTGCTGAAAAGTTCGGGGAAGGCGAGTGACTTTCGCGATCCACGGGCTCGCCGTGGCCCGCGGAATCGCCATCGGGCGAGCGGTACTGGTGGCGTCGAGCCGGGTCGACGTGGCCCACTACTTCATTGCGCCCGAACAGGTCGACGTGGAAATCGGAAGAGTCCGTCAGGCCAGAAACGCGGTGATCGATGAGATACGCCGTTTGCAGCGGACCATTGCGCACATGGGACCCAAGGAGGCGCCGCACGAACTCGCTGCATTGCTCGACGTTCACCTGATGTTGCTGCAGGATGAAGAACTCATTCTGGGCGTAAAGCACTGGATCGCAGACCGGCTCTACAACGCCGAGTGGGCACTCACCACGCAACTCGAAGTCATCGCGCGCCAGTTCGACGAGATGGAGGACGAGTACCTGCGGGAGCGCAAGGCAGACATGGAGCAGATTGCGGAAAAAGTGCTGGCCGCGATGAAGGGCCTGCCATCGCCGCTGGTCGTGCCACCAGTGCGCTTGCCGCGCCGGCCATCGCAGCAGGACTTGCTGCTGGACGACACCCTGGACGTACCGCTGATTCTCGTGGCCCATGACTTGTCACCGTCCGACATGCTTCAGTTCAAGCAGAGTGTCTTTGCAGGGTTCGTGACCGATGTCGGCGGCAAGACCTCCCATACCGCGATCGTGGCACGCAGCATGGACATCCCCGCGGTTGTCGGCGCGCGTCTGTCCAGCCACCTGATCCGGCAGGACGACTGGGTCGTGATCGACGGTGATGCAGGCGTGGTGATCGTTGATCCGTCGGCCATTATCCTGGCCGAGTATGGATTCAAGCAGCGCCAGGGCGAGATCGAGCGCGGGCGCCTGACGCGCCTTCTGCGCACGCCGGCAGTGACCCTGGACGGCCAGAAGATCGAGTTGCTGGCCAACATCGAAATGCCGGAGGACGCTGCAGCTGCGGTGAATGCCGGGGCGGTGGGTGTCGGCCTCTTTCGCAGTGAGTTCCTCTTTATGGGCCGACATGGCAAGTTGCCTGACGAGCAGGAGCAGTACCTGGCCTACCGCCGTGCAATCGAAGGCATGCAGGGTTTGCCGGTCACGATCCGCACGGTCGACATCGGCGCCGACAAGCCGCTTGACAAGGCACCCCGCGAGGACGCCTACCTCAACCCGGCGCTTGGTCTGCGGGCGATTCGCTGGAGCCTGGCCGATCCGGACATGTTCCTGACCCAGTTGCGTGCCATTCTGCGCGCCAGCGCGTCCGGACGGGTCAACCTGCTGGTTCCCATGCTGGCGCATGCCAGCGAAATTCGCCAGACGCTTTCGCTGCTCGACCACGCGCGCGCGCAGCTGGACAACCGCGGCGTGCCCTATGGCGATATCCGTGTCGGCGCCATGATCGAAATCCCCGCAGCAGCATTGATCGTCAAAACATTTCTCAAGTATTTCGATTTTCTGTCTATCGGCACCAATGACCTGATTCAGTACACATTGGCAATTGACCGCGCCGACGAGTCAGTTGCGCACCTGTACGACCCGTTGCACCCGGCCGTGCTGCGACTGGTTGCGGAAACCATCGCCGAATGCAAGCGCCAGGGCAAGGACGTCTGTGTCTGCGGCGAGATGGCGGGTGATACCAGCCTGACCCGCTTGCTGCTTGGCTTGGGGTTGCGCAGTTTCTCGATGCACCCGGCGCAGATCCTCGCGGTCAAGCAGGAGGTGCTGCGCTCTGACACCAACCGCTTGCGCGATTGGGCGGCTCAGGTCATCTCGGACGAAGATCCGGCGATTCGTCTCACGATGGCCTGAGGCCGGTCTGCGCCGCGGCGTGCGCCTGCTGGTCGGCGTGGTAACTGGAGCGCACCATCGCGCCCACGGCCGCATGGCTGAACCCCATTTCCTTGGCCTTGGCCTCAAACATGGCGAACGTGTCGGGGTGCACGTAGCGTTTGACCGTCAGGTGGCTGGTGCTGGGTGCCAGGTACTGGCCGATCGTGAGCATGTCGATCTGGTGCGCACGCATGTCCTGCATGACCTCCAGGATTTCGTCGTCTGTCTCCCCAAGTCCAACCATCAGTCCGCTTTTCGTCGGGATGTTTGGAAACAGTCCCTTGAACTTTTTCAGCAGGTTCAGGCTGAATGCGTAGTCCGAGCCGGGGCGGGCTTCCCGGTACAGGCGTGGCACGGTTTCCAGGTTGTGGTTCATCACATCGGGTGGCGCCTGCCTGAGGATTTCGAGCGCGCGGTCGTCACGGCCCCGGAAGTCCGGCACCAGGATTTCGATCTGCGTGCCGGGCGACAGTTCCCGGGTCTTGCGGATGCAGTCGACAAAGTGCTGGCTGCCACCGTCGCGCAAGTCGTCACGGTCCACGCTGGTGATGACAACATACCGCAACCCGAGGCTGGCGATCGTGCTGCCAAGGTTCTGCGGCTCATTGCAATCGAGAGGGTCGGGCCGACCATGGCCCACGTCGCAGAACGGGCAACGGCGGGTGCACTTGTCGCCCATGATCATGAAAGTGGCAGTGCCCTTGCCAAAACATTCGCCGATATTCGGACATGACGCCTCTTCGCAGACGGTGACCAGATTGTTCTTGCGCAGGATGTCCTTGATCTCGTAGAACCGGGTACTGGCGGATGCTGCCTTGACCCGGATCCAGGGCGGCTTCTTGAGGATCTCGCCTGGCACCACCTTGACGGGGATGCGGGCCAGCTTGGCGCCCGCCTTGTGTTTCGCTGATGCGTCGTAGGTGCCATCTGGTGAGACATCTCGTACGGTCGGGGCGGTGTCTTGATTGCGCATGGCTTGTCGGGCCTCCATGTCAGGGGGTCAGGTAGGTGAGGAGCTTCTGGCCCAGCACGGTTGCGACATCCGCCCACGCGGCTGCCACGCCGATTGTAGAAAGGTCCACGGTTTGCAGCCCGGCATAGCCACAGGGGTTGATGCGTGAAAAGGGTTCCAGGTCCATCGAGACGTTCAGCGCCAGCCCATGGTAGGTGCAGTTGCGACTTACCTTGATGCCGAGCGCCGCGATCTTCCCCAGGCCCTGGAAGTCGGGCGATGCATTGCCCCCGGCGTCGGTGTGCAGCCCGCTGGCCTGGTGTTGCGGGCGTTGCGCCAGTTGCGCGTGTGAGCGCGGGTTGTCGAGCCGCACATAGATGCCAGGGGCCCCCGATACGCGGTGGCCCGTGACGCCAAAGTGCCACAGTGTCCGAATGGTGGCCTCCTCCAGCCGGTACACGTACTCCTTGACATAGTATGCCTGGCGCTTGAGGTCCAGCAAAGGGTATGCCACGACTTGCCCGGGGCCGTGGTAAGTCACTTGGCCACCGCGATTTGTAGGTACCACCGGGATGGAGCCGGGGTGCAGCACGTGGGAGGCTTTTCCCGCCAGGCCCTGTGTAAAAACCGGTGGGTGTTCGCAGATCCATAACGCGTCGGCACTTTGCGCCGTGCGGGCGGCCGTGAACGCCTGCATGGCTTCGACGGTGGGCAGGTAATCCGCCAAGCCCAGTTTCCGGATGTCAATGTCCACGGAAACCTAAAGGACGACCTTGACCATTGGATGGGTTGACATGGTGCGGTACAACGCGTCAAGCTGCTCGCGGCTGGTCGCAGTGACCGTGACAGTCACACCAAGGTATTTGCCCCCTTTGCTCTCGCGCAACTCGATGGTGGTGGCGTCGAAGCCGGGGTCAAACTGGCGCGCGATCATCGTTACCGCATTGACGAAGCCTTCCACCCGCAGGCCCATGACCTTGATGGGGAATTGCGACGGATAAACGATGAGGGATTCGGTGCTGGTCGACATTGGGCCGGTTCGGCAATGGATGACATGGTCGGCTCAGCCGGCTGCCGCTTGCTTGGCAACCTGGTACGACGCCAGCAAACGCGCTCCAACCGGCCCGGGGCGGCCGCTGTGGGACGGATGACCAACCGGCCGCCCATCCAGGGTGGTGATGGCCAGCACTTCCTTGGTGGCGCTGGACAGAAGCAACTCGTCCGCATCCAGCACTTCGGCCTGACTGATGCGACGCAATTCGAAGGGCAGGCCGGCGGATTGGCACATGTCCTCGATCAGTCCGTACCGGATGCCTTCCAGCACCAGGTTGTCCTTTGGTACGCCAATCACCGTGCCATTCTTGACGACCCAGACATTGCTGGCTGCGGCCTCGCTCAGGAAACCGTCCCGGAACATCACGGTCTCCAGGGCCCCCGCATCAAAGCTGAGTTGCCGCGCAAACACCGCCCCGAGAAGGCTGGTGCTCTTGATATGGGCCTTCTCCCAGCGGAAGTCCTCGGCCGTCACACATGCCACGCCATTGGCCAGTTGTTCCGCTGTGGGCGTGCGCATGGTATTTACCATCGCAAATACAGTGGGTGTGAGGTCTGTCGGCATGACATGGTCGCGCATTGCCACTCCGCGCGTAACCTGCATGTAGATCAATTGGTCACCCTGGTCGGATGGCAATCCGCTGGATTTGGCGTACCGCAGCAGGAGTTCGTCCACCACCTGGCGCCATTGCGCGCTGGTGAGCGGGTTGGTGATGCGCAATTCTTTCAGGCTGAGGGCGAGCCGCGCCATGTGCTGCGCGAACCGAAACGGTTTGCCGCGGTACACCGGGACCACTTCATAGATCCCGTCGCCAAAAATGAAGCCACGGTCCATGACGCTGACTTTGGCCTCGTTCAAGGGTGTGTATGCGCCATTGAGAAAACAAAAAGTGGCAGGGAGCTTTTCGGTCATGGGCGTGATTATCGACCCGCGCAAACAGTGCCTGGGTATTCCGGTCGGCCGTGACCGGCGATTCTGGTTTATCGTGACCGCCTTGCGAGGCGGCCCGGTTGGTGTGCCCCAGCGCGCCAGCGGCTTTGTGGCTCCCGACTACGCCCAGGTGCCTACTGCTCTCCGGCCTTGATGCGCTGCGCTTGCCTGGGGCAGCGTCCGGCCCCGCTCCTGCGGGCTGCGCCCGGTGGCCCCACCCCCGGCTTCTTGAATCCCCTTTTTGACTCCAAAACCACCAGAAAATCGGGCCAGTTTCGAGCAATGCGCAATCCCACAATACAATTTGCGCAGCCCAAATCTTGCACGCTGCGCAACCGCCCACGACCGACCGGAATCACCGGTCACGATCACCGGGGTACGCACAGTGCCCATGTGGAATTGCCAAGAGCCCTGATATTGCTGTGGCTGCTGTGGCTTAACATGCCGCGGGAAACTTGGGATTTCTTTCATATAATCAGTGGCTTTGTGCCACCTGCGATCTGTCACCGGGGCGCAATTTTAGAAGTTCATGATCGCTCCTGCACCTTTCAGAGATTACGACGACGAGGCAGAGTTCAAGGTGCTGACGGCCGAGGAGGCCAGGCAACTGCGATTGAAGAACCCGCCGGTGTCGCCTTGGTGGGTGGTTTCAGGGCAGCTGGTGGTGGGCCTTGTGGCAGCGTTGCTGGCTTGGGCCCTGACCGGTCAGCGCAATGTGGGGTGGTCGGTGGCGTACGGGGCCTTGGCGGTGGTGATCCCCGCGGCGCTGTTTGCCAGGGGCCTGATGGGGCGGTTTGCCTCGTTGAACCTGGCCACCGCGGCGATGGCCTTTTTCCTTTGGGAAATGGTCAAGATCGGCGTGTCCGTGACCTTGCTGGCCATGGCGCCCAGGATGGTGCCGGGCCTGAGCTGGCTGGCCATGCTGATCGGGCTGGTGGTGACGATGAAGGTGTATTGGGTGGCGTTGCTGATCGCGCCCAAGAATGTGAAACATTGAGATAACAACGGACATACCGATGGCTGCAGAACACGGACCTACCGCTGGCGAATACATCATTCACCACCTGACGCATTTGCAAAACGCAAAGCCGAAGGCAGTTGTTGACTTTTCCGTCTTCAGCTTCGACTCGTTGATTTTCTCCATCCTGCTGGGTGTGGTCGGATGCTGGTTGTTGTGGCTGGCTGCGCGCAAAGCGTCTTCTGGCGTGCCAGGGCGGTTCCAGGCTGCCGTCGAATTGCTGGTCGAGATGGTCGACTCCCAGGCCAAGGGAATTGTTCACAACGCCGAGAGCCGCAAGTTCATTGCGCCCTTGGCCCTGACGATTTTTGTCTGGATCTTCCTGCTCAACGCCATGGACCTGTTGCCGGTGGACCTGCTCCCCTACCTCTGGACCCAGATCTATGCCGCCGCCGGGCATGATCCGCACCACGCCTACCTGCGCGTCGTGCCGACTGCCGACCTGTCGGTCACGATGGGCATGTCGGTGGCTGTGCTGTTGATCTGCCTGTACTACAACATCAAGATCAAGGGCCTGGGTGGCTGGATCCATGAATTGTTCACGGCGCCCTTTGGCAATCACTGGGCACTTTATCCGTTCAACTTCGCGATGCAGATGATCGAGTTTGTCGCCAAGACCGTGTCGCATGGCATGCGACTGTTCGGCAACATGTACGCGGGCGAACTGATCTTCCTGCTGATTGCGCTGATGGGTGGCGCCTGGTCGCTGTCGGCCACCGGTATCGGCCTGGCAGTCGGGCACATCATCGCCGGCACCGTCTGGTCGATCTTTCACATTCTGATCATCACGCTGCAGGCTTTTGTGTTCATGATGCTTGCGCTGGTGTACCTGGGTCAGGCGCACGACCACCATTGAGCATCTGTCAGTTTTCGTTTTTGTTTTTCGTTTCTTAACCAAAGTCCCTAAGGAGTCATCATGGAAGTTATTAGTTCTGTCGCACTGGCCGCCGGTTTGATCATTGGCCTGGGCGCGTTCGGCGCTTGCGTTGGTATCGGCATCATGGGCAGCAAGTACCTGGAATCTGCAGCACGTCAGCCTGAACTGATGGGCGAACTGCAAACCAAGATGTTTCTGCTGGTCGGCCTGATCGACGCGTCGTTCATTATCGGTACCGGCGTTGCACTGTGGTTTGCCACTGCCAACCCGTTCCTGGCCCAGATCGCCAACCTGCCGAAATAAGGCCATCCTTCACGCATTCCTTCACTCCTTAGGGTGTGAGTACGCTGAAACTTTTCGGGACAAATGGCAAGCCGGGCTCCGGTTGCACCTTGTCTCCAACTGACTGAGGATGAAAAAGTGAGTATCACCGGTACCCTGATAGTCCAGATGATCGTGTTCCTGATTCTTGTCGGGTTCACGATGAAATTTGTCTGGCCGCCGATCACTGCCGCCCTCGATGAGCGCGCCAGGAAAGTCGCCGATGGTCTGGCCGCTGCCGACAAGGCAAAGTCCGAACTCTCCGCCGCCAACCAGCGTGTGGAGGCCGAACTCGCCAAGTCCCGCATCGAGACGGCATCCCGTCTGGCAGATGCTGAGCGCCGCGCGCAAGCCATCATCGAAGAAGCCAAGACCCGCGCCACGGAAGAGGGCAACAAGATCGTCGCCGCCGCCAAGGTGGAGGCCGACCAGCAGACCGTCAAAGCACGTGAGGCGCTGCGTGAGCAGGTTGCCGCGCTGGCAGTCAAGGGCGCTGAGCAGATCCTGCGCAAGGAAGTCAACGCGGGTGTACACAGCGAATTGCTGTCGCGCCTGAAGACTGAACTCTAAGAGGACGCCATGGCTGAACTCGCCACCCTTGCCCGTCCTTACGCGGAAGCGCTGTTCAAATCCGGGCAGGCGCACGGCACCGATGCCTCCCCCTGGCTCGAGCAACTCGCGGCAATAGCAGGCAATGTGCCCTTGCTTCAGTTTGCCGACAACCCAAAGGCCACTTCGCTCCAGGTCTTCGATCTGGTGAGTGGCGTGGTCACGGGTGAACTGCCCGAGTCGGCCCGGAACTTCCTGCGCACCGTCATCGACAACGGCCGATTGGGAGTCCTGCCAGAAATTGCCAATCAGTACCGCGCCTTGCGCAATGCGGTGGCTGGCTTTGCAGATGCGGTCGTGTACAGCGCGTTTCCGATTGACGGGGCTGCATTGGCAGACCTCGGCACCACACTCGAGAAGCGTTTCAGTCGCAAGCTCAACCTGACGGTGGAGCTCGAGCCCGACTTGATCGGTGGCATTCGCGTAGTCGTGGGGGACGAGGTCTTGGATACGTCGGTCAAGGCCCGTCTGCAGCACATGAGAGCGGCCTTGACGGCTTGATGCCGTCGGGGTGACAGGTTGTTGCGCCTGTGCATGTTGCACAGGCGTGGAAAATTTAAAGAAAGTGAAGGAACGAGTCATGCAACTCAATCCCGCAGAAATTTCCGAGTTGATCAAGAGCCGCATCGAGGGCCTTGCAGCCAGCGCGGACATCCGTAACCAGGGCACCGTGGTGTCCGTGTCCGACGGCATTTGCCGCATCCACGGCCTGTCCGACGTGATGCAGGGCGAAATGCTCGAGTTTCCCGCTGGTAGCGATGGCCTGCCGACCTACGGCCTGGCGCTGAACCTGGAGCGTGACTCAGTGGGTTCCGTGATTCTGGGTGAGTACGAGCATATATCCGAAGGCGACACGGTGAAGTGCACCGGCCGCATTCTGGAAGTGCCGGTGGGCCCGGAGTTGCTTGGCCGCGTAGTGAACGCCCTTGGCCAGCCCATCGACGGCAAGGGCCCGATCAACGCCAAGATGACCGACGTGATCGAGAAGGTCGCCCCAGGCGTGATCGCCCGCCAGTCGGTGAGCCAGCCGATGCAGACCGGCCTGAAGTCCATCGACTCGATGGTGCCTGTCGGCCGCGGCCAGCGTGAGCTGATCATCGGCGACCGCCAGACCGGCAAGACGGCGGTTGCCATCGACGCCATCATCAACCAGAAGGGCCAGAACATGGCCTGCGTCTACGTGGCCATTGGCCAGAAGGCGTCATCTGTCAAGAACGTGGTGCGCGCGCTGGAAGAAGCCGGCGCCATGGCCTACACGATCGTGGTGGCTGCAACTGCCTCCGAATCGGCGGCTATGCAGTATGTCAGCGCCTACTCCGGATGCACGATGGGCGAGTATTTCCGTGACCGTGGTCAAGACGCTCTGATCGTCTACGACGACCTGTCCAAGCAGGCCGTTGCATACCGCCAGGTGTCGTTGCTGCTGCGCCGCCCGCCAGGCCGCGAAGCTTATCCCGGCGACGTGTTCTATCTGCACAGCCGTCTGCTCGAGCGGGCCGCACGTGTCAACGTAAAGTACGTCGAAGATTTCACCAAGGGTGAAGTCAAGGGCAAGACCGGTTCGCTCACGGCACTTCCGATCATCGAAACCCAGGCGGGTGACGTGTCGGCTTTCGTGCCCACCAACGTGATCTCGATCACCGACGGCCAGATCTTCCTGGAAACCTCGCTGTTCAACGCCGGTATCCGTCCTGCGATCAACGCAGGCATCTCGGTGTCGCGCGTCGGTGGCGCCGCCCAGACAAAACTGGTCAAGAACCTCTCTGGCGGTATCCGTACCGACCTGGCGCAGTACCGCGAACTCGCGGCGTTCGCCCAGTTTGCATCGGACCTGGACGAGGCAACCCGCAAGCAACTCGATCGCGGTGCACGCGTTACCGAACTGCTCAAACAGGCCCAGTACAGCCCGTTGCCCATCAGCTTGATGGGTGCCACGCTGTTCGCGGTCAACAAGGGCTTCATGGATGACGTCGAGATCAAGAAGATCCTGCCGTTCGAACATGGTCTGCATGCCTACCTGAAGGACAAACACGCCGCACTGCTTGCCAAGCTCGAGGCCGACAAGGCCATGGACAAGGATGCCGAGGCCGAGTTGTCATCCGCCGTCGGCGCGTTCAAGAAGACGTTTGCCTGATCGGCAGACGGATGACAGCAGCGTCAACAGGCAGCAGGAGTAACTATGGCAGCAGGTAAGGAGATACGCGGCAAGATCAAATCGGTGGAAAACACCAAGAAGATCACCAAGGCCATGGAGATGGTTGCCGCGTCCAAGATGCGCAAGGCGCAAGAACGCATGCGTTCAGCGCGCCCGTACAGCGAAAAAATCCGCAACATCGCCGCCAACCTGGGCAAGGCCAACCCGGAGTATGTCCACCCCTTCATGCGCACCAATGACGCCAAAGGCGCCGGTGTGATCGTGGTGAGCACCGACAAGGGCCTGTGCGGCGGCATGAACACCAACGTGCTGCGTCTGGTAACGGCCAAGCTGCGCGAATTGCAGGTCTCCGGTGTGCCGACAGACGCCGTCGCGATTGGCAACAAGGGTTTGGGTTTTCTCAATCGCGTCGGGGCCAGGGTGGTGTCGCATGTCACGCAGTTGGGCGACACGCCGCACCTCGAAAAGCTCATCGGCCCGGTGAAGGTTTTGCTCGACGCTTATGCAGCCGGCAAGATCAACGCGGTCTACCTGGGCTACACCCGCTTCATCAACACGATGAAGCAGGAACCGGTGCTGGAGCGGTTGCTGCCCCTGTCGGCCGACAAGATGCATGCCGACGCCAAGTCCGGCAGCTCGCAGCCGGGCTGGGACTACATCTATGAGCCGGATCCGCAAACCGTCATCGACGAATTGTTGCTGCGGTATGTGGAAGCGCTGGTCTACCAGGCCGTGGCCGAAAACATGGCGTCCGAGCAATCGGCGCGCATGGTGGCCATGAAGTCCGCCACCGACAACGCAGGCAGTGTGATTGCTGAACTCAAGCTGGTCTACAACAAGACCCGCCAGGCGGCCATTACCAAGGAACTTTCAGAAATCGTGGCCGGCGCGGCCGCGGTTTAAACGCAATTCATTTATTGGAGCAAGCAAAATGGCTCAAGCAAACACAGCAGCGAACGCCGGCGTTCAGGGCAAGATCGTCCAGTGTATCGGTGCGGTCGTCGACGTGGAGTTTCCGCGTGACCGCATGCCCAAGATTTACGACGCTCTCAAGATGGATGGCTCGGCGCTGACCCTCGAAGTGCAGCAGCAACTCGGTGATGGCATCGTGCGCACCATTGCGCTGGGCTCGTCCGACGGCCTGCGCCGCGGCATGATCGTCCAGAACACCGCGCAACCGATCATGGTTCCGGTGGGCAAGGCCACGCTGGGCCGGATCATGGACGTGCTGGGCGCACCGATCGACGAACGTGGCCCGGTTGCCTCGACCGAGATGGCGTCCATCCACCGCAAGGCCCCGGCCTACGACGAACTCAGCCCGTCGCAGGAATTGCTCGAAACCGGTATCAAGGTGATCGATCTGGTGTGCCCGTTCGCCAAAGGCGGCAAGGTCGGCCTGTTCGGTGGCGCCGGTGTGGGCAAGACCGTGAACATGATGGACCTCATCAACAACATCGCCAAGGCGCACTCCGGGCTGTCCGTGTTCGCCGGTGTGGGTGAGCGTACCCGTGAGGGCAACGACTTCTACCATGAGATGGCCGACTCCGGCGTGGTGAACCTCGAGAAACTCGAAGACTCCAAGGTGGCGATGGTCTACGGCCAGATGAACGAGCCCCCGGGCAACCGCCTGCGTGTGGCCCTCACCGGCCTGACGATTGCCGAGTCGTTCCGCGACGAAGGCAAGGACGTCCTGTTCTTCGTGGACAACATCTACCGCTACACACTGGCCGGCACCGAAGTGTCGGCGTTGTTGGGCCGTATGCCGTCTGCCGTGGGTTACCAGCCAACCTTGGCTGAAGAAATGGGCCGCCTGCAAGAGCGGATCACTTCCACCAAGGTCGGCTCCATCACGTCGATCCAGGCGGTTTACGTGCCAGCGGATGACTTGACCGACCCGTCTCCCGCAACCACGTTTGCCCACCTCGACTCAACCGTGGTGTTGAGCCGTGACATCGCCGCCCTCGGCATCTACCCGGCCGTGGACCCACTTGACTCCACCAGCCGCCAGCTTTCCCCCAACGTGGTTGGTGAAGACCACTACAACACTGCCCGCGCGGTGCAGGGCACGCTGCAGCGATACAAGGAACTGCGCGACATCATCGCGATTCTGGGCATGGACGAACTTGCCCCGGAAGACAAACTCGCCGTGGCCCGCGCCCGCAAGATCCAGCGCTTTCTGAGCCAGCCGTTCTTTGTGGCTGAAGTCTTCACCGGCACCTCCGGCAAGTATGTGTCACTTGCGGAAACCATCCGTGGCTTCAAGATGATCGTGAATGGCGAATGCGACCACATGCCTGAGCAGGCGTTTTACATGGTTGGCACGATCGACGAGGCCTTCGAGAAGGCCAAGAAGATGGCCTGAGGCCAGCGGCCTGAACGCTCAAAGGAAACCAAATGGCGACGATTCATGTAGACGTAGTCAGTGCCGAAGAGTCCATCTTCTCCGGCGAGGCCAGGTTTGTGGCTCTGCCTGGCGAGATGGGTGAACTTGGTATCTACCCTCGCCACACCCCCCTGATCACCCGCATCAAGGCGGGCTCGGTGCGCATCGAAATGGCGGATGGCTCCGAAGAGTTCGTTTTCGTGGCAGGCGGCATTCTCGAAGTGCAGCCCAACTGCGTGACGGTGCTCTCCGACACGGCCGTGCGTGGCAAGGACCTCGACGACGAGAAGGCGAACGCCGCCAAGCTGGCAGCCGAAGAGGCGCTCAAGAATGCCAAGGGCGACATCGACATCGCGAGGGCGCAGTCCGAACTCGCCGTGATGGCGGCGCAGATTGCAGCGCTGCGCAAATACCGGCAAAAGAAGTAGGCCTCCCGAAGCCAGCCGCGTGCTGGCCGGTACCAACAACCAGAACCCCCAGGCGTGCCGTGGGGGTTTTTGCTTCGTGCGCCCGGCATGGGCGCACTCCTACGGGAGCGAGTCCCGCCGTGAGTTGATCACAGTGAACGAAGTGAAGCGCAACTGCACGAGGGTGACCGATCGTGGGAAGGCAGCGTGAAGCGTAAATTGCGAGCCGATGGACAAGAACCGGATGGAAGGCGCTGCCAAACGAGGCGAGCTGGCAAAGAACAGCCAAGCCTTTGTGATCAAGGCGAAGTGGTGTAGATCCGGCGGTTGTGCAATGAAGGGGTACGTTCTTACCTGGGGAGATCCCGCCTTGTGCCTGAACCGGCGACGGTATGCAGCCGGAGCGAGAAGTCAGCAGGGGTCTTGGTAGTTCGAGGCGAGGCCCGATGCGGGGAGAAGACCAAGCCTGGCGCGGACGACCGGCCTGAATACCCACAAACGCATTTGTTCACGATAGAATTGTTGTCAGTATTGGTCGATTGAGGCAGCTTGGCAGTGTGAGACGATGCGTCGCAGGTGTCGATACTCTCAGTGCGTTAACTCGGCGCCCTCGGTGGCCATGCCGGCCCAAACGGCGCGCAACGCGCGCCCATTATTGAAGAGGTAAGCGCTTGAATCTTGGATTGCGCGGGCGTCGCGCCCTGGTGACTGGTGCAAGCCGAGGGATCGGGCGGGCGATTGCCCTGGCGCTCGCGGAGGAGGGCTGCCACCTGGTGCTCGTCGCGCGCGATGTAAATGACCTCGCTTCAGCAGCGACTGAACTGCGCGAGGCATCCGGAGCCGAGGTCATCGTGCACGCTGCTGACCTGTCCGTGCGGGCCGAGCAGGAATGCCTATGCCGTACGTTTGCGGATGTCGATATCCTTGTCAACAATGCCGGCTCCAATCCGCCGGGCGAGCTCGACGAGGTAACCACCCAGGAGTGGCGTGACGCCTGGGAGCTGAAGGTATTCGGCTACGTGGAAATTACGCGCGGCATGTACGCGCATATGAAGGCGCGTCGATCCGGCGTCATCGTCAACATCATCGGTGTGGTCGGAGAGCGGATGAATCCACGCTACATCGTCGGCAGTTCCGGCAACAGCGCGCTGATCGCTTTCACCAAGACTCTGGGCGGGCGATCGCCAGATTTCAACGTGCGCGTTCTGGGCGTGAATCCGAGCCTGACCGACACCGACCGGGCCAAGTACATGCTTCAAGAGTGGTCCGTTCAATCCGGGTCAACCGCCGATCAATGGCCCAATGTCTTGAAGAAATTGCGCCTGCCGTTCGGGCGCATGTTGCAGCCGCGCGAGATCGGCGATCTGGTCGCGTTCCTCGTGTCGCCGCGTGCATCCTATATCAGCGGCACCATCGTGACCATCGACGGCGGAACCGCGAACCGGTAAGGCCCGCCAGAGCTCAGGCCAGGGCTACTGGTTGCTTGCGGATAAGCGTGACCTTGTCAATCTGGAACACCCTCTCGTTGCGCTGGTTGTAGACGTGGTCCCGAAACACGATCAGCCCGTGTTCCGCGCTTGAAGTCGGTTTTTTTTCAATCACCTCGACCTCGGTACGAATGGTGTCACCGGCCCGCACCGGGGCAAGGAATTTCCCATTCTCCACGGCCAGCAACGCGACCACTGAATTGCGGTACAAGCCTTCCGTCATCCCGGTAGAGATCGACATGGTGAATGAACTCGGCGCAATGCGGCCGCCATACAGCGTTGTTTTCGCATACTCTTCGTCAATGAACAAGGGAACGTGGTAACCCACGAACGAGCAGAACATCGCGATCTCGCCTTCGGTCACCGTGCGGCAGTAGGTCGGGTAGACAGCCGCCACCTCGAATTCCTCGAAGAACTTGCTCATGGCGGATCGTTTCTCAGCACGGCCACGGCCTTGATCTCGATCAGGGCGTGCGGACGCAGCAGGCCGGCCACCAGGACACCGGCGGAAGCCGGACGCGCGGTTGTGAAAAACTCTTTGCGCACAGCCGAAGTCGCCCGGTAGTTTTCGGTTGTTGTGAAGTAGTCCGTCGTCTCCACGATATCGTTGCAGCTGCCACCAACGGCGTTCAGCAGTTTTTCAAATTTGCGGAAGATCTGGCGGGTCTGTTCCGCGATGTCCCCTGGGGCCGTGATCTTGCCGTGATCGTCGGTGCCGGTCGTCCCGGCCAGCCACACCATCCGGCCCACGCGCATCGCCGGAACATAGCTGTAGTGGTCCAGCCAAGGGCTGTCCCCAAGAATCTCTTGTCTTTCTTCACCCATGGGGGACCTCGCTGGCTGACGATTTTTGCAGCTGGTAAACATGAAACCCGGCCAGCACGACCTCGCCGCGCTGATTGATCACCTGGGTACCGAGGCGCACAAACTTTCGCTTGCCTTCCTGCCAAATTTGTTCGACTGTCAGCCTGGGACGTATGGTGTCTCCGACATAACAAGGCTTGATGAACCTGCTCCCCTGCTCGACAAACACCAGCCCGTGCGTTTGCTGGGATACCGCTGTCGCGCCAAATGCGGTCATCGCCGCAAGCAGCAGGCCATGGGCCAATGGCCTGTCTGCGCCGGCACGCTTGGCGTATTCGCAGTCGTAGTGGATCGGATGCACGTCGCCGGTGAGCCCGGAGAAGAAAAGAAAATGTGCGTCCGTCAATGTCTTCGACGGACTTTCGATCACGAACCCGGGGACAAATTCGGCGGGCAGGCTCATGCGAGATGCAGTTGTTGAATATGCTGCACCAGTGTCTTCTGCTGCGCACGGACCAGGGCCGGTGCGAAGACCCCTGCTGCCAGCGCTGCGCCAGTCTGGATCGCGGCGCAGCGCGAGACGGAAGCCCGCGCGATTTCGAAAGGTCTGGTGTGCGTTGTCTTCATTGCGTCGTCTCCTTAATTGCCAAGGCAAAATTTCAAGTCACAGCCCCATCTCACGGGCTATCGGATTGCGTTGCAGTTCGACCGGTCCCTCGCCGAACATGTGGGGTCGCGAGTCGCGCCAGTAGCGCCAGTAGCGCTGCATATCACTGCCGGGCAAATAACCGGCACTGGCCAGTATCTGCATGCCTCGGTCGGCGATGAAATGGAACGTCTCAGCTGCGGTCAATTTCGCCTGCGCCTGCGCCTACTCCTTGCGACAGGGCAGGCCAGCGTCGATCAGTCAGCGCAGGATCGTAGCATGTCCGCCAGCATAGGTGCGATGACCTGGAAATTTCCCAGCGCTTGCCCGAACTGCCTGCGCGTCTTTGCATGCTCGAGGGCCAGGTCCACCGCAGCACGTCGTCGACTCCGACATCCCAACTGGGCATGCAGTTGTGCCCGGCTTTCGGCAGCACGCCCATATGCAGTCCGGCGCTGCTGCGGGGAACCAGGAACATCGAGATGCCATGCTTCCCGCCGCCGCGCGGCCCGGTGCGGCGTCCGTGCCCGCGCCCGGCTCGGTCAAGGCGAACGCAAACAACAGTTCACTGTCGATGCGCGTCAGACCCACGCCGCACGTATTGAAGAGCCGCGTGCGCAGATCGAACTTGGGCGCATTTTTGGCCCGATGGCGCTTACCTTGGGCGAGCTGAATATTCGTTTGGGTCAGCGCCTTTTGCATGGGCTAGACGTCGCGGCCCTGGCTTCTGAGTGGCATCGCCCGCTGGCGCCACAGTGAACGCAGCACGCACACCTGCTCGGCTGGGAGAAACGCGCCGCTGAGCAGGCCGTGCGTCATGGGTTGCTGTAGCCATTGGCAGTCCAGCACGTCGGACTTGCGCCCCGAGACATTCTTCACGTGGCGCGCGTTAACCAGCAACACGGTGAAGCCACGCGACTCCAGCAACTCGAACAAGGGGACCCAGTACAGCCACCCAGGGCCACGCTCATACGCGGGCACTGCGCACCATTGTCTGATCGGTCTTCAGCGGCACCGACCATACTTTGACAGAACAAAATCGGCCAGTGTTTCTTCGGCGCGATTTGCGGCAGTGGGCCGATTGCTGCGCCCATTTCACGTTGGAAAAGCCTGCACCTGCGACGCATCGTCTCATGCTGCTAAGATGCGCGCATCGTCCAATCCGGACGACGATTTTTTTGTGAGCCTATGCGTTTGGAACCGAGCGACGAACAGCGGCAAATCCTCGACAGCGTTGATCGATTCATGGCGCGCCAGCTTCCGCCGGCCGAAACCCGTCGCAGGGATCGCGAACAGGATCCACCCTATCACCTGCTGCGCTCGATGGGCGATGCGGGGTTCATTTCCGCTCCATTTCCCGAGGCCGTAGGTGGGCTCGGACGGCCCTGGACAACCGTTGTTCTGATGCAGGAGCGCATGGCCAGCCTCGGGCTCATGGCGGCGTCACTTTTCACCCGCACTGTCACTTTCGGCGGCATGGCGCTGATGTCCTATGGTTCCGAGGCGCAAAAACAGGCGCTGATGCCAGCATTGATTCGTGGTGAATTGTTGTTTGCGTTCGCCTTGACCGAGCCGGGCGCGGGCACGGACGCCGCAGCGATCGAGACGCGCGCCGAACGGCACGATGGCGGTTGGCGTCTGAACGGGCGAAAGACTTGGATCAGCGACGCCGATCGGGCGGACTACATCATCATGCCCTGCCGCACCGGGCCGCGCGGCGGCGGGAAGCATGGCATCTCGATGTTCCTGGTTCCCCGCAGCAGCCCCGGACTGCATATGAGCGTGCTGCCGAAAGCCGGGCACAACTGCATGCCCAGTTGGGATGTCGGAGTCGACGATGTGCTGCTGCCGGACGATGCCCTGATGGGGGAACTTGGTGCCGGCATGCGGCATATGCAATCGACGCTGCATTTCGCACGCGCTGGCCAGGCTGCGTCCGCGGTCGGCCAGGCGCAGGCTGCGGTGGACCTGGCCCTCGAGCATGCAAAGACGCGCAGGCAGTTTGGGCAAGCGCTGGGAAATTTCCAGGTCATCGCACACATGCTGGCGGACATGCAGACCCGCGTTGATCTCGCGCGCCTGATGCTCTACCACCTTGCGTCACTGATCGACGCTGGCCTGCCCTGTCGCAAGGAGTCGGCGCAGGCGAAATTGACCGCAGCTGAGGCGTTCCATTTCATCGCCGACCGAGGCATGCAGATCCTGGCCAGTGCCGGTTATTCGCTCGACAGTGATATGCAGCGCTACTGGCGCGACTCGCGACTCTACATGTTCGGCGAGGGACCGGTCGAACTGCAGCGCAATCTGATCGCCCGTGAGATGGGGCTGTGACTTGAAATTTTGCCTTCGCAATTAAGGAGACTATGCAATGAAAAAAACGCACACCAGACATTTCGAAACCGCGCCGGCCGCCGTCTCGCGCCGCGCCGCGATCCAGACCGGCGCAGCGCTGGCAGCAGGGGTCTTCGCGCCGGCCGTGGTCCGTGCGCAGCAAAAGACGCTGGTCATCACACAGTATGGCGGCGTCTACGAAACGCATTTCCGCAAGGCGGTGATCACGCCCTTCGAGCAAATGTCCGGTGCCAAGGTCATTGTCAAGTATGGAGCGCCGCCGGAGTGGTTGACCAGCGCGATCGTCAACAAGGACGATCCGGAAATCGACGTGTGCATCCTGAACCTGCCGACCGCAATGCGCGCGATTACCACGGAGGATGTGTTCCTCGATCTGCCGCCAGAGCGTGTGCCCAATGCCCTTGAGCTCGATCCGCTTTTCTACGATTTGTACAACCGCAAGGCGGTGGGCTTCAACCATGGCCCGTGGGGCATGGGATACCGCACCGACAAAATTACGCCGCCGCCAACATCCTGGCGCGACTTGTGGAACCCGAAATACGCCGGCAAGGTTTTGCTGCCCGACATCACCTCGGGTGGCGCGTACGAAATGATCGTCATCGCCGCCATGCTCAATGGCGGCAGTGAGTCGAACCTGGAGCCCGGCTTTACCGCTCTCAAGGAGCTCAAGCCCCGAGTGCTGCGCTTCTTCAAGAACAACAATGAACCGATCCCGATGCTGACCTCGGGAGAGGCGACCATCTGCGCTTGGTACAGCGCCCGGATCTACCCTCTGAAGGACAGCGGCGTGCCGGTCGAATTCTTCGCGCCCAAGGAGGGTGCCGCCGTCGGCACGCTGTCCTACCACGTCGCAAAGAAGTCCCGGCAGCTGGATCTGGCCCTTCAGTTCACCAATTTTTCCCTGTCGCGCAAACCCCAGGAGGATTTCGCCAACTCCATGGAGTTCGGCCCAACCAACAAGTTCGCAAAGCTCACGGGGCGTGCCGCGCAGCGTGTGCCGTCGCACTCCAGCCTGTTGCGGATTGATTGGCGGGTGCTCGCTCCACAGCTACCCAAGATGGCTGAGCGCTGGCAGCGCGAAATCGTCAGCTAGCAGCATGCTGGCACGGTACCACCGCTGAGCGACGAGCCAATGCACCATCGCGCCCGTTTCCTGTTGCTGCTGCCGGCGGTATTGGTGCTGATCTGCTTCCTCGTGTTGCCGCTGGGGTATCTGGTCCGGAACAGCTTTTATCTGTCTGAGCTCGGCCAGTCGCCCAAGGGTGCGGCGACGCTGGCCAACTACGCCGAACTGTTCGGCGACCGTTTCTATGTCTCGATCATCTTCAAGACCATCTGGATGTCCGTGCTGATCACGGCATCAGCGCTTTTGGCCGGATATCCGTTGGCCTATTTTCTCTGGCGCTCGGTCGACCGCTGGCGCGGTGTGTTGATGGTCATCGTGCTGGCCCCGTTGATCGTCAGCATTGTTGTCAGCGCCTATGGCTGGACGATCCTTCTCGGGAACACGGGACTGGTGAATCAGGCGCTGCTCGCCCTGGGTCTAATTGCCACGCCGCTGAAGATGATGCACACCGACCTTGCCATCATGATCGGGCTCACGCATGTCGTGCTGCCGTTTGTGGTTCTCTCAGTGTTTGCGTCGCTCGAGCGCATCGACCCGTTCGTGCGGGAAGCTGCGCAGACGCTGGGCGCAAAAAAGTGGCGAGTCTTTCTCCATGTTGTACTGCCGCTGTCGTTGCCGGGGATCGTTTCGGGCACGACGCTGGCATTTTCGGTGTCTGTGGCGAGTTATGTGGCGCCTGCGGTGCTGGGTGGCAGCGGACCGAATTTCATCTCGACCATGATCTACCACCAGTTGATCACACTCATGAACTGGCCGCTCGGCAGTGCGATCGCTGCGGTGCTGATGGTGGTCGCGCTGGGTCTTGTATTTGCGTATCTTCGCTTTTGGTCGCTTTTCGGCGGTGTTGCGTTTCATGGTCGAAACGCTGAAGCCAGGTAGTCCACCGTGATCAAGCGCGCACTGTTGCTCTATTCCTGCCTGCTGATGCTGTTCCTGCTCGCGCCCAGCATCATCGTCATCGTTTCCTCTTTCGGGGCAGACGAAGTGACGCAATTTCCGCCCCGTTCGTTCTCGCTGCGTTGGTACGCGAATGCGCTGAGCCAGCCGATCTTCTTGGAGGCGGCAAAAAACAGCGCCTGGCTCGCCGCCGTTGCCACCGGTATTGCGACGCCAATCGCGCTGGCGGCCTCGGTAGCGCTGGTGCGGTCGCGCTTTCCAGGCCGCGATGCCTTGCAGTCTCTGCTGCTCGCACCGCTGGTTGTGCCGGCGATCGTGACCGGCCTTGCCATCCTCGTGACGCTGTCGGCATTCGGAATGCGCGACGTCACGACCAGGTTGGTCGGTGCGCATGTGGTGATCGTTTTGCCCTACCTGGTGCGAACCATCACCGTGAGCCTGACGCAGATTGACGGCTCGCTCGAGGAATGCGCACGTACCCTCGGCGCGCGCGGCCCAGAGGCGTTCTGGTATGTCACGCTGCCCCTGATTCGGCCGGGGATCGTGGCGGGCATGTTGTTCTCGTTCATCCTTTCTTTTGACAACGTTTCGGCCTCGCTTTTTCTTACCAACGTTCGCACCAATACACTGCCGCTGGCAATGCTCAATTACGTGGAATTCAATTTTGACCCCTCGCTGGCTGCGATTTCGACAATGGTCCTTGTTTTTGCGCTTGGCGGTGCGGTGTTGGTGGAGCGCGTGGTCGGACTCAAACGCGTGGTGGGAGGCTGACCAATGGGAAACATCCGGATGTCGGGCATCGGAAAGAGCTTTGGAGCCGTCGCCGCAATAGACAACGTTTCGCTGGACATCAGGGCTGGCGAGTTCCTGACACTGCTCGGGCCGTCGGGGTGCGGCAAGACGACGACGTTGCGGGCAATTGCGGGACTGGCCGATGTCGACACCGGAAGAATTGAGATCGGTGGCAAGGACGTCACCGACCTGCCTGTGCACCGACGCAACATTGGCATGGTGTTCCAGAATCATGCATTGTTTCCGCACATGACGGTCGAGCAGAACGTAAGCTTCGGCCTGCGTATGCGCAGCGTACCGGCCAAGTCGCAGTCAGAGCGCTCCCGCAGCGCCCTTGAGCTGGTTCATCTGGACGGTTTCGGCGGCCGTTATCCGCACCAGCTCTCCGGGGGGCAGCAACAGCGCGTGGCGCTGGCTCGGGCTCTTGTGATCGAGCCCGAGGTACTGCTGCTGGACGAGCCGTTTGGAGCACTCGACCGCAAGCTGCGCGAGTCGATGCAGTTTGAACTTCGGCAACTGACCCGCCGCCTCGGTGTCACGTCGGTGTTTGTTACCCATGACCAAGAGGAAGCCATGGTGCTGAGCGATCGGATCGCGGTCATGAATGGCGGACGGGTGGAGCAGCTGGGGTCGCCGGCCGAAATCTTTGAGCGCCCCTCGTCGCGTTTTGTTGCGGACTTCATGGGGATCACCAATGTCTTGACGGGTCATGTGGTCACCGTGGCGGACGGGCTCGTTGGTCTGGACGTTGATGGCATTTCATGTTCGGCCCGTTCCAGGTCGTCGATGGTTGTGGGGCAGCGATGCTGCGTGACCATCCGCTCGGAAAAGATTCGGGTCAGTGAAACCGCTCCACCTGCCGGGTCCTTCGCGGTCGAAGGTGTGCTTGAGCATTCGATCTATCTGGGGACCACGTCCAGTTATCGGGTGCGGCTCAAGGTCAACCAGGCCGTCGTGCTTTCAGCGATCGAGGTCAACCAGGCGGACATAACGCATGGCTCGCGACTGTCTCCTGGCTCCAGCGTCTGGCTGTCCTGGGTGCGGGAGGCTGTCCATGCGTTTGAGGATGACGGCAAGTGATGAATGACGGGACCGCCATTCACGGACATTGCGACCCGCGCTTTGAACCGGTCCGGCGCGCGTTCCAGAAAAATTTCGACGAGGATGGCGAACTCGGTGCTGCCGTCGCGGTCACGCTCGACGGCCGGCCGGTGGTCGACCTGTGGGGCGGCTGGTGCGACGCCCAGAAAACCCGGCCATGGCAGAGCGACACGATTGTCTGCATGATGTCCGTCGGCAAGGCGGTATCGGCCCTGGCCATCCATATGCTGGTGGACCGCGGGTTGCTGACTCTCGACGCGCCGATCGCCAGTTTCTGGCCAGAGTTTGCGCAGAACGGCAAGGCGCAAATTCCGGTTCGCTTTGCGTTGAGCCATCTGGCTTCAATCCCGGTTGCAGACGCTGCACCGCCGGGTTCGATCTATGACTCAGCCGTGATGGAAAGCGCCATCGCAGAGCAACCGCCCCTTTGGGAGCCTGGCACGGTCAAGTGTTACCACTCGGCGACGATGGGGTTCATCTGCTCGGCACTGGTGCGCCGTGTCGACGGGCGAAGCCTTGGCCAGTTTGTACGCGATGAGATTTCCGGCCCGCTTGGGATTGACTACGCGATCGGGCTGACCCTGGCCGAGCAATCCCGCTGCGCCTCGATGATCCGTTCCAAGGGCAATCTGCTTGATCTCGCGCAGACTGAATCGAAGAACGACTTGCTCAGCAGGATTTGGAGACAACTACCGCCTGCCGAGGATTACAACTCCGTTGCGTGGCGCTCGGCCCAGATACCCTCGGCCAACGGCCACGGCAATGCCCGTGCCGTGGCGCGCCTTCTCGGGGTGCTGGCCTGCGGTGGCGCATACGACGGCAAACAGCTGATCCGGCAGTCTGCGCTTGAGGCGGCACTTGTCGAGCAGTGGCGCGGCGTTTCCATCTCAAGCGGACTGAATTTTCGTCTCGGGCTTGGTTTTTTTCTGAATCATCCGCCTGATCGGCCCATGGGCAGCAGCATGCGCGCATTCGGACACTCGGGCGCAGGCGGCGCGCACGCGATCGCCGATCCCGACGCTCGCATTGGATTCGCGTACTGTCCGAATCGGATGCACGGTGGCCTGGACATCGGGGCGCGCGCGACACGCCTGATCGAGGCCTGCCTCGGCCGGGCTTGATCGCCCTGCGCGCTTCAGCCGGCGTCCAGAAAGCGCGAAATCTCGCTGACCGTTTCCTCGGCAGCCTGCCCTGTTCCAATTCCCTCGGTCACCGCGCGCTGAGCCCCCGGGATCAGCGCAACCACTTGATCGTGCCATCGAAACAACATGTCGGAGGCGGTACAGGCCACGAGTGTCGGCACCTTGATGAGTGGGAATCGCTCGCGCTTGGACTGCGAAATCGACGCGCGATAGGACAGGTGATAGGTTCGCGCGGCTTTGAGCACGTCGACAAACTTGTCGTGCAGGACGTCGACCGAAGGCAGGCCCACGCTGCGCGCGTGCTCCGGGTCGCGGCGATACCAAGGCCAGAAGCTGTAGGTGTCTCGAACAAAATGCCAGATCCACATGACGTAGCGCGCTTCCAAGTCGGGTTCGAGCTTTGGGGCATAACGGGCCAGCATGTCGGCAATTTCTTCCTCGTTATATAGCCCGACACCGTCCAGAACGAGCCGGCGGACCCGGGTGGGCGCGGCAATCGCAATCTCGGCTGCTATGCCGGCGCCTGTGTGGGTGCCATAGAGGTCGAATTGGCCAATGCCCAGGTTGTCGATCGCGGCCAGGGCGCCGGCCGAAAAATCGGTGATGTGCGGATCCGCGACTGCTGGCGGTGAGGAGTCGCCATTGCCCATCGTGTCAAGGGCAAACACCTGCCTGCTGCGCCCGAAGCGCAGTGTGAGCGGATCGAGCGCACGCGACGAACCAGGCGAGGCGTGAAGAAGCACCAGCGGCACGCGACACGGTTGGCCCGCCGTTCGGTAGTGCACCTGGCCATCGGGCACTTGGGCAAAACCACGCCGGATGGTCAACTGGCTCATGGCTGGCGCACCAGAAGCTCCTGCAGTTTCGCCTTCAACACTTTGCCGGAACTGTTTCTGGGAAGCTCATCGACCTGCACGATCAGCTTGGGCACTTTGTAGGGCGCGAGTTGCAGTCGGCAGTATTCAAGCAGTTTCTGCTGCTCGAGCGGACGGTGAAGCACGACAAATGCAACGACCTCCTCGCCGAGTTCGGCCGATGTCATGGCCGTCGCCGCAGCTTCACGGACCTCGGCGTGGCGCATCAGAACCTCCTCAATTTCATGCGGGTAGATATTGACCCCGCCGCGGATGATCATGTCCTTGGAGCGACCATCGAGGAACAGAAAACCGTCGGCGTCGAAATGTGCCAAGTCACCCGGGTAGTACCAGCCATCGCGGAACGCCTCCTTTGATGCTTCCGGATCAAGGTGATAACCGGCGGCGACCGACCCGCCCCGATAGCGGACCCGGCCTGTGCTGCCAGTCGCCACAGGTTGATGCTGGTCATCGACGACCTCCACTTCCGTCCCGAGCACGACCCGCCCTATCGAGCCGGACAGCTCGTCCGGTGCGTCGGCATCAAGGACAGAAACGCCACCACCCTCGGTCGAGGAATAGAAGTTCATGAAATTGCCGCATATTTTCTGCTTGACCGCGCGGCGTTCATCGGCATGCAGCACGGCACCGCTCGACACCAGTCGCCGAAGCCTTGGGAACATCATTTCCCCTTCAAAAGGAGTCTCCAGCAATCGCCTCAATATCGTCGGCACCAGGAACAATGAAGTGATGTCGTGCTGCTGCATGGCATCGATGAGCCCGCGCGGCGTGTAGGGCGGCGGATACAACACCAGCGTCCCACCCAGGCACAGGTAGGCCAGCGACATGTAGCGGGCGCCGCCAAAATACAGGGGGCTGGCCACCATGAATCGGTCCGTACTGCCGAATCCGAGACTGGCGGTGTAGATGTACAGCCGGTTCAGAATATGTCCGTGGGTTGCCAACGGGCCCTTGGGTCGGCCGGTCGTACCCGACGACAAAGACAGCGCCAGCGGCCGCGCACGGCCGCGCACGAACAGGTCGAGATCCAGGGGCGCTGCCGCAACAGAGCTGTGCCATGCGGCGTCGTTCGCGGAATTGGCCAGATCGGCTATCGGCGTCGCCCCGTCGTCAACGAGCGCGAGCACGGCACCAAATGCATGCGCGACGGCGGCCTTTTCCGTCTCGGTCCAGCGAACGTCGATCGGCAGGATTACGGCGCCCATCGCAGCCACGGCCAACAAGGCGACCAGGTGATCGACATGATCTCCCAGTGCAATGGCGACTGGATCACCGACTCCAACGCCAAGGGATCTGAGGTGAAACGACGTGCGCAGGATCAGCGGCGCCAGATCCCCATAAGTGAGTTTTCCAGCCGGCCATTCGATGGCTGGGGTCGCAGCCTTGCGCCGCGCATTGTGGAAGACCAAATCGACGATGGATTGGGGCCCATCCTGCCCCAAGACACCAAGTGCCGCGAGTCCGTTACTGTGCATGGATTGAGTATAAATCGTAAGCGGCGATGACAAGAGAGAGCCGGCAGCGAGCGTTCCAGCGGGCGCGGGCCAACAAGGGCAGCGGGTGTGAACCCGCATGCCGGGTGGTGTGGCAGGGGCGTGCGTCACAATGGTGCACCCCCTAAGCCGATCATGATGCGGTTGGTTCAGCCAAGGATCGGCGTGTCCGGCAGTTCGTTGCCGTTGTCGGCGCCTGGCCGCACCGCAAAATGCCGCAGCAGGGGCGCTGACACTTCGTCCACCGCCTGGGCCAGTCCCGCCTCGAATCTTCCGGCCGCGAAGGCTACACCCATCCGCCTGACCATTCCTTCCCATTCGGATCGGCTGACCAATGCATTCACGCCCCGATCCGCGACCAGTTCGATCTTGCGCTCGGCCAACAACAGGTAGACAAGCACACCGTTGTTGTCCGCGGTGTCCCAGACGCCAAGCTTGCTGAACATCATGAGTGCGCGTTGGCGAGCCAAGGCATCCACCGGGACCTTGTGCACCAGGTGGCGCCACAGGTAGGTGACTGGCAGGCTGGCCTCGACGAAGATCCTGATCTCGCCGCTGTGGTTCTTTTCACTTGCCGCCACCAAATTGGCCAGGCGCTCCAGTGTCTGCCCGCCAATGACCCGACGCGTGTCCGACTCGTCCAGCCAACGGTGTTTGAGAAAGGTCTTGAGACGTTGGAGCATGCGTTTCGCCCTCACCAGTTGCCGGACGCGCCGCCGCCGCCAAAATCACCACCGCCACCCGAGCTGAAGCCACCACCACCACCGCCCCAACCTCCCCCGGTACCCAGCCCCCCGGCACCAGGCCACCCCCGACGAACGGCGGCACCAGCACCAGAAAACCCTGCGGCAAGTGCGTAAACCAGCGCCACAACCCCGGCGACACCCGCGACCACCATGCTGGCCGTCACGACCATGGCGATCCCGCCCACGCCCAAGCCGGTGACCAACGCGCCGAACTTGCGACCGAAGATGCCGCGCGCGATGGCTGCACCGATCGGCAGCGCGAAGACCATGAAGATCAGCAGGTCAAACCATTGGAAATCGGGCTTTCCGATGCCAGGCTGCCCGGCGCCGGCGTCAACTGCCGGCAGCGCCTCGCCATTGATGAGGCCCACCAACTGGTCGACACCATTGCCCAGGCCGCCAGCATAATCACCCTGCTTGAACCTGGGGGTGATCGCCTGGTCGATGATGCGTTTGGCGGCCAGATCGGGGACCGCGCCCTCCAGCGTCTTGGCCACCTCGATGCGCAACTTGCGGTCGTCCTTGGCGACGATGAGCAACACGCCGTCCCCGACATCGTGGCGGCCGATCTTCCAGGCGTTGGCCACGCGGTTGGCATACGACGCAATGTCTTCAGGCTGCGTGGTGGGCACCAGCAGGACCACCACCTGAGCGCCTTTTTGCGCCTCCAGCGCGGCCAGTTTTGCCTCCAGCTTTGCGCGTTGCGCTGCATCCAGCGTCCCGGTGTTGTCGATCACACGGCCACTCAGTGCTGGCACAGGTTGAACCTGCTGTGCCAACGCACCCATGCTGCCCGACCAGACTGCCACCAGCAAAACCCACCGCAACAACCAGGCCGCCAGCCGGCGCGCCGTGTCGCGGTCCGAGTGGCGCCCAGTGCCCGCCATACCCGGTGCAGCAACCGGTTTCACGCCTTACTTCTTGTTGAAGTCGACCGTCGGAGGGGTCGAAATCTGCGCCTCGTTCGCCACGCTGAAGGTGGGTTTCGGCTGGTAGCTGAACACCATCGCCGTCAGGTTGGACGGGAAACTGCGTGCAAGCACGTTGTACTCCTCTACCGTCTTGATGTACCTCCCCCGCGCTACCGTGATCCGGTTCTCGGTGCCTTCGAGGGTCACCCGCAGGTCGGCAAAACCCTGGTTGGCCTTGAGGTTCGGGTATTGCTCGGACACCACCATGAGCCGGCTGAGCGCGCTGCCCAACTCACCCTGGGCGGCCTGGAACTTGCGAAACGCCTCCGGGTTGTTGAGCGTCTCTGGCGTTACCTGTATCGAAGTGGCCTTGGCACGGGCCTCGATCACCCGTGTCAGGGTTTCCTGCTCGAATGCGGCTTCGCCTTTGACGGTCGCCACAACGTTGGGCACCAGATCGGCGCGGCGCTGGTACTGGCTCAGCACCTCGCTCCAGGCAGCCTTGGACTGCTCGTCCATGCGTTGGAAGTCGTTGTACCCGCACCCGGTCAGGCCCAGGGCTGTCAACAGGACCAATAACCAGCGTTTCATAGTGACCTCTTACAGTGAGTGCCTTGCGGCTTGGGAAGACGTTAGCATATGTGGGCGGTGATCCGCCGCATTTCAAGACCGGCGCGTTGTCCCCGCCGCCCGAATCGCCCAACAACTGCCAGTTCAAGAACCGAGACGCACCTACCATGCCAAAAGCAAAGACCCAGGCTGCCGTCATGGGCGGTTCGGCCGACGACATCGAAGCCGCCTTTTACGAGGCGCTGCAGACGGGCGACATCGAGCGGCTGATGGCGTGCTGGTCGGATGACGACGAGATCGTGTGTGTGCACCCCGGTGGACCGCGGGTCGTGGGCGGCGCAGCGATCCGGGCCACTTTTGACGCAATTTTTGCCAATAGCACTATCCGTGCGTGGCCAGAGCAGGTGCGCAGGATCGAGGCCTTGGCCAGTGTGGTGCACAACGTGCTCGAACGCGTCGACGTGATGACCGAAACCGGGCCGACCAATGCCTACGTGCTGGCGACCAACGTGTACCACAAGACGGCGCAAGGCTGGCGCATGGTGGCGCACCATGCAAGCCCCGGCAGCCGGAATGAAGCCCACGAGATCAACGACGCGCCGCAGACAATCCATTGAATTCCCCCGGCCTGCCTACCCCTGTTCACATGAACATTTCCGCGCCGGACTGGCGGTACGCGTCACCGGCCTGGCTGCCCGGTGGAAACCTGCAAACCATCTGGCCGGCATTGGCCGCGCAGCGTGTGGCCGGCTCGCCCGTACGGTACCGCAGGGAGCGCTGGACCGCGCCAGACCTCGATTTCATCGACGTGGACTGGTTGGCAAACGGTCAGGTACTGCCTGAAGCGCGTGTCGCGCCGGCAGGTGCACACGCCGAGCCCGTACCGTTGGTGGTGCTGTTCCATGGTTTGGAGGGCTCCTCTGCCAGCTACTATGCGCAGGCCTTCGGCGACTATGCCCGCGGTCGGGGGGCCGATTTCGCTGTCGCCCACTTTCGAGGCTGTGGCGGTGAGCTCAACCTCGGGCCACGTGCCTACCATTCCGGCGATTTCGAGGAGATCGACTGGATTCTCAAACGTTTTCGGTCCGTTCATGCCGGGCCCATCGTCGCCGTGGGAGTCTCCCTGGGTGGCAATGCACTGATGCGCTGGGCCGGTGAGATGGGGTCATCGGCAGCTGCAGTGGTGCAGGCGGTGGCTTCCGTTTGTGCGCCACTTGACCTCGCTGCCGGCGGACATGCGATCGGGCGCGGCTTCAATCGCCTGGTCTATACCCGCATGTTTCTCAACACCATGAAGCCCAAGGCATTGCGCAAACTCGCGCAGCATCCGGGCCTGTTCGACCGTCAGGCGCTGCTGTCAGCCCGCGACCTGTACGAGTTCGATAACATATTTACCGCACCCCTTCACGGGTTTGCGCACACGGACGACTATTGGGCACGTGCATCCGCCAAACCGCATTTGTCGCGGATCGGCATTCCTGCGCTGGTCCTCAACGCCCGCAATGACCCCTTCGTGCCAGGTGCCAGCCTGCCTGGTCCTGGCCAGGTGTCGCGCTGGGTTCGGTTGTGGCAACCGGCGCAGGGCGGTCATGTTGGATTTCCCAAGGGGCCGATGCCCGGACATGTGCGTGCGATGCCGCAGGCCGTGGGCGACTGGTTGCTGGGCCATGCGGACGGATGGACGCGACGCGCGGTCGAACCCACCGGCCCATAATCCGGCCATGGATGAGATCGTCAAACAGGCATTGGCCAAGTGGCCCAACGTTCCCGATTGTTACGGTTGGCTGGGGCTCGATGCGCGTGGCAATTGGTACCTGCGCGACGACCAGGCACAGGCCCAGGGGCCCTTTGCAGGGGGCACGCCGGACAGCCGGGGGTCGATGCTGCGGCATGAAAAACTCATCGATTTCATCCAGAGGAACTACGCCGACGACGCACAGGGCCAGTGGTTCTTCCAGAACGGGCCGCAGCGCGTATACGTCGAACTCCAAGCCACACCCTGGATCTGGCGTGTGGCCGCAGACTATTCCTTGACCGCCCACACCGGTGCCACTGCGAGGGCACAGCGTTGCTTCCTGGACGAAAGGGGATGGGTGTACCTCGAGACAGACCTGGGCTTCGGGCTGGTGCACACCCAGGATATGGGGAGCGCCAGTGATGCCATCGAAACCGGGCTGTGGGTTCCGCTGCCCTGCAATGCCAAAGATTTACCGGGGCGGTTTGCTTATGCTGTGAGCCCGCAGGCCCGCATGCGGGCGCTGGCTGAGGCCTAGCAAGGCGCGCACGCCTTGCTTACTTGCTGGCAGCCGCAGCCGGCGCGCTCGCCGCTGCAGCAGGCCCCTTGGGCGCTTCGAACTTGGCGCCGCTGGCGTTGGCGATGTAGACCACAGCGCGGGCGATTTCGATGTCCTCGAAGTTGCCACCGCCCTGCGCAGCCATGGCATTCTTGCCCTTGAGTGCGGAAGTGGTCAGCGCTTCCAGGCCGGTTGCAATACGAGCGCCCCATGCGGCTGCATCGCCGACCTTTGGTGCACCCGCTGCGCCGGTCGTGTGGCAGGCTGTGCATTGCGCCTTGAAGACTTCTTCGCCCGATTTCATTTCGCGGTTGGCATCGCGGATCTCGACGGCGCCCACCTTCTGGATGCGCGCGGCGATTGCCTTTTCGAGGTTGACCGCGCCGGCCGCAGGTTTGTTGTCAGAGACGACAAAGTACACCAGGCCGATGATGATGATCACCGGCGCAACAAATGAAAAGAACACCGTGATCAGCAACTGCTTGGGCGTCTTGATGGGGCCCGTGTGTTCTTCCTCGTGGCTGTTGTCGCTCATGGTGTCCTCAATAATCAAACTAGGCAGGCTGAATCAGCCGGCGATTATAGCCGGCGACCCTTTTCAAACCTTCTACAATGCACGCTCCTCCAGCCTGCGGCTGTAGCTCAGTGGATAGAGTATTGGCCTCCGAAGCCAAGGGTCGTGGGTTCGATCCCCGCCAGCCGCACCAGTGCCTTGCAAATCCTTGATCTATTGGGGTTTTGCGGGTTCTGCGTCGTTTGCTACATCGCCTTGCTACAAAGGGCGTGTGGTATGCGGGATCATCTAGTTCGTCGTGGCGGTTCCTGGTGGGCTCGGTTGGTTGTCCCCAAGCGACTGCGTGATGCTGCAGGGCGTTGGGAATTTATTCAGTCGTGCCGGACGCATGAACTGGTCATCGCCAAGCTGGTTGCTGCCGTGTTGCTGGCGGACTGGCGCAGGCACCTTCTGAGACTGGATGCGCGACCAATGTCTGCAAACGTGCGGAAGCTCGTGGAGGGGTCACCCGCGCTGTCCGGCGTCGTCTGGGTCACTGTTGCCGACGCAGTTGCATATTCGGGCATCTCGCAGGATCAGTTGATGCGCGAGGCCGGAGATGGTGCGTTAAACCTGTTTTGCAGGATGGCCCGGATTTCGGGCTCCGTTGTCCCAATCGGCGCGCTGGGACTTCACCTTGTCGTTGCGGTGCCCGGTCTCGGCAATGTAATGACAGATCCCGCGCCCAAGTTGGTCGATCGTGACAGTCTCCCGTCGCACTCGTACGCGGACACGTGCAGCGGCGTTGTTCCGATTTTCGAGTCTTCAGAACTTGCACAGCAGGTTCTGGCCAGTGGACTGGCGGATGTGGCGGTGTCGATCCTGCGCAAAGATGATTTCAGCGTGTTCGTGTTGGATGTGCCCATGGAGGTGACAGTCGCACGATTGGAGTTGTTGGCGGCCGATGTGGAGTCCATCAGACAGCGATTGGCACGCGGCGTGTCGCCCAATGCGATCAAGCGAGACCTACCGGGACGATCCAAAACTCTCGGCGCTGGTGAGAGTTTTGCCCTGGACCCACAACCTCATCATTCTGGGGCAGTCCAAGCGCTCCGAGGAGCGCGAGTTCTACCTGCGCATGGCCGTGCAAGAAAAGTGGTCAAGCCGTGAACTGGAACGTCAGTTGCGTCTGGGCACCTTCGAGCAGGCTGTGCTCTCCCTGCCCATACGGAAAACCTGCATCGAATTTCTCCGCTATCTGACTCGTGGGTGGTGCAAATTATGGATATACGAGAACCAGTTGGTTTTCGTATGAACTCAGGATCACTTTGCATTTGAAAGTTTGAAAGAGTATGGGGACTGCTTTCGACCAGGAGCCGTCCGTAGCGAATGACCGGTTTGGAGAAATCAAAAAGATCGACCCGGCACAGGTCTTTTGCCAAACGCCGGATCGATCATGGCCTTCAGATCTAAGTCTGCTCGGACATCTCCAACGCATCTTCAACCTCAATGCCCAAATACCGCACCGTGCTCTCCAATTTTGTGTGACCGAGAAGCAACTGGACTGCGCGGAGGTTCTTCGTCCGCCGGTAGATCAGGGAGGCCTTGGTGCGGCGCATTGTGAGCGTACCGTAGGCCGTTGGATCCGGACCAATTTCCGTGACCCAAGTGTCAAGGATTCGGGCATATTGCCTTGTGCCGAGGTGAGGTGAGTCATGCAATCGGCTGGGGAACAGGAAGTCGTCTGGTGTCAGTGCCGCCTCCTTCATCCATTCACCAATCGCGTCCCGGGTTGGCTGGGTGATTTCGAACTGGACTGGCTGGGACGTTTTCTGCTGCAAGACAATTGCTCGGGTCGATACGCGATCACCGTGGCAAACGTCCCTTACACGCAGTCGCACGAGGTCACATGCCCTGAGCTTGCTGTCCAGGCCCAAGTCGAACAGCGCAAGTTCTCGCGTTCGATGGCCAAGTTGCAAGCGGATCCTGATGGCCCCAATGTCCTTGAGCTTCAGGGGGGCCTTCTGGCCGACGATCTTTCCCTTGTTCCACGGAACCTTGGCCGGACTGACGGGTACGTTTTCCATGATGAACTCCTTGAAAATGAAGGGAGCTCAACTGTGGTCCAGACGCGTAAAAGTTCAAGCCGACCATATTCGGGGGGCATGCAGTCATTGACTTTCGGCAGGTTCTTGCCCATACCTGCCTGTGACGAATTGAAGGACCGGTCATTCGTGGAGCCGGCGAGGAAAGCCCAAGCAGTCACTCAATTCGCGTGCCCAAGTCTCTCGCCCGGCCGTCGGCAATGCAGCGGAAGCGGACACCCACGAACGTCAGGTTCCTGGCATTCAACTTGCTACCGTGACGCAAGGCAAGCGCGTCTCGCGCAAGTTCTGCGTCGCCCAAGAACGCAGTCTCGCCGGCACGCTGGGAAATATTTCAATTTCCCACGGCTTGAGCGCGGCCTGACGCTACGCGCCAGCACTGGCGAACAAGAAGCGATCGCCATGATCCTCACGATCCACTACCACGGATGGTGCCGGGCGTCGGCATGAACCGGGCCATGCACAGCGCCAGGCACCAGTGCCGTGCCGTTACCGGATCAGCGCACGACCGTAGTAGTCGAACTTGAAGTTGCCCTTGGGCCGCTTGCCGTTGATGACCTGCGTTTTCATTGCGAACTGCAGCACGGAAAACGCGACGGCATCCGAGTTGACATCCAGCGCCAGCAGATTGAAGTTGTCGTAGGTGTCGCATGCCAGGTGGTAACACGGATCGTACGGTTGACCCGCCGTACCGCCCCAGAGCGCAGCTTCGGCCGCCCCTTTTCTGCCGATCCGACACCCTCGGCCGGGCGCGAAACGCGCGGCGCTTCCGGGTTAACCCGGTCGCGCGATGTGCCGGTTTCGGTACATCATGCAGGGCAGTCAGTTCCCTGGCATGTGAGGCCGTGCGTGGACCGGCTTCAAACCCACCAACAGGCAAAGACCCATGACGATTCGAACCCCGCTACGCGCCCTTGCGATCACCCTCCTGAGCGCCATCACCGCCGCGCACGCCGGTACGGTGGCGGTGGTCACTTCGTTTCCGAAGGAGCTGACCGAGGCCTACAAGAAGGCGTTCGAGGCGCGCAACCCCGGCATCAAGATCGAGGTGCTGAACAAGAACACCACCGCCAGCATCGCCTACATCAAGGAACTGCCGGTGGGCCAGCGCCCGGACGTGATGTGGGCGTCGGCACCGGACGCATTCGAGGTACTCGCGCGCGACAAACTGCTGCAAAGCGCGCCGGAGGTGAAGAACCCCCAGGCGCCGGACAAGATCGGCAACTACCCGCTGAACGACCCGCAGGGGATGTATTACGGCCAGGCGCTGGCGGGTTACGGGCTGATGTGGAACACGCGCTACATCCAGGCCAACAAGGTGCCGGCACCCAGGGAGTGGGCGGACCTGGTGCGGCCGGAATACTTCGGCCACGTGGCGATGTCCTCGCCGTCGCGCTCTGGCACCACCCACCTGACGGTCGAGACCATCCTGCAGGGCGAGGGCTGGGAGAAGGGCTGGAGCCAGATGCTGCAGATCGCGGGCAACTGCGCAGCGGTGACCGACCGCAGCTTCGCGGTGCCCGACGGCGTGAACAGCGGCCAGTATGGCGTGGGCCTGGTGATCGACTTCTTCGGCCTCGCGGGCAAGGCGTCCGGTTTCCCAGTTGAGTTCCACTACCCCAGCGTGACCTCGGTGGTGCCGGCCAATATCGCGCTGGTGGCAGGTGCCAAGAACGCCGAGGAGGCCAAGAAGTTCATGGCGTTCACGCTCTCGCGCGAAGGCCAGGAACTGCTGTTCGACCCCAAGATCAGCCGCCTGCCGATCCTCTCGAACGCCAGTTTCGGCGCCAAGGTGCCCGCCGGTTACCCCGACGCGATCGAGATCGCGAAACGCGCCAAGGTGCAGTTCGACTCCAACCTGTCGGGCGACCGTTACCAGGTGGTGGTAAGCCTGTTCGACCAGATGGTGACGTTCCGCCTGAAGGAACTGCAGGCGGCGACCAAGGCGATCCACGAAGCGGAGCGCAAGCTCAAGGCCAAGCCCAACGCGCAGGCGGCCGAGTTGGTAAAGCAGGCGCGCAGCTTTGCCTATTCGCCGCTGGTGTCCGAATCGATGATCCGCGACGAGCAGTTCCTGGCGCTGTTTCGCAAGAGCAAGAAGGATGTCGAGGTGGCCAAGCAGCTGACCGGCCTGGAAGACCTGTGGAGCTCCAAGTCCAAGGCCAATTTCGAGAAGGCCCGCGGCCTGGCCGAACAGGCGGCGGCGCTGGTCAAATAGGCCCGCCGGGCCGGCACACGACGGCCTGCGCGCCGGTCCTGCTGCAGCGCTGGCCTCACCTTCATGTCCGCCGTACTGACCGATCCTTCACAGCCGCCAGGCCCCGCTGCCGTGCGCGCCGGGTGGCGCTCGGCCTGGGGTCCGTGGGCGCTGGCCGGCGTGGTGTTGCTGTTCCTGGGTGTGTTCCTGCTGGTGCCGATCGGCCTGGTCGTGTACACCGCCTTCGTCACCGAGACCGGCGCCTTCACGCTCGGCCATTTCGGCAATTTCTTCGGCCAGACGCTGCTGCGCGAGTCGTTCGTCAACAGCCTTCTGGTGGCGCTGGCGTCGGTGTTCTTCGCCTCGCTGATCGCGGTGCCGCTGGCCTACCTGACGGTGCGATTCGAGTTCCGCGGCGCGCTGCTGATCCAGACCCTGGGCGTGTTGCCGCTGATCATGCCGCCGTTCGTGGGCGCGGTGGCGCTGCAGCTGATCTTCGGGCGCAGCGGCTCGGTCAACCTGCTGCTGAATGAACACCTGGGTTTCACCGTGCCGATCATGGACGGTCTGGTGGGCGTGACCTTCGTCGAGAGCATCCACTACTTCCCCTTCATCCTGCTCAACCTGGTGGCGGCGATGCGCAACATCGACGGCGCGATGGAGGAGTCTGCGCTGAACCTGGGCGCGCGCGGCTGGCGGTTGTTCTGGCGCATCATCTTCCCGCTGTCGCTGCCGGGTTACCTGGCTGGCGCCGCGCTGGTGTTCGTGAAGGTGTTCGACGACCTGGGCACGCCACTGGTGATGGGTGTGACCAACATGCTCGCACCGCAGGCCTACCTGCGCATCACCTCGGTCGGCATCGAAGACCCGCTGGGCTACGTCATCAGCGTGATCATGATCGCCCTGTCGATCGTCGCCCTGTGGGTGGCCGCCCGCGTGATGAAGGGCCGCGACTATGCTACGCTGCAAAAGGGCGGTAACGCCCTGCAGCGGCGCAAGCTGCGCGGCTGGGAGGCAGTGCTGGCCCACGGCTGGGTGCTGTTCGTGCTGCTGGTCACGCTGGCGCCGCACATCGGCATTGCCCTGATGTCGTTCGCGCGCGTATGGAGCTTCTCGGTGCTGCCCGACAGCTACACGCTGGCGCATTACGCCACGGTGTTCACTGACTCGCGGCAGATGATCACCAACACGCTGCAGTACTGCCTGATGGCGGCCGGCCTCGACGTCCTGCTGGGAACGGCCATTGCGTACCTGATCTACCGCACCCGGTTGCCGGCGCGCCAGTGGCTGGACTACCTGGCGTCGATCGCACTGGCGATTCCGGGCCTGGTGCTGGCGATCGGGTATCTGCGCATGTTCCACGGTGTGAACGTCCCGTTCACCGACACGCCGATGGTGGCGACCTGGTTCCTGATCATGATCGCGTATGCGGTACGCCGCCTGCCGTATGCACTGCGCTCGTGCATGGCGGCGTTGCAGCAGGTCCACATCTCGCTGGAGGAGGCAGCCGGCAGCCTGGGCGCCGGGCGTGTGAGCACGGTGCGCCGGATCATGGTGCCGCTGATGATGGGCGGCATCCTGGCCGGGTTCGTGACCAGCTTCATCACCGCGGCGGTGGAGTTGTCGGCCACCATCCTGCTGACCTCGGCGCAAAGCCAGGCACCGATGAGTTACGGTATCTACCTGTACATGCAGAGCATCGCGGGGCGCGGCCCGGGCGCCGCGCTCGGCGTGGTCATGGTCGCGGTGGTGGCCGTGGGCACCTATCTGTCGCACCGCGTGATCGAGCGGTCGCGTACCGCGGCGCCGGCCGCAGGCCACGAATGAAGGACACGCATGCCATGGGTTTGAACCAGGTCTCGCTGGAGGCGCGCCACATCAGCCTGAGTTACGGCAGCACCGAGGTGTTGCGCGACATCACGCTGCGCATCGAGCCGGGCGAGTTTTTCGCGCTGCTGGGGCCTTCTGGCTCGGGCAAGTCGACGCTGCTGCGGCTGATCGCGGGTTTCAACCAGCACCAGCGCGGCGAGTTGCTGATCGACGGGCGCGACATCACCGGCACGCCGCCGCACCTGCGCGACGTCGGCATGGTGTTCCAGAACTATGCGTTGTGGCCGCACATGACGGTCTGGGACAACGTTGCGTTCGGGCTGGTCGAACGCAGGGAATCGAAGGACGCGATCACACGCAAGGTTGGCGCCGCGCTGGAACTGGTGGGACTGGAGCAGTTCGCGCGGCGCCGGCCGAACCAGCTCTCGGGCGGCCAGCAGCAGCGCGTGGCGCTGGCGCGCACGGTGGTGATCGAACCCAAGCTGCTGCTGCTCGACGAGCCTCTGTCCAACCTGGACAAGAACCTGCGCGTGCAGATGCGCGAGGAACTGCGCAACCTGCAGCGCACGCTCGGCCTGACCACGATCTTCGTCACCCACGACCAGGAAGAGGCGATGACCACTGCCGACCGCATGGCGGTGCTGGACAAGGGCGTGCTGCAGCAGGTTGGCCCGGCGACCGAGCTGTTCGACCACCCGGCCAACCGTTTCGTGGCGGGGTTCGTGGGCACGGCCAATCTGCTCGACGGCAGCGTGGACGAGGTCGGGTCCGACGCCGTGACCTTCCAGGCCAAGGGCATCGGCGCGCTGCGGGTGGCGCGCAGCGGCGCGCCGCCGCGCACCGGGCCCGCCACCATGGCGTTCAGGCCGCACACCGTCGACATCCGCGCCGGCGACGCGCCGCTGGATGCCGCGCACACCTGGCTGCACGGGCGCGTCGAGAGCTCGGAATTCCTGGGCGAGTTGTCGCGCTACCGGGTGCGTGTGGGCGAGGTGGTGGTGGTGGCCAACCAGCCGCACCATGCCGGCGGGGCGCTGTTGCGGCCCGGCGCCGAGGTGCGCCTGGGCATCGAGCCCACGCAAGTGCGGTTCCTGGTGGATTGAGGCGCACGCGATGCAGGGCGTCGATCCGCAGCTGCAGGCCTACTACGGGCTGCGCGCGGGTTACTACGACGCGGTGTACGAGCGGCCGGAACGCGCGGCCGACATTGCGCTGCTGCGCCAATTGTTGATGGGCCGGTTGACCGGCCGGCGCGTACTCGAAGTGGCCTGCGGCACCGGTTATTGGACACAACACGTTGCGCCAGTGAGCGCAGCGCTGGTGGCCACCGACGCAACGCCCGAGCCGCTGGATCTGGCGCGCCAGCGCCCGCATGCCGAGCGGGCGCGGTTCGCCATTGCCGACGCCTACCAACTCGATGCCGGCCTGGGCCGGTTCGACGCGGCGTTCGCGGGCCTTTGGCTGTCGCATGTGCCGATCGGACGGCGCGCGCAGTTCCTGCGCAGCCTGCACCGCCTGCTCGAGCCTGGCGCGCGCGTGCTGTTGTTCGACAACTCGCAGGTGCAGTTGCGCGACTTCCCCATCGTCGAGCGCGATGCCGAGGGCAACACGTTCCAGCAGCGGGTGCTGCGCGACGGCTCGGTGCACCGCGTGCTCAAGAATTTCCCGGGCCAGGATGAACTGGTCGCGCTGGTTGCGGGCATTGGCACCGAACCGCGTTACCGGATGCTCGAGAATTTCTGGTGGTTCGAGTACGTGCTGGTCTGACGCTGCCACGGCGGAGGTTTGAACCGCGAGGCGGTGCCGTGACGCGCCTTTGTCAGAGTCCCAGCCCGGCCGGCTTCGGCAACAGTTCGCGGGCCAGGTGCCGTTGGCCGGCCGCGAGCCTGTGCGACTCCCGGTTGCTCAGGTTTTCGCGTGCCAGGGCCAGGCTGGCGCGGGCCACCGGTGATCGTGGACCACGGCACAGCACCAGCGCGATGGCGCAGATGCCGGGCACCAGGTCGCTCAGGTTCCAGCCGAATCCGCGATGGCGCGAATGGAAGACCATGCGGGGGGATAGGAAATCCAACCACCCGAGCCCAGATGCCTCCCCTGCAGCCATCCTCAAAACCCGCATTCTGCGTGCACCGCCACGACCACTGGGCTACCTCTGGGCTTCACCTGGTCCTGATGCTGCGCTTACCAGGCGTTAGGGGCGCCCGGGAGCCCGACCAGCATGGCTTGGCATGGCCTGCCCCACGGCCCGCGTTTGCATCGCCGGGTTGCGCGTTCGCCAATCGGTGGGCAGGCAAAACACGGCATTTATTGCTCTTTTGGAAAGCTCTGGCACAGCAATTTTCTGGCAAGCGCAATGACTGCTATAGAGCGGGCAGATCGAGGAGTCGGGTGACCGGACCCAGTCTATTGGAGCCTGTCGAGTAAACAAGCGCCAAATTCCCGGGCCACTGACGCCAATAGACTGAAAGCGGGTCTGCAAATATCAGAACAGCTTGCCCGTAACCAGCCATTGACGCACGAGCGTCAATCTTGCAAGCATGTCCCGGAGAACCGCGTATCGCCCCGGCACGCAGGCCACCGCTGTGGGATGTGTGTGATGCGCAGGGCGCGGATGGTGCCGGGCAAGGGGACAGCTCGAACGGGACTGGGGTGAAGCACCCCAGACAGCACCATAAGACGTCGCCAAGCTGACAGCCGGCGCTTGTAAGCACGGGCATGTGCCACTAGCATGGGAAACGACAATAGGAGACCATCATGACGAACCTCAAGCAACGTGTCACACTCGGTGCCATGTCGCTGCTGACGGCTGTCGCAGCATGCGCCGCCGACCCTTTTCCCAGCAAACCGATCCGGGTCATCGTCCCGTACCCGGCCGGTGGGGTTGTGGACGTGCAGGCGCGCGCCGTCACGCAGCGCCTGGCGATAGAGCTCGGCCAACCCGTCGTGGTGGAGGCCAAGCCCGGCGCGAACGGTAATATCGCTGCCGAATTCGTCGCCCGTGCGCCGGCCGATGGCTACACGCTGCTAATCAGCGCACCGTTCCTCATCAACAACCCGCTGCTCGAATCGAACCTACGCTGGGCGCCCAAGGACTTCACGCCCCTTACGCGGTTTTCGCTGTCGCCCAGTTATTTCGTCGTGCCGGCGTCGTCGCCGGCCAGGACACTCAGGGAGTTTGTTGATATGGCGAAGAAGGCGAAACTGCCGCTGCAGTTTGGCGAAGGGGGCGTGGGCAGCACGCAGTCGATGTCCAACGAACTTTTCATGAAGGCCGCCGGCATCACGATGGAGCCGGTCTACTACAAGGGTGCGCCACCTATCGTGGCGGACCTGATCAACGCGCTGGTCCAGTCCACCATCCTGCCATCGAGTGTGGCGTATCCCCAGGTCAAGGCGGGCAAGCTTCGGGCGCTTGCCAACATCAGCAACCGGCGCTCGGACCAACTCCCCGATGTACCGACTTTCACCGAGCTCGGTTTCCCCGAGGCAACTGCGCTTTCCTGGTATGCCTTTCATGCGCCTGCCGGCACGCCATCCGAGGTACTGAAGAAGCTAGAAACCGCGCTCGCCGCCTCCACCAAGGCGGCCGAAGTCAGGGAACGCCTGGTGAGTGCGGGTGGCGAGGAAGCCTATCTGGGCACGGCGGACTTCGTCGCTTTCCTGAAGACGGACGCCGAGCAATGGGAAAAGATCGCCAAGTCGATCAAGAAATAGCAGCTAGTACTTGACCCCATAAATAACGAAACATGACTAAAATCGCTTTGTTGCCATTTACGAAGCGGAGTTGCCATGCGCCAAACCGAATTGCGTCTGTCTGTCGAGGATCGCCAATTGATCGAGGAGCTTCGCAGCAAGGGATTGCACTATTCCCGAGAGGTCAATCGCGCCCACGTGCTGTCGTGCCTGGACCGAGGCGTGCCAGAGGCGCAGATCATGGCGGTGCTTGGCATGGGGCGCACCGCGCTATGGCGTGCGCGTGCTGCCTACCTGCAGGGTGGATTGGAATTGGCGCTGTTCGACGTTGCTCGTCCTGGTCGGCCCAGCCGGTACGACACGGACGCGCAGGCGCGCGTGGCAGCGCTGGCGTGCTCGTCACCGCCCGAAGGGCAGCAGCGCTGGACCCTGGTCGGACTCGAGCGCGCTGCGCGTCAGGAGCCCGGCTTGAACACCCTGGGTCGGGAGACGGTTCGTCGCATCCTAAAAAAACTGTCTAAAACCCTGGCGCAAGGTGATGTGGTGCGTAGGAGCGCTGACCCAGGAGTACCGTCAACGCATGTACAGCTTGTTTGCGCTGTACGCTCGACCGCTTCGCCCAGCTGAGCCCGTCATCTGCATCGACGAGAAGAGTCTGCAACTACTGTCCCACAGCCGCGAACCATTGCCGATGAAGCCGCGCAGCCCAGCCACGCAGGACTAAGAATACAAACGCAACGGCACAACCAATCTGTTCGTGGCGATCGAGCCCAAGGCCGGTCGCCGTGTCGTCACGGTAACCGCTCACCGCGCCAAGCCCGACTTCGTTGGCTTCGTCAGCGAGTTGCTCACTGGGACATATGCGAAAGCCAAACGTGTGCATTTGGTGCTGGACAACTTGAACACCCACTTTAGAAAGTGCTTTGAAGATGTCCTGGGTAAACGCGCAGCATCCAGCCTGCTACGCAGGGTGCAGTTCCACTACACGCCCAAGCACGCGAGTTGGCTGAACATGGCAGAGATCGAGATTGGGATGCTCAGTCGTCAGTGCCTGGATCGGCGCATTCCCAGTGAACAGGCTTTGCGCTCTGAAGTCAACGCGTGGCAACGCGAGCGTAACAAGCAAAGGCGCACCATCAAATGGAGCTTCACCCGGCAGGATGCGGATCGAAAGCTCAGTCATAGATATGTTCCATTACTTACAGGTTTACGTACTAGTGGCGATTGAGTTGAAGCTGGGAGAGTTCAAACCGGGTGACAAAGGGCAGTTAGAGCTTTATCTGAAATGGCTCGACCGTTATGAACGTAAGGCTGGCGAGGAAAAGCCCATTGGCCTGATCCTCTGCGCGGGTAAATTGCACGAGACGATTGAACTATTGGATATGGAACAAAGTGGCATTCAGGTGTCGTCCTATTGGACCGAAATCCTGCCCAAGAAGGAATTGGAGCGCAAGCTGCACGAAGCCGTCCGCCTAGCGCGCTTACGTTTGCCAGCCGCAGCCTGACCCATGGCCGCCACCTCCCTTACTGACGCCGTTGACACCTTCGCTGGCATTGCCAACGAAAACGAGTTTTACAGCCACCACTACCTGGCTGAAGTCTTCAAGGGCGATATCAAGTCCCGCCTGGAGCACCATCTCAGAGTTGAAACGCACTTCGGCTACTGCCTTGGTACGCCATGCGCCGCCCGCGCCGATCCGGGCCACCGCATTGGGCTCACTGCTTCCAATGTAATATCGGCCAACACCGCACCATGCCGGCACCAACCCCACACCCTCCCCAGGTACACGTCCATGCCCCACACGTCCATCGCCATCTTCCAAGGAACCATCCCCGCCCTGATGACACCCTGCACCGCGGCGCGCAAACCTGATTTCGACGCGTTGGTGCGCACCGGCAAGCAGCTGGTCTCTGCGGGCATGAGCGGCGTTGTGTACTGCGGCTCGATGGGCGACTGGCCGCTGCTGAGCGACGAAGAGCGCATGGAGGGTGTGGCCCGCCTTGTGGCGGCGGGCGTTCCCGTCGTGGTGGGAACCGGCGCGCAAAGTCCGGCCCGGGCGGCTGCCCTTGCCGCGCATGCACGCCAGGTGGGTGCCCAGGGTTTGATGGTGATCCCGCGCGTGTTGTCGCGCGGCAGTTCGATCGCCGCACAGCGCGCGCATTTCGAGGGTGTTCTGGAGGCTGGCGGCGACCTGCCCTCCGTGATCTACAACAGCCCCTACTATGGCTACGAGACCAAGGCCGACCTGTTTTTTGACCTGCGCGCGCGGTTCTCGAACCTCGTGGGTTTCAAGGAGTTCGGCGGCGCCGCGTCCTTGAGCTACGCGGCCAATCACATCACCAGCCGCGACGGTTCGCTGATTCTGATGGTCGGTGTGGACACCCAGGTGGTGCACGGTTTCGTGAACTGTGGCGCCGTCGGCGCGATCACCGGCATCGGCAATGCGTTGCCCACCGAGGTGTTGCACCTGGTGTCGCTTTGCCGGGCTGCCGCCCAGGGTGATCCGGTTGCCGACCGCCGTGCGCGCGAGCTTGACCAGGCGCTGTTCGTGCTCTCCACGTTTGACGAAGGCGTGGACCTCGTGCTCTATTACAAACACCTCATGGTGCTGGCGGGTTATCCAGAATACGCGCTGCATTTCAACGCCAGCGATGTGCTGTCGGACAGTCAGCGCCGTTACACGGATGCCCAGTGGGCCAAGTTCAAGGCCTGGTATGCGCGCTGGTCGGACAACGCCGCCTGACCGTCGCGACACGGCTCTCTTGGCATGCACCGTGGCGCGGATCCGGTCGGCCTTGCGGCGTCGGTAGACTTGGGCCGGTTGTGACCGATCACCTTCCCAGCGCTACTCCGACTGCCCAGGGCCTGTGCCCCGAGCGGCTGGCCCATGCCAGCGCGCTGCTGGCAGCGGAGGTGGCTGCGGGGCGTGTCTGCGCCGCGTCGATCCTCGTGGCCCGCCACGGACGTGTCGTGCTGCGTGCCGGGCATGGCGCACAGGCGGATGCGGTGTACCTCCTGGCCTCGATCTCCAAGCCCGTGAATGCGCTGGCGCTGATGCTGCTGGTCGAGCGGGGCCGTGTGTCGCTCGACGACCCGGTGGTGTTCTACCTGCCCGAATTCACCGGTGCCGACCGGGCACAGGTCAGGGTGCGCGACCTGCTCACCCACACCTCGGGACTGCCCGACATGGTGCCGCAGAACCTGGAGCTCCGGCGTGCCCATGCCCCCCTGGATGCGTTTGTGCAGGCCGTCTGCAGCACGCCGCTGCTGTATCCCCCGCGTACGGGGTTTGACTACCAGAGCATGGGCACACTGCTCGCCGGAGAGATCGTGCAGCGCGTGTCGGGGCAGGCATTGCGCGACTTTCACCAGCGCGAGATCTTCGATGTGCTCGGCATGAAGGACTCGTCGCTGGGCCTGGGCGGGCGCCAGATCGCCGACACGCTGTGGTGCCAGTGCGAGAACAACCCCGACATGGAGCGCTTCGGCCCGAACACCTGGTACTGGCGCGACATGGGCCACCCCTGGGGCGGAATGCATTCCACGGTGACTGATCTGGCGCAACTGCTGCAGGCGTTCCTGAACGGCGGCCAGCTGGCCGGGCGCCGACTGCTGGGTCGTGCCACGGTGGCGCGCATGACCAGCGACCACAACAGCCACCTCGGCACGCCCTGGGGCCTGGGCTGGGGCCTGGCGAACAGCCCGGTGTGGGTCTATTGCGGCGAGCTGGTGTCGCCACGCACATTCGGTCATTCCGGCGCGACGGGTACGGTGGCCTGGGCCGATCCGGACAGCCAGCTGCTGGCGGTCATTCTTACCACCCGCCCGACCGCGTACGACGACGGCCGCCTATTGCGCACGGTGTCCAATGCGGTCGCGGCGGCAGTGGTGCGATGAAAGCTGACTTCACACCCCACACCACCTCGCTCCCGGCGCTCGCCCGGCTGGAGCAACTGGCCGAGCGGCACCGGGTGACAGTCACGGGCACCGAGGTGTGCTGGCGCCGCTTCGGCGCCGGGCCGTTGCTGGTGCTGCTGCACGGTGGCCACGGCAGCTGGATGCACTGGGTGCGCAACATCGAGGCGCTTGCGCAGCGCTTCACGGTGTGGGTGCCAGACATGCCGGGTTATGGCGATTCGGGCGACGTACCGCCGCCGGGGGACCTGGCGGCTCTGGTGAAGGCCACGGTGGCGTCACTGGATGCCTTGGTCGGGGCCGGGACACCGCTGCGGCTGGTCGGTTTTTCGTTTGGCGGCCTGGTGGCCACGCATGTCGCGGCGTCACGCCCGGGCGTGACGCAACTGGCCGTGCTGGGTGGCGCGGGGCACGGCACGACGCGGCGGCCACAAGGCAAGTTGTTGGGCTGGAAAAATGCGGCCACGTCGGGGGATGCGGCTGCGGTGGCAGCAGTGATGCGCCACAACCTGGGCGTGCACATGCTGCATGCCCAAGGTACGGACATCGATGCACTGGCGCTGGAGGTGCACAGCCGCTCGTGCCTGCGCACGCGGTTTCGCAGCAAGGAGATCTCGCATCGGGTGCTGATCGGCCCGATACTCGAGGCCCTGCCTGCCGGACTGCTGCTGGCCTGGGGCGCGCACGATGTCACAGCCGACCCGCCGGCAGTGATGCGCACCCTGGCCGTGGCGCATGCGGCACGCGACACCCGTATCATCGACGGTGCAGGCCACTGGGCGCAGTACGAACAGGCCGACGCGGTCAACGCGTTGCTTCTCGAGTGGCTGCACCGCTAGCCGAACCACCGCAGACAGGCGCCCGCCGGGCATCCCCGCAGGCAAAGACCGCTGCAGGCAACACCAACGCACCGCACCCATGAGCCAACTCTTCACTTCCTACCCACTGGGCCAACTCACCTTGCCCAACCGCATCGTCATCGCGCCCATGTGCCAGTACTCGGCCGAGGATGGCCAGGCCAACGACTGGCACCTGATTCACCTCGGACAACTGGCCTTGTCCGGCGCCGGGTTGCTGATCATCGAGGCCACGGCGGTCGAGGCCTCGGGCCGCATCACCCCCGGCGATCTGGGTCTGTACGACGACGCCACCGAGACCGCGCTGGCACGGGTGCTGGCGTCCGTGCGCCGGCATTCGCCAATGCCCGTGGGCATCCAGCTGGCGCACGCCGGGCGCAAAAGCTCCAGCCAAGCGCCCTGGGACGGCGGCTTGCAGATCCGCCCCGAAGAGCCTGGTGGCTGGACGCCCGATGCGCCCTCGGCCCTGCCGCACGGGCCGGCCGAAATCCCGCCGCATGCGCTGGACGCCACTGGCCTGGCGCGGGTGCGCCAGGCCTTTGTGGACTCCGCCGTGCGCGCGCAGCGCCTGGGGCTGGACCTGGTGGAGCTGCATGCGGCGCACGGTTACCTGCTGCACCAGTTCCTCTCGCCGCTGGCCAACCAGCGCGAGGATGCCTACGGCGGTTCCCTGGACAAACGCATGCGTTTCCCGCTGGAGGTGTTCGATGCGGTGCGCGCAGCCCTGCCCGAGCCATATCCGTTGGGAGTGCGCGTGTCTGCCACTGACTGGGTCGATGGCGGCTGGGACCTGGACCAGTGCGTGGCGTTCGGCCACGCACTTCGACAACGTGGCTGCACCTTCGTCCACGTCTCGAGCGGGGGGGTGTCGCCGCTGCAGAAGGTCGCGCTGGGCCCGCAGTACCAGGTCGGTTTTGCCGATGCGATCCGCCGCGCCACCGGGCTGCCGACCATGGCGGTGGGCCTGATCACGGAACCGCAGGCGGCCGAGGACATCATCGCGCAGGGCCTCGCCGACATGGTGGCGCTGGCCCGCGGCATCCTGTACGACCCGCACTGGCCCTGGCATGCCGCCGCCGCACTCGGGGCCCAGGTACAGGTGCCGAAGCAATACTTGCGGTCCCAGCCACGTGGCCTGTCCGCCCTGTTCAGCGATATCCGCATCGGCCAGCGCTGACACCGGCCGCGCGGCTCAGGCCCCGTTGTCGGGCCAGAACTTGCACGATACGCCGTGCCCCGGGCCGACACAGTGCCAGTGCGCCGTGCCTGTGGCGCCGTGGTCCTCGCCGAATCGGCACGGCGTGCCGCTGTCGCGGTGTGCATGGAAATCGCATTCCGGCGGTGCCATCGCAAGGCGCTGGCGCTGCAGCGCCGGGTCAGGCAGTGGCACTGCGTCGAGCAGCGTGCGGGTGTAGGGATGGGCCGGGCCGTCGAACACCTGCGCCGCGCTGCCGGTCTCGACGATCAGCCCGCCGAACATCACCGCCACGCGGTGCGCCACCATTCGCACCATCGCCAGGTCGTGCGCGATGAACAGGTAGGACAGGCCGAGCCGGTCCTGCAAGGATTTCAGCAGCGCCACGATCTGGGCCTGGGTCCGAACGTCCAGTGCGGACACCGGCTCGTCGCACACGACGAAGTCGGGGTTCACTGCCAGCGCACGGGCAATCACGATGCGCTGGCGCTGGCCGCCAGAGAACTCGTGCGGATAGCGCCGTACGATGGCGGGATCCATGCCCACGTGCTCCAGCAATTGCGCCACACGCCGGGGCATCTCGGGCGCCGGCACCGACCGGTGCACCCGCAGCGGCTCGGTCAGCGTGGCGCCGATCGTCATGCGCGGATGGAGGCTGGAGTACGGGTTCTGCAGCACGAACTGCATGTGCCGGCGCATCCGGCGCAACTCAGCAGGCGACAGGGTCGTCAGTTCGCGGCCCAGCAACTGCACCGATCCGCCGCTGGCCGGCTGCAACTGCAGGATGGCCCGGCCGGTACTGGTCTTGCCCGAGCCCGACTCGCCGACCAGTCCCAGCGTCTCGCCTGGCTGGATCTCGAAGGACACACGGTCCACCGCGCGCACCGGTGGCCGGCCGCGGCGCGCCGGGAACACCACCGACAGGTCCTGCACCCGCAGCAGGGCGGCGGCGGTCATCGCGCAGCCCGCCCGGTCGCATCGAGCCGCGGCACGGCGTCGAGCAACGCACGCGTGTAGCTGTGCCGTGGACTGGCAAAGACATCTCCCACCGGGCCGGACTCGACGATCTCGCCGTCGAGCATCACATTGACGCGCTCCACCATGCCGGCGATCACGCCGAAGTCGTGGGTGATCAGCAGCAGCGCCATGCCCAGTTCCTTGCGCAGGCGCATCAGCAGCCGCAGGATCTGGGCCTGCACCGTGACGTCCAGCGCGGTTGTCGGTTCATCGGCGATCAGCAGATCGGGTTGGCAGGAAACGGCCATGGCGATCAGCACGCGCTGGCGCATGCCGCCCGAGAACTGGTGCGGATGGTCGTTGGCGCGCAGCGCGGCGTCGCGGATGCCCACCAGGCCGAGCAGCTCCACGGTGCGCCGGCGTGCGTCCCGCGCCGAAGCGCCGGTGTGGCGGCGCACCATGTCGTCGATCTGCGCGCCGACTGTCATGACAGGGTTGAGGGAGGTCATCGGGTCCTGGAAAACCATTGCGATGCGCCGGCCGCGGATGTCGTGCATCGCACGCTCGGGCAACTGCAGCAGGTCTTGGCCATGGAACAGGATTGCGCCACCGAGTTGCAGCGACGAGCCCTCGGGCGCCAGGCGCAGAATCGCCCGTGCCGTGACGCTCTTGCCGCAGCCCGACTCCCCGACGAAGCCCACTGCCTCGCCGGCTGCGATGTCGAACGAGATGCCCTTGACCACGCGCGTGGTCGTGCCCTGGCGCGTGAATTGTGCGTTCAGCCCCCGCACCTCCAGCAGCGTGCCGGTTTGCGCCATCAGCGGCTCCCCACATCCAGCATTTCGCGCAGGCCGTTGGCCAGCACGATGAAGGTCAGCGTCGCGAACACAATGGCCGCCGCCGGGCCGACGACGGTCAGGGGTGCGAGCTCCATGAACTGGCGCGCCTCGGACAACATGCCCCCCCAGTTCGGATCGGGCGGCGGCGGGCCGATACCCAGGAAGGACAACGCGGTCACCGTGAATATGCTGTTGGCCAGTGTCAGGCTGGTCTGCACCAATATCGGCGACACCACCATCGGCAGCACATGGCGCGTGGCGATCGCGAATTCGCCCACACCCACGCTGCGTGCCGCCTCTACATGGTCCCAGCGCTTGACGCTGAGCACCGGGCCGCGCACCACGCGCGCCATCGTGGGGGTGTAGACGATGGCGATGGTCATGATCAGGTTGGGCACGGTCGGCCCCAGCGCCGCCACCACGGCGATCGCGAGCAGGAACACCGGGAACGCGAACACGATGTCCAGCGTGCGCATGACGAGTTCGTCCACGATGCCGCCGACATAACCCGACAACAGCCCGAGCACCAGCCCGGCGCCCACCGCGACCGACACCGCCACGAAGGTGATCAGCAGGGTGGTGCGACCGCCGACGATGAGCCGGCTCAGCACGTCGCGGCCGATCGAGTCGGTGCCCAGCCAGTGTGCCGCGCTCGGGCCGGCCAGCGAGTCGGGCGAGGTGGCGGCGGCCCCATAAGGCGCGATCAGCGGGCCGAACACCGTGACCGCCAGCATGGCGAGCAGCATCGCCAGGCCCGACACCAGCAACACCCTGCCGGGCGCGCGCGGGGGCGCCAGCTCAGTCATAACGCACCCGCGCGTCGACCCGCGCGTAGGCGATGTCGACCAGCACGTTCATCAGCAGCACGATGGTCGCGGCCACCAGCACGATGGCCTGGATCACGGGGTAGTCGCGGTTGCTGATGGAGTCGAACAGGTACTGGCCCATGCCGGGGACGGTGAAGATGGTCTCGATCAGGATGCTGCCGCCAAGCAGTGCCGCAAGTTGCAGGCCGGTCACCGTGATGACCGGCGTCAGCGCGTTGCGCACCAGGTACTGGACCAGGATGGTGCGGGCGTGCAGGCCCTTGGCGCGCGCCACCATGACGAAGTCCTGGCTGGAGACCTCGAGCACCGCTGCCCGTGTGTTTTCCGAGATCGTGACCGACACCGCCAGTGACAGGGAGAAGGCCGGCAGCAGCAGGCTGCCGATGTTGCCCAGCGGGTTGGCAAAGAAGGGCGTGTAGTTGAAGATGCCCAGCTCCGGAAGGTACAGCCCGGCCAGCAGCACGATCAGCGTCGCGACGACGAAGTTCGGCACCGCCAGGAACAGGCCGTTGAGGCTGCGCACCAGCCAGTCCGTGCGCCCCCGCAGGCGCGCTGACAGCAGGCCGCTGGTGGCGCCCATCAGCATCGCCATGGTGCCGGCCATGAGTGTGAGTTCCGCCGTGACGGCCAGCCGTGGGAACAACTCGCCGAGCACCGGCTTGTGCGTGACAAAGGAATTGCCGAAGTCGCCGCGCAGGATCGTGCCCAGCCAGCGCAGGTACTGCTCCCAAACCGGACGGTCCAGCCCGAGCTTGCGCCGGATGGTGTCAAGTGCCGCGGGCGTGAGCTCGCTGGTGCCGGCGGACGCCTGCGCGAAGTCGCCCGGCAACGCGCGCATCAGCACAAACGCCACCACCGAAACACCGAGCAGGATCGGCAGCATCCACGCCAGGCGGACCAAGACTATGCGGGTCATGCGGCAACCCTGCCCTGCGCCCGCGATGTCGCCACCGGCCTATTTTTCCAACCAGGTCGTGCGCACGAAGCTGCGGATGTTGGCAGCCAGCGGCACGTACCCCTTGACGTGTTTGTGCCAGGCTTCCCAGCGCAAGGGGTACTGGTAGATCTGCAGGATGTAGGCCTGGTCGGCGATGAGTTTCTGGATCTGCTGGTAGGCCGTCGCCCGCTTGGCGTTGTCCAGGATGGCGCGCGCGTCGACGATCATCTTGTCGAGCTGCGTGTCGGCCATGCCCATGCCCTTGCCCTGCGAACCGGTGGACAGCATTCGCGAGACGATGGCGTCTGGATCCGGGCTCCAGCTCAGCGCGATCGACAGCAGCGTGAAGTCGCCCTTGAGCCATGCCGCGATCAGAGGCGCGGTCTCCATCGGCTTGATGTTGACCCGGATGCCCGCCGCGGCCCATTGCTGCTGCAGGATCTGCGCACATTGCACGTCCAGCGCATTGGCGGCCACCACGATGTAGTCGCCGATGTCCACGCCGCCGGTGTAACCGGCCTCGGCCAGCAGTTTCTTGGCCGCAGCCACGTCCGTCTTGTAGTAGGGCATGGGCCCGACACCGTCGTAGCCGCCAACCTGGCTCTCGGGCACCATGGCGCCCACCTTGCCCGAGCCGCCCAGAACCGTCTGCAGGCAGGCCTTGCGGTCGGTCGCCAGGCTCAGGGCGCGGCGCACCTTCACGTCGGAAAACGGCTTGGCCTTCATGTTCATCCACACCGGAAAGGTGCGTGAGGTCTTGCCCGGCGCAGATACCAGGTCGGGCGAGGTCTTGACGATTTGCGCCGACACCTTCGGGTCCTTGAACCAGGTCATGTCGATCGCCCTGGAGCGCAATGCGGAGGAGATGGATGCCTGGTCCTTGAAGAACTTGAACACCACCGAACCCAGATAGGGCTGCTTGTCTTCGTAGTAGTTCGGGTTGGCCTTGAGCGTGAACTGCTGGTTCGGCTCGTAGGACTCGAACATGAACGGGCCGGTACCGACCGGTTTGGTCTTGAGGTCGGCGACGCCCCTGGGCACGATCACGCCGTTCGGGTTGGTCGCGAGGTAACTCAGGAAGGTCGCACTGGGCGCCCTGAGTTCGAACTTCACGGTGAATGGTTCGATCACGGTCACCGCCTTGATGCCGGAGAACAGTGTGGCACTCGGACTGGCGCTGGCCGGATCCAGAATGCGGTCGAAGGTGTACTTCACGTCCTCGGCCGTGAACGGCTGGCCATTGTGGAACTTCACGCCCTGGCGCAGCCGGAAGATGTAGGTGGTCTCGTCGGGGTTCAGGAAACCGGTGGCGAGGTCCGGCTCGACCTTCATGTCGGCGTTCCAGCGCAGCAGCCCGGTGTACAGCAGTGCGGTGAAATCGTAGGAGGAGAAAGCGGTCAGCGTCACCGGGTCCAGGCCGATGGGGTCGGCGTCGGCCCCGATCGTGAGGGTGCCGCCGCGTTTGGGGGCGCCGGTTTGGGCCCAGGCCATCGGTCCCAGGGCAGCCATCGCCCCGCCGGTCAGCGCAAGCTCAAGCAAGTGGCGGCGGTGCGGGTTCTGTGCACCATCGGCCGGGCTGCGGGCAATCGCCAATTCATGTGCGGGTGTGTTTGGCATACAGAGTCCTTCCAGATGTGGGTGGCGAAACAAGATGCACATGCCACGGCCGGCCGGCTCGGCTGGTGGTTCGCATTTTCATCATAGTCACTGTGTTCGGGCGCGGTACGCGTGCGCGCGTTTCGCCGCACGAAACGCCTGGCAGCCGGGTTTGCCACGACCGATGCGCACCGGGAGTACCCCGGCGGCTCACAATGCCTGCAGTCCAAGCACCTGGGGGCACCACCATGATCCGCATCGCCACCGCCGGTTTTCAGCACGAGTCGAACACCTTCTCCTCCATTCCCGCCAGCCTGGACCTGTGGCAGCGCGCCGGCATCCTGGAGGATGCCGAGTCGATCCGCGCCGAGTACGCCACGTCGCAGTCCACGCTGGCCGGGTTTTTTGCTGCCGCAGCCGAAGACCCCGGTATCGAATTGGTGCCGCTGTTCTTCACACGCCTGATGCCCATGGGCGCCATGACGGCGCAGGCGACCACCTTCATCTTCGATCGCATCATCGCTGCGCTGCGCGCGCGCGGGCCTTGGGACGCGGTATTGCTGCCACTGCATGGCGCGGCGGTGTCGGCCAGTTTCCCGGATGCCGATGGCGAGCTGGTGCGCCGCGTGCGCGAGGCGGTGGGGCCCACGGTGCCGATCGGTGTGGCGCTCGACATGCACGCCAACATCGCGCAGCAACTGGTTGCCAACGCCGATATCGTGACGGTGTACCAGACCAATCCGCACATCGATGCGGCCGAGCAGGCCCTGCAGTGCGCGCGGCTGACGGTGCGGGCCGCGCGCGGCCAGATCCGGCCCTGCAGCGCGTTGGAGATGCCGCCACTGCTGGTCAACATTCTGTGCCAGGGCACGGACGATGCGCCGATGAAGGGTCTGCTGCAGCTTGCCAGCACCCAGGCCCGGCGCCCCGGGGTGTTGTCGGTGAGCGTGGTCGAGGGCTACCCTTACGCCGACGTCGCGGAGATGGGCATGTCCTTCCTGGCCATCACCGATGGTGAGCCGGAGCTGGCCCGGGACGTGGCGCGCCAGTTGGCCAGTGCGGCCTGGTCCATGCGCGCGGCGCTGAACCAGGGCGCTACGGCCATCGACGATGCCTTGTTGCGCGCGCAGGCGGCACCGGCCGGGCCGGTGGTGCTGTTCGACGTGGGCGACAACGTGGGCGGCGGCAGCCCGGGTGACTCCACCCATATCCTGCATGCGGCGCGCCGCCTCGGGGTGGGCCAGCTGCTGCAGGCGGTGTGCGACCCTGACGTCGTTCGCATGGCCCAGCAGGCGGGTGTGGGTGGGCGCATCGACACGGCAGTGGGAGGCAAGAGCGACGCCCTGCACGGGCGCCCGTTTCCGGTCGAGGCCACGGTGACGGCGCTGTCCGACGGCCGTTACGAAGAGCCCGGACCAACCCATGGCGGGTTTCGTTTCTTCAACGACGGGCCGAGTTGCGCCTTGCGCACGGTCGATGGTTATACGCTGGTACTGACCTCGCGCAGTGCCGGTTCCTCCAGCCTGCAGCAGTTTCGCGTGCTGGGCATCGAGCCGCTGGACATGCGGATCATCGTGGCCAAAGGCGTGCATTCCCCGCGCCCGGCCATGGAGCCCATCGCCCGCGAGCTGGTCTGGGTGGCGACACCCGGGGTGACCACCGCCGACCTGTCGACCTTCACCTACCAGAACCGCCGCGTGCCCCTGTATCCGCTGGAGCCTGACACTGTCTGGCCCTGAGGCGACAGCGCGCCGGCCACTGCAGCAGCTGGCGTCATTCGTCGCTTGCTGGCGAGGCCTTCCAGGCCAGCGCCGCTTCGTACAGCGCATTGCGTGGCTGGCCAGTGATACCGGCCGCCAGCCGTACCGCGGTTTTCAGGGGCAACTCGGCCAGCAGAAGGGCCAGCACCCGGGTGTCGGTGCCGGTGGCCGGCGCCACCGGGGCCGGATGCAGGACCAGCACGAATTCCCCGCGCAGGCGATTTGCGTCCGCCGCCAGCCAGCCGGGGAAATCCTGCGCCAGGACCGTGGCGATCTCCTCGAACTGCTTGGTCAGCTCGCGACCGACCGTGAGCCGCCGTTGGCCCAGCCGGGCCAGCCCCGCTGCGGCGACTTCGATGCGGTGTGGCGCTTCGAGCAGAACGACCGCACGCTGCTCGGCCTCCAGTGCCGCGAGGGCATGCTGGCGCTCTGTCGCCTTGCTGGGCAGGAAGCCGGCAAACACGAATCCGCCTGCCTGGTGGTCCCCCAGGTCGATGCCGGCCACACTCAGGGCCGCCGTCACGCTGCTCGGGCCGGGCACCGGGATCGCCACCAGCCGCGCCGCCCGTACCGCCGCCACCAGGCGCGCGCCGGGGTCGCTGATCGCGGGGGTGCCGGCGTCACTCACATACGCGACGCGCTGCCCAAGGTGCAGGCGTGCCAGCACCAGCTGCGCGGCGTCCTGCTCGTTGTGCTGGTGCAGGGCGAGCAACTGCGCTGCGGTCTTCTCCACGCCATACGCCCGCAACAGCGCCTGGGTGTGGCGGGTGTCCTCGCACGCCACGGTCTCGGCCAGTTGCAGCACGTGCAGCGCGCGCAGGCTGATGTCGGCCAGGTTGCCGATCGGCGTGGCCACCAGGTAGAGGGCCGCCTGCGGATAATGCTGCATCGATGCCGCGGCATGCGCAGCGCCGAGGGCCGGGGCATAGGGTGATGTCAAAGCGGGGATTCCAGGTTCGGGAAGGAAGCGTCTTGTGGGTGCACCGACAACGAAACAAACTGGTGACGCTGCGGAAGACCGCGCACTGCGCCATCTGCAGAATGCCGGCCTGCGCCTCGTCACGCGCAATTATCGGACGCCCGGGCGCGGCGGGGGTGAAATCGACCTGATCATGCGCGACCGCGATGGCACCGAGGTGTTCGTGGAGGTGCGCGCGCGCCAGGGGTCGGGCCACGGCGGCGCTGCAGCCAGCATCAGCCCGGTCAAGCGCCGTCGCATCGTGCTGGCGGCCCGCCACTACCTGATGCGGCTCCCCGTGATGCCACCGTGCCGTTTCGACGTGGTCGTGATCGATGCCGGCGCAATCGAATGGTTGCGTGCCGCGTTTGACGCTTCATGAGCAACGATCCGGGCATTACATCTGGTTGCTTGAGCGACGGTTATGATGCGACCTATGCTTCTGCAGCGTATCGAACAGCATTTCATTGACAGCGCCGACCTGAAATACCAGGCCGCACAGGCCTTGAGCAAACCGATTGCCGCGGCTGTGCAGGCACTGATGGTGTGCGTGACCAGCGGGGGCAAGGTGCTGGCCTGCGGCAATGGCGGGTCGGCTGCGGCAGCCCAGCACTTTGCGGCCGGGTTTGTCGGCGGGTTCGAGCGCGAGCGCCCGGAGCTTGCCGCCATCGCGCTCGCCACCGACAGTGCTACATTGACAGCGATTGCCAATGGTCACGCCTTCAGTTCGGTTTTTTCGCGCCACGTGCGTGCGCTGGGCGGCTCTGGTGATGTGCTGCTGGCGATCTCGTCCAACGGCAACTGCGCCAACCTGATCGATGCCATCCAGGCCGCGCACGAGCGCGAGATGGTGGTCATCGGCCTGACCGGCCACGGGGGTGGCAAGATGTCCCATTTGCTGGGTGACACCGATGTGCACATCTGTGTGCCGCATGAGCGCCCGGCGCGCATCCTGGAAGTCCAAATACTGGCATTGCACTGCATGTGTGATGCCGTCGATACCCAATTGCTAGGTGAACAAGAGGAAACAACACCATGAAGATCAGGGCCGCCAAATTTGTCGTCACAGTGGTTTGCGCCGCGTGTCTCGGGGGCGTGTTGAGCGCCTGTGCACCGATCATGCTCGGGGGGGCGGTCATGGGGACGCTGGTTGCCGCCGACAGGCGCACGTCGGGTGCGCAGCTGGAAGACGAAGGCATCGAACTGCGTGCGGCCGGACGCATCCGCGAGAGCCTGGGTGACCGCGTGCATGTCAACGTCACCAGCTACAACCGCCAGGTGCTGCTGAGCGGCGAGGTTCCGAACCAGCAGGACCGCCAACTGGTGGAGCAGATCGTGTCGCGGGTCGAGAATGTGCGCGCGATCGTCAATGAGCTGGGGGTCGTGGCCAACTCGACGCTGGCCCAGCGCTCTTCCGATGTGTTTGCAACTGGCAAGGTCAAGGCCGCAATGGTTGATGCGAAGGATATCTTCGCGAACTCGTTCAAGGTGGTCACGGAGCGCGGAACGACTTTCCTGATGGGCCGCGTCACGCAGCGCGAGGCCAGGCGTGCCACCGAGATCACCCGCAGCATTGGAGGCGTTCAACGGGTCGTGCGGGTGCTGGAGATCATCTCCGAGGAAGAACTGCAGCGCACCCTGCCGCAGCAGCCCGCAGCGGCAGCGCCGAAAACCTGACAATCGAGCCAGGCCGGCTGGCGCTACTTCAGGCGCCGGATCAGGCTGGAGGTGTCCCAGCGTCCGCCGCCAGACTGCTGCACGTCGCCATAGAACTGGTCCACCAGGGCGGTCACCGGCACGCGCGCGCCATTGCGCCGCGCTTCGTCGAGCACCAGGCCGAGGTCCTTGCGCATCCAGTCGACCGCAAAACCGAAGTCGAATTTGTCTGCCACCATGGTCTTGCCGCGGTTGTCCATCTGCCAGCTCTGCGCCGCGCCCTTGCCGATCACGTCCAGCACCTGGGCCATGTCCAGGCCGGCTTTCTGGCCAAAGGCAATTGCCTCGCTCAAGCCCTGGACAAGGCCTGCAATACAGATCTGGTTCACCATCTTCGCCAGTTGGCCGGCCCCGTTGCCACCGAGCAGGGTGAAGGCGCGTGAAAACGCCATCGCGGCAGGGGTGACGACGTCAAATGGCGCCTGGTTGCCCCCGCACATGACGGTCAGCATGCCATTTTGGGCGCCGGCCTGGCCGCCAGACACCGGTGCGTCGATGAACTGCAGGCCCAGTTTCGCAGCCTCGGCTGCAAGCTCGCGCGCCACATCGGCGGACGCCGTGGTGTGGTCGACGAAGACCGCGCCGGGTCGCATTCCGGCGAATGCCCCGTCGCTGGCGCGCGTGCCATCGCCTTGGTCGGCGCCGAGTGCCACGCTGCGCAAATCGTCGTCGTTGCCGACACAGCAGAACACGATCTCGGCTGCCGCCGCTGCCTCCCGGGGTGTCGCCGCACTGCGGGGCCCGGGCGTGGCGGCAAACTCGCCGCACCAAGCGCCAGCCTTGGCCGCACTGCGGTTGTAGACCGTGACCGCGTGCCCGGCCAGCGCCAGGTGGCCGGCCATGGGGTAACCCATCACGCCCAGACCGAGGAAGGCGACTTTGCGGGAGGCGGCGGGTGCGTATGTTTTCGGATTGGTGCTTGACATGGTTTATGGGTGAAACTTGTTGGAGGTCTAGACGATGGCGAAATTTTCGGTGCCGGCGCTCAGGTCCTGGGTCCTGCCGCGCTGGCTGTTGAGCTTTATCTGCAGCCGCAGGTCGTTCAGGGAGTCCGCGTTGCGCAGCGCATCCTCGTAGGTGATGATGTTGTTTTCGTAGGCGTCGAACAAGGCCTGGTCGAAAGTCTGCATGCCCAGGTTGCGGCTTTTCTTCATGATTTCCTTGATCTGGGACACGTCGCCCTTGAAGATCAGATCGGAGATCAGCGGGGTGTTGAGCATCACCTCTACCGCGGCCGTGCGTCCCTTGGTGTCCTGTTTGGGAATCAGGCGCTGCGACACCAGCGCCTTGAGGTTGAGCGACAGGTCCATCAGCAATTGGGAGCGCCGTTCTTCGGGGAAGAAGTTGATGATCCGGTCGAGCGCCTGGTTGGCACTGTTGGCATGCAGCGTGGCCAGGCACAGGTGGCCGGTTTCGGCAAAGGACACCGCGTGCTCCATGGTCTCGCGGTCGCGGATCTCACCCATCAGGATCACGTCCGGCGCCTGGCGCAAGGTGTTCTTGAGGGCGATCTCCCAGCTGTCGGTGTCGAGCCCGACTTCGCGCTGCGTCACGACGCAGTTCTTGTGCATGTGGACAAATTCCACGGGATCCTCGATCGTGATGATGTGGCCGTAGGAATTCTCGTTGCGCCAGTCCACCATGGCCGCCAGTGTTGTCGACTTGCCCGAACCAGTGGAGCCCACCAGGATGCACAGGCCGCGCTTGGCGGTGACGATCTCCTTGAGCACCTGGGGCACGCCCAGGCCGTCGATCGTCGGCAGCACCTGGGGGATCACCCGCATCACCATGCCAACCTTGCCTTGCTGGATGAATGCGTTCACCCGAAAACGCCCCACGCCGGGCGGCGAGATCGCGAAATTGCACTCCTTGGTGCGCTCGAATTCCGCCACCTGCTTGTCGTTCATCACCGAACGCGCCAGCGCCAGGGTGTGCGAGGCATTGAGCGGTTGCGGTGAAACCTTGGTGACCTTGCCGTCGACCTTGATCGCCGGCGGGAAATCGCCGGTGATGAACAGGTCGCTGCCGTTGCGGCTGATCATCAGCCGCAGGAGGTCATTGATGAATTTGGTTGCCTGGTCGCGTTCCATTGTGTTGTGGTTCCAGGTTGGTCACTTTTTTTCGCTCAGGCGTGCGCTGACAACGCGCAGCCGCAACGACAGTTTTCGGGCCAGCAGGGCAATCAGGTTGGCAGCCAGTTGCGGGTTCGCCGACATCATGTCGTCCATGCCCTCTGCGCTGAGTGCGGCCACTTCACATTCGTTCATGGTGGTGCAGGCCGAGAACCGGATGCCACTGTCGAGCAGCGACATCTCGCCCAGGACCTCGCCTGGACGCGTCTCCGCCAGGCGCAGCCGCTCGCCCCAGGGCTGGGCCCGGTCCACCGCAATCGCACCGGACAGCAGCACCAGCATGAAGTTGCCGTATTCGTCCTGGCGGATCACGTCGCGGTTGGGCGGCACCATGGCAAAGTCGAAGTAGCGCTCCAGGCTCTGGATCGCCTTTGCGTCCAGGTGGCTCATGTACTTGTCTTTCGCCCACAGGCCCTGGAGCATTTTGGTCCCCCGCGACGCGCTGACCCGTTGGGCATCGATCTCGACCGCCCGTGCCTCCCAGGGCACGAGCAGGGAGGCGTCCACCCCCAAACCCGCAAATGCCGTGCTGAAAAGGATCGAGTCGGGCTTGTCGTCGGTTGATTCCGGTCTGGACTTGGGTTTGAGGAACTCGAAAATGCCTGGCATCCGGTGCTCCTGTTCTCGGTTGCGGCTCAGCCGGGGAAGTTCTCGGGGATCTTGGCCTTGCTGCGTGCTTCTGCAGCGCTGATCACGTTGCGCTTGACCAGGTCGGTCAGGTTCTGGTCCAGCGTCTGCATGCCGACGCTGTTGCCGGTCTGGATCGATGAATACATCTGGGCCACCTTGGCCTCCCGGATCAGGTTGCGGATGGCGCTGGTCCCCAGCATGATTTCGTGCGCGGCGACCCGGCCCTGGCCGTCCTTGGTCTTGCACAAGGTCTGAGAGATCACCGCCTGCAGCGACTCCGACAACATGGCGCGCACCATTTCCTTTTCGTCCGCCGGGAACACGTCGATGATCCGGTCGATCGTCTTGGCTGCGCTCGACGTGTGCAAGGTGCCGAACACCAGGTGGCCGGTCTCCGCGGCGGTCATGGCCAGGCGGATGGTCTCCAAGTCGCGCATTTCGCCCACCAGGATGCAATCCGGGTCTTCGCGCAACGCGGAGCGCAACGCAGCCGCGAAGCTCAGCGTGTGCGGGCCGACCTCACGCTGGTTGACCAGGCATTTCTTGGACTCGTGGACGAACTCGATGGGGTCCTCCACCGTGAGGATGTGGCCGAATTCGGTCTCGTTGAGGTAGTTGACCATGGCCGCCAGGGTGGTGGACTTGCCCGAGCCGGTAGGGCCGGTCACCAGCACCATGCCGCGCGGCTTGAGCGCCAGGTCGGCGAAGATCTTGGGCGCATTGAGCTGCTCGAGCGAGAGGATCTTGGACGGGATGGTCCGGAATACGGCGCCGGCGCCCCGGTTGTGGTTGAACGCGTTCACACGAAAACGCGCCAGGCCTTCGATCTCGAAGGAGAAGTCGATCTCCAGGAACTCTTCGTAGTTCTTGCGCTGGGTGTCGTTCATGATGTCGTAGACCATGGCATGGACCGCCTTGTGGTCCAGTGGCTCGACATTGATGCGACGGACATCCCCGTGGACCCGGATCATCGGCGGCAAGTCGGCCGAGAGGTGCAGGTCGGAGGCCTTGTTCTTGACGCTGAAAGCCAGCAATTGGGTAATGTCCACGGATCCCTCAATGGTTTGTTACGCTTGGCGGTAATTATGACCACGATTGCACGCAATCTCCTAGCCATTCATGGGCGCATAGGTGCAGCCTGCCGGGCCGCTGGCCGCGCCCCTTCGGAGGTTCGCTTGCTGGCGGTGTCCAAGACTTTCGGCGTGGCGCAGGTCGAACAGGCTTTTGCGGCCGGGCAGACCTGTTTTGGCGAGAACTACATCCAGGAAGCGGTCGAGAAGATCCATGCATTGCGCCACCGTGTTATCGAGTGGCATTGCATCGGGCCGATCCAGAGCAACAAGACCCGGCTGGTGGCCGAGCATTTCGATTGGGTGCAGTCGCTCGACCGGCTCAAGATCGCCCAGCGCCTGGACGCGCAGCGCCCGGCAGCGCTGGCCCCGTTGCAGGTATGTATTCAGGTCAATACCGACGGCGGCGCGAGCAAGGCCGGTGTCTCGCCGCAAGATCTGCCCGCCCTGGTTGACGCGGTTCGCCAATTGCCCCGGCTTGCGCTGCGCGGCCTGATGACGATTCCGGAGCCAGCGACCGACTTCGCAGCGGCGACGGCACTGCATGCACGTGCGCGGCAACTGTTCGATGCACTCAACGCGCGCGGCTTGGCGCTCGACACCCTGTCGATGGGCATGAGTGCCGACCTCGATGCCGCGGTACAGGCGGGCAGCACCATGGTGCGCGTCGGATCGGCGATCTTCGGCCAGCGTTGACGCCCCGTGGGGCCCGGCCTCACGACAAGGGCAGCTGGGTGGTGCTCTTGACCTCTTCCATCACCGCGTAGGTGCGGGTTTCACGCACGCCGGGCAATTGCCACAAGACCATGCCGGCAAAATCACGGTAGGCCTTCATGTCGGCCACGCGGGTCTTGAGCAGGTAGTCGAACCCACCGGCAACCATGTGGCACTCCATGATTTCGTCGCGTACCTGCACTGCGGCCTTGAAGGCTTCGAAGATGTTCGGTGTGGTCTTGTCGAGCAACACCTCGACAAACACCATCATGCCGAGCCCGAGTTTGAGCGGGTTCAGGCGTGCCTCGTAACCCAGGATGTAGCCTTCCTTGGTAAGCCGCTGCACCCGCGCCAGCACGGCGGTGGGTGACAGTGCGACAGATTCCGCCAGTTTCAGGTTGGATATCCGGCCGTCCGCCTGCAGGCACCCGAGGATGCGCAGGTCGATGCGGTCGAGCGCTGATGCGGAATCACTCATCAGGAAACTCCGTGCTGCGCACTGCGGTGCGAGCGAGTCTGGGGCGGCCCGGCGCGGCGCTCATGCGACGCGGTAGGTCTCGAGGTGGATGCTGGTCTCGGTGCTGCTGATGCCGCGCACCAGGCGGATTCGTTCCAGCACGCGGGAGAGTTCGGACAGGTTCGTGGCGCGCAATTCGGCCAGCAGGTCCCAGCGGCCGTTGGTGTCGTGCAGGGCGGCCACACCGGGTTCGCCCAGCAGGCTGCCGATCACCGCGCGCGTCTCGTTGCCTTCAACAGCCACGCTCATCCATGCGCTGATCTGCTGCGGCTGCGCGTCGGGCCGCAGCCGCACGGTGTAACCGACGATGGTGCCGGCGTCCTCGAGCTTGGCAATGCGGTTGCCCACTGTGCCCCGCGAGACGCCCAGTTTTCTGGCCAGGATGGCGACACTGGTGCGGGCGTCCTGGCGCAGCAGGGAGAGCAGTTTCTGGTCGATGGCGTCCATTATTGTCATTATGATAATTTTTTCTGTCTAAATGCCATATTTTTGATAGAAAGACAGCATTGTTGCCGATTTACATTGACAGACCCAGTCGCGACACTGCCCGTCACCTCTTCCTGTCCACGGCACACCATGAAAAACCCGTCCCCTGTCAAAACCCGGTTCCTGAGCACCGATGATGTCGTCGCCATCGTGCGCCGTCTCGGCATGGCCGAATGCCTGCGCGCAATGGCCGATGCCATTCACGCAGACTACCTGCGCTGGCAGAATTTCGACAAGCAGGCGCGTGTGGCCAGCCATTCCGAGACCGGAGTCATTGAACTCATGCCGATCTCGGATGGCGACACCTATGCATTCAAGTACGTCAATGGCCATCCGTCCAACGGCCGTCTCGGCCTGCCCACCGTTATGGCCTTTGGTGGACTGGCTGACGTGGCCACTGGCGTGCCGGTGCTGCTGAGCGAGTTGACCCTGACCACCGCCATCCGCACCGCCGCGATGTCGGTGGTTGCAGCGCGGGTGCTGGCCCGCAAGGACGCGAGCTGCATGGCCTTGATCGGCAATGGCGCCCAGAGCGAGTTCCAGGCACTGGCTTTCCACCACCTGATCGGAATCAGCGAGATTCGGGTGTTCGATACCGACCCGGCCGCCACCAGCAAGCTGGTGGGCAACCTGGAGCACACCGGCATGCGTGTTGTGCCGTGCAAAAGTATTGCCGAAGCAGTACGGCGCGCCGATATAGTGACGACCGTGACCGCCGACAAGACCAACGCCACCATCATCACGCCCGACATGCTCGAACCTGGCATGCACATCAATGGCGTGGGCGGCGATTGCCCGGGCAAGACCGAGCTGCATCCCGACGTTTTGCGGGCTGCGCGCGTGTTCGTCGAGTACGAGCCACAGACTCGGGTCGAGGGCGACCTGCAGCAGTTGGAGGCCGACTTTCCGGTAACCGAAATCTGGCAGGTGCTCCAGGGCCAGGCACGCGGGCGGATGCATAACCAGGAGGTGACGGTGTTCGACTCCGTCGGGTTCGCGCTCGAAGACTACTCCGCGCTGCGTTTCATGCACGGCTGCGCACGCAGGCTGGGGCTGGGTCAACCAATTGCCTTGATCCCGGCGCTGGCCAACCCGAAGAACCTGTTTGGTTCGGTCCGCCCGACCGCCACGGCGCAGGTCGCGGGCGCAGTTGCGGCGCTGTCCTGATGGTGCACCCCTTGCCACCTCAAGGCGCCCGGGGTGGTGTCAGCCTGATTGGTGTGCCCACCGACATAGGCGCTGGCACACTGGGCGCGCGCATGGGGCCGGAGGCCTTGCGGGTGGCTGGCATCCATCAGGCGGTGGCACAGTTTGGCGTGGACGTGAAAGACTGCGGCAATCTGGTTGGCCCGGCCAATCCATGGCAGGCGGCAGTCGATGGTTTTCGCCACCTGCCCGAGGTGGTGCAGTGGAACCGCCTGTTGCACGCGGCCGTGTACCGAGAACTCACCGATGGGCGCCTCCCGATGGTGCTTGGCGGCGACCATTGCCTGGGCATCGGGTCGATCAGCGCGGTGGCGCGCCATTGCCGCGAACGCGGCCGCAAATTGCGTGTCTTGTGGCTGGACGCCCATGCCGACTTCAACACTGCCACACTCACGCCCAGCGGCAACATCCATGGCATGCCGGTCGCCTGCCTGTGTGGCGAGGGCCCGGCCGAGCTGGTGGGCATCGGAGGCCATGTGCCGGCCCTGAATCCGCGCGACCTGCGCCAGATCGGAATCCGCAGCGTGGATGCGGGCGAGAAGCGCCTCGTGCACGACATGGGCATCGAGGTGTTCGACATGCGCTACATCGACGAAATGGGGATGCGCCACGCGATGGAACTGGCGCTGGCCATGGCCGACCCTGGTACCCACCTTCACGTCAGCCTGGATGTCGACTTTCTGGACCCCGACATTGCGCCCGGTGTGGGCACCACGGTGCGTGGTGGCCCGACCTACCGCGAGGCGCAGCTGTGCATGGAAATGATCGCCGATACCGGGTTGTTGGCATCACTGGACATTGTCGAGCTCAATCCGGCGCTCGATGTGCGCAACCGCACGGCCGAACTCGCGGTCGATCTGGTGGAGAGCCTGTTTGGCAAGAGCACCCTGATGCGCAAGGGGGCGGCACGCGCCTGAGGCGCGTGTTGCGGCCATCAGCCGCCCTTCTTGGGGCGCTTGCCTGGATTCTTCTTGCTGCGGGTGGCCGTGCCACGCTCCAGGCTGATCTTTTGTCCGCGCACGACGGGCTTGGTGAAGCCCGGTGCAGGCACCGGTGCGGGGGTGGCGCGGCGTTCTGCCTCGGTTCTGGGTTCTTTGGCCATGGTTTACTCCATCTGAATTGGTTCAACCCTCCATTAGGCCACACTGGCGCGACACCCGGCATGGAGCCCTCACAAGATGTCGAAGTCGGACTCTCCAACACGCTCGCGCAAGGTCGCGACATGGGCTGCCCGGGCCGCGCGTTTCCCGGCATCCGGTGTCAGCGTGGTAGCGGCCTGCGCCAATGCGGCCACCATGTTGGCGCGTTGCGCGGGGTTCTCGAATGTGAACAGGCGCATGTGGGTCCAGGGCGCGCCCGGCGACGCGTCCATCAGTGTGGTGAAGCCGAGCAGATCGCCGCGACGCTGGGCCTCATGGTCGATCGGTTCGACGATGTCCCGAAGGTAGTTGGTGTAGGCCTCGAACTGGCCGGGATTGGCGCGCCAGTAAATCACGCGGGCGCAATGCGGGGTGGCCATGGTGCTGGGCCTCAGTGGTGGTGGCGCCAACTGCCGTCGAGCGACAGCACGAACGAACTGACCGCATCCTGTGCGCCGGTCGCATGCCGGTAGGGTGCACCACAGGCGCACACGCCCAGGTAGGGCTGGACGTGGGAGCAGGCCGAGACCTTCTGCAGGTACAGGGTCACCGGTTTGGAGCAAGTCTTGCACTTGAAGCTCAAGATGCGGGCGGGTTTCGTTTTCATGCGTGGTGGTCGGTTGGCATCGTGGTGGGGTCAACTGTACAGGGCGCAGGCAATTTGCAATTTCAGTCAAATTGCCTATCTGGTGGAGATATTTTGGTGAAACATTCGTCAATAAATCAAAGAACATAGCATCTTCGTTCAAGCACCGGAGCCTGCCATGCGTTTGCCCCATCCTTATCGCGCCGAATCCGAAGTCGTCGCCAGCCACCTGGGCAGCCTGGCCCAGGCGCTCGATTGGGCCGCTGCGGCCCGCACCGCCACGCCGTGGGTGCAGGCTGTGCGGCAGAACCCGCCGCCCTTCTGGGCCATGGAGAGCCTGCTCAAGGAATACCCGATCTCCAGCGCCGAAGGCCTGGCCCTGATGCGTCTGGCCGAGGCCTTGCTGCGTGTGCCGGACGCCGAAACCGCGATCGCCCTCACTGCCGACCAACTGGGCCGGGCCGATTTCGACGCCGCCGGTGACAAGACACTGGCCCGACTGTCCAGCACCGCGATTGCCATGAGCAAGAAGTTTCTGCCCGACAGCGAAACGCCCAGCGGCATGTTCGCCAAACTCGGCGCGCGCTCCGTTGTGGCCGCCACCTTGCGCGCGGTGCAACTGCTGGGCCGGCAATTCGTGCTCGGGCAGACCATCACCGAAGCCATGCAGGAAGCCCTGGTTGCGCAACGCAAGAGCCGCAACCTGCGTTACAGCTACGACATGCTGG
>CAMAWD010000022.1 GCA_945861785.1 Rhodoferax sp. OV413 | reverse complement strand
TCTTCCCACTGAGCCCACGGCACAAGCAAGCCCTCCATCTGACGAAGATGCCATGCAGCGCCTGCTTGCATCCGGCCTGATCGCCGAGCCTGCGTCCAAGCCATTCAAAATAGGCAAAGCCATCGTGTTTGCCCCAGGCCCAGACGGCCGAACCATGAGCGACTTGGTGATTGAACTGCGAGGCCCCAAGTGATCTTGTTTTGCGACACTTCGGCACTCATGAAGCTCTATGCGCAACAACAGCACAGCGATTGGACGCGCAAACAGGTTACATCCGCAAGCCGCTGTATCGTGAGCCAAATCACCTGGGTTGAAATGTGCTCGGCGTTTGGACTGAAAGAAAGAACCGGGCAAATCCATGCCCCTGAGGTAAAAGCGGCGCTCGCCCGACTACGCCTTGAATGGCCGATGTACTTTCGCCTCGCGTTAGACACCCCACTTTCAAACTGAAGTTCTTCCCCCAAAAGCCGAGTTTCTCCTCTCAAACAGCCGCAAATGAAGTTCCGCGTTCTGTCTACGGTTTGATTTGATCGATCAGTTGGATGGCGCGCTTTTGCTTGGCTGTTGGAGTGGTGGTGATCTGGAATGTGGGCGCGTCTTTGGTGCCATTGTTTGTGCGACAGGTATTGCGCGTGATGCTTGAGAGGTCCTGCATCAGCGAGTGGAAACTGTGTGCCACAGTGCCATCTTCGAGCAGGAGGCTCGTCACCTTTTTCATCGCTGCCTGGGAGCGTTTGGCGGGGGCTACTGGGTCGCGCGTGAGCTTGGCTTGCTGGTCGCAATCGGCAAACATCAACTCGCGCCAAGCCTGCCGCATATGCCACTCGACATAGTAGGCCAGCATGCACAGAAAGATGTGCGCGCGCACCCGGCCCTCCAGATGGTGATGAATCGGTCGCACTTTCAAATCGGTTGTCTTGAGCGAACGAAACGCCCGCTCAACCTGGGCCAATGATTTGTAGGTCCGCACACAGGTGGGTGCATCCATGCGCTGGGCCTTGACGGAAGTGCGGATGACGTACAGCCCGTCCAGCGCCGCCTCAGCGGCGATGGACTGCGCAATGCGCGTGAAGGTGAACGTGTCCTCGGTGATCACCAACTCGAAGTGCTTGGCCACCTTGTAGCGGTTCACGCACTTGCCTACGGAAACACCGATCTTGTCCTTGCCCACGAGCTTGGCCGCCTCAACGCGTGCCTTGATTTTTTGCAGGCTTTGCTCGGTGGCCAGGAGCAGATCGTCTCGGGTGTGCACGCGCAGTTTGGCCAACTCCGGATTGCGGCACGCCACCAGCCGCTCGCCGGGAAAGTCGGGCGAACTCAGCTCCAGCAAGTTGTGCTCATCAAACAAACCCAACTGCAAATGCTTTTGCTCCACCAGGGCGCGAATCGCACTGCTCCTGAGCGCCGTGATCCAGGCCACATCGGCATCCTCGCTCATCTCGTCGATGGCCTTTTGCGAGATCATGCCACGGTCCCCCACCATCACCATGCGCTGGATGCCAAACTCCTCACGCATGCGCTTTACCTGAGGCAAAAACGTCTTGCTGTCCGCGGTATTGCCCTCGTACACGGAGAGCGCCACCGGGCAACCCCGGTCATCGGTGAGTAGCCCGTAGTTGACCTGCAAGGTGCCGCGCTTGCCGTCCCGGCTGTACCCCAATTTGGCCAACGGACAGTGCGATCCCTCGAAGTAGCTCGAAGACAGGTCGTAGAGCACCAGGCCGTCGTCTTTGAGGTGGCGTGCGGCCAACTTCTTTTGGATCCTGTCCTGCGCTGCGAGCAGCCAGTCCATGGCGGCGTACAGATCGTCTTCGCTGGCATCGCTCACGCCAAATTCCTCGGCCAGCGTGCTGGTGTGCCACAGCCGCGTGGTGGCCAGCTTCGTGGCGGGCGAGACGATGCGAGACGCCACCATGGCCAGCACCAGTTCACGCTCGCGACACGGCTTGGCCGCCAACAGCGATGCAAAGCCAAGCCGCTGCATGGCCAGACTGACGCCTTGCACATGCCCGTGGGCGCGCGATGAGGCAATCTCAAACGCCTCCCCCGCGGGCACAAACGTCTCGCCCTGCAAGGAGCGGCGAATCAGATCGATCACGGAGTCGGGCAGGTGGGACAGGTTGCCAAGCGTCTCGTTTTTGACCTTGCCGTCTTCGCGGTAGCTGCGCCGCAGCAGATGGGTGCGGTACACCTTATCTTTGTACTTGCGGGTGGTGGTGACGACGTGAGCGGTTCCGGTTCTTGAAGCCATAGGATGATAATAGACCAATATTTTCAGAATGACAAGTATTTTTAGTGACTACACATTTGCGCCAAAAAAAGGCCGCATCAGGCGGCCCTCTCCAGCTACAACGGCATGAAAGCGGGGATTTAGTGGCTATAAAGTCGGAGGAACTTCAGTCTAGAAGTGCGTTACATGCACCTCAATACGATTTCGGCAAACCCAGGACACGTTCGGCGATATAGCACAGCACAAGTTCCCGCGTCACCGGCCCAATGCGCGGCAGCATGGATTCGCGAAAGTACCGCTCGACGTGGTATTCCTTCGCATAGCCGAAACCACCATGCGTACGGACAGCCCGGTCGCAGGCCAAAAAACCCGCGTCGGCGCCGAGGTACTTTGCGGCATTCGCCTCGGGCCCGCAGGGCAACCCGGCATCGTACAGCTCCGCCGCGTGAAAGGCCATCAGGTTGGCGGCTTCCAGTTCCGCCCAGCTTTCGGCCAAGGGATGCTGGATCGCCTGGTTCTGACCGATGGGGCGGCCGAACACTATGCGGTTCTTAGCGTACTCGGTGGCCTTGGCCAACGCTCGTCTGCCAATGCCAATTGCCTCGGCACCCACCAGGATGCGCTCGGGATTCAAGCTGTCCAGGATGATGCGAAAACCCTGCCCTTCGGCACCGATGCGATCCTCCACCGGAACCGGTAAGTTGGTGATGAATATAGCGTTGGAGTCCACCGCGGCGCGCCCCATCTTTTCTATCTCATGGACGTCGATGTGTTTGCGATCCAGGTCGGTGTAGAACAGGGTAATTCCGTCGGTAGGCCGGTTGGCGTCATAAGGCGCGGTGCGCACCAGCAGCATGATCTTGTTGGCTTCCTGGGCGGTGGTGGTCCATACCTTCTGGCCGTTGATCACATAACCGTCGCCCGAACGCGTTGCGCGCGTGGTCAGCTGGGTGGTGTTAAGACCCGCGTCGGGCTCGGTCACGCCGAAGGCTGCGATGTGCTCACCACGAATCAGGGGCGGCAACATACGCTGCTTCTGTTCCTCGGTGCCGTGCTTGGCCATGGCATGAGGGCCGAAGATGTTGATATGGATGCTGGAGCATGCAGCCATGGTGCCGGGCGAACTCGCGATCAACTGCATCATGTAGGCGGCCTCGGTCACACCCAATCCAGCGCCGCCGTATTGCTCGGGCAGCGTGATGCCGAGCCAGCCGGCTGCGGCGATAGCTTCGCGGAACTCGTGGGGAAACTGGTGCGTACGGTCCAGTTTAAGCCAGTAGTCGTCGCCAAATTTTTCGCACAGCGGCACTATGGCGTCGCGGATTTGCGCCAGTTCGGGGGTGATGGTTGGTTTGGACATGATTCGTGGTTCCTTTATTTCTTCGGTGCGGCGGCGGACATGCGCGCGGCGCTTCGATGTATGAGCTTGTCGATCTCGGCTTCGTTGTAGCCCACCTCGCGCAGCACCTCGGCGCTGTGTTCACCCAGGGTCGGTGGCGGCCGGTAGGACCTCGGGGGCGTGCCATGCCATTCGCTCGGCACGGCTGTCTCGCGGATGGTGCCTATGGAGGAAACTTCTTCCTCGCGGAAGAAGCCGATGTCGTTGAGATGCGCATCAGACAACAAGGTGTCGAAGGTATGCACCGGTGATACCGGAATATCCGCAGCGGTCAGCAACGCGGTCCATTCGGCGGTGGTCTTCTCGCGCAACGCGCGGCCCACCAGTGCGTACAACGCATCGATGCTTGCGGTGCGGTTGGTGAGGTTTGCAAAGCGTGAATCGGTGTCCGCCAATTCCCCTTGGCCCGACAGGACCAGGAATCTGCGCCAGTGTTCATCCGTGTACATCGTGCACCCAATGTAGCCGTCTTTTGTGGGATAAGGTTGACGGGATTGCGCCAGCAGACGCGGATAGCCGTACTCTCCCTTGGCCGGGACGTATTTCTGGCCATACAGGTGGTCGCCCAGGATATATGGCACCATGGTCTCGAACATCGGCACGTCGACGCGCTGGCCCGTTCCGGTTTTCTCGCGCGCATAGAGCGCCGAGGCAATAACGCCGAACGCGTACAACCCGACGGAACGGTCCGCGATATTGAGCGGCACAAAGCGTGGTTCGCAGTTGCCGCTGATGGCCAACATGGCCGGCAGGCCCATGGAGGCCTGAATCAGGTCGTCGAACGCGGGCAAGGGCGCATTGCGTCCACGCTGCGAGAAACCCAGCATGCCGACATAGATGATTCTCGGGTTGACGGCGGCCACGTCCTCATACGTGAGCTTCAGCCGTTCCATCGCCTTGGGACGCACGTTGTAGGCAACCACGTCCGCGGTTTTGGCCAGACGCAGGAAAGCCGCGCGTCCTTCAGGCTGCTTGAGGTCCAGCACAATGCTGCGCTTGTTGCGGTTGGTTCCCAGGAAGATCGGGCCCATCTGTTCGGCGCTGGCGGGTCCGATTCTGCGCGTGGCATCTCCCTCGGGCGTTTCCACCTTGATCACATCGGCGCCCAGGTCGGCCAGCGCCTGCGTGGCCGAGGGGCCCATCAGCACGCTGGTGAGGTCGATGACACGAACACCGGCCAGGGGGCCGGTAGTGGCCTTTTCCTCGTCGTCGACGGGCCGGCTGTCGGTCGTCATGCGTGTTCGCGCGTCGATCAGCGGCCACTCCACAATGGCGGCCGGCGCTCGTTGAACGCCGCGAGCCCTTCATGCGCGTCCTCGGTCTGGATCATCGGTACGACAGCCGTTTCCGTGAAAGACATCATCTCGTGGAAGTTCATCGATTCAACCGCCCGCATGGCGTACTTGCCGCGGCGTACGGCAATGGGCGACGCCGCCAGCAGGTCGGCCAGCAAGGCGTCCACGGCGGTGTCCAGTTCCGCGGCGGGCACCACCTTGTTCAGCAGCCCGATCGAGAACGCGGTGCGCGCGTCGATCGGCTTGCCGGTCATGCACATTTCGTTGAGAAAGCGCGTCGGAATGAGATCGCGCAGCACCGTCAGGATCTGCATGGGGTACAGGCCAATCTTCACTTCGGGCAAGCCGAAGCGTGCGTCATCAGTCGCGATGGCAATGTCGCACATACCGAAAATGCCCATGCCGCCAGCCATGCACACACCGTTGATGCGTCCAACGATGGGCACGTTGCAAGCATGCACCGCGCGTGCCAGCCGGCCCATCGGGGTCTGCAGCTGCGCCACTTTGGGTTTGAAGGGCGTGTCGCCGGGAGTCAGATCGGCACCGGCGCAAAAGGCCTTGTCTCCCGCGCCCGTGATGACGATGGCGCGCAGGGTTTCGTCCACAGCGGCCTGGCCGACTGCCTCGGCCATTGTCAGCATCAGGGCGTCGGTGAGCGCGTTGCGGCGGTGCGGCCGGTCGATCGTGAGCCGCAGTATGTTTTCCTGGCGTTCAATGCGTAGTTCGTTCCGGGATTCGATCATTTCCTATTCCTTTGATTTTGGTCTTTCGCCTATTCACGTATCGCAGCCGCGCGGGCATTGCTCATTCGGCCATGTGTCCGTCGAACCCTTGATCGGTTTCCGCAAGCCAGGCTTTCGGCACCCGGACGGGGTGCGAGAGCAGCACCATGCCAAAGGTCTTGCCCAGCGGGTCATTGCGCAGGGACGCAGCGCCGCCGCCGCCCAGTGCCTCCTGGAGAACGAAGTTGTAGGCATGCATGCCCGGTACGTCGTAACGCTTGACCGAGCCGCGCGCCAGATGGATGAACCACGCGGTCACTGCCGCTTCCGTGATCTGCTCGCCGATCAGGGCGGCGAACGCCGGCTTGCGCGCGATGATGGCGACATGGGCCACATCGCCCTTGTCACCGCTGCGGGCCACCGCTATGGCTGACAACGGCAGTTCGACCCGTTCCCCCTGCGGAAGCAATGGCGGGGAATAGGTTGTCCCGCGCGACGCAAGCCACTCCCCTACATTGGGAGGCGGCGCAAGCGAAATCCGCTCCCCGTCCAGGTCAACCGCAGGTGCCAACCCGTGCTTGGGCCAGAGAAACGAAAATATCCGGTAGACCGGGCTAGCCTTGGGCCGCCCGCTGAAGCCCGTCGTCCCAGGTGCTCCCGCTGTGCCGATGGGCGAGATCTCCTTGCCCAGGATATTCAGCGCCTTGGCGTCGGCATGCCGCACTGCGAGCCGCACGACGACCTCCCGTGCGTCGGGGCGGGCACTGCTGCCATAGGAGGGCAGTTCGCTGCCCAGCACTTCGATGCAGACTTCGGCAAAGTCGGGGAAACCAGCCTTGCGCATGAGCCGCTGCGATCGGGAGACCACAGCTTCGACGGCCCGGCGGCCTTTTTCGACCGCATTCGAACCAACGAAGGTAATGGTCGTGGTCAGCCGGTGGCCATCCGCCCATGTGGCGCTGACCTTGTAGGTGGGTGTGGGTGCATGGCCGCGCGCCCCGGAAAACCGGACCCGGTCCTGGCCTGCGGGCACGATCGTCACCCCGGTGAAGTCGCATGTGACGTCCGGCAGCAGGTAGTTAGCCGGATCCGACACCTCATAAAGCATCTGCTCGGCGGCGACCAGCGGCTCGATCAAACCGCCGGTGCCCGGCGGCTTGGTAAGCACGAAGCTGCCGTCGGCCGCGCACTCGGCTATAGGGTAGCCCATGTCGTCCCACCCCCGCACCCGCCACCAGTCGGTGTATAGCCCGCCAGTGGTCTGGGTCGTGCACTCGAGAATGTGGCCTACCAAACTGCCGGCGGCGAGCTTGTCGTAGTCTCGCTGGTCCCAACCGAAGTGGTGTATGAGCGCCGCCAGTGCCAGTGCGCTGTCGGCGCAGCGGCCAGTGATAACCACGTCGGCCTGCCGATCGAGTGCGGCCACAATCGGAGCGGCACCGAGATAGGCATTCATGGTCGTCAGGGAGGATGGTAGGGGGGCTCCCGTCCACATTTCGCGCACACCGGCGGCGCGTATCTCGCCCTCCCGGGGCAACAGGTCGTCGCCCTCCACCACGGCGATCCGTAGCTCTACTCCTGCCGCCCGGGCCGCGTCGCGCAGGGCCGAGGCGCAAGCGTGGGGATTGATCCCGCCCGCGTTGCTCAAGACCTTGGTGCCGCCAGCCTTCAGCGCCTTGAGCAAAGGAGCGACGGCAAGCACGAAGTCAGTGGCATACCCGAGCTCCGGCTTGCGCGCGCGGGCACCCGCCATGATGGACAGGGTGAGTTCCGCCAGGTAGTCGAACACCAAGAAATCGCATTCACCCTTCTCGACCAGCTGCCGCACCCCGTCGTTGCTGTCTCCCCAGAATGCGCTTGCTCCGCCAATCCGAAGTGGCGTGGACGCCTTTTGCATGGTGGGCGGCGTCATTCTGGAACGATCCCCGCGGCCTTGGCGCTTACGGCGAGCGCCGCGTAGTCAGCATGCATGAAGGCAAGCAGCTCGTCCGGCTTCAGCAGACTCAGCACCGAGCCGAGCCCCTCGAGTTTTTGTCTCACCTCCGGCGTGGACAATGCCGCGGCCGATTGCTCGTACAGCTTTTCCGCGATGGCCTTGGGCGTGCCCTTGGGAGCCAGCACCACGGTGTAGTCGAGCGCCCGGTATTTAGGCAGCACCTCGATGATCGTCGGAGCGTTCGGCCACTCGGCAGTCCGCTTGTCGCCCGAACTGGCCAGCACCTTGAGCTTGCCGGCCTTGATCAAGGGGGAAGACTGGGCTATCGACGACCAGATGATGTCGACCCGGCCGCCCGCAACGTCGAGCATGCCGGGCACCCCGCCCTTGTACGGGACGCGGACCATCTGCAGCCCCGCCTCCGCGGCGAGCGCCGCTATGCCGAGGTCGCCATAGTAGGCGTAGGTATATTTGCCCGGATTCTTGCGCGCCAGGGCGATGAACTCGCGCAGGTCGTTCATGGGTGCGTCTGCGTTGACGATGATCAGGGAAGTCTGGACTCCGACGCGTGTTATGGGAACCAGGTCCGTCAAAGGGTTGACCTTCGGATCCGCCATCAGAAACTGCTGGTTGATGAGCAGGTTGCCATAGGTGAAAAGTAGCGTGCGGCCGTCTGGAGGCGACGACATCACGTAGGCCGCACCGAGGGTGCCGTTTGCCCCGGCCCGGTTTTCCACAACCACTTTCTCGCCTAGCTGGTTGCCCAGACGCTCCGCGTAAATGCGGCCGTTGATGTCGCCGCCTCCCCCGGGCGGATAAGGCACCACGACCGTCAGCGGTCGGTTGGCGCTCTGGGCACGCGAGCTCAAGGGCAGCGCTGAGAGCATCGGCGCTGCTATGCCGGCGCAGAACAGGCGCCGGCGCAGAGAAAATACATGCTTCATGGTGTCGTCCTCGTCTTGGGGGTTGGTTTCGGGCTTGCGATGGCGGGGAGGGCCATCTTTTATTTCGCAGCCATTCGCCGGATGGCAGGACTGCATGTATGGTGGTTGGGCGCGTTGGATGCCGACGCAGGGTGCCGGCTCGTTCGCGTCGATGTCGATGGTGTGGTTTCGGAGCACACGGCGGCGCGCCTCAGTTGAGTGGAGGAGGGTGAGGAGTGCCGCCGACCAATTCCTCCGAAATACCTTGTGCCCCCTGTTTCACGAGCCGCACGTAAGCCTCCTTGGCGGCAAACGCGCGTGAGATCGGCGCCCCCGCGGAAATGGCGCCGAACGCCACGCCGGGCCGGCAGAATACGGGTGCTGCGATACCGCACACCTCGTCGCTGTACTCGCCCACCGTCACGCAAACGCCATCGCGACGAATCGATTCCAGGCGCTTGAGGATGGCTGCCTTGTCGACCACCGTTGCCGCCGTGACTCTCTTCAGCTCCACCGATTCCAGGTAGCGTTGCACCTGCTGCCTCGGCTGCCAGGCAAGAATCGCAAGACCGGCCGCGGTGCAGTAGAGAGGCCGCACCTCGCCTGCCCTCACTACATGGCGGATCGGGCGATTGCCCTCTACCACGTCCATGTATTCAGTATGTGCATTGCTTTCATCCAGCATGATGAACCCCACCGTTTCACCAAGCCGCGCTGCATAGAGTTCCAGCGTGGGTCGTATCGCGCGCAGGAACGACGAATTGCGGCTGGTGCGGATCGACAGCCTGAGCGTTGCAGGGCCGAGAAGATAACGCGAGGCAAGTTGCAGCAGGTAACCCTGTGCTGCCAATGGCCGCAACATGTTGAAGAGGCTGGTCTTCGGTATGTCAAGACGCTGGCTGAGTTGCGCCAACGAAACGCCGTCCGGCGATTCCGCGATGATTTCCAGGATGCGCAGGGTGCGTATCGGCGAGCGCGGCCCGCTGCTCCCCTCGGTTGCACCGGCATCTTCGGCGGCGGTACTCAGTTCCGCCAAATCGACCGGTTGCTCCAGGCGCCGATGCTTCAGTGTGTTCATGCCATCGCCTGGTATTTCAGTTTGTCTGGGAGACTCGGATGGTTTGATTGTGTTCCATATCAGGAACACGGTCAACAATTTGTTCTAAAAAATCAATATGACCGCGGCAGGCCCAGCACCTTCTCGGCGATGAAGCACATGATCAGCTCGGGCGTGATCGGCGCGATGCGCGGCAGCATGCCCTCGCGCATGAAGCGCTCCACGTGGTATTCCTTGGCGTAGCCAAAGCCGCCGTGCGTCATGACGGCGCGCTGGCAAGCGTTGTAGCCGGCTTCGGCCGCCAGGTACTTGGCGCTGTTGGCCGCGGCGGCGCAGTTCTTGCCGTTGTCGTACTGCCAGCCGGCCTGCAGCGTCATGAGCCAGGCGGCTTCCAGTTCCATCCAGTTTTGCGCCAGCGGGTGCTGGATCCCCTGGTTCTGGCCGATCGGCCGGTTGAAGACGACGCGGTCCTTGGCATAGCGCACGGCATGCGACAGCGCCAGGTGTCCCAGGCCCACGGCTTCGGCCGCGATCGGTACGCGCTCGGGGTTCATGCCGTGCGTCGGGTTCTTCACCTCTTCCAGCGGCGTGGTGCGCGCCAGCAGCAGGCACTTGTGCGCAACCTGCGCGGTGGAAATCCAGACCTTGCTGCCGTTGACCACGTACTTGTCGCCCGAGCGCACGGCGCGCGTGCGCGGCTGCGTGGTGTTCAGGCCGGTGTTGGGTTCGGTGACCGCGAAGCAGGCCTGGACCTCGCCGCGCGCGATCGGCGGCAGGTAGCGCTCCTTCTGCTCGGGCGTGCCGAACACCACCACGGGGTGCAGGCCGAACACGTTGATGTGCACGGACGAGGCGGCCGACATGCCGCCGCCGCCTTCGGAGGCGGCGCGCATCATGATCGCGGCGTCGGTAATGCCCAGGCCCGAGCCGCCGTACTCCGGCGGAATGCAGATGCCCAGCCAGCCGTCGGCGGCCAGGGCGGCGACGAAGTCGTTCGGAAAGCCGCCGTGCTTGTCTTTCTCCAGCCAGTAGCGGGCGTCGAATCGGGTGCAGATCTTCTCGATGGAGGCCTTGATGGACTCCTGGTCGTCGGTGATCTGGAAATTCATGTCGGTCCTGAGTGTTGTGTTCTGAACGGATGCGTGTACTATTTGTGGGTATGGGTAAATTATTCATGCACGTGAACAAATAATGAATAACTTGCCGGAGCGTCCATGAGCAAGCAGGCAGCGCAGGTGCTGGAACTGCTGGAGTTCTTCGCGCGCCACAAGCGCCCGGCGACGCTGGCGCAGGTGGCCGAGCATTTCGGCTGGCCGCGCTCCAGCGCGTTCAATCTTTTGACCATGCTGGCGGCCCGTGGCTACCTGTACGAGCCGCGGCCCAAGGCCGGCTACTACCCGTCTGCGCGCTGGTCGGTGCTGGCCGAGGACATTCGCCTGGCCGAGCCGACGTCTTCAGAGTTGCACCAGATGCTGGAAGAGTGCTCGCGCGTCTCGGGTGAGACGGTGTCGTTGTGCGTGGCCAGCGGCGCCAATGTGCTGTTCGCCGACGTGGTCGAGTCGCGTCACGCGGTGCGCTACACGGCCAAGGTGGGCAAGGTGGTGCCGCTGCTGGCAGCCGCCACCGGCCGCGCCTTGCTGTCGCAGCGCCCGGCCGAGGAGCGCGCCGCCTTCCTGCGCAAGGCCGTGTTCGTGCAGCACACGGCCAACACGCTGATGAGCGCCGACGCGGTGGAAAAAGAAATCCGCCGTTCGGTCAAGCGCGGCTGGTTCGTCGGCCATTCGGAATTCTCGCAAGGCCTGGTCGGGCTGTCCATTGCGTTGCCGATGCCGGGGCGCCACTATGCGGTGCTGATCGCCGGGCCAGCCGACCGCATGGAAGGGCGTTATGAAGAGCTGGCGCTGACAGCGCGCGTAGCGATTGAAGACTGCCTTGACCTGAAGCTACCCGCGCCCGAGCAAGAGGCGGCGCTGGCCTGACCGGGGGCATCCCCGGGTAGCTGTTGTTCACATGAAAGATAAGATTTGTCCATCCACCTGAACGAAACACCCGACGACGACGATGCGCCACGCGGGCCCATGTCGGGCTACAAGATCATCGACATGGCCACCGTGCTCATGGGCCCGGTGACCACGCAGATCTTCGGCGACTACGGCGCCGACGTGATCAAGATCGAATCACCTTCGGGCGACATCATGCGCCACGCCGGCGTCTCCAAGAGCCGCGGCATGGGGTCGATGTACCTCAGCACCGGCCGCAACAAGCGCAGCCTGGTGCTGGACATCAAGAGGCCCGAGGGCAAGGCAGCGCTGCTCAAGCTGTGCGAGACCGGCGACGTGTTCATCCACAACGTGCGGCCCGACGCCATGCGCCGCGCCGGCCTGCACTATGAGGCGATCCGCGAGGTCAACCCCCGCATCATCTACGTGTCGCTGGTCGGCTTCGGCGAGGGCGGGCGCTATGCCAACCGCCCGGCCTTCGACGACATCATCCAGGGCGTGACCGGCATCGCCAGCCTGGCGCTGCGCACCGGCCGGCCCGAGGCCGCGTATGTGCCCTGGAACGTGGCCGACCGCATCACCGGCATCACCGCCGCGCATGCCACGCTGGCGGCGCTGCTCATGCGCACGCGCACCGGCAAGGGGCAGTCGGTCGAGGTCCCGATGTTCGAGACCGTGACGCAAATGGTGCTGGGCGACCACATGGCCGGCATGATTTACGTGCCGCAGCACGGCGAGTCCGGCTACGGGCGGCTGCTCACGCCGGGCCGGCGGCCGTACAAGACGCTGGACGGCTACTTCGTCGCCACGCCCTATACCGACAAGCAGTTCAGGGCCGTGCTGGCGGCGGTTGGCCGCGAAGACGAAATGGCGAGCAACCCCATTTTGGTCGACCTGCAGGCGCGCCAGCAGCACTGGCCCGAAATCTACGAACTGCTGGCCGCCATCATGGCGACCAAGACCACGGCTGAGTGGACTGATATCTGCCACCGCGGCCACGTGCCCAGCACGCCGGTGAGTTCGCTGGAAGACGTGGTGGACGACCCGCACCTGCGCGACGTCGGCCTGTTCGTCGACACCCAGCACCCGACCGAAGGCACGATCCGCGAAATGCGCCCGACCACGCGCTGGAGCGACGCCGACGTGTCCATCCGCCGCCACGCGCCGACCTTCGGCGAGCACAGTGTGGAAATCCTGCGCGAGGCCGGCTTCGACGAAGCGGCGATCGCCTTCATGGTGGACAGCGGCGCCACCGTCGACGGCGCGCCGGGCCACCGCAAAGAGCCCGGCGCCTGAAACGCTCCCCACCCATCCATCGCGCCTATCCCCCGCGCATCATTCAACCAGGAGACCTTCATGTCATTTACCAAGCGCGCATTTGCAAAGACGCTTCTCGCCTGTTCCCTCGCCGCCACGGCAGGGCTGGCCTTCGGCCAGGCACCGGCCACCCAGGGCCGCATCGTCGTCGGCAACCAGCCCGGCGGCGCCACGGACATCATGGCGCGTCTGCTGGCGCCCAGCTTCACAGCAGCGCTCGGCCATAGCTTCGTGGTTGAAAACCGCACCGGTGCCAGCGGCAACCTGGCTTCCGAGTACGTGGCCAAGGCGCCGCCGGACGGCAACACCATCTTGCTCATCTTCAACGCGCACACCACCACCGGCCCGCTGTACCCCAAATTGCCCTTCGACCCGATCAAGGACTTCAGCTCGATCGGCATGATCGCCGAGACGCCCTACCTGATCGTCGCGCGGCCCAACATCGGCGTGGACAACATGCGCGACTTGATCGCCCGCGCCAAGCGCACCAACACGCCGCTGACGGCCGGTTCCCCCGGCCCGGGCACGCCGCACCACCTGTTGTACGAACGCACCAAGAAGTTGAGCGACGTGCCGATCAACGCGATCCATTACAAGGGCTCGGCGCCGGCGCAAAACGACGTCATGGGCGGTCATGTGGACTTCATGATCTCCACGCCCTCACTCGGCGCGCCACTGGTCAAGTCCGGCAAGCTGGTGCTGCTGGGCGTCACGTCCGACGCGCGCCTGCCAGACTTTCCCAACACGCCGACCGCGCGCGAGGCCGGCATCGAGGCCCTTGTCGGCGCCAATGTATGGCTCGCCCTGGTGGTGCCGGCCAAGACGCCGCGTGCCACGGTCATGAACCTCAACAAGGTGCTCAACGACGCGCTGAAGTCGCCCGAGACGCTGGCGCGCCTGCAGGCCATCGGCATGAAGCCGGCGCCCACCACGCCCGAGGCCATGGACAAGGTGCTGCTGCAGGAGCAGGCCGTGTGGGGCCAGCTGATCCGCGAGAACAAGATCACTGCCGAGTGACCCCCGCCGCAAGAAAGGCCCGCCATGAAAACCGTACTGCCCGCCGATTTGCGCCTTGCCGACTTCGTGCGGCCGGGCGACCGCGTCATGGTCGCCCACAGCACGGCCGAGCCCGTCACGCTGCTTGAACAACTCGTCGGGCAGCGCGCGGGCTATTCGGGTGCGCGCGTGTTCATGCACGTGTCGTTCTCCGGCACGGTGAAGGCCGAACATGCCGACGCGCTGGTGATCGAAGGCCTGGGCGCCGTCGGCACGCAGCGCCACCTGTGCAAGGCCGGCGCGCTGGACATCATCCCCTCGCATCTGTCGGACCTGGCGCACCTGTTTGAAAGCGGCGAACTCAAGATCGACGTCGCGCTGGTGCAGGTCAGCCCGCCGGACGAGCATGGCCGCTACAGCCTGGGCCTGGTCAACGACTACCAGATGGAGGCGCTGCGCCATGCGCGCACCGTCATCGCCGAGCAGAACGACCAGGTGCCGTTCACCTATGCGGAGCCCTTTCTCACCGCAAGGGACATCCACGTCATCGTCCCCACGAGCCGGCCGTTGATCGAAGTGCCGTCCGCTCCCGCAGGCGATCTGGAAAACCGCATCGCCGCGCATGCCGCGCCCTACATCGGCGACGGCGCCATCCTGCAACTGGGCGTAGGCTCGATTCCCGAGGCCATCACCGCCAGCCTGGTGGACCGCCGTCACCGGGGCTTTCACACCGGCGTGATCTGCGACTCCTACATGGCGGAGGATAGGCTTTTCAAACGCCCTTTTCCTATCCCACGGCACCCCGAATACGGCAAAACAGGGGCGGGACGCAGCACCCGACATGCTTGAATCCGCCTTTGGATGCAGGCTGAGATCTGCTGGCGAGCTGTTGGGCGTTGAAGGCCCAGCCAAAATTCGCCTCCCCCTGGCGCCGTCTACGGGTTATCGCTTGCCTTCGGGCCGCGTCCGTAGGCCCCCCAACCACTCGGACGCAGCCGACCGCAGCGGCCCTGGTCGCCGGGTCGCTTGACCTGTCACGGGTGGGCAGCCTCAGGCCGTTTGCAGCGCCTGGCCACGGGCTGGTGCCCGAGGCGGCGCCCGGGCCTGCAGACCCAGGTGCTAAGGATCTTCTCGATCACCGGCGGCCCCAGGATCGCCGCGATGTTCCTCAGATCGCCACCGCAGTTCGGGCAGTGCTGCAGGTCAAGGTCGAACACCCGCTTGAGCAGCTGGGCCCAGCTCAGCCGCACCGCTCGGTGGTGCACACAGTTCGCCTCGCACTCGGCAGGTGCCACAGCTTGGGCTGGCGTCTCGGGCACTTGCGGCACCTCTTGCTGCACCACCAGCGCGCGCAGCTTGGCGTTGGGGGCCAGCACGCCATGGAAGCGGATCAGATGCAGTCTGGGCCTTGGCACCAGCGCCGCCAGCCGCTGCATGAACTCCTGCGCAACTTGGTGAATGTGACCATCGGCTTCGAGCAACTTGCCTGCCGCCCGGAAAAACCGAGCAAAAGCCTTCACCGGATGTTGTCACCGACCGGCAATCCCAGCATGGACAACCTTGCGGCCATCTTTCATGCGATTCGCGAGGGCCTGAATGTGAATCTGGAGGCCCATTGCATCGCGGCTTGAGCGTCGGGAGAGACTTGTCCAACGGCGCGCGGCCATTCGGAGCAACAATGGAATTTTCACGTTCAATCTCACCATGAGCAAGGCATTTACCAGGGAGTCCGATGCGCAGGACGATGATGATGACGACATCCCGTTGCCACCGTTGCCGGGCAATGGCAAGAACTACATCACGCCCCAGGGCTACGCGCGGCTTCGTAAGGAACTGCTCGACCTGATCGACAACGAACGGCCCAAGGTCGTGGAGGTGGTCCATTGGGCGGCCAGCAACGGCGACCGGTCGGAAAACGGTGACTACATCTACGGCAAGAAGCGGCTTCGCGAGATCGATCGGCGCATCCGTTTCCTGACCAAGCGCCTCGAAATCGCAGAGATCACCGATCCGTCGGTGCACCATGGCACAGACCAGATTTTTTTCGGGGCCACGGTTGCCTACGTCGATGAGGGCGGCCTTGAGCGTGTGGTAACCATTCTCGGCATCGACGAGGCCGACAGCGCACAGGGCGAGGTGACCTGGGTCTCCCCGATCGCCCGGACCCTGCTCAAGGCACGAACCGGTGATGCCTTGTCGCTCGTGACGCCAGCGGGTGTGTCCGAGATCGAGGTTCTGCGAATTGACTACCCGCGCGCGCCGGCGCCGGGGTAAGGTCAAATTCTGTCGGCCCGCGAGACGGATGGTGTTCTGCGCAGGTTCCGCAGGGCTACATCCAGGTGGGACTTGTCCCGGATGGCGATCACAAAACGCAGGTCGGTTGCATCCTGGGCGCTGTCCTGACCCATGTCAATGTGGGTGATGTCGGCCTCAGCCGCCGCCAGGGCTGCGGCGACACGTGCCAGCACGCCTTTGCCGTTGACCACCGAGGTGACGATCTGCGCCTCGAAGGGCCGGACGGGTTCATCTGCCCAATCCACCGCGATGAAGCGCTCGCTGTCCTTGTGTTGCAGCTTGCTTGCGATCGGACATGCGGCGATGTGGACCACCAGGCCTTCGCCGCGCCCGAGGTAGCCGACGATGGGGTCTCCGGGTATCGGCCGGCAGCAGGTCGAGTAGAGCACAGAGGCGTTCTCGCTGCCGTCCAGCGTCACACTGCCTTGCCCCAGGGCATCGCGGGCTGTGAAACGCTCGCGCGTGAGCAGCAGTGGGTCTGGCTTTTCGCCGGTTTCTTCTGCCAGCAAGGTTACCAGGCGCTTTCCAACAATCGTCGCGATACGTTTGCCCAAGCCAATATCGATCAGGAGTTCGGACCTGCTGCGGTTTCCTGTGAAGCGCAGCAACCGTTCCCAGACCGTATGGTGCGCGATTTCGTCGTCCGGAAAGCGTTCAATGCCTTCTGCGCGCAAGGCCTGGGCTAGCAGCTTGCGGCCGAAGCTCTCGGATTCGGCATGCGCCAGTGTTTTGAGGTGGTGCCGGATCTTGGAGCGCGCCCGCCCGGTACGTACAAAACTCAACCAGGCCGGATTGGGGCTCGACAACGGTGCCGTCACCACCTCCACGACGTCGCCATTTTTCAGTTCGGTACGCAATGGCACCTGTTCGCCATTGATGCTTGCGGCCATCGTCCGGTCGCCGACGTTGCTGTGGATGGCATAGGCGAAGTCCACCACCGTCGCCCCACGGGGCAGCGACAGGATCTGGCTCTTGGGCGTGAACACATAGACCGCGTCGGGGTAGAGGTCGACCTTTACGTGGTCCCAGAACTCCGCCGCATCGCCGGTTTCGCGCTGGATGTCCAGCAGGGATTGCAACCACTGGCTGCCAAGCCGGACAGAGTTGCCCGATTCGGGGTGTTTGGCCTTGTACAACCAATGGGCCGCCACGCCCGACTCGGCGACCAGGTTCATGCCTTCCGTGCGCAACTGGAATTCGATGTTCACGCCAGCCGGGCCCACCAGCGTTGTATGCAGGGACTGGTAGCCGTTGAGTTTCGGGATGGCGATGTGGTCCTTGAAGCGGCCGGGCACCGGTTTGTAGAGTTGGTGCAGAGCGCCCAGCGCTGTGTAACAGTCCATCAGCGTTGGCACGATAAGACGAAAGCCGTAGATGTCAGTGACCTGCGCAAAACTCAGGTGCTTCTGGTCCATCTTGCGGTAGATGGAGTAGACAGACTTTTCGCGCCCGGCAACGCGCAACGCCATGCCCGCATCGGCGAACGCAGTCTCAAGCTCGCGCTGGACCTTCTGGATCAGATCGCGTCGCCGGCTGCGTGCCTTGTCGACGGCCCTGCTGAGGGTCGCGTGACGCCACGGGTGCAGGTAGGTGAACGAAAGCTCCTGCAGCTCGCGATAGATCTGGTTCAGCCCCAACCGGTGCGCAATGGGGGCGTAGATGTCCAGCGTTTCGGACGATATGCGGCCCCACTTTTCTCTTGACACATCGGCCAGAGTGCGCATGTTGTGGGAGCGATCGGCAAGTTTGATCAGGATCACCCGCACATCGCGGGCCATGGCCAGCAGCATCTTGCGGAACGACTCGGCCTGGTTTTCCTCGCGCGTCGTGAAATGCAGCTTGTCCAGCTTGGTGAGGCCATCGACAAGTTCTGCAACCGGGGAGCCAAAACGCTCGATCAACTCGACCTTGGTGACACCGCAATCCTCCAGGGCGTCGTGCAGCAAGGCTGCCATGAGCGCCTGTGCGTCGAGTTTCCAGTCTGCGCATTGCGCTGCAACGGCAATTGGGTGGGTGATGTAGGGCTCGCCACTGTTGCGGATCTGCCCCAGATGGGCCTCGTCGGCGAACTTGTACGCGAGCCTGACTTTCTGAATGTCGCTGGCTGGCAGGTAGTCAAGCTTGGATGTCAGTGCCTTGAAGCTGGCCGCTGCCGCATTGGCCGCGGCAGGGCTGACTGAAACGCTCGCCGGGGCTTTGCGGTTGCGCTTGGTGGGGGCTGGCGGGCTGATGGGGTCTGTCACCCCTCAAATATAGCGCGCGGGCCTGCAAGTCGTACGGCCAAAAAAAATGGCACCTGCAAGGGTGCCATCGCTGGTGGATTTAGTGTGCCTCAGAGCGGGACTTTTTTCAGCATCTCCAGGCCCACCTTGCCCGCCGCAATTTCGCGCAGCGCGGTTACGCCAGGCTTGTTTTTGCTCTCGATTTTTGGTGCGTGGCCCTGGCTCAGCATGCGCGCCCGGTAGGTCGCTGCCAGCACGAGTTGGAACCGGTTGGGGATTTGTACGAGGCAGTCTTCAACAGTGATGCGGGCCATGCGAACTCCGATAAACAAGATTTGACTAGGAAATATTCAGCGCAGCGAAGATGCCGGCGCGGGCGCGGCGCTGTGCCGCAAGCTTGAGTCGCTGCGCGTGCACGATGGCTTTGAGGTCAAACAGTGCGCGATCAAACGAGTCGTTGATTATAACGAAGTCGAACCGATCGACCTGGGCCACTTCGAGGGCGGCGTTCTTCAGGCGCAGCTCGATGGTTGCCGCGGCATCCTCCCCGCGACGTTCCAGGCGCGAGCGCAACTCCTCCCAACTCGGCGGAAGGATGAAGATCGACACAGCATTGGCGAACAACTGCTTGATGGACACTGCACCCTGAAAGTCGATCTCCAGAACCACATCGGAGCCTTCCTGCATGCGTTGTGCAATCGCCTGGCGCGAGGTTCCATAACGATGCCCGTGCACCTCGGCCCACTCGACAAAACCATCGGCCTTCACCATCGCATCAAATTCGGCAGGCGAGACGAAGAAGTACTCCCTGCCGTTGATCTCCTGGCCCCGCGGCGGGCGGGTGGTGTGTGACACAGAGGGTTTGACGTGGGAGTCCAGTTCCAGCAATGCCTTGACGAGGCTGGACTTGCCAGCCCCGCTCGGTGCAGCGACCACAAAAAGATTGCCGGGATAGTCCATGGGGTATGAGTCGAAAAGACGGCCGAAAATGCCCCCCCATTCTATGTGGCTACAGAGTACGGTCCATTCCACGGGCCAATGGCGGCAATAGCGCAAAATGAAGCCTGCTCTTTCTTACCCCCCCCAATCCCATGAGTGACGCAAGTCTTATCACAGACCGGGCCGCCAAGCCGGTGCTGGACTATCCCTGCGGCGATGCCCCGGCACCAGGCGAGGTGCGCGAAGTTGCACCTGGCGTGTTGTGGCTCCGCATGCCGCTGCCGTTCGCGCTGGTGTACATCAACCTGTGGGCAGTCAGGGACGTCGACGGATGGGCTGTGTTCGACAGCGGTGTACAGAGCAGCGAAACCGCTGCGGCATGGCGCAAGTTGTTCGGTGCCGACGGCGCATTGTCGTCCGGCGGCTTGAAACGGCTTTTTGTGACGCACATGCACCCCGACCATGTGGGCATGGCAGGCTGGTTGACGCGCAAGTTCAATTGCCGCCTTTGGATGACACGGCTGGAATACCTGACTTGCCGTGTGCTGGTCGCAGACACCGGGCGCGAGGCACCTCCGGATGGCGTGGGCTTCTACCGCCGGGCCGGGTGGGATGAGGATTCCATCGGGAGTTACCGAGCCCGATTTGGCGGCTTTGGCAAACTGGTGCACGCGATCCCCGACAGTTACCGCAGGTTGTTCGATGGTGAGCGCCTGGCAATCGGACGCCATGACTGGCGCGTTGTGGTCGGGAACGGGCATTCGCCCGAACATGCCTGTTTCCACAGCACGGATTTGAAGTTGTTCATTTCGGGTGATCAGGTGCTGCCGCGCATCTCTTCCAATGTGTCGGTGTTTCCGACCGAGCCCGATGCCGACCCACTGGGTGACTGGTTGTCCTCCCTGGACAAGATCCGCGCGGAGGTCCCTGACGACGTGCTGGTGTTGCCGGCCCACAATGAGCCGTTCCGCGGCCTGCATGCGCGCCTTGACTACCTGTCGCAAAGCCAGTACCAGGCGCTCGACCGGCTTCGGGTTGCACTGTCCGAACCCAAGCGCGCGGTGGATGTGTTTGCAGAGCTGTTTTCCCGACCGATCGGGTCCGACCCGAACCTGCTGGGCATGGCCACCGGAGAAAGCATCGCCCACCTGAACTACCTGGTGCGGCGGGGCGAGGCGCGGATCGACACCGACGATGCTGGTGTCGCGTGGTACCGCAGCGCCTGAGCCTGCGCGGCTGCCCCGTCGGACGTCGAAAGTTACTGCTACCGACGCAATTGGCTCGCCTGCAATAGAAGAAGGCGTGCGGCATCGTTGTCGGTGTTGACAGGTCATGCCGTTGTATGGGGAGCAGCACCCACCGTTTCAGCGGTGTTAGGCGCTCCCTGCACGCACCGCGTTGTGGCGCGAACGGCATGTCGACTTGTATCGCTATTTTTCAAATAGTCGTCCAGGATGATTGGTATAAACCCTGATTTACCTTGAGGTGTGGCAAATTAAACTAATACATGATGTTTCTATTGGACAAATATTTTGTGTCATAAGGCCGTTCTGAGAGTCGCCAAGGGTGTGGCTGTTCAAGCAAGCCCGCAGTTGAAACGCACTAAATGCACGCGCCTGGACGCGCCCCATCTGAAGCTTCCACCATGACAACACAGCCCCCGCCCAACGCCGACGACGCGCAACTGCTAGCGAGCGCGGTGGGACAGGCCATGTGGGCACGTGACAACGCGACCCAGGCCCTGGGCATGACGCTGGGCGCCATCGGGCCGGGCACCGCCACCATGCGGATGGCGGTGCGCCGCGACATGCTCAATGGCCACAGCATTTGCCATGGCGGTTTCATCTTCACCCTGGCCGACAGTGCGTTCGCCTACGCCTGCAACAGTTACAACCTCAACGCGGTGGCGTCCGGATGCCAGATCGATTTCCTGGCGCCTGCGCGGGAAGGCGAGCTGCTCGAGGCACAAGCCACCGAGCGGGCCGCGACGGGGCGCACCGGCGTCTATGACATCGCGGTTCGCGTACTGGGCGGGCGGCAAATTGCCCTGTTCCGCGGGAAAAGCCATCGGATCGGAGGCGATGTCATTGCCGGTCTTCAGCCGGGCGCCTGACGCACCCCGGCCCTGCCCCTAGCCAACTCCTTCAGGAGACACCACCATGACCGCCAGACAACCCGCCCCGGGCGACCTCGAGCCGATCGAACGCGCGAGCCGGGACGAGATCACGGCGCTGCAACTCGAGCGGCTGAAATGGTCGCTGCGGCAGGCCTACGACAACGTGCCCCACTACCGCAAGAAGTTCGAGGCCAAAGGGGTTCACCCGGACGACCTGAAGACGCTTGCCGACCTTGCGAAATTTCCGTTCACGACCAAGGCCGACCTGCGCGACAACTACCCGTTTGGCATGTTTGCGGTTCCACGCCAGCGCGTGGCACGGTTGCACGCATCCTCTGGCACTACCGGCAAGCCGACAGTGGTCGGTTACACCTTGAAGGACATCGACACCTGGGCCCATCTGGGCGCGCGCTCCATCCGCGCCGCCGGTGGGCGCGCGGGCGACATCTGCCATGTGGCCTACGGTTACGGGCTGTTCACGGGCGGTCTGGGGGCCCACTATGGGGCGGAACGGCTGGGGTGCACGGTGGTGCCGATGTCTGGCGGGCAGACCGAAAAACAGGTTCAGCTGATTCTCGATTTCCGCCCCGACATCATCATGGTCACCCCGTCGTACTCGCTCGTGATTGCCGAGGAGTTCGAGCGGCTGGGCATTTCAGCGCAGGACATTTCGCTCTCGGTGGGGATTTTTGGCGCTGAGCCCTGGGGCGAAGGCATGCGCGCAGAGATCGAGAAAAAGCTCGGGCTCGACGCCGTCGATATCTACGGGTTGTCCGAGGTGATGGGGCCTGGCGTGGCGAGTGAATGCATCGAGTCCAAGGATGGCCCGGTGGTTTGGGAAGACCATTTTTACCCCGAGATCATCCATCCGGACACCGGTGAGCCGGTAGCCGACGGCGAGGAGGGCGAACTCGTCTTTACCTCGCTCACCAAAGAGGCGATGCCCGTCATTCGTTACCGATCGCGCGACCTCACCAGCCTGCAGCCCCCCACGTCGCGCAGCTTCAGGCGCATGGGGCGCATCGTGGGGCGGTCCGACGACATGCTGATCGTCCGTGGCGTGAACGTGTTTCCGACCCAGATCGAGGAGCAGATCCTGCGCGACGCCCGCCTGTCGGGCAACTACCAGATCGTCGTGACGCGTGACAGCCACCTCGACAACGTCGAAGTGCGGTGCGAGTTGCAGCGCGCATTCTCGGGCCGCCTGGGGCAGGACGAGATCGCATCGATTGCCCAGGCGGTCCAGCACCACATCAAGACCAACATCGGTATATCCACCCAGGTCTGCGTGATGGATTTCGACGCCCTGCCACGCAGCCTTACAGGCAAGGCCAAACGCGTCCTTGACGAACGTCCCAAACAGGCATGAACAAGGCGCGACCACGCCCCGATGACCCGCCCCCAGGAGTGAATGAGCATGTACACGCAATCCTTCAGTGTTCAGGACGATCCCGCCCAAAAGGCTGTCAAGCAAGTCGGGTCCACCGAACCCGCCGAGCTGATGGCGAAATTCGACGCCTGTATCGACGGTGATGGGCGCATCGAGCCCCAGGACTGGATGCCCGAGGCCTACCGCAAGACGCTGGTGCGACAGATCAGCCAGCATGCCCATTCCGAGATCGTCGGCATGCTGCCCGAGGGCAACTGGATCAGCCGCGCGCCCAGCCTCAAACGCAAGGCAATCCTGATCGCCAAGGTGCAGGACGAAGGCGGGCACGGCCTGTACCTGTACAGCGCCGCCGAGACGCTGGGCACGAGCCGCGAGCAGATGCTGGACGGCCTGCACAGCGGCAAAGCCAAGTACAGCTCGATCTTCAACTATCCCACGCTCAACTGGGCCGACGTTGGCGTGATCGGCTGGCTGGTCGACGGAGCGGCCATCATGAACCAGATCCCGCTGTGCCGTTGCAGTTACGGGCCCTACGCCCGCGCCATGGTGCGGGTGTGCAAGGAGGAGAGTTTCCACCAGCGCCAGGGCTACGAGGCGCTGCTGGTGATGGTGCGTGGCAGCCAGGCGCAGAAGGACATGGTCCAGGACGCCGTCAACCGCTATTGGTGGAAATGCCTGGCCATGTTCGGCCCGCCCGATTCGGACAGTCCGCACAGCGCGCAGGGCATGCGCTGGGGCATCAAGCGCATCAGCAACGATGACCTGCGCCAGAAGTTCGTCGACGCCACCGTTCCACAGGCCAGGGTGCTGGGTGTCACCTTGCCAGACCCCGACCTTGCATGGAACGAGGAGCGTGGCCACCACGACTACGGCCAGATCGACTGGGATGAATTCTGGGCCACGGTGAACGGAAACGGCCCCTGCAACAAAGAGCGGCTGGCCACCCGTGTCAAGGCGCACGAGGACGGCCAGTGGGTCCGTGATGCGGCCATGGCGTATGCCCGCAAACAGCAACAACGCAGCACGAAGGAGGCGGCATGAGCCCGCCGGGCCGCCCCAAGGGCGAATACCGCAGTGCGCAGCACGAAGGTCTTCCAGTGAGCGAAAAACATCTGCACGGCACGGCCCCGAAGCCTGCAATGAAGGAGTGGCCGCTGTGGGAGGTGTTCGTGCGCAGCAAGCAGGGCCTGGACCACAAGCATTGCGGCAGCCTGCATGCTTGCGATGCGCGACAGGCGCTCATCATGGCGCGCGATGTGTACACCCGGCGCCAGGAGGGCGTGAGCATCTGGGTCGTGCCCTCGGTGGCGATCACCGCCAGCAATCCCGACGACAAGGGTGAGTTGTTCGATCCGGCAGCCGACAAGATCTACCGCCACCCCACCTTCTACGATATCCCCGACGAAGTGGGGCACATGTGATCGACACACCACCGGCCCGTGTGACCGCCCCGCTCAACTACCTGCTGCACCTGGCCGACAACGCCGTGGTGCTGGGGCAGCGCAATGCCGAATGGTGCGGGCACGGCCCGGTTCTTGAAGAGGACCTCGCCCTGGCCAACATGAGCCTGGACCTGATCGGCCAGGCCCGCCTGCTGTACCAGCAGGTGGCGACCCGCCTGGGCGGCGGCGCAACCGAAGACACACTCGCCTACTTCCGCGACGTGCCCGAGTTCCGCAACTACACACTGCTGGAGTTGCCGCACCGTGGCCCGCTGGTGGGATATGCCAAGGGCGGCATGGACTACAGCACGACCATCGCGCGCAACTTCCTGTACAGCGCATTCATGGCACCCCTGTGGCAGCAATTGCAGGCCTGCGGCGACAGCGTGCTGGCGGCGATCGCTGCCAAGTCGCTCAAGGAGGCCACCTACCACCTTCGACATGCGCGCGACTGGCTGGTCCGCCTGGGTGACGGCACCGACGAATCCCATGCCCGCATGCAGGCGGCCATTCTGCACCTGATGCCGTACACGCAGGAGTACTGGACAGTCTCTGCGCTTGAACAGGAAACCTTGCAGGCTGGCATCCACATCGATTCGACACAGCTTGCCGCCGACTGGAACGCGTTGGTGGACGACGCGCTGCGCGAGGCCACGCTGGTGCGTCCTTCTGCCAGCGGTTATGTCACCCAGGGCAAGACTGGCCTGCATTCCGAGCACCTGGGTTTCCTGTTGGCCGAGATGCAGAGCCTGGCCCGTGCGCACCCCGGGGCCACCTGGTAGGGTGATGGACTCCTCGCTGGACGAAGTCTGGGCGCTGCTTGATGCTGTTGTCGACCCGGAAATCCCGGTTGTCACGCTGCGCGAACTCGGCATCCTGCGCGATGTCCGCAGGGGGCCGCAGGGTCTGGAGGTTGTCATCACCCCCACCTACAGCGGTTGCCCGGCCATGGAGCAGATGGCCGACGATGTGCGTAGCGCGCTGCACCAGCATGGGCTGCAGGGCACGGTCGTGACACAACTGGCACCGGCCTGGACCACCGACTGGATCAGCCAGGCAGCACGCGAAAAACTGCGCGCCTACGGCATAACACCACCCCAGGCTGCTTGTGCGCCATCCGCGCGCAGTGGCCACGAAACCGCGCAGGAGCGTATGCTGCGTTTCATGCCCGGCGCGGCGGCCAGCCAGCCTGCCGTGACCTGCCCCCGGTGCGGCTCGCTGAACACGTTCGAGTCTTCGCGTTTCGGCTCCACGGCCTGCAAGGCGCTGTACAAGTGCGCGAGCTGTCAGGAGCCGTTTGACTACTTCAAACCCTACTGACCCGATTTCCCCGCAGAGGTGCCCATGTCCGCTGTCCAATTCCACGAACTGACCGTCAAGCGCGTCAGCCCCGAGGCCGCCGGGTCTGTGGCGATCACCTTCGACATTCCGCCAGCCGTGCGTGATGCGTTCCGGTTCGAGCCCGGCCAGTACCTCACGCTGCGCGCCCGGGTTGACGGGCAGGACCTGCGCCGCACCTATTCCATCAGCAGCCCGCGCAGCCGGCTGGCGAAGCTGGGCGAACTGGAGGTCGGCATCCGTCCGGTCGAAGGCGGCTTGTTTTCGAACTGGGTGGCGAGCCATGTCCACCGGGGTGACAGGCTGCAGGTGATGCCGCCCAACGGGCGCTTCACGGTCCGCAAGCAACGTGCGATCCACCGCGTCGGTTTTGCGGCCGGCTCTGGCATCACCCCGATCCTGTCGATTGCCGCGAGCATGCTCGAGGAGCAGCCGGCCTCGAAGTTCACGCTGGTGTATGGCAACCGCCGCATGGCCAGCGTGATGTTCAACGAACCGCTGCAGGACCTCAAGGACCGCTACCCCGATCGTTTCACCATGGTTCACATCCTGTCGCGCCAAGCCCAGGAAGTGGACCTGCTGCAAGGTCGCATCGACGGCCACAAGGTCCGTGAACTGGTCTCCACGCTGTTGCCTGCGGCCAGCATGGACGAAGTGTTCATCTGTGGTCCGGAGGCCATGATCAACGCGACCGAAGAGGCGCTGGTTGCGGCTGGTGTCCCGGCCAGCCGCGTCTACACCGAGCGTTTCACCACCAGCGCCGACGTGGCGGCCAAGGTCCAGGCCGACACCGACGCGGGGCCCGCCAGATCCCTGGCGAGTCGCGAGATTCGCCTCACCGTGGTGCTTGACGGCAAGCAGCATGAGATGGCGCTGGGTATGGACGAACACGTGCTCGATGCGGCCCTGAATGCGGGCCTGGACCTGCCGTTTTCCTGCAAGGGGGGCGTGTGCTGCACCTGCCGTGCCAAGGTGTTGCAAGGCAGTGTGCAGATGGACCGCAATTTCGGCCTCGACGCCGCTGAAGTGAAGCTTGGTTTTGTGCTGAGTTGCCAGGCCCGGGCCACCAGCCCGGAACTCGTGGTGAGTTTTGACGACCGCTGAGCATTGCATGGACACTCCGCTTACCGGGGCATCGCCCCCGCCAGGCCCCGCACACTGCAGCACCTGTGCCGGGGCGCCGGACCAGCCTGCATGCCCGACATGCCAGCGTCTGCAAGACTTTCGCGCGCAAAGCCGTGGCCAGGCCAGTTCGGCCATCGTCACCGTCTTTGGCGACGGCGTATTGCCCCGTGGCGGACGCATCTGGCTGGGCAGCCTGATTGCCCTTTTGGGGCCGCTGGGCCTGAACGAACGGCTGGTGCGCACCAGCGTTTTCCGCCTGGCGCAGGACGACTGGTTGGAGCCGGAGGTGCACGGACGCCGCTCCAACTACCGCCTGACCGCCACAGGGCGGCGGCGTTTTGACGCGGCGTCGGCGCAGATCTACGCCGCGGCGTCACCCCCCTGGGACCAGCGCTGGCGGCTCATCATGCTGGTGGGGGAGCTGACTGCCAGCGAGCGGGAACGGCTGCGTCGCGCGTTGTTCTGGCATGGTTTCGGCGAACTCGGCAGCCACAGTTTCGTCCACCCCGGCGCCAGGCTCACGAGTGTGTTTGAAGCGCTCGAATCCGAGGGCCTGGGCGCCATGTTGCCGCGACTGCTGCCCCTGATGGCGGCGAATCCGCGCCTGCTGGTATCGGCCAGCGATGCCGATATGGTGCGCGGCGCCTGGAACCTGGTGCGTCTCGCAGCGGACTACGTGGCCTTTGTCACCAACTACAGCAGCATCCTGGACCAATGGCAGGCCCGTTCTGGCGCGCCATCGCAGTTTGGCGACGATTGCGCCTTTTTGCTGCGCACCTTGCTGGTCCATGATTACCGCCGGTTGTTGCTGCGCGATCCGGAATTGCCTGGTGTATTGTTGCCAGCCGACTGGCCGGGCCACACCGCCCGCGTGTTGTGCAAGCGCCTGTACCAGGAGTTGCTGGGCCCGTCCGAGCGGCATCTGGACCGTTACCTGCAACTGGCCAGTGGCGAGGTGCCTACGGCATCGGCGCTTTTGGCCGAACGTTTTGGACTGACCGATCCCCTGCGCGCAGGGGCCTGAGCGCATGCGGCCCCGGCGGCTTCATGCCCCCGGAAGCTGGAGCAAGAACAGCGTAATTCCGGGCATGAACACCAGTGCAACGATACGGATCAGGTCGGACGCCAGGAAAGGCATCACGAACAGGAACGTGTCTTTCATCGGCACGGTCTTGTCCATGCTGTTGATGATGAACACGTTCATTCCCACCGGTGGCGTGATCAGCCCGATCTCGACCACCATCAGCACGATGATGCCGAACCAGATCGCCTTGGCTTCAGGCGCCAGCCCGAACAGGTCCAGGCCCATGACGATGGGGTAGAAGATCGGGATGGTCAGCAGGATCATCGACAGGCTGTCCATGATGCAACCCAGCACCAGGTAGATGAAGATGATCATGAACAGCACCAGCACGGGCGACAGTTTCAGACCGAGCACCCACTTGGCGAGTTCCACGTTGAGTTGCGTGAGCACCAGGAACACGTTCATGACGTCGGCCCCGAGCAAAATCAGGAAGATCATGCCGGTTGCCGCCGCAGTGCCGTACATGCACTCCAGGAAACCGCGCCCGCGCAGACCACCCGAACGCCAGGCGACGAACGCCGTGGCCAATGTGCCGATCGACGCAGCTTCGGTTGGGGTGAAAAGGCCACCGTAGATGCCACCGATCACCACCAGGAAGATCAGCAACACCGGCCAGGTGGCGATCAGCGCCTGCAAGCGCTGCAGCCAGGTGAACTTGACACCTGCAGGCGCATCGGCCGGGCTGAGGCGGGCGACGATGGCAATCACCACCATGTACCCCAAGGCCGCCAGGATGCCAGGCACGAATGCCGCCAGGAACAGCTTGGCGATGTTCTGTTCGGTCAGGATGGCGTAGATCACCAGCGGGACCGATGGCGGAATCAGGATGCCGAGCGTTCCGCCGGCAGCGATCGCTGCGGTGGCAAAGCGGCCCGAATAGTTGTGCGCTTTCATTTCCGGAAGGGCCACCTGCCCCATGGTCGCGGCTGTGGCCAACGACGATCCGCAGATGGCGCCAAAACCCGCGCAGGCCGTCACGCCGGCCATCGCCATGCCGCCACGCCAGTGCCCGATCATCGCGTTGCCGGCCTGGAACAGCGCCTTGGACAAACCACCGTGGGTTGCAAACTGCCCCATGAGCAGGAACAGTGGCACCACCGACAGGTCGTAGACCGAAAACCGGGCATAGGCACCGGTCTTGAAATAACTCATCAGAGGGTCGATGCCGGCGACGAACATGTAACCCACCGACCCCGTGAGCAGCATGGCGATGCCGATGTGCACCCGCAGCGCGAGCAACAGCAGCATCACCCCGAACATCAGGGATCCCCATTCGATTCCGGTCATGGCAGCAGCTTTCTCAGGTTGCCCGCCGCAGTATGCAGCGATGTGGCAGCCAGCAGGGCGAACGACGGCACCATGGGTGCATAACTCCACCAGGTGGGGATATTGAGCATCATGGAGGCGTCATGGTTGCCTTTCAGGTCGACCATGCCGACACCCAGCCGCCACGCCAGAACGCCAGAGAACAGGGCCAACAGCAGGTGCGCAACCATGTCCATCAGGGCGTTGGCCTTGGGCGGGGCCTTGGCCGTGAAGAAGTCCACGATCACATGCCCGCCGATCCAGTTGGCGTAGGGCAGGGCCATGGCCACTGCGATGGCGCTGAGCATCTGCACCAGTTCGTAATCGCCGAGCAAGGCCGAATCAAAAAAGATGCGGCCCACGATGCTGCGAAGCGACAGCAGTGCCATCACCAGCAGGGCCACGCCCGATGCTACGGCGAGCAGTTTGCACAACTTGTCAAGCAGGAGGCCGACGCCGGTATGGCGTTGGTCAGATTCGGTAAAGAGGATGTCAGCCAAGGGGTCTGCTCCTGGGGAAAAGGTTGTTGGCCGGTTGCCAATGTCGCAGGTACAAACGACAAGGGCGGAGATGTACTCCGCCCTTCAAGCCACACGCCCGCGTAGCTTACTTGGTGTATTGCTTGATCAAGGCGCGCGCATCGTCGAGCATCGCCTTGCCGTTGCCGCCGCGCTTGTTGATGTCGTCCACCCATGCGTCGTCCAGCGGGTCGGTGGCTTTCTTCCAGCGCTCCAGTTCAGCGGCGGAAATCTGGGTGATGGTGTAGCCTGCAGTTTCAGCAAAAATCTTGCGGCCGGGCACGTCGTTGCCCTCTTGTGTGGAGCCGAGGAACGCCGAGAACTCGCGGCCCGAATTTTTGTCGATCACCGCTTTCAGGTCGGCCGGCAGGGAGTCGTACTTGGCCTTGTTCATCGGGACCGCGAACACGGTGGTGTACAGGGCCGGCGCATCCTTGGGCGTCTCGGACGCAAACTTGGTGAGTTCATGCACCTTCAGGCCGGGTGCGACCTCGTAGGGAATCACAGCGCCATCGATCACCCCCTTGGACAAGGCCTCGGGCACCTGGGGCACGGGCATGCCCACCGGCGTGGCCCCCATCATGCCCAGCATCTTGGTGACGGTGGCGGTCGGGCCGCGCACCTTCAGGCCCTTGAGGTCTTCCATTTTTGTGACGGCCTTGTTCTTGGTAAAAAATACACCGGGGCCGTGCACGTGGATGGCCAGCAGTTTCACGTCCTTGTATTCGTCCATGGCGTGTTTCTGCACGAAGTCCCAGGCGGCGCGGCTGGTCGCGCCGGCGTTGGTCATCATGAAGGGAAGCTCGAACACCTGCGACTTGTTGAAACGACCCGCCGAATAACCCGCCACCGTCCAGACCACGTCGGCCACACCATCTTTGGCCTGGTCGAACAACTGCGGAGGGGAACCTCCCAACTGCATGGCGGGGTAGATCTGGCAATTGAGGCGGTTGGCGGAATCCCGGGCGATGTTGTCGCACCAGGTCTGGAGCATCTTGGTGTGCTGGATGGTCTGGGGGCCCAGGAAGTGGTGCACCTTGAGCGTGATGGTCTGGCCTTGGGCGGCCAGCGCGGAGCAGAACAGGCCTGCGGCCAGCGCGGTCTTTTTGAGCAAGTGGTTCAAAGTTGTCTCCATGACGACGTAGTGGGTAACACATCAATTATTCCATCGGTGGAACACCACCCGGTCACCGGGTTTACCCTCGTTTCAAAGACAAAAATTCCAAAAAAAGCAAATTTCCGATGTGCACAAGGCGCCGCCATCACCCGGACGGTGGAAGACAAAAACCCAACCCGCGCATTTGAAACAACTCATGTTTCAGCAATATGGAAACTATTTTGTATCAAGAATTTCCGGGGGTTTGTATGATCTTTCAATGCCGCAGGAGCGCCGCGCGTACGATCCCACCATTGGCGCGCTGACCACTGCGGGGCTTGCCGGTGGCATAACCCGGCAGACGGCGAATGAATTGCATTGCACGGGCAGTGCACACGCGGGCCGCGGCGCGATACAGACTGGCGCTCCGTCGTGCTGGGCAGCAGGCCGAACCCCAAGGCCCTACTCTATGTTCTGCACCTGTTCGCGCATCTGCTCAATCAGAACCTTCATATCGACCGACAGGTGGGTCAGCGCCAATGCTGCAGACTTCGAACCCATCGTGTTGGCTTCCCGGTGCAGTTCCTGGATCAGAAAATCCAGCCGCTTGCCGATCTCGCCGCCTTTTTTGATCAGCCGTTCCAGTTCGTCCAGGTGGGAGCCCAGCCGTGTGATCTCCTCGGCCACATCGATACGGATGGCGAACGCGGTGGCTTCGGCCAGCGCGCGATCCTGGGCGGCTTCCGGGGCGACGGCGCCTTGTGCCGAAGCCATGGCCTCGTTCCAGCGTTCGATGAACCGCTGGCGCTGTTGTGCCACCAACTGCGGCACCATCGGAATGGCCTGTTGCGCCAGGGCACGGATTTCCGAAATCCGCTCCAGCAAGACGGTGGCCAGGCGGGCGCCCTCGCGTTTGCGTGCCAGCATCAGCTCTTTGAGGGCCTTGTCCGCCAGGGGCAGCAGTGCCGGGCCCCAGTCTCTGGTTCCGGTTTGCTCGGTGGCCGCGAGGCGCAGCACGTCGGCCACCCGCAGCGACTGGGCATCTGGCAACCAGGCGCGGATGTTGTCTTGCACCGAACCCAGGCGCTGCAGCAGCCGGGGCGATGGTTCGGTCACCGGGCCGGCCGTGGCGGCTTCGATCGAGGCGCGGACTTCGATCTTGCCGCGCTTCAACTGGCGGCCGAGCAGTTCGCGCAGTGCCGGCTCAAACTGCCGCAATTCTTCGGGCAGGCGGAAGGCGAGGTCGAGAAAGCGGCTGTTGACGGAGCGGATCTCCAGCCCCAGCCCGCTTGCGCCCACCGGTTTTGGGTCGGCCGGGGCCGCCGTTTCCGCCGCGCCGGACTGGACCGCTGCATAACCGGTCATACTGTAAACTGGCATGTGGTCGCTTCTCAAAGTGGTGGAAATCCCCGGTGCGGCCGGTCGCATCCGGGTCAGATGCCAGACGCAAACAACTGAACAGGTATGTCCAAGGCCAAACCCGCCGCACTGCCGCCCGATACGATGATTGGCGGATATCGCATTATCCGCAAAGTGGCTGCGGGCGGCTTTGGCCTGGTTTACCTTGCCCTCGACGCCGATGGCCAGCAGGTTGCGGTCAAGGAGTACCTGCCTTCGTCACTTGCCACCCGCGCACCCGGCGAACTGGCGCCCACTGTCCCGGCCGAGAAACTCTCGCTGTACCGGTTGGGGCTCAAGAGCTTCTTCGAAGAGGGCCGTGCGCTGGCCCAGATCTCGCACCCGTCCGTGGTCAGCGTGATGAATTTCTTTCGCGAGAACGAAACCGTGTACATGGTGATGAACTACCTGGAAGGCGCCGCCCTGCAGGATTTCATCATCACCGCGCGCGATCTCAAGCAGCAAAAGGTGTTTCGCGAATCCACCATCCGCTCTCTGTTCGACGAGATTCTGCGTGGATTGCGCATCGTGCACCAGCACAAGATGCTCCACCTGGACATCAAGCCTGCCAATATCTTCATCACCGACGACAACCGCTCCGTGTTGATCGATTTCGGTGCTGCGCGTGAAGTGCTGAGCAAGGAGGGCAATTTCATCCGCCCGATGTACACGCCGGGGTTTGCGGCGCCGGAGATGTACCGCCGCGACTCCTCCATGGGCCCCTGGACCGACATCTACGCGATCGGTGCCTGTATTTATGCGTGCATGCAGGGATACCCCCCCAACGAGGCGCCGCAGCGCATCGAAAAGGACCGAATCGCCACCGCATTGACGCGTTTGCGTGGTGTTTATTCCGACAACCTGATCGAGGTGGTGGAGTGGTGCATGGCCCTTGACCCCTTGTCCCGCCCCCAGTCGGTGTTTTCCCTGCAGAAAGAACTCAGCCGTGAAGGCGAGCGGCGTTATACCAAGCTGTCGGTCGCCGAGAAAGTGCGCCTTCAGTTCGACACCATGGTGACCGATACGAAGAAAAGCTCAAAAAGCATGACCGCCTCGGTGATCAAACCAAAATGAAATTCTCTGTTTTTCAGGTTACTCGAAAAGGCGGGCGCCAGCTGAATGAAGACCGCATGGGCTACAGCTACACGCGCAGTTCCGGCATTCTCCTGCTGGCCGACGGCATGGGCGGCCATCCGGAGGGTGAAGTGGCGGCGCAACTTGCGTTGCAGGCGGTCTCGGACCTGTACCAGAAGCAGGCCAACCCCAAGATTGACGATGTCACGCAATTTCTGACGTCGGCGGTTATGGCCGCACATCGGCAGATCGTCAAGTACGCCGCAGAGAAGGGCATGCTTGACACCCCCCGCACCACGGTGGTCGCGGCGCTGGTGCAGGACGGCATGGCCAGCTGGGTGCACTGCGGCGACTCACGGTTGTACCTGGTGCGCGGCGGCAAGCTGGTGGTGCGCACGCGCGACCACTCCTACATGGAGCAGCCTCAGCCGAATCAGACCGCCTCCCGGGCGGCAGAACGACTGAACCGCAACATCCTGTTCACCTGCCTGGGTTCGCCCACCAAGCCGGTGTTCGACATTGGTGGGCCTGTTCCGCTGCAGCAGGGCGACAGGATCATGTTGTGCTCGGACGGCCTGTGGGGCAGCCTGGACGACGACGACATTGTGCGCCAGCTGGGCGAAAAGGCGGTTGGCAACGCGGTTCCCGACCTGGTCGAAAGCGCGCTGCAAAAAGCCGGCGCCACCAGCGACAACGTGACCGTCATTGCGCTGGAGTGGGAGTCGCCCGACGAATTCGAGACCACGAGGGGTGATGTCACCTCCAGCGAACTCAGCGACAGTGGGTTTTCCAGCACCGAACAGGCAGCCCGGGTCGACCCCGGCGACGATGACCTCGATGACGCTGCGATCGAGCGTTCCATCGCGGAGATCAACGAAGCGATCCGGCGCACCGCGTCCAAGCGGCGCTGATGCAGGCGGGCGTTGTGCCCTTTCTCCCTTTCTCCCTTTATTAGGATTTTTCCAGTGAGTGAATACCAACGAAGCGGCGGCCGTGCCACCGACCAGATGCGCGCCGTGCGCCTCACCCGTGGCTACACGGTGCATGCGGAGGGGTCGGTGCTGGTGGAGTTCGGCGCCACCAAGGTGCTGTGCACCGCCTCAGTCGAAGAAAAGGTGCCTCCGCACAAACGCGGCAGCGGCGAGGGCTGGGTCACGGCTGAATACGGCATGTTGCCGCGCGCCACCCACACCCGCAGCGACCGCGAAGCCGCACGCGGCAAGCAAAGCGGGCGTACCCAGGAAATTCAGCGCCTGATCGGGCGTTCGCTGCGCGCGGTGTTCGACCTCAAAAAGCTTGGCGAGCGTACGATCCAGCTCGACTGCGACGTGTTGCAGGCCGACGGCGGCACCCGCACTGCCAGCATCACGGGTGCGTATGTGGCGGCGCACGACGCAGTCAGCCGGCTGATCGCCGAAGGCAAACTCACCGAGTCGCCGCTGCTCGCCTCGGTGGCGGCGATCTCGGTGGGCATCCTGGATGGCACCCCCCTGCTCGACCTGGAATACACCGAAGACTCCGCCTGCGACACCGACATGAACGTGGTGATGACCGGGGTCGGGCATTTTGTCGAAGTGCAAGGCACCGCCGAGGGCAAGGCGTTCTCGCGCGCCGAGATGAACGCCTTGCTGGCGCTGGCCGAAAAAGGCATCGGCGAACTGATGCTGGCGCAGCAGCAAAGCCTTGCTGGCTGACATGAACCCGCGCATCGTCCTGGCATCCAACAACCGGGGCAAACTCGACGAACTGCAGCGCATGCTGCAACCGCTGGGGGTCGAACTCATCTGCCAGTCTGATCTGGGTATCCCCGAAGCGCCCGAGCCGCACCGCACTTTTGTCGAAAACGCGCTGGCCAAGGCCCGGCATGCGTCCCTGCTCAGTGGCCTGCCTGCGCTGGCCGATGACGCTGGCCTGTGTGTGGATGCCTTTGGCGGCTTGCCGGGTGTCGACACGGCGTATTACGCCACGCAGTTCGGTTACGCCAAGGGCGACGACAACAACGTGGTCGCCCTGCTCGAGCAGATGCGCGACGTGGCCAACCGGCGCGCGGCGATGGTGTCGACCCTGGTGGCGTTGCGCAGCGCCGAAGATCCCGAACCGCTGATCGCTGTCGGCCGTGCCGCGGGTGAAATCGCGCGGGCACCGGCAGGCACGAACGGCTTCGGGTTCGACCCCGTCATGTGGATACCGGAGTTCGGCAAAACGTTCGCCGAACTGCCCGTGGAAGTCAAGAACGCGAACAGCCACCGCGGCCGTGCGGCGCAGCGCATGGTGGAGCTGATTCGCGCGCACTGGGCCTGAGCGTGGTGGCCGCACAGGATCTGGCGCACTACATGCGCCCCGGCAGCCTCCAGTTGGGCGCCTTGCCGCCCTTGGCGCTGTATGTGCACCTGCCATGGTGCCTCAAGAAGTGCCCCTACTGCGACTTCAACTCGCATGAGATGGCCCCAGGCGACATGCCGGAGCAGCGTTACCTGGATGCCCTGGTGGCCGATCTCGAAGCCGCTCTGGCGCTGGTGTGGGGCCGCACCGTGCACAGCATCTTTATCGGCGGCGGCACGCCGAGCCTGTTTTCGCCCCAGGCCATTGACCGCCTGCTGGCGGACATCCGCGCCCGTTTGCGCCTGGCACCGGACTGCGAGATCACCCTGGAGGCCAACCCTGGCACCTTCGAGAAAGACCGCTTTCGGGCCTTTCGCAGCGCCGGTGTGACCCGCCTGTCGATCGGTGTGCAGAGTTTCAACGACCGGCACCTCCGCTCCCTCGGGCGCGTGCATGACAGCGCGCAGGCGCTGGCCGCCGTGGAGGAGGCCGCCCGGTCGTTCGACACCTTCAACCTGGACCTGATGTATGCCCTGCCGGGGCAGACCATGGACGAACTGGAGCAGGACATGGCGACCGCGCTGGCCCTGCAAAGCCCGCATATCTCGATCTACCACCTGACGATCGAGCCCAACACCTATTTCGCGAAATTTCCCCCCAAGGTGCCGGACCAGGACACGGCCTATGACATGCTGGACCGGATCACCGACATGACGCAGGCAGCCGGCCTGGAGCGTTACGAAGTGTCCGCCTACGCGCGCGACGGACACCGCTGTTGGCACAACCTGAACTACTGGAAGTTCGGCGACTACCTGGGCATCGGCGCCGGGGCGCACAGCAAGCTCAGTTTTGCGCACCGCATCGTGCGCCAGGTGCGGTACCGCGACCCCCGTCTGTACATGGAGAAGGCGCTGGTGATGGACTGTGTGGCCAGCAGCGACGAGGTGCCGCGTGCCGATCTGCCATTCGAATTCATGCTCAACGCACTGCGCCTGAAGGCCGGGTTCTCGCTTTCCCACTTTACCGAACGCACCGGGCTGCCGATGAGTAGCATAGAGGCGGGGCTGGCGCTGGCCGTTTCCCGCGGATTGGTCACACGTGACCTGTCTGCGGTGGTGCCGACCACGCAGGGATTCGATTTTCTGACCGATCTTCAGTCGATGTTCCTGCCGGCTTCGGGCAGCTGAGCGGTTCGCCGGGGAGTTTGCGGCGCATGGGCGCCATCGTGCTGGTTGCTGGCGGGAGGGCTGGAGCATGTTCTCTGTGTATGGCGCATCGGGTCGTCTGTTCCGCGGAACGCTGGAGCAACTGCGCCAGGTCGCGCCGGTGCATTCCGTCGATCGGACTCGCGCGATTGAGCCGGTCTGGCGCGATGGAGGCGACATGGCGCCGGACACCATTGCAACCCGCCCTGCCGACCCGGGCCAACCCGGCGACATGCGTCACCGTGAGGCGCTGGCGGCTTATGCCAGCCGGCCTGTGCCTGTGGGCCAGCGCTGGGGCAGGATGCCCGTGGGCGACATCATGGTTCACGAGGTGCTCACGTTGCGCGACACCGACCCGGTGTCACGTGCCTGGCGCCAACTGGACCAGCGCCAGTTTGGCCAGGCGCCAGTGGTCAACACCGCCGGTGTGCTGGTGGGCATGGTCACATTGGCGCGCCTGGCGATGCTCTACACCAGCAGCCAGTTCGAGGAGCGGGCGCTGGCACGGACGTCGATTGCCGCCCAGCCGCTGGCCCTGTGCATGCTGACACCCGTGCCCAGCGTGGCGGCCGAGGCCGACTTGCGGCGCGTCGCTGGCCTGCTGCTCGAGTCGGCGCTCCCCGGCCTGGCGGTGGTGGACGAGGATGGGCGCGTGACGGGTTTTGTTTCGCGCAGCGACATCCTGCGCGTGGTGCTGGACGACACCAGCATCGACCAGTGGGGATGAACCCCTCGCGCTTCAGCGGGCGGCTGGCGGCGTGAACCACTTGTCGGGGCGGGGGGCGACCTTGGGGGTGGGCGGATCTTCGAAGAATCAGGAAGATGACGGCTGCGGTCGAGAGGTCGGTCACCGCGTGCCACGAGCTTGACAATATTCGCGGAGGGCAAGTCGACGGTACGATGGGCGCAAAAAGTACCACAACAAATTGGAGACAAGCATGGGCAATGTGACCTGGTCGGGCGGCGTAGAACACTGGACGAAAATGGAGCGCTGGGGCAAGGTGGTCAAGGACACAGGCGCCAAGCTCGAATGAAGCGTCGAGCGGCGTATCGGTTGGGCTCGCGACCGCCGCCGGAGTTGCGCCGGCGAGCCGAACCACGCCCGGTTTGACAGCGCGCCTGACACACCATGGCCACTTCGGGTCTGCTCGCCCTGATCGACGACATTGCGGGAACGCTGGGCTGGGTTGGTCCGCTCGCGTCGAGCCTGTCGGGTGCGCTGGTCGGGATGTTGGCGGGTGCCTTGGTAGTCGCGGTGGTCAGCGTGTGGGCGCGGTGTCCTGAGGGGGGAGCGCCTCAGGCCGGCTTCGGCGCGTCGAAGCCCTGTACCGCCGTGCCCTTGTAGAGGATGCGCGCGTTGCGCTGGGCGATGGCCTGGTGCAGCGCCACTGCCTGCGGGTCCATGTCCTGGCGGGGCCGGGGCTCGTGCTCGAAGCTGCGAAATTCGTCCACGCCGCGTACCAGCGTCGCGCTGTCCTCTCCCTGCAGTTGGCGCACGCGGGTCGGGATGTAGCGAATGGCGAAGCCGATGCGCCGTTGCGGCGAGGGATTGGGCGATGAGCCGTGGACGATGCGCACATGGTGCAAAGACAGCTCCCCCGGCTGCAGTGTGATCACCTGGGCGGACTTGGCATCGACATCTACCGCAATCTCCTGCCCGCGGGTGAGCAAGTTGTCGGCCGAGAAGGTATCGCGGTGCGCCAGCTGGTCCAGCCTGTGGCTGCCGGGGATCACCTCCATCGCGCCGTTGGAGGCATTGCTGTGCGACAACGCCACCCAGGCGGTCACCACATCCGGGCTGGACAGGCCCCAGTAGGTGGAGTCCTGGTGCCACGACACGAAGGCCGGGTGGCGCGCCTCCTTGATGAAGAAGTTGGTGGTCCAGCACAGCAGGTTGGGGCCGTAGAGGTCTTCGACCGCGTCCAGGATCGTGGCGTTGTGCACCAGTTCGCTCAGCCAGGTGAACAGCAGGTGGGACTTGTGCCGCATCGAGCCCTGGAGCGGCCCGCCCTGCCCGCACTCCACCGCTTCGAGCCGCTCGCGCAGATGCGCTGCCTGCGCTTCGCTCATCACGCGGATGGGCGCCACGTAGCCCTCTTCCTGGTACTGGCGCACTTGGGCATCGCTCAGCAATTTCATGGTCGTGTCCTTTCTGGCTGGGTCTGGGTGGCCTGCACCTGCGGGTGGCGAAAGGCCGCCGTCACGGCGCCTCGCGTTCGAGCAGCCGGCGCGGATTGTGCACCGTGATGGCATCGATCTCGGCCTGGGTGAATCCGCGCAGGCGCATCCAGGGCACGGTGTTGCACAGGATGTGGTCGTAGCCGGTGCCCCCGAACTTGTGCAGCCGATGCTTGAAGCACACATCGTGCGAAATCAGCAGCTGCGCCAGAAAGCCGGCGTCGATCAGCGCGCGCAGCAATGTGAGACGCTGGGCATCGCTGGGCATGTCGATGCCCAGCGGACGGTAGTAGACGCCGGTGGTCTCCATGCCGAACAGGTCCCACTCGCCGGTGCAGCCGGTACGCAGCACGGCCAGGATCTGGTCGAAATCCTGCACGGTGCGGTCCATGTGGCACATGATCACCCGGCCCATGTCGGCGCCGGTGGCTTCGAGAATGCGCAGGATCTCGAAGGCCGAGTCGGGGTGCTTGCCCGGGTGGATATACAGCGCCGCACCCAGGACCCTCTGCGCCACGCCGGCGGCGCGCAGGGACTTCGCCTCGTTGTCGGTCATCGGCCAGGAGCAGCCGATCTCGCCGATCACCCCCGGGCGGATGCCAGTGCCTTCCGCGCCGTCGTGGAACTCCGCCACGATGCGGTCGGTGATGCTCGCCTGAGACAGCGTCGCCATGTCGGCAGGGTGGCTGGCCTCCCAGTAATGGCCGCAGCCCATCACGATGTGCAAGCCGGTGCGCCGCGAGAGTTCCGCCAGGGCGGCCGGGTTGCGGCCGATGCCCCAGGGCGTGACGTCGACGATGCTGCGCCCGCCGGCCCGGCGAAACAGCGCGCCCTCCTGCGCGGCAGTCTCGGCATCGTCGAGCACCAGGTTGTCCTGGCTGAAATGCCAGTTGTATTCGAGCCAGCCGCGGTTCGCGAGGGATACCGGCTGGCGGGCCAGCTCGCGGTCGCCCGGGTCCTCGGGCTCCACGAGGTTCGGACCTGCCGTGGTGCAGAAGAAGTGCTCGTGCGGCAGGGTGATGCCCAGCTCGGTGGCCGGGATTTTCCCCAGGACGGTTTCGACGAAGGCCATGGCGACACGCTCCATTGGACCGGGGCCGTGCACGCCATGCACGGTTCCGCGGGACTGGCTATTTTTTCGGGAACACCACCGATGGCAGCCAGGTGGAGAGCTCGGGCACGAACATGAATACCAGCAGCACGATCACGAAGGCCGGATAGAACTTCATCGAGGCGATGGCTACCGCCCCTATTTTCAGCCGCGCCACCGCGCACACCGTGAAAAGGCCCAGGCCGACCGGCGGATGCACGATGCCCAGCAGCAGGGCGTAGGTAAGCACCACGCCGAAATGCACGGGATCGATGCCGAACTTCACCACCAGGGGGCCGAACAGCGGGATCGAGATCAGCATGGCGGGCACCGTCTCCATGAAGCAGCCCAAAATGATGAGCGCCAGCGTCACGAGCGACAGGATCGCCCATTTGTTGTCGGTCGCACTGACCAACTGCAGCGCCATCTGTTCCGCCACCTGCTCGGACGTGATGACAAACGACATCACGCTGCCCATGCCGGTGAGGAACATGATCAGCGTGGTGGTGCGCGCCGTCGCCGTGAACGCGTCGCGCAGGGAAGCCCAGTTGATCTCGCGGTACAACAGACCAAGCAGCAGCGAATACAGCACCGCAAGCACGCTGGCCTCGGTCGGTGTCACCAGGCCGGTAATCATGCTGCGCAGGATCACCACCGGCGTAAGCAGCGCCGGCAGCGCGCGCCAGAATGCGCTCCAGATCTCGCGCCAGCTCGAGCGCCGAGTGACGGGAATGTTCTCCCAGCCGGTCCGGGCGATGATGTAGTTGTTGATCAGCAGGATCGCCGCCATGGCCAGTCCCGGCAGCACGCCGGCAACGAACAGGTGCCCGACCGACACATTCATCATCACCGCGTAGATGATGAACATGATCGACGGCGGAATGATGGGTGCCAGCAGCGAGGACGCCATCGTCAGCGCGGCGGCAAACTCCGCGCGGTAGCCGGCGCGGCGCATGGTCTCGATCTGCATCGTTCCCAGGCCGGCGATGTCGGCCAGGGCGGAGCCCGAGATGCCGGCAAAAACGACGCTGGATAGCACCGTGACCTGGGCCAGACCCGCCCTGAACGCGCCCACCAGCGTCTGGATGAAGTCGAAGATGCGCCGGGTCAGCCCGAACCGGTTCATCAGGTTGCCCGCCAGGATGAAGAAGGGGATGGCCAGCAGCGGCACGCTGCGGACATCGGCGAGCACATACCGCGGAAAGGTGTCAAGGGGCGCGCCGATCAGGGCCAGGCCCAGGAAGGCGCCGATGCCCATCGCAGCGCACACCGGCACGCCGAGCACTGCAAGTCCCAGAAAGGTGACGATCATCCAGAGAGTGGCCATGGCGTGGAATGTCTCAGGTGAGGATCGATGCGCGGTGTTCCTCGACCTCGACACCCCGCAATTGCCAGGCCAGGTAGATCGCCTCGGTCACGACGATGTCGGCGCAGCCCAGCGCCAGCGGCAGATAGAACACGTACTCGGGCCAGGACAGCACCGGGGTCTCGAATGCAGCATTGAATTGCACCGCGCGCACGGCGTACCAGGCCAGCATCAGGTGGAAAGCCAGCACCATCAAGCGCACGGACACCGCCAGCACGCGCTGGCCGCGCGCTGGCAGCAGCGTGGAGACCAGTTCGATGCGGATGTATTCGCGGTCCTTGGCGATCAGCGTGTAGGTCAAGAAGTACAGCGTCATCGCGAGGATGACCGACAACTCCTGCACCCAGTTAAGGCCGCGTGTGACTGTCACCCGGTGGAGGATCTCGGCGCTGTTGATCGCTACCATCGTGGCGAGCACCAGCACCGCCACCGCCAGCACCGCGGCGCGCGACCAGCGCAAGTAGGTCAGTGCCGCGGCGCGCAGGTTCACTTGATCGCCTTGGCCTTCGCGACCAGACCCTTGGGGATCACGCCGTCGTTCTCCAGCACGGCAATCACCTTGTCGCTGCGCTCGCGCCAGGGTGCGAGGTCCGGCTCGAGGATGGTCACGCCGAAGTCCTTCATCGCCTTGGCCTTCTTTTCGGTGAAGCCGCGTTCGGACTCGGCCGCGTAGGCCTGGCCACCCACCAGCGCCGCCTTTTGCAGGATGTCGCGCTGCTGCGCCGTGAGGCTCTGGAACTTCTTCTCGTTCATCATGATGTTCACGATCTGGTAGTACTCGTCGGTGCGGGTCCAGTACTTGGCCATTTCGGCGTTCTTGCCGTCATAGGCGACACCGATGGTCTCTGGCCCGCCTTCGATGATGCCCTGCTTGAATGCCAGGTACATCTCGGGGCGCGGCACCACGATGGTGTTGGCGCCCAGCCCGCGCCAGGTCTCGATGGCGGTCTTGGACTCCCAGATGCGCAGCTTCATGCCCTCCAGGTCCTTGGGTGTCCGGACCGGCTTGGTCGAGATCAGGCCGCGCGGGTCCTTCTGCTTCCAGCTCCAGCTGGTGTCCAGGATGATGCCGCCCATGGAGCGCAGCTTGTCCAGTCCCGGCTTGAACAAGTCGCTCTTCAGGTAGGCCTGGGCGTGGTCCAGGTCGCGGAACACGTAGGGCGCCGAGATGATCTTGGTCTCGTCGATCAGGCCGGTCAGGAATTCGGGGTACAACAGGTGCAAGTCCTGCGAGCCCTGCAGCACGTTCTTCTGCTGGTCGGGAATGCCGCCAAGCTTGCCGGCATGGAACACCTCGATCTTCATCTGCCCGTTCGACAGCCGCGCCACCTCGGCGGCAAAGGCGTCGACGCCCACCCCCGAATGGGTGGTCTGGCCATCTACCGTTCCCAGCTTCAGCACGACCTGCGCCAGAGCGCCGGTTGACCCGATCACCAGCGCGCCAAACGCGGCAATCAGCCCGACTACCCATCTCTTGATCCTCGACATAGCATTCTCCTTCGGTTAAGTGTGTCTGCGACGGATGACTTCACCAGCACGGGCGCCCGTCAACTGTCCGTCTTTCAGAGTGACGATGCCATTCACCACCACGTGGCGCATGCCCTGTGCAAGCTGGTTCGGTTCAAAGGTGGTCGCGGTCGCGCGGAACCCTGCGGGCTCGAACACCGCCAGATCCGCAAAAAAGCCTTCCCTGACCTGGCCGCGGTCGGACAGGCCCAGGGTCTGCGCGGGAAAACCGGTCAGCCGGTGCACCGCTTGCGCCGCGCTGAGCAGTTTGCGCTCATGAACCATGAAATGGAAGTACCACGAGGCCCAGCTGTAGGCACCGTGGAAGGCCGAAGCCGCCAGGGGCCCGTCGGGGGCCAGGGTGGTCGCGTCCGAGCCCGGCATGCACAGGCCGTGCCCGAAGATCTCGGCCTGCTGGTCGGGCGTGTAGGCGTGGATGATGACCATGGCACGCGCCGGCGCGCCGATGTCGGCAACCAGGATCGCGCATGCGATGTCGAACGCATCGCCACCGGATTCCCTGGCCAGCTCACCGAAGCTGCGGCGCGAATACTGCGGGAACTTCGGGTGGTCCAGCAGCACGATGCGGTCCCAGCCGCCCCCGGTGATGATGCTCTGGTAGCCGCGCATGCGTCGCCGGCTCTCGGCCGAGGCCAGGTGCCGCGCCAGGGCTGACGGGCCCTCCTCGCTGGCCCAGGGCGGCACGATGGTGTCCAGGAAGGTGGTGCCATAGAGCCGGGTGTGCATGTCGAAGGCGATGTCCAGCCCGCGCTGGCGGGCACGGTCAATGAGTTCCAGGGCCTGCTGTCCCTCTCCTGCGTTCGTCTTGCGTGGCAGCAGGTGCGAGATCTGGATCTTTGCACCCGCCTGCTCTCCGACGCGGATGGCTTCATCGATGGCCGATACCGCGCCGTCGTCGCGCCGGCGGGTGTGGCTGGCATACAGGCCGCCAGCCCGAGCCGCGACCTTGCACAGCGCCACCAGTTCGGCGTCCGGCGCGCCGCGCTCGGCCGGGTATTCCAGGCCGGTCGAATAGCCGAAGCCGCCCTGGTCCATGCCTTCCGCCAGCAGCGACTTCATGGTGTCGAGTTCGCCAGCCGTGGCCGGCCGGTCGGCCACACCCACGGTGGAGCGGCGCAGCTGACCGTTGGGAACCAGCTTGATCACGTTGACCGCAGGCTGGGCTGCCTGAAGCCGGTCCAGGTACTGGCCGACGCTCTTCCAGGTCAGGGCCACCTGGTTGTTGAAGCCGTAGATGTTGCCGCTGGCCAGCTCCGGATGGACGATCGGTGCGCAGCCGAAGCCGCAATTGCCGATCACCTCCAGCGTCACACCCTGGGCAATGGCGCTGACCGCGCGCGGGTCCACCAGCAAGGTGTAGTCGGAATGGCTGTGAATGTCTATGAAGCCCGGCGCCACATACAGGCCCGTGGCGTCCAGCGACTCGGTCGCCTCCACGCCCCGGCAGTCGCCGACCTGCACCACGCGGTTGCCATGCACAGCCACGTCGGCCTGCCGCGCAGCGCCGGTGCCTGTGCCGTCGAGCACGGTGCCGTTGCGCAGCAGCAGGTCGACGGCCATCAGCCGGCCCCCGCCCGGGCGCGCATCTGGCCGCGCAAGACTTCGGTCGCCGCTTCATCCAAATTGCCGCGCTCGATCACGACCCCGTAGAGCTCCCGTGCCGCCACCGGGCCGACCTTCTGGTCGAGCACATCCGCCAGCACCAGCGCCGGGCTGCGCTTGAGCGCATCGCCGCAGCCGCCTCCACCGGCGCTCACATGCCGGAACACATCGCCCGCCTTCCATTTCACGGCTTCCATGGGCATGGTGGGCAGCACCCGCTCGCTGCCGTTGGCGGCGATCAAAGTGTTGCGCGAGGCACCACCCGGGTGCCCGCCCGCGAAGCCGTAGGGCGCATGGTCGCGCCGGTCGGCGCGGGTCGTGAACACGGCCTCGTCGGCCAGCAGCCGGAACTCGCGCACGAAGGCCAGTCCGCCGCGAAAGGCACCTGCGCCACCCGAGTCCGGCTCCATGCCGTAGCGCACCACCTCCAGCGGCAGTTCCGCCTCGATGAGTTCCACCGGCTGGTTGGAGAGGTTGGCCGCCGGATTGGAGATGCCCTCCACCCCGTCCTTGCCGGCACGCGCCCCCCAGGTGCCGACCATCACCTCGGTCAGCACGAAGGGCCGGCCGCGGTGGTAGCCGCCGGTTGCAAACAGGGTCGGGCCGCCTTCACCGGCGGCGATCACGCGATCGGGAACCACCTGTGCCAGCGCACCCATGATGGCGTCGAACACCCGGTAACCCATCACGCCGCGCGCGGCGCAGGCGGCGGGCAAAACCGGGTTGAGGATCGTTCCCTCCGGCGCGAAGACTTTCAGCGGGCGCATGTAGCCTTCGCAATTGGGAATGTCGGGGCTGGTGATGCAGCGCACCGCGCAGTAGGAGCAGGAGCGCACCATCGCCATCGGGCAGTTGATGGCGCCCTGCACCTGGGCCGAGGTGCCGGTGAAGTCGACCTCCACCTCGTCGCCGCGCACGGTCACGCAGACCGCGATCTTCAGCGGCTCTGGGGCTTCGCCCAGGCCGTCGATCCAGTCCTCGAAGCGGTAGGCGCCATCGGGAATGCCCTGGATGAACTCGCGCATAAGGCGCTCGGCCTGGTTCATGATGGCCGCCAGGTAAGGCCGTACGGCGCGCCCGCCGTAGCGCTTGAGCAGGTCGCCGAAGCTGCGCTCGGCCACTGTGCACGCGGCGAGCTGGGCCCGCAGGTCGCCCAGCACTTGCACCGGCTGGCGGGTGTTCTTCTCGATGATCTCGAACAGTGTGCCATTGGCCACACCAGCCTCGTACAGCTTGAGCATGGGCAGGCGCAAGCCCTCCTGGTAGATGTCGGTGGCATGGATGGCGATGCTGCCTGGCGCAATGCCGCCGACGTCGCAGTGGTGGGCCATGGTGCAGGCGTAGCCCTCGATCTCGCCCTCCCAGAACAGGGGCTTGATGACGTAGATGTCGGGCAGGTGCTGCCCGCCCGCACCATAGGGGTCGTTCATGATGAAGATGTCGCCCGGCTGCATGCGCCCGGCGAACTTCTGCTTGAGGTGCTGCATCGCGTCGGGAAAGGCACCAAGCTGCACCGCCAGCGTGAGACCCTGGGCGATCACCGCGCCCTCGTGGTCGCACAGCGCGGTGGAGTAGTCCATCGAGTCGCGCACCACGGGCGAATAGGCGCTGCGCATGAGCACCAGCGCCATCTCGTCGGCCACCGAGGACAACGCGTTCTTGAGGATCTCGAGCGTGATGGGGTCGATGCGTTGTTGGCTCATGCTTCACCTGCCTCGATCATGATGTTGCCGTGCAGGTCGAGCTGCGCCCGCGCGCCGGGCGGCACGACGCAGGTGGCGTCGAACTCCTCGATGATGAGCGGCCCGTCCACCGGCCCCTGCGCCAGGTCGGAGCGGGCCATCACCGGCGTGTCGAGCCGGCCCAGGGGCGCGCCGAAGAAGGCCTGCCGGCGCGACCGGCCGCCAGACAGCGTGGCCACGGCGCGCAGGCCATCTGACAGCCCCTCCTGCCCCTCGGGCGCGGCCGAGGCCACGACCCGGATGTTGATCAGGTCCACTGGATCGCCTTCGGAACTGTGGCCATAGGTACGCGCATGTTCGGCGTGAAACGCCGCTTCGACATGCGCCACATCAATGTCGCGCGCCACGGCCACCGTGAGCTCGAAGGCCTGACCGGAGTAACGCAGGTCGGCCAGGCGGCGCACCGTGACGCGGGCGTCGTCCATGCCCTCCTTGCGCATCTCGGCGCGCACATGGGCTTCGAGCTGCGCGTAGGCGCCCTCGAGTTGCTGCGCCGGCAGCTCGGTCGTGCGTCGGAAGATCGAGCGCTGCTGGCTGTGCTCGATGTTCGAGAACAGCAGCCCCGCCGCGCTGAACACACCGGGCGCCGGAGGGATCAGCACCCGGCGCATCTGCAGCGCGCGCGCGATCGCCACCGCGACCACTGGCCCGTTGCCGCCGAAAGCTACCAGGTCGAAGTCCCGCGGGTCGCGGCCACGGTAGGTGGACACCGCTTTCACCGCACGCGTCATGGTGGCCACCGCGATCGCGTAGATGCCGTGCGCGGCATCCAGCAGGCCCAGACCCAGGGGCGCGGCGATGCGACTCTGAATTACCTCGCGCGACTTCTGCGCCTGTATGCGTACCTTGCCGCCCACCAGGTACTCCGGGTTCAGGTAGCCCAGCGTGACGGCGGCATCGGTGAATGTGGGCTCCGTGCCGCCCAGGTCGTAGCAGACCGGGCCGGGCACCGCGCCGGCGCTGCGCGGGCCGACCTTGATCGAGCCGGCGGCATCGATCGACACGATGCTGCCGCCGCCCGCGCCGATCTCCGACACGTCGATGAAAGGCAGTTTGATCGCGTAGCCGCCGCCCTTGACCAGCTTCGAGCTGACATTGATGCCCGCGCCGACCTCGTATTCGGTGGTGCGTGCCGGCTCGCCGTTCTCGACGATGGCCGCCTTGGCGGTAGTGCCGCCCATGTCGAACGAGATCACGTTGCCAAGACCCGCCGAGCGCGCGATGCTGGCGCAGGCGATCACCCCGGCCGCCGGACCGGACTCCACCAAGAAGGCCGGCTTCTCGGCCGCCGCCGCAGCAGACATGGTGCCGCCATTGGACTGCATGATGTGCAGCGGGCCGTCGATGCCGGCCGCCTTGAGCTGCGCGGACAGCGAACGCACATAGTGCTTCACGATCGGGCCGATGTAGGCGTTGACCACCGCAGTGCTGGTGCGCTCGTACTCACGGATCTCCGGCAGGATGTCCGAGGACAGGCTGACATACACGTCCGGCCCCAGGCGCTCGCGGATGATCTCTCCCGTGCGCTGCTCATGCCCGGCGTTCACGTAGGAGTGCAGCAGGCAGATGGCCACCGATTGCACGCCAGCCTCCAGCAATTGGTCGGCGATGTCGCGAGCCTGCGCTTCGTCCAGCGCCTTTTTCACCTCGCCCTGGGCGCCCAGGCGCTCGGACAGTTCGAAGCGCAGCCGGCGCGGTACCAGCGGCGCAGGCTTGTCGTACTGCAGGTCGTACATCACCGGGATGCGCAGACGGCGCATCTCGAGCACATCGCGGAAACCCTCGGTGGTGACCAGCGCAGTGCGGGCGCCCTTGTGCTCGAGGATGGTGTTGGTGGCCACCGTCGTCGCGTGGACCACCGCGTCGATGCTGCCGGGGTCCACACCCAGCGTATCGCGAATCTCGCGCACGGCGGTCAGGATGGCGCGGCTGTAATCGTCGGGCGTGGACGGGACCTTCAGCGTGCGCACGGTACCGCCGCCACGCAGCACGACGTCGGTGAAGGTGCCGCCGATATCGCAGCCCAGGACATAACGGTTCATCCACGTATGATGGAATCGCGCTCACGAAAAAGATATTGAAAGATTATTGGGGATATCGATAATCAATTTTAATCATGCGGTTCAGCCTTGCCCAACTCGAAGCCCTGCTGTGGGTCGTGCGCCTGGGCAGCTTCCGGGCCGCCGCGACGCACCTGCACGTCACGCAGCCGGCGATCTCGGTACGGATGCGCGACCTGGAATCGGTGGTGGGCGGCAAGCTCTTCCTGCGCGACAGCTACCGCGCCAAGCCCACGCCGCTGGGGCGCGAGATCGCGGCGCATGCCGAGCAGGTGTTGGCAGTGTGCGAGGAGCTCGACGGCCGCTTCAGCGGCGGGGTGCAGATGCGCGGCACGGTGCGCATCGGGGTGGCCGACACCTTTGCCATGACCTGCCTGTCCGAGGTGATGCGCCACATCGAGCAGCGCTTTCCGCTGGTGCGCGCCGAGATCCGGGTCGACTTCAGCGTGCGGCTCAACGAGTCGCTGCATGCCGGCGACATCGACATTGCCGTGCTGACCGCGCCCGCGCCAGGACCGCTGGTAGTGATCGAGCCGCTGCTCGACCTGGGGCTGGTGTGGGTCGCCTCACCGAAACTGCTGTCCGCCAAGGGTCCCTACGGTCCGGCGGACTTCGCCAGCCTTCCCATCCTGACCAACCCCGCGCCGTCGCACCTGTACACCGCCATCACCCATTGGTTCGCGGCAGCGGGCGTGCAGCCCCTGCGCGTCAACACCTGCAACAGCCTGGTCATCATGGCGCAGCTCGCGCGCGAGGGCGCGGGCATCAGCCTGCTGCCGGTCTCGATTCTGCGTGCCGAACTCAAGTCGCGCAGGCTCGTGATCCTGAAGGTGGCGCCCAGGATCCCGAGCTATTCGATGGCCGTGGCCTACCGGCGCGACGCCCGCGGCCACGGGCTGGGCGCGGTGGCGCAGATCATCCATGAGCTCGCGCGTGATAGCGACCTGGTCCGCTTCGCACCCGTGGCTGCGCCCTGAACTGAGCGCCTGTCGATTGCGTTTGACCAGGTTGAGCATGTCAACGAGTTTGTTGCGGGCCTCCACGTCGAGGCAGGGCGCTGGCGGGATTGCAGCAGTTTGACTTCGGTTGTCGCCGCTTCGCTCCGGAGGGCCGGATCGCTGGCTCAGTCCCCAAGCAGCAGTTTACGCATGACAGGCGACTTGAACTCGGGGGCGATGCAGTCCATGAAGATGACATCGCAGGGTTTGCCGCCGGCGCGATGGCCACCGCGCCAGTTGCCGATGAGCTTGAAGCCGCAACGCTCGTACACCTTGATGGCGCGGGTGTTGTAGCTGAAGACGCGCAGCAAGATGGTGTAGAGGTTCAGCGCGTTGAAGCCGTAGTCGAGCATCAGCATGGCCGTCTCCATGCCGCAGCCGCGGCCCCAATGCGCCTTGTCGCCGATCATCAGGCCGAACTCGCAGCGTTGCTGGAGATGGCTGATGCGGTAGAGCTCGGTGGTGCCGATGGGCTGCAGGCTCGCCTTATCGTAAACGGTGAAGTGCACCTCGTCAGAGCGGGTGAGGGCGTCATACCAGGCGTCGTGCGACTCGTAGGTCTTGGGGCGCACGCCGATATTGAGCGTGCGGGTGACCTCGAAATCGTTCACCCAGCGCTGGTAAAGCGGCATGAGGTCGCGCCGCAAAGGGCCGAACGCGACCTTCTCGCCCGCAAAGTTGATAACCGGCGGCTCTTCTGCGGGCATGGTCATGCTGCTGGTCTCACGTTTCGTATATGCACGAATGTTACTCTGCCAAGTTGGCGGGTTGATCGATGAACTTTGACTTGCTGATCCGCAACGGCACGATCTTCGACGGTACCGGTGCCGTTGTAGAACTCGACCGCGATCACAAGCTTGACCCCTTTTGCCGGCCACTCGCAATCAGGGTTGCCTGCGCACGTTGCCGTACCGTCTGGGGCCTGTCAGCGCGGCATGCCCCCACCGGGCACCGAACGCACATCAGTCGATCACGGCGACCCCTTCGATCTCTATCAATGCGCCCGGCATGGCGAGGCAGGCAATCTGCACCAGGGTACTGGCGGGCGGGTTGGCGCCGAAGAATTCCTGGCGCACCACGCCGTAGGCTTCCCGGTACCGTATGTCGGTGACGAAGACGGTGATTTTCACGACGTCGTCAAGGCTGGCGCCTCCGGCCTCAAGAATGCGGCGCATGTTCTCAAGGACGCGACGGGTCTGGGCGCCGATGTCGTTCGGCCCGACGAGCTTGCCGTCCTGGTCGAGCGCGAGCTGGCCGGCGACGTACACCGTGTTGCCGACCCGCCAGCCATGGGTATAACGGGGCCGCGGATCTGCCATGTCGGCGGGTTGGATTGCCGTGCGCGCCATTTCGTGCCTCTTGATCGTGGTGGGTTAAGGGAAAGGCCTGCAATGTGGTCGCGCCAAGCGAGGCGATCACAGGTAGCCAGGAACCTGAAAATCGTCGTCGTATCCAGCCGGCACCGGAATCTGGTGCGAGAGAATGACCTCCTTGCGTAGCCGCGATGACTCGCCGATTGCCAGCGTCGCCTCCAAGGTGGCCATGCCCCAGCGGCCATCGTGCCACAGCGGCTTTCCATGAACCACGGAGTCGTACAGTTCCTCGAGCTCCGCACGCCGCTGTGCAGTGCCCATATGCCGATTTGGCTCCAAGACAATATCGTGGACACCATCGTTGTCGTAAACGTAGATGCCATGCTCGGAGTGGCGCATCACGCCACGGTCGCACGAGACCACCACGACGCCCAAATCCTCGGGCACCCAGGACGCCTCGTTCTCCCGCTGAAAAACTTTGCGCTCCCAGTCACCGCCGATGCGAATGGCCTGCTTGTCTTCTTCCTCGTTGCGCGTGCCGTTGAGTATCTGCTTGCGCACGTCCACCCGCTGTTCGGGGGTGTAGCGCTGGTTTGAATGCCCCCACTTCACCAACTCCGCGCCGATGAAGTAGCCGTACCCATCGTGCATGACGGATGCTGGCGTGCCATCCTCGAACTCCATGTGCGCTGAGTAGTAGCCCGGAATAGTCCGCTCGGGCATCCACTGGCCGGTGGTTCCGCGCAGTGATCGAAGCTGACCCCCGCCCAGCAGGCGCACGGTGTCCAACTGGTGTGGTGCCTGACGGTAGGGCAATCCGCCACCCTGGTTGATGTCCAACTCGTCGGCCGAGCGCGGGCGCAGCATCCAGTCCGTGTAAGCAAAGAGATGGATCGCGCGCACGCGCCCCAGCTTGCCGGATTGAATGATCTTGCGCATGGCGCGTACCGGCATGGTGAAGCTTCGGGTGTGGCCCGCGAGCAGCTTTACGCCGTTCCTGTCGGCAGCCTCGATCATCTGCTCCGCTTCCTGCAGCGACACCGCCATGGGCTTTTCCACCACAACGTGTTTGCCATTGTTCGCCGCCAGGATGGCGTGCTCGGCATGGAACCGGTTGGGGCTAGACACCCACACGGCCTCGACGTCAGGATCCTGGCACAGGGCCTCGGCGGAGGTGTAGGTGCGCGCGCCGTACCGGGCTTTGAAGCGCTCCAGCGTGGTGGGGTTGGGGTCGGCACCGGCGATGAGATCGAGCTCTTCCATGGCCTCCATGGCGGGGAGCATTTCCGTGCCTCCCACGCCAATTCCGATCATTCCCATTTTGAGCTTACGCACCGGGGTGCCGGGGTGGGTGGATTCGCGGTTCACAGTAGTCATCGAACAATCTGATATTTGTGGCGGGACGTGATAGTAGCACGGGTGATTTTTGTCGAATTCATGGCCGCGAGAGCAGTGGTGGCTGTCAAACCAGAGTCGTGTCCAACCTGGATAAACACGCTGGTGTCACCCACTCTTGCCATGACTGCGAGATGGAAGCGGCCAGGAAAATCCAAGCAGAAGGGGATCGCAATTCGGGCTGCGCAATGTCCCCGGGGGCTGGCTTACACTGCGTGTTTGAGTTTAGGAGAAGCACATGAAGCTTGCAGGTAAAGTCGCTCTAATCACGGGCGCGAGCAGAGGAATTGGCCGAGCGGTCGCCGAGGAGTTCATACGCGAAGGCGCTTCTGTCTTCATCACCGGGCAGTCCGACCAAGGTGCCCTTGACGAATCCATGCAATCCATCCTGGCGCTGGGGGGCAAGGTAGGCGGTGGCCTCTTTGACGTGGGTCGGTACACGGATGTGGAGCGCATGGCCGGGGCCGTCGGCCAGACCTTTGGCACGGTGGACATTTTGGTCAATAACGCGGGGGGCATGTCCCTCACGCCGCTGCTGGACAAGAGCCCGGACGAGTTCGAGGACACCGTCCGCACGCACCTGATGGGTACCTTCTTCTGCACCCAGGTTATCGTGAACCGCTTTATGAAGGGCGGCAATGGTGGCAAGATCATCAATATAACGTCACCCTCCGCGGTGAAGGCCGTCGCGGGGCTTAGCGACTATGGCGCGGCGAAGGCGGGTATCGCGCAGCTCACAAGGATATGTGCCAAGGAGCTGCTGCCACTCAACATTCAGGTGAACTGCATCCTGCCCGTCGCCGAAACGCGAATGACCGATGCCCTCGATGAATTCGACCGACGGACCCAGGGTGACAAGGCGCGCTCCCGAAAAGGGCAAAGGCCCGGCCCCGCAGTGCTTTCGCCATCGTTTGTATTCTTTGCCAGCGCCGATTCGAACTATGTCACTGGTCAAATTCTGGCATCGGACGGCGGCGCACACCTGTAGTCAAATGGCACCGCGTCCAACCCATGTCGCCGGTTCAGCCGGGTCGAATAGTTTAGTTTTTCTGTTTATTTCGGCTAAATAAATCAGATGTCCCGGGGTGCTGGCCCGCTTAAAATAGAATGTGCGTTTATGTCATTTTGAATGTCGTTTTCCGGGAATGCCGGGCTTACGACGCTCGTCGTTGACATAGCCAAGTAATTTCGCGTGTTCGATGTCATCGGCGCGTGCAGACAATGCGATGGGCACACAGTCGACACTTGCTGCCGCTTGATGTTCGCGCCAAGAGAAAAGAGCCGAAAAGGCTACGGGTAAGTTGAAGGAGATCCAGATGTTGTTTCGTTCTTTCGGTTTCTTATGCGAGGGCCTTGCGTCCCGCGCTGTTTTGCTGCTTCTCGCGGCCTGCTTCTCGGCCGGTCCTGCTGCAGCGCAATCAGAGGCTGGGTTCCCAAGCAAGCCGGTCCGGTTGGTCATCGGTTTCCCGCCTGGTGGTGCTGCCGACACGGCCGGTCGCGAACTTGCGAAAGGACTGCAGGCTATCTGGGGGCAGTCGGTGCTTGCTGACAACCGCCCGGGCGCGTCCGGTGCGATTGCTGCGGAAGCAGTGGTGCGCGCCCCGCCAGACGGTTATACGTTGTTTCTGGCCAGCGAGGGGCCACTGATCTCGCTGCCTTTTCTGCGCAACGACATGCCCTACAACCCCCTGACAGACCTCGTCCCGATCGGCATGGCGTTTGCCGTTCCCAATGTCCTGGTGGTGAACGGAAAGTCGACCCACAAGACATTCAAGGATTTCATCGCTGCGGCAAAAGCGCGCCCGGGTGCACTGGACTACGCTTCTTCCGGCAAGGGAGAGTCGCACCACATGATGATGGAATACATGATGAAGGAGACCGGAACCAAGTTGAACGACATCCCATACAAGGGGGGCGCGCCTGCATTGCTGGCGGTAGCGTCGGGGGAGGTTCACGCATCTTGGGTCGCCGTGTCCACTGCCATGCCCCTCATGAAATCCGGCCAACTGCTCGGTTTGGCCATCAACCAACTTGAACGGATGCCACAGGCGCCGGATATCCCGACTGCAGCAGAGCAAGGTTATCCCAAGTTCCAATTCATCTCCTGGCAAGGCGTGATGGGGCCTGCGAACATGCCTGCCGCATTGGTCAAGAAAATTGAAGCCGACATCCAGACAGTCGTCAATTCACCCAGTTTTCGCGAGCAGATGGCACAGCGGGGCATTCTTTCCCGGTTCGAATCGGCCGAGCAATTCGCGCGAACCGTAAGAGAAGGTTACGCACGCAACAAGGCAACGCTGCAGCCGTGATGGGGCCAACATGAGCCTGCAATGAAAAGCTTGGCAAAGGGTATTTGCGCATGATTACGAAGAAGGAAAACGAGTCCATGTCCCAGGTAGGTGCCGGGACGCCTGCCGGAGAATTGCTGCGGCGCTATTGGCATCCGGTTGCGGCGGCCAGTGAGTTGAGCGCCGACAGACCCATCAAGAAAGTCAGAATCCTGGGTGAAGATCTGGTTTTGTTCCGGCTGCGGCAGGCAGACGGGAGTGCCAGCGTCGAGTATGGTCTGGTGGCCGAGCAGTGTCCGCACCGACTCGCATCCCTCGCCTTCGGCAGAGTCGATTCGGAAGGCATCCGATGCCCCTACCATGGCTGGAAGTTCGCTCCGTCGGGCCGTTGCCTCGAACAGCCGGCCGAGCCCACCGACGGTACCTACAAGGACAGGATCCGTCAGACTGCCTACCCGGTGCAACGCCTGGCAGGCCTTTTGTTCGCCTATCTGGGGCCATCGCCAGCACCTCTGTTGCCGCGCTGGGATGTACTTGCCCGGGAAGACGGAAAAAGATGGGGCGTCATAGAGTCGGTAATCAACTGCAACTGGCTGCAGCCGATGGAGAACTCGGTCGATCCGGCGCACCTTTATTGGCTGCACGGCAGCATAGGCGCCGATCGGGGGGGCACCGACGAGGCCAGCTTCGCCTTGCTCGGCCTGCAAGCGCAGTACAAGGAAAAAAACGAATTTGTCCGTTGCGAATACGGGATTCAAAAAGTGCGGGTGACAGACGGCAGGAATCCCGGGGACCCCCCTCGATCCGAGCAGCATCCGTTGGTGTTCCCTACCATCTTGCGGCTGGTGACAGGGGTCGATGCGGTAGTGGCGCAGGGTTTTGACGCTGTCCAGACCTTCACTGAGGCCGACACGCAGCTGAAATACATGCACAACATGCAGTTTCGCGCACCCATCGACGATACCCACGTCCAGGTGTTCCATGTCTACTTCATGCCCTCGACCACAATCGTCAGCAAACCAGAGGCAGATGTACCGTTTGAACACTGCGCGCTGAAGGATGACCATGGCGGGTACAACCTGAGAATCATCACGGCGCAGGATGCCATGGTCTGGGAGACACAGGGCGGGCTGACAGACCGGTCCAGGGAACACTTGGGTGTGTCCGACCGCGGCGTCGCCATGCTTCGCAGGTTGTTGAAGGAACAGATCGACATAGTGCGCGATGGTGGGGATCCCATGGGCGTCATCCGGGATCCGGCGAAAAACACGGTGATAGACCTCGACGTGTACCACGAGGCTTTCGGTCTTCTGAGAAATTCAGCGGCTCTCGAGGCCTGAACTGCGCGCATTCCAAGCACTTTCGGTCAACGCCCGCAACGCCATGCCTGCGCATGAGCGCCTGTTGCCCGAAAGCGAATTGCTGGCCAGGGAGTATCTTTATCGTTGCGCCAGATTGTCAGGCGCTTGCACGGGTGTTCTTGTAGCCATGGGCCCGCAGACCGTGCGCATCCATTCCAGAAAGTCGCGGCAGGGGCGGGTCTCGACCTTGCGCGGGTCGCATACAAGGTACATGCCCACACCGGTATGCGCGACCTGATCCAGTGGCACGACAACCCGGCCACTCTGGAGGTCTTGCGTCAGGTAGGCGCTGGGGCTGATCGCGATGCCGAGGCCGTCGGCCGCCGCCTGGATGCACAGGGTCGAGTTCGCCAGTGCCATGGTGCGCGACGATGGCCCCAGGCCCAGGCCGACCGCTTCGAGCCAAGCGGACCAGGCTTCCGGTCGGCGCATCGAGTGGATCAGCTTGAAGTTCAGCACATCGTGCGGAGCGCGGATGGAGGCGGCCAATGCCGGAGCGCAAACCGGGACCAGTTCGTTCATGAACAACAACTCGGAATGCACGTCCTCCCATTCCCCGTTGCCGAAGCGGATCACGAAATCAGCGTTGTCCAGATGCACGTCATCTGCACGGCTGCTGGTTGCTATATCGAGGTCGATGTCGCCATGGGCGGCGTAAAAGCCGGCCAGCCTGGGCATGAGCCACTTGACAGCGAAATCGGGGCTGACCTTGACACGCAGGCGTTGCTCGCGAGCAAGCAAGGTGGTCTCCGCGATGACCGCTTCAATACGGTCGAACAGATCTGCCAAGCGCCGTGCCAACTGCCTGCCGGCTGTTGTTGGCTCCAGCGAACGCCCCGCCTTGGTGAACAGCGCGACGCCCAAAGCGCCCTCCAACTGCTTCAGTTGCTGGCTTACCGCCCCTGGCGTGACATGCAACTGGGCCGCAGCACGTGCGATGCCGCCAGCCCTGACCATGGCGTCCAGTACCCGCAGCGGGCCCAACAGATTGCGGAGTTCGTTCATGGCGATGACACTTTAGTTATTCTCTTATATCGGAAGAACGATTCGGCTGTGTTGTTCTTGACATGAGTCTAAAATAAAAAGCAGAAATTGTGGAGCCCTTCTGAGCGGTTGATTCAAGAGGTTCCCCGACAAGACGCAGCCGGATTACGGCCGAGGACGACACGATGAACGCACCACAGGATGGCGGCACAAGCGAGCGAAAATTGCGCGTCGGGGTGGTGGGCGTGGGCGTCGGCGCCGCCGAGATACTGCCAGCCATGGAGAGCTTCGGCCGCATGCAACTGGTTGCGGCAGCCGACACCAACCCCCGGATCCTGGAGGTTTTCAAACAGCGCTACGGAGGCAACACCTACTCCAGCATCGAAGCACTGTGCGCCGACCCGGAGGTCGAAGCAGTCTGGATCGCGACCCCCAACCGGTTCCACGCGGCGCACACCATCATCGCGGCGCAACATGGCAAACATGTGGTCGTGGAAAAACCGATGGCAACCACGATGCAGGAAGCCGAGGCCATGATCGAGGCATCGATCAAGCACAACGTCAAGTTGATCTGCGGCCATACCCAGAGTTTTCTGCCGAACATCCGCACCATGCGCAGCATCATCCTGTCCGGCGCTGTGGGGCGTGTGTGCGCCATGCATGTCTGGGCCTATTCAGACTGGATGCTTCGCCCGCGCTCTGCAGACGAGCTGGACATCAACCAGGGTGGCGGGGTGCCGTTCCGGCAAGCGCCCCACCAGGTCGACACGCTTCGCCTGCTCGGCGGCGGTCTGGTCCGAAGCGTGCGCGGCACCACCGGGCAGTGGTTCAAGGGCCGACCCATTCCCGGCTATTACTCGGCCTTCATGGAGTTCGAGGACGGCACGCCAGCCACGTTGATGCACAACGGTTATGGTTACTTTGTGGGCGCGGAACTCGTCCCCTGGGGCAGCCAGACCCACCACTTCACGGTCGATGAACGGATCCAGGTACGAAGCCAGCTGCTCGATGGCAGCTCGGACCAGGACCTTGCCAAGGACAACCTTCGCATTGGCGGCTCGGACGAGCGCGTCATTGCAGCCGGACGCGCGGTCAAGCAGCCCTGGGTGCCCAATGACCTCGGCATGCTGATCGTCTCTTGCGAGCGCGGCGACCTTCGGCAGTCTCCGTTCGGCATCTTCGTCCACAATGACAATGGCACCGAAGACGTGCCATTGACCGGCAATGCCAATCCGGTTTCGGGCCGAAGTGCCGAGCTCGAGGAGCTCTACAACGCGGTCGTGCATAACAAACCGGTGCAGCATTCAGGGCCATGGGGCATGGCAACCCTGGAGGTGTGCCTGGCCATCATGCAGTCCGCCCGGGAGCGACGGGAAATCCACCTGTCGCACCAGGTTGCGGCGCCGTTGCCGTTGTAGCGCACACGCGTGTTCGTTCCGGCAGCGGTAGTTTCTTGAAAATCCCAGACCAGCATACCTCCGTGTCGCAACAGCGCTTGAAAAGGACAGATCCATGATCTCCAAAGAGGAAAACGAATCGATGACCCTTGTGGGTGCCGGCACGTCGGCCGGCGAATTGCTGCGCCGTTACTGGCATCCGGTGGCGGCCGCATGCGAGTTGAGCGAGGCCGGTCCGATCAAGCGCGTGCGCATTCTCGGCGAGGACCTGGTTTTGTTCCAGCTGCGCCAGGCACACGGCGGGGCTCCCATCGAGTACGGTCTCATGGAGGAGCAATGTGCGCACCGCCTGGCCTCGCTGTACCACGGCAGAGTCGACGCAGAGGGCATCCGCTGCCCCTACCACGGCTGGAAGTTCGGCCCATCCGGGCGCTGCCTGGAGCAGCCCGCTGAACCTGAAGGCAGTACCTACAAGGAACGGATCACCCAAAAAGCCTATCCGGTACGCAAATTGGGCGGGCTCCTGTTCGCCTATCTGGGCCCTTTGCCGGTGCCGCTGTTGCCGCGCTGGGACGTGCTGGCGCGCGAGGATGGCAGGCGTTGGGGTGTGATCGAGTCGGTCATCAACTGCAACTGGCTGCAGCCCATGGAGAACTCGGTCGATCCCGCCCATCTGTACTGGCTGCACGGAGGGTTCGGCGCCGACAAGGACAAGGCCGATGAAGCGCGTTTCGCGGCGTTGGGTGTGCGCTCTCAATACCAGGAGAAACACGATTTCGTGCGGTTCGAGTACGGCATCCAGAAGGTGCGCGTGACCGGTGGCAAGAACCCCGGCGATCCACCGCAGACCGAACAGCATCCGCTGGTGTTCCCGACCATCCTGCGACTGGTGCTGGGGCTCGATGTGGTCAGGGCCCAGGGCTACGACGTCGTCAAGACATTCACCGAGGCAGACACCTGGCTCAAATACATGCACAACATGCAGTTCCGGATGCCGATCGATGACACCCACACCCGCGTGTTCCACGTCAACTTCATGCCCTCCAGGCAGACGGTGACAGCGCCGGATGCCGATGTGCCCTTCGAGCACTGCAGCCTCAAGGACCAGGAGGGCGGGTACGACTTCCAGATCGTGACCGCGCAGGATGCCATGGCCTGGGAGACGCAGGGGGGCCTGACGGACAGATCGCGCGAACACTTGGGTGTGTCCGACCGCGGCATTGCCATACTGCGCCGCCTGCTCAAGGAACAGATCAATATCGTGCGTGAGGGCGGCGACCCTATGGGTGTCATACGCGACCCCGAGAAGAACCGTCTGCTCGATCTGAACGTCTTCCATGAGCCGTTCGGACTGCCCAGGCCGGTGTCCCTGCCGGTTCTGGAAGCGGCACTTTGATGCGCCGGGGGAGAGCGCGATGACCATGTCGATGTACCAACGGCTGTTGCCCGAGCGCGAACTGCTCGCCAAGGCCTGCCGCGTGATGGGCAAGCTGGACGTGACCAAGAGCACCTTCGGGCATATCAGCCTGCGTTTGCCTGGCGAGGAGCTGCTGCTGATCCGTGCGCGCGGCCCGGGGGAGTCGGGGATCCGCTTCACCGCGCCGGACGACATCATTCTGGTGGACTTTGACGGGCGCAAGGTGGAGGGCCGGGCCGATCTGGATGTCCCCAAGGAAGTCTTCATCCATACCTGTCTCTTCAGGGCCCGGCCCGAGTTGCGTTCCGTACTGCATGCGCACCCGGCTACCGTGATGCTCTTCACCATCTGCAACAAGCCGCTGTTGCCGTTGTTCGGCGCCTACGACCCGGCATTGCTGCGCCTGGTGCAGAAGGAACTCTCCACGTTCCCCAGCAGCATCCTGATCAGCGATGAGACCCGTGGCAAGAGCCTGGCCGAGGCCATTCGCTCCTCCAAGGCCTGCCTGATGCGGGGTCATGGCATCACCACTTGTGGCACCTCGGTCGAGGACGCCACCCTGACGGCCATACGCCTGAACGAAATGGCCGACATCAACTACCGTGCCTACCTTCTCGGAGATCCGCAGCCGATATCGCAGGAGGACATGCTTTCGTTCGAGGAACTGCAAGAGGGCAGCCCAACCCCGTATTGGCGCTACTACTGCAGGTCGGTAGGAGAGGACTGAGACGCGCAGCATGGGCTGCAATGCAGACCACAATATCTACCAACTCCCACCCCAAGTTTAGGTTGTCTGCATGGCTAACATCGTCCTCGGGCTTGCCACTTCACATACCCCGCTGTTCACCTTGCACAGCGATGATTGGCGTCAGCGTGCCGACGCCGACAGGGCCAATCCGCGGCTCAACCTGTCGGACGGCAGGCGCCTGCGTTATGAGGAACTGCTGGCAGAAGTAGGCCCGAAGTATGCCGAAGCATCCCGGCAGGAAGAACTGGTGCGCAAGGCCGCCTTGTGTGAAGCGGCACTCGACCGGCTGGCCAACGCCCTGGAAGTAGCCCGCCCGGACGTGGTTCTGGTGGTGGGGGACGACCAGGGCGAACTGTTCAGCCCGAGCAACCAGCCGGCCTTCGCGATTTGCCACAACCAAACGCTGATCACCAGCGATGCATTCGGGCGGGAGGGTTCACCGGACTGGGTCCTGAAGGCGGGCAAGGGGTATCTGATGGATGCCCGACATGCCCTTCCTGGGCACGCCGCATTCGCTCTGTCCTTGATCCACGGTCTGATCGACCACGGTGTCGATGTGACCGCCGTTGCCGATTCAGGTCAGGACGTCAAGGCTGGCCTGGGGCATGCGTTCGGTTTCATCGCCCAACGGCTGTTCCGTGGGCGTGCAATCCCGATGGTGCCGATCTTGCTCAACACGTATTTCCCGCCGAATGTGCCGACTGCAGCCCGCTGCCATGACATCGGCTTGCGCCTGCGTCAGGTCATCGAGGCCGACGACAGTGCGCTGCGGGTGGCCATCGTGGCCTCGGGTGGACTGAGCCATTTTGTCGTCGACGAATCGCTGGACCGCAGCGTCATGGCCGCGTTGGGCTCGCAGGACCAAAGCGTGCTGCGCAGTTTGCCGAGGTGCGCGCTGAACTCGGGATCCTCCGAGATACTGAACTGGGTCATGACTGCCGGTGCCATGCACGGCGCGCCGTTGACATGGTCGGAGTATCTGCCGCTGTACCGGACTCCCGCCGGGACCGGCGTCGGCGTCGGGTTTGCGGTCTGGGGATAAGCGCCGCCGCATCGCATCAAAGAAAAAGCCAATGAACGGACATGGAGACGGTTCGTCCATCCCGCAGAAGTCCATCAAGTCCTGTGGGGGCATGGTGCCGAAAGGCGCCGAGTGGCGGCACCTCGATACCGGCGAACTACGCCAGGCGGCGGCTCCGAGTCCTTCCTGACAACCAGAACAATCCGGTTGCGGCGCCGAACCGCTTTGGCGAGGTCACGCAAAGAGAAGCCGGTTCCGGTGGCGATGTTGTACGCCGAATGGTTCAGCCGGGACGTGGTCAGCGCCAGCAGGATGCCGTGTGCCGCGTCGTCGTTGTTGAGTGCGGCGCAGCATGGGTGCCCCGCGCGGGGCCGTACGCGGCCTTGCTGCTGGCCGTGACCACCCGTTTGACGCCACAGCGCCTGGCTGCTTCCAGCACATTGGCCGTTCCCCCGACATTCAGCCGCACTCCCTGAGCCGGATCCACCTCGGAGACGCTGGGCAGCGCGGCACCCAGGTGGGCAATGTGGGCAATGCGATTCCCGGCCACGATGTCTTCGACGGCCTTTGCGTCGTACATGTGGGCGCTGACATGGACGCATTGCTGCGCGATGTCGGCCAGCAGGGCGGTGTCTCCACGCCGTGACATATGATGGGCCGGTGGCCTGCCCGGACCAGTTGGCGGGCGAGAAAGTGCCCGATGACACCGTTGCCGCCAATGAGAAGGTGGTTTTTCAAACTTTGCTCCGGGTTGGGTTCTGCATCTTGTCGAGGGCCCCTGCAGCATTTCGGGGCAGTGGCCGCGCACCTGCGCGGGCCCTTGCGGGGTGGTGAATTGGCAAGGGTATCTACTGATTTGGGTGGGCGCAAACGGGGTTGAAGGCGGGTGGGGATTGGACTAAACTTAGTTGTCTAAATGTTTGCATGTGTTGCTCCAGGAGTGGGCAACAAAGGAGAAACGACGCTATGGAAACGACTGAGCAAAACCGCGATCTCACGCGCGTCGGCAAGGGCACTCCTGCTGGCGAACTGCTGCGCCGCTACTGGCACCCGATTGCTGCACTCAGCGACCTGGACGACACCGTGCACGGCACCAAGCGGGTGAAGCTGCTGGGCGAACAGTTGGTGCTGTTTCGGGACACGCAGGGGCGCCTGGGGTTGATTGCCGAGCAGTGCCCGCACCGCAGGGCATCGTTTGCCTACGGCATGGCTACAGCCGATGGCATCCGTTGCCCCTACCACGGATGGGAGTTCAGCGCGCAGGGCAAGTGCCTGGACCAGCCCTTTGGCAGGGACAACCCGTCGTTTCGCGATAAGGTCTCGATCGACAGCTACCCGGTGCAGGAGCTCGGTGGGCTGGTCTTTGCGTACCTGGGGCCGCAGCCCGCGCCCTTGCTGCCGCGTTTCGACGGTCTGGTGGTGGAGGGGGCGGTGCGCACGCTGGGGCGTGCCGAGCTGCCGTGCAACTGGCTGCAGATCGTGGAGACCTCGGTCGATCCGGTGCATGCCGAGTGGCTGCACGGGCGCTACATCGAGTTCGCGCAGGAGGCGCCGGGGGTAAAGACCCACATCAGCGCGCCGCACGAGAAGATCGACTTCAAGGAGTTCGAGTACGGCATCACCAAGCACCGATTGCTGGCCGGCCAGCCCGAGGATTCGGACGACTGGAAGGTCGGGCATCCGATCGTGTTTCCCAGCACGCTGGCGGTGGGCAATGGCGACGCGCACCGGCGCTCGTACGTGTTTCAGATGCGCGTGCCGATGGACGACGAGAACACGCTGCATCTGTGGTACCACGCCTATGTGCCGCCGCAGGGCGCCACGGTGCCGGCGCACCTGCTGCAGAAGGTGCACCGCCATGAGGTGCCGTACCTGAACGCGGACGGCAGCTACCGGGTGGATCACATCGATGGGCAGGACATCATGGCCTGGCTCACGCAGGGGCGTGTAGCAGACCGCAGTGCGGAGAATCTGGCGGCGTCCGACCAGGGGGTGGCGCTGTACCGCAGGATACTGCGGCGCGAGATCGCGAAGGTCCAGCGCGGGGAGGATCCGATGGGGGTGATCCGGGATGCGGCGCGCAACGAGCGCATCGATCTGCCCAACGAGAAAGACAAGAAGCACTTCAGGGGAGGCTTCGTGGAGTTCCAGCGGCGCACGCACATGCGTTTTTCGCCGGTGTTGCAGGAGCTCGGCCAGATCTACGAGCCCGACGGTGCGGTGCTCGACATCAACCCGCTCAACCCGGCACAGGCCGGCCGGCCCAACCGGGTCTCCCCGCAGAAGAATCCAGCCGCAGAGACTTCCACATCATGAGCGCAGTCATGGAAGAAACAAGCACAGATGCTGCAACGCAGGTGCGCCAGCGCCTTATCGATGCCGGCAAGATCCTGCAGGTGAACGGGCAGGCAGACCTCACGCGGGGCCATGTGTCGATCCGCGTACCGGGCGAGCCGGGCCTGTTCTACATGAAGCCGCACAGCATGGGTTTTGACGAGATCACCATGGAGAACATGGTGACCTGCAACCTCGATGGCGTGAAGGTGGCGGGCGGGGGAAGGCGCCATAGCGAGGTCTTCATCCACTCCGAGATCTACAAGGCGCGGCCAGATGTAAACAGCGTCATTCACACCCACCCGACCCATGCTGTCGCGCTGTCTGCCACCGGCCAACCCTTGTTGCCCATCAGCCAGCCCAGTGTCATTTTTTACGATGGACTACCGTACTACACCGACACCATCGAACTGATCCGAAGCGTCGAAAAAGGCAGAGGTGTTGCACAGGCGCTGGGTGCTTGCAAAGCCTTGCTCATGCGCAACCACGGGGTGGTCGTCGTGGGGGCGTCGGTCGAAGAGTCGACCGTGCTGGCGATCATGCTGGAGAACGCGTGCGAGATCCAGCTCAAGGCCGCAGCCGCAGGTGGCATCGGAGAGATGTTCGCGCCCGAGGTGGTCGACCGGCTCTACCAGACCATGATGCAGCCTGAACACTATTTCATCAATTTCAACTATATGCTGCGACAACTGCAACGCGTCTGACCGGTTCTTTCCGGCCCACCCCAGAGGAGACCCCATGAAGAGGAAATTTCTCAAGTCGATGGCCGCCACGGCCCTGCTCGCCAACCTGCCTTTCATTGCATCGGCCCAGGGTGCCCGCTCGGTGGCGCAGATTGCGTCCTATGAAGGCGCCGACCGGCACGCCATGTTGCTCGAAGGTGCGAAGAAGGAAGGCGAACTGCTGGTCTACTATTCGCATCCGATCGTCCAGGTGATGCTGGAGGCTTTCAATAAAAAATACGATCTCAAGGGCAAGAGCTGGCGTGGTGGCAGTGAAGCGGGCATGCAGCGGATCACCGCCGAGAACAAAGCCGGCAAGTACGATTGGGACATTGTGCTCAATCCCTCCCACGACTGCGAGTCGCTTGCCCGCGAAAAGCTGGTTGTTGAAGTTCGCTCTCCCTTTCACCCGGACCTGGTCGAGAAGGGCGTGCCTGCGCACCGGCAATGGGCCGCATTCAACCTGGACGTGTTCACAGCTGCCTACAACACGAAGCTGCTGAAAAAGGAAGACCTGCCAAAGACCTATGAAGACCTGCTCGATCCCAAATGGAAAGGCAAGCTCGCCGTTGAAGCCAACGACCACGCCTGGTACGGTGCATTGCTGGCCGACATGGGGGAAGAACGCGGCAGCAAGTTGTTCGAAAAACTGATCGCCACCAACGGCCTGTCCGTGCGCAAGGGCCACTCGCTCCTGGCCGGGATGGTGGCAGCGGGCGAGGTGCCCCTGGCGCTGACGGTCTACAGCTGGAACTCCCCGCAACTCAAGCGCAAGGGAGCCCCCATCGAAACCTATTTCATGGCGCCACTGTTCGCGATCATGTCGGCGGTGGCCATGAGCGCCAAGGCGCCGCACCCGCACGCCGCTGCGTTGTTCTATGATTTTGTCCTGAGCGAAGGGCAAAAAATCATGATCGACGCCGACTATGTGACGAGCAGCAAGAAGTTCGACACACATATGCGCAACATTCCTTACAAGGTCATCGAGCCCGTTGAATTCCTGAAACAGCAGGACAAGTGGTTCAAGATGTACGACGAGGCCATCATCAAGAAAGCGCGATGAGCCAGGATTCCGGTGCCCGATGGTCACCCACGGAGGGGTTTTCCTTCAAGTGGGTGGTCATGCTGCCCTGCGTCGTGGTGGTGGCGCTTCTGGCGCTGGTACCGCTGCTGTTCCTGTTATGGCAAAGCTTTTTGACGCCTGGCAGTGGCGTCACGGCGGGTACTTTCACGCTGGACAACTATGCGGCAGCCTATGGTGGGCCCGGAACCCTCCGTTTGCTGGTCAACTCGCTTGTCTTTGCAGCGGGAACGTCGATCCTGGCGTTTGTGCTGGGCGGTTCTCTGGCATGGATGAACGAACGCACCAACACGCCGTTCAAGACGCTTTTCTTTTCTCTGAGCATCGTGCCGCTGGTGATTCCGGGCATCATGTTCACCATCGCATGGATTCTGATCGGCAGCCCCAAGATCGGTATCATCAATGCGATGCTGCAGGGCATCTTCAGCACGGACAAGGTGTTCGTCGACGTGTATTCAATGCTCGGAATGATCTGGGTAGACGGCCTGCACTACTCACCCGTGGCATTTCTGATGATGACGGCCGCATTCCGCTCGATGGACCCGTCTCTGGAAGAGTCGGCCCTGATGAGTGGTGCCAGCGTCTGGCAGGTTGCACGTGATATCACCTTCAAGCTGACCTGGCCGGCGGTGTTTGCCACGCTGCTCATCCTGTTCATACGCGCAATCGAGTCCTTCGAGGTCCCGGCGCTTCTCGGCTTGCCAGTGGGACTGCATGTCTTCACCTCAGCCATCTACCAGGCGATCCACCAGTACCCCAGCCAGACAGGCCTGGCATCGGCGTATGCGACAGTGCTGTTGCTGATCGCTGCGGGTGGCATCTACCTGCAGTCGCGCATATCGCGCCATGGCCGGCGGTATGCAACCGTGACAGGCAAGGGTTTTCGCCCGCGCACCATCGACCTGGGACGATGGAAGTACCTGACATTGTTTCTCTTCCTGTGCTACTTTGCGCTGGTGGTGGTGTTGCCTTTCCTGGTGCTGCTGTGGTCGTCGTTCCAGAGTTTTTACAGCGTGCCCTCGCTGGACGCTGTCAAGAACATGACCCTTGATTCCTACCGTTTCGTTCTCAAGCATCCGAACTTCGCGAGCGCCGTCTGGAACAGCATGTTCCTTGCGCTGTCGAGCGCCACGATCGTGATGCTGTTGACCAGCGTGATCTGCTGGATCGTCATCCGCACGCGCCTTCCCGGGCGCGAGGTGCTTGACCAGATCGCAGCCTCTCCGCTTGTCGTGCCGGGCATCGTGCTCGGGCTGGCATTGATGATCTTCTTCCTCAACTATGGAGTTGGTGTCTATGGCACGATCTGGATTCTGCTGATCGCCTATGTGGCGCGCTTCATGCCCTATGGCATGCGCTACAACACCACGTCGATGCTGCAGATCCACAAGGAACTGGAAGAGTCGGCCGAGATGGCGGGGTCATCATGGGTGACCACGTTCTGGCACATCCTGTTGCCACTGCTCAAGCCGGGCCTGCTGGCGGGATGGCTGTTTGTGGTGATTGTCTCGATGCGCGAATTGTCGTCATCCATTCTCCTGTACAGCCCCGGCAGCGAGGTGCTCTCCATCGTCGTCTGGGAATTCTGGGAGGCAGGGCAGTTTGTCGAACTCTCCGCACTGGGTGTCATGTTCATCGGCGCGCTGTTTCTGCTGACAATGGTGGCCCAAATCCTGAGCAAGCGCTTCGGCATCAAGGAATCCTGAAAACACCATGCTTGAGGTCCTCAATCTCTTTGCCGAATACATCGACGCGGCTGGTCGCTCCGTCAAGGCAGTCAACGGGGTCAGCTTCAGTGTTCCCGAGGGGCGGCTGTTCACCTTGCTGGGCCCCAGCGGTTGCGGCAAGACGACCACCATGCGGTCCATCGCCGGGCTCGAGAGGCCGGTCTCCGGGGAGGTCATCGTCAACGGTACCCCCGTGTATTCCTCGACCCGCAGGCTTTTCGTGCCGCCCAACCGGCGCAATTTCGGCATGGTGTTCCAGTCCTACGCGATCTGGCCGCACATGAACGTCTTTGACAACGCGGCGTTTCCTCTGCGCGTGAGCAAGCGCAAGTACACCAGGCAGGAGATCGAGGACCGGGTCACCCGGGTCTTGACGGTGGTCGGGCTGGACAGCTTTGCCGGCCGCGATGCCACGATGTTGTCCGGTGGCCAGCAACAGCGGCTGGCGTTGGCGCGGGCATTGGCGATGGAGCCCAAGCTTCTGCTGCTCGACGAACCGCTGTCCAATCTGGATGCCAAGTTGCGCGAACGCATGCGCTTCGAGATCAAGCGCCTGCAGCGCGAACTGGGGCTGACGACTGTCTACGTCACGCATGACCAGGGGGAAGCGCTGGCGCTGTCGCACGAGATTGCGGTGATGAGCGAAGGCCGCATCGTGCAGATCGGCTCGCCACGCGCCATCTACGAGCGACCCGGCAGCCAGTTTGTGGCCGATTTCGTCGGGCTGACCAACTTTGTCGATGCAGTGGTGGAACAGCCAGATACTGCAGAGAGCCTTTACCGGGTCAGCTCCGAGATCGGGCCCATCTGCGTTTACTCCGATGAACCGCTGGGTCGCGGTGACAAGGTGCTCATCTCGATTCGGCCGGAGGATATCGAGCTCAGCGAACATCCGCTGGCCGGCACCAACATGCTGCAGGCCAAGGCCGACCAGAAGGTCTTTCTCGGCGAGTACACCGATTTTCACGTCAAGATTGGCGAGCGCTCCCTGCTGGCACGTGCCCACCCGTCATTGACGACGCCCATCGGCGAGATGCTCCATGTCCGGATGAACCCGCAGAAGTGCATTTCGATCAAAGCCGGGCCTTGAACATGCATTCCGATACTCCGCTGGTGCGTATCGGTATTGCCGGGTTTGGCACGGCCGGAAGATCTTTCATCCCCGCGATCCGGTCGCATCCCGGTTTTGAATTGGCGGCCCTGGCGGAGCCAGCCGCTCACATTCGCAGCGAAATTGCGGCTGAGCTGGGCGCAACCGCCTATGCGTCGCTGTCAGAGATGCTTGCGCACCAGGGTCTGGATGCGGTGTACATCGCCACACCGACCGTCCTGCACGAGGAACACGTCTTGCAGGCTCTGGAGGCCGGCAAGCACGTGCTGGTGGAAAAGCCGATGGCAGTCAATGTCGCGCATGCGCGCGCAATGGTTGCTGCCGCAAAGACGTCCGGGCGTGTTTTTCTCGTGGGGCATTCACACGGCTACGACAGGCCCGTTCAGGAAATGCGGCGCTTGATTGCCGGCGGCTCGCTGGGGCGGGTGCGCATGGTCAACAGCTCCTGCTATACGGACTGGATGCTGCGTCCGCGCCGTGATGACGAACTCGACACTGCCTTGGGTGGGGGGGTGACGTATCGCCAGGGTGCGCACCAGTTCGACATCATTCGAACGCTGTGTGGTGGATTGGTAAAAAGCATACGTGCACGCACTTTCGACTGGAACCCGACCAGGCCGGGGTTGGGCGCGCACATGGTCTTCCTGGATTTCGAGGATGGTGCCGCTGCGTGCGCCGTCTACAACGGCTACGGTGCCTTTGCCAGCTCCGACCTGTGTTTCGACATCACGGAGTCGGGATTCAGGCAACCGAGCCAGTATGGGCCCCGACCCGCAGTTTCTGCCACCAAGTCGCCAGCGGATGTGATCCGTGCGAAGCAAGAGCGGGCAAGGAAAGCCAATTTCGACAAGGCACCTTTCCAGCCGTTCTTTGGCCTGACGCTGGTGAGTTGTGAGCGGGGCGAGATCCGCCAGTCCTCTGGTGGCCTGCTTGTCTACACGGACGAAGGAATGACCGAGATCCCCCTGTCAGCCGACCTGAGCCCGCGGGATCTGGTTCTGTGCGAACTGCATGACGCGATTGCCGGGAAGAAGGCACCCTTGCATGAAGCTGCGTGGGGCCTGGCCAACCTGGAGGTTTGCGATGCTGCGATCGCTTCCTCCGCCTCCGGGCAGGATGTGCTGCTCCAGCATCAGGTGGCCGTGCCAGACGGTTGGTAAGTGAGTGGCGGTGCCATCCGAAGGTGCCCTCAGGCCAACTTCAGTTCGTCAGGGAAACCACTGGCACAAAGCGGATGGTTGCACATTGACATCCAGCACGGACACCGCATGTCAGCCAAACGCTGACACAAGCGCAGGGGGTCGATTTTGAGCTTTGTGTCACCAGGCGCTGCGCACCGATCGCGCTGGCTTCGTCAATTGAGCCGCTTGCCACTGCGCTTGTCGAATACGTGACCACCCGCAGCCTTTGCGCCGACACCGACCAAGGCATTCGGCGTGACGCCGATTCGCCCCGGATGCACCGCAACCAGGCTCTGACCACCGGTGTCGAGCACCACCTCGGTCTCGGCACCGGTAGGTTCCAGCACCACAAACTCGCCATCTGCGATATCAAAACCGAGGGAGTGGATGACTTTCGTCTTGCCAAAGTTCTTTTCAATCTTGTCGAATCGGATGGAAGCCACGGAATAGGTCCTTGAAATGCGATGTGCTGCCGGCAGAGCTGGAGGAGCTCTCAGCCCTTGACGGCGCCAGAGGTGATGGCATTGACCAGATGCTTCTCAAGCAACGAGAACAGCAGCATGACGGGCACTGCCGCGATCACGGCCGCCGCCATCAGTTCGTTCCACTGCACGCGGTACTCGCCCACCATGTTGGCCACGCCCACGGACAGAACATGCATGGACGCGTCGGTGGTCAGCACCAGGGCCCAGAGATAGGAATTCCAGGCGATCAGGAACGTGAACAGCGCCACCGCCACCAGGCCCGGCCGGGCCAGCGGAAGGATCACCAGGAAGAAGGTCTGCAGGTAAGAGGCGCCGTCGATCGTTGCCGCTTCGTCGATGTCGCGCGGAATCGAGCGGAAAAATCCTATGAGCATCCAGACCGAGAACGGCAACGCAAACGACGAATAGGCCAGGATCAGCGCGAGGTAAGAGTTGAGCAGGCCCACCGACGACATCAACTGGAAGTACGGAATGATGAGCAGCGTCTCCGGCAGCATCTTGGTGAACAGCAGGAACACGATGAACGGTGTCGCGCCGCGCGGAAAGAACCGCGTGAAGCCATAGGCGGCAAAGGCCGCCAACGTCACTGACAGCACGGTCGTACCCAGCGTGACGGCCAGGCTGTTCAGGAAATACCGGGCAAAGGGTCGCTCGATCAGCACCGTGACGTAGGCGTCCAGCGACCAGTTGGAGGAGAAGAAGGTCGGCGGTGAGAGGAAGATCTCGGACGCCGGCTTGAGCGACGTGTTGATCATCCAATAGAAGGGAAACAGCACCATGACCAGCGCCACCAGCACCAGCGCCCAGCGCGCACCGTCAATATAGGGTGAGCGTTGGATCATGGCGCGCTCCCCTGCTCGGGCTTGGTCAGCCGGATGTGGAAGATCGCGAACGCGAGCACGAGGAGCAACAGCAGTACCCCGATGGCTGCCGCCTCCCCGAACCGATTGCCACGGAATGCGGTGTTGTACAGAAGCACTGGCAGTACCTCGGTCGCCCCCGCAGGACCGCCAGCCGTCATCACGCCGATGATGTCGTAATGCCGGATCGTGTTGATGATGTCCAGGGTGGAGGCCACCACGAGCAGGTAACGCAGGTTGGGCAGGGTGATGTGGCAAAACCGCTGCCATGCACCTGCTCCGTCCATGGCTGCGGCCTCATACTGGTCACGGGGGATGGTCTGCAGGCCGGCCAGGATCAGCAGCATCACGAACGGCACGCCGCGCCATACGTCGACGGCGACCACCGACATGAAAGCCAATGCCGGTGTACCCAGCCAGGCCAGTGGCGCGTCGATGACGCCGTTGGAGACCAGCAGGTAGTTGACGACGCCGAACTGTGGCTCCAGGAGCCACAACCAGATGGTCGCACCCACCGCGGGGGCCACCATCCACGGCGTCAGGAACGCGACCCGCAGCGCCGTTTTGGCGAATCGGATCTCGTTGAGCAGCAGCGCAAGGCACAGGCCGATCAGCATGTGCAAGATGACGCAGGCCCCCGTGAACTGCACCGAGACACCCAGCGAGTGCCAGAATGCATCGTCCGTCAGCGCCCGTTGGTAGTTGCTGGTGCCGGCGAACGTGGTCGCAAGCCCGCGCGTGCGGTGCAAGCTGATCCAGAACGCGTGGGCCAGAGGGAAAACGACCACCGCGCAAAGGAACAGGAACACCGGCCCGACGAACGCATAACCCACGAGCCGGCGTCGTTGCCATTGGCGCATCAAAGATCCTCTGCCGACCAGCGACCCCCAACCATGATCTGCTCACATGCGGTGACCAGATCGGCGCACTCAGACATCACGCAGCTTCTTGGTCAGCTTGGCATCGAGCTCGCGAAAGATCTCGTCGGTCTTCTCGGGCTGCAGCAAGGCGCGCTGAACCGCATCCACGATGTCGCCCGCCGCGATCTCGGCCCAGATGGGGGACGGCAGCGGATAACTGCGCGCACGCGTGCCAATCTGTACGAACTGGGCCAGCATGGGATCGGCCTTGACCTGCGGGTCATTGGCCAGGTCGTTGCGCAGCGGCATCCAGTTGGCCACCTTGGCACGCTCGATGGACCACTTCTTGTCGGCATCGAACTTGATGAACTTCCAGGCCGCGTCCGGGTGCGCACAGCTGGCCGAGATGCTGGATGCGGTCATGGTCGCCATCGTCGGCGTATTGGGCACGTTGGAAGGAATGGGCGCGGCGAACACCTTGCCCTTCATGGCCGGGTTGTCTTCGTTCACCTTGGCAACCGCCCAGTAGGCATTGCGCATCGTCGCGATCTTGCCCTGGGCGAAAAGATTGGTCTGCTCCAGGTAATTGGTTGTTGTTGGCGCAGGCGCCGCAAGCCCCTGCTTGCCGGCCAGCCCCAGGTAGAACTTGATGGCCTCCAGGCTCTTGGCATTCTTGGCAAAAGTCGCCTCGGTCATATCGGCATTGAAGGCTTCGCCACCGTTGGACCAGATCCAGGTGAGCAGCACGCGCGTCGTCGTATCGGTCTTGCCGCCGAGCACCGCAGTGGCCCACACCCCGTCTGCGGTGAGCTTCTTGCTCCAGGCCAGGTAATCCGCCCAGGTCTTGGGAGGATTGGCTGGGTCGAGCCCCGCCTTGGTCACCAGATCCCGGTTGTAGATCTCTGCGTAGGTACCGCCCCAGATTGGCAGACCATAGAGCTGGCCCTTCCACTTGGCAGCGCTGAGAATGTCCGGGCTCCAGGCGCCTTTGAAGGCTGCTGGCTCCGCCTGCATGAATTTGTCGAGCGGCATCAGGTACCCGTTGTACGCGGCAGTGGCCACATCGACGCCCACGATGCACGGCGCCTGCTTGGCCAATGCGGCGGCAACGAATTTCGTCCAGTGGTCCTTGCGCGCAACCAGCACCGGCTCGATCTTGATGCCCGGATTGGCGGCCTCGAACTCGGCGATGGTGGCCTTCCAGATGGGCTCGTACTGTTTCTCGGTCAGGTTGGCGGTTTGCCACTGCAGCACGATGGGCTGCTGGGCGATGGCGCTCCCCAAGGTGGCGCAAAGCGCGGCGGCGGCGAGCGCCGCAGAAGTCCTGGTCATACGCATGGTCGTGTCTCCTTCGTGGTGTGGTCAGCGGTACAGCGCACCCTGCCGCTCGTTCTTCGGCTGGGGGCGAAATGTCATCTCCTTCAAGACCTCGAGGTTGGGCTCGATACCCAGGCCAGGCCCTTCGGGCAGCAGGAAACACCCATCCTCGTACCGGATGGGTGGCGTGGACGCCTTGTCGCGGAACGCGCGCTGCGGCTCCATCTGCTCAAGAATCAGGAAGTTCGGTATTGCGGCCGCCAGGTGCATCGAGGCAGCCGTGCAAATCGGGCCGCCCGGGTTGTGCGGCGCAACCGGAACGGTGTACATGTCGGCCATCGAGGCGATCTTGCGCACCTCGGTAAACCCCCCGGCGTGCATGATGTCGGGCTGAATGATGCGACAACCGCCATTCTCCAGAAGCTCCCGGTACTCGTGGCGGGACAGCAACCGCTCCCCCGTGGCAATCGGAGTCCGGATCTCGCGTTGCAGCAGGGCCATCGACTTGGCGTTTTCGAAGGGAATGGGCTCCTCGAACCAACCCGGCCGATAGGGGTGCAGCGCTTCGTCGAGCAGGATGGCAGAGCGCAGAGAAAACAGCTCACTGCACTCGATGAAGATTTCACCATCGGGCCCCAGGCCTTCCCGGGCCGCCTCCATCATGGCGGCGGCGCGGCGGATCTCGCCCGCCTCATTGGCGTGCAAGCCCTCACGCGTGAACGGACTGCACTTGAAGGCGGTAAAACCCCTTGCCGCCGCCTCGCGAGCTCCTGCGAATGCATTCTCCGGCGTCTTGTCGCCGCTGAGCCAATGGCTGGCGTATCCGCGCATGCGGGTGCGAAACGGCCCTCCCAACAGCCGCGCGACAGGAACCCCCAGGCGCTTGCCCTCCAGATCCCACAGCGCGATGTCGATGGCCGACAGCGCAGTCGAGAACACTGCGCCACCGCGCCAGCGCCAGGCGTTGTACAGGCGGTGCCAATGCTGCTCTGGCCCGGCCGGGTCGTGACCCACCAGATGCGGCGCGTATTCGCGGATGGCCGTCTCCACCGACTCGATGGCACCGTGCAGGGACGCCTCGCCCCAGCCGCACAGCCCTTCGTCCGTAGAGATGCGCACCAGCATCCAGTTGCACCAGTCCACCCAGTAGGTGAATGTCTCGATCTTGGTTATTTTCATGTTTGCTGTGCGGTGGCGCCGCCGGAATACTTGGCTGGGCACTAGTCTAGACCAGATTTTGAAACGTTTCAATAGCTTTTCCAGCGCCTTTTTCCAAAGCCGCCATTCACTGCCCTGCAGTTGGAGCGAAAAGACTGCCTGGCGAGCATCGATCGCTCTGCGGCCGTGATAACGTCCGCTACGCGAGGTTCGATGGTCGGGTACTGCAGCACCTGCCCCGGCACCGCAACGCCATGGGATGAGAAAGTGATCGGATGAGCACCAAGTCAGTCAGAAACCCGACCGTACTGGACGTCGCTGAACGCGCAGAGGTTTCTGTGGGCACCGTGTCCAATGTGCTCAATGGCCGAGGCAATGTGAGCGCGGCGCGTCGTGAGCGCGTACAGGCTGCGATGCGCGAGCTGGGCTTCCTGCCCAACGGGGTTGCCCAGAGCCTGCGCCGCCAGCAGTCGCGTGTCATCGGCTTGTGCACGCCGTTGACGACCAGTGCCTACTTTGCGGCCCTGCTGGAGTACTTCGAAGAATTCGCCGCCAATGAGGGTTACGCCGTCATACAAGTGCTGAGCCGTGGCGATCCGGCGCTCGAGCTGAGCCGGGTCGAAGCGTTGCTGGGGCGCAATATCGACGGCCTGATCCTCATACCCACCTACGACGGCAGCGCAACCCTTGACCTGCTCGCCTTGCGTGGCACACCCGCGGTCATCGTGGACCGGGTCAGCAGCGACAAGCGCTTTGACTCCGTGGCCATCGATGACCGCAAGGCCATGCGCGAAGCCACCGCGCACCTGATCGGCCTGGGGCATCGAAAGCTGTTGTACCTGGTACGGGACACACGGCTGCCAACCACCCAGCTCCGGATCAAGGGCTACCTCGAAGCCGGCGAGCAGTCCAAACACAAGGTCTCGGCCGCCGTGGTGCAACGCGACCCGGATGAAGCGGTTTTTGAACAACAGGTCGCGGACATCATGGCCAGCCGCCAGGCACCTACCGCCATCGTCGCCAGCAACAGCATGGTGGCGTTGTCGTTGGTGCAGGTCCTGCAGAAGCTGAAAGTTCGGTGGCCCGACGATGTGACTCTGCTGGCCTTCGACGAACCCGTGTGGGCGCCCATCCTCAGTCCGCCGCTCTCCGTGGTACGGCATCCGACCCAACGCATTGCGCTCGAGGCATGGAACAGGCTGCTCGCGCGTACCCGTACGCCGGGTCTGCGACCCAAACGCATAACGCTGGAGGCCAAACTCGTGGCAACACAATCCATCGGACCGCCGCGGTCGCCGCGGCCCTGAACTGCCCGGCTCGCCTCAGCGCCACCAGCTCTTCTCGCAGCACAGCACCCCGCTCGCCGCGCCCACAACGACCCGGGAACAGAAGTTTCAAACGCCATCGGACGGAACAAGAAAAGGGGAAGGGCCCGAGATTGCGCCCGTGGATCCGATGTTGTTGACAGCCATGGAGTGGGTACATATCATGAGATATATCATTCAATCACAAGAGGCTCAAAATGCAGCAAACTGCCAAAATATTTGCCACCGGCCGTAGCCAGGCGGTGCGCTTGCCATTGGAGTTTCGCTTTGATGTTGCAGAAGTTTTCATTCGCCAAGACCCCGTCACGGGTGATGTGGTGCTGTCGCGCAAGCCTACCGATTGGCAAGGTTTGCTCGACGCAGTGGCACACAACAAGGAAGAAGACTTGGTTGTTGAACGCCGCCAAACCCGCACACGGCGCGACCCCTTTGAGGGCTTCGAGGAATGAGCCAGCGCTACATGCTCGACACCAACGTGGTCAGCCACATCATGCAAGGACGGGATGCCGAATTGCTCGCGCACCTGACCAAGGTGCCCGTGGGGCAAGCGGTAATGTCCAGCGTGACCCTTGCAGAGTTGGAGTACGGCTTGCACCGCAAAGGGCAACCCGCTCGCTTGCGAAATGCCCTGACGCAAGTGCTGCTCCGTATGGATGTGCTGCCTTGGGATGAGCAGGTAGCCACGTGTTACGGCGAGTTTTGCGCGACGCTGGAAGCCCAAGGCATCAAGCTCAGCGACTTTGACATGATGATCGCCGCCCACGCCGTAGCTGTGGATGTCACTCTGGTCAGTCGTGACAAGGCGTTTGCGCAGGTGCCCACAGGCGTGAACCAACGATTGAAGTTGGAGGTTTGGTAACTGTCGTAGCACGCGCTTTGTTCGCCTGGCCTGTGGTTAAGATGACCACCGGCGCGCCGACCAACACGCAGGAAACTCATCGACAACATCAACGCCCTGCTGGGCGATGACAGCCAGCGGCCAGGCGGGGCAGCCGCGTTGGAGTCAGCTGGTTTCAAGAGTGCTGATCTGGCCCTGACTCCCGGCCAGATGCTGGAAAACATCCTTGCTGTGCAGCGTGAATTCCGCTCCGGACCCCTTGCCGACCCGGGCCGCCTGGTCTTCGAATGTCTTGCGCAGGTCGGGCGATGCGAGGATGTCGTTGAGTTCCTTGTTCAAACGCTCCGTGATGGCGGTGGGGGTGTTGGCCGGCACGAACAGGCCGATCGAGGTGGTGACATGGAAGCCCTTGAGTTCCGGTGCGTCCGACAGCGCAGGCACATCGGGAAGCGCCGTGATCCGGTCTTCCACGGTCACGCCCAGCGCCTTGAACTTGCCGGGGTTCGCGCGCGCGTGTCGCACCAGTTCTGCGAAGTGTTGAGTGGTACAGTGTCATATATGACAGACCATGAGTTTGCACTCCGGTTTCAAGCGATGAGCGGCGCTCAGGATCTCGCTGCGGGGCTCGTCCTCCCGTTTGTCGAGGAAGCACTGATGGCGCATGTAAAGCTGTGCGGCGGCACTGCATTGGGTC
>CAMAWD010000021.1 GCA_945861785.1 Rhodoferax sp. OV413 | reverse complement strand
CCGGCCCCTACCCGACCTCGGAGCCCGAGGTGCGCTCGGTCGTGCATTTCATCACCCACCACAACAACATCACCGGCGGCGTGACCTTTCATACCTGGAGCGGGGTGTTGCTGCGCCCATTCCCCAGCCGCGCCGACGACGAGATGCCGGCCGAGGACCTGTGGGTCTACAAGGCGCAGGGCGACAAAGGCACCGAGCTCACCGGCTACCCGGCCATCAGCACCTACCATGAGTTCCGTTACCACCCCACCGAGGTGACCAGCGGCGGTTTCGACTGGATCTACGAGCACCTCGGGTTGTACAAATGGACGGTTGAGATCTGGTGCCCGATGCGCGAGGCCGGCATTACCGACTACAAATACATCGACTGGTTCCGCGACCACCCGGTGGCGGACGACCTCAAGCTGCTGGCCTGGTCCGACAACGCGCTCCAGGGCAAGGGCCATGTCGACTGGTACCCCTTCGACCATCCACAACTCGGAGCGGTCGAGATCGGCGGTTGGGACAAGATCTACGCGTTTCGCAATCCGCCGCCGCATTTGCTTGAGAAGGAAATCGCGCGTTTCCCCGACTGGTTGCTCTGGAATGCCCTGACATCGCCCAAGCTCGAACTGGTCCATGCGCGGTGCGAGAAGATCGGCCCCGATACCTGGTGCATCGACGTCGGGGTGCAAAACAGCGGGCATCTGCCCTCCTATGTGTCCAAGCGGGCCTTGCAGCGCAAGCAGTCACGCGGCCTGATCGGCGAAATCACCCTGCCCGACGGCGCCGAACTGGTGTCCGGGGCCATGCGAACCCACGCCGGCGAACTGGAGGGCCGCGCCTACAAACACACACTGGTGAGTTTCTGGACCGACCACACCCCCATGGGCGACCGCGCGAAGCTGCAGTGGGTGGTGCGTGCGCCGGGGGGCGGGGTGGTGCGGGTCGTGGTGCGCCACGAAAAGGCTGGCACCGTTCGGGCTGCCGTTCGCCTGGATTGACATTGTCCTGGCCTCGTTTGAGGCGGGTCAACAGGCGTGCAGGCGGTGTTGCCGATAATCGGTGCCGATGCAAAATTGCCGGTTGCGTTGTCACGCGCTCGGTCGGACTTGCGCGCAAAAACAGCCAAGGAGGGTGCCAACATGGGACATGGATTCACGCGCAGCGGTATCGCCGGAGTGCTCGTGGCGGTTTGCCTGCTCGCGCCGCTGCCAGGCGCCGCGCAGACCGATGCATCGACCCTGAGCATGGTGTCGGCCTTGCCGGTGGCGTCGGTGGTGCTTGCCAGCGAGGCGGCAGGTGCTGCGGTGCAGGCGTCTGCGGCCCTGTCGGTTGCCGGGGCGACGTGGGTTGTCCGGGCGGTCGAGAGCACCGCCCGCGGTACGGTCTACCTGCTGGAGCGGCTGTCGGATGGGGTCAGGGTCAGCGTGGAAGTCGCTGGCAAAGTGGCCGGCACAGCCTCGGTGGTGGTTGGCACGGCGGTAACCGTGGGTGTCATCGCGGCTGGCGCCATCCTGTCCGTGGCGGGTGAAGCGATCGCCTTCTTGCCAAACGAGATCGGCCGCGCCCTGCTGTACAACCGCCGCATTGGTGGCTGATCCGGGGTCGCCGCCATGGGTCTGACATCGCGCTCCGTGTGGCCCTGGGTGCTTGCCATGGCAATGGCAATGGCGTTGGCAGGGCCGGCCGAGGCAGGGCGTTCCTGCACTCCGCAGAAACTGACCAGCCGGGTTATCGAAAGTGGCATGGCGATGGCCGAGAAGACACGCAGCGCACTGGAGGCCAGTGGCGAGCGCGTGGTTCTGCTGGCCCGTGCCGGGCAGGACTTGTCCAAGTACGGACTGAACTACTCCCATGTCGGCCTGGCCTACCGCGAAACCGATGGCCGCCGCGGCAACGTCTGGCGCGTCGTGCACAAGCTCAACTACTGCGGCACCGCCGAGGCGCACATCTTTCGCCAGGGTCTGGGAGAGTTTTTTCTGGATGACCCGTGGCGTTATGAGGCGGCGTGGGTTGCGCCAACCCCCGAACTGCAGGAGCTCTTGTTGCCATTGCTGCGGGACGACACGGCGGTGCTGCGTATGCACCACAAGCCCTACAACATGGTGAGTTACCCCTGGAGCACGCGTTACCAGCAGTCGAACCAGTGGGTGATCGAAACACTGGCACTTGCCGCCGAGCCCGGCGTGGTGTCACGCGATGCGGCGCAGGCGTGGTTGCGTTTCAAGGGGTATGCACCCACTACCCTCAAGATTGGCGCCCTGGAGCGCCTGGGAGCGCGCCTGACCGCAGCCAATGTGGCGTTCGACGACCATCCCAGCGAGAAGCGGTTTACCGACCGCATCGAGACGGTGACGGTTGATTCGGTCTTCGCCTGGCTGCAGCGCTCGGGCTTGGGCAAGCCGGGGGTCGAACTCAGGCTGCCGTAGGGTCGACGCCGGGTTCGAGCGGTCGGGTGCTAGACCCCGCGCGCTCGCTCGCCCCTGAACCGGCCTCGGAAGGCGCCAAAACCGCCCGCATCCAGCGCCTCACGCACCTCCCGCATCAGGTTGAGGAAGTAGTGCAGGTTGTGGATGCTGGCCAGCATCGGCCCGAGCATTTCGCCGCAACGGTCCAGGTGGTGCAGGTAGGCGCGTGAGAAACCGTCGCGGCCACCCTCTGCCCAGGCGACACCGCTCTTGCCAGCGCAGGCGTAGCAGGTGCATGTGGCGTCCAGCGGCTGCGGGTCGGCCTTGTGGCGTGCGTTGCGGATTTTCAGGTCGCCGAACCGGGTGAACAGCGTGCCATTGCGCGCATTGCGCGTCGGCATGACGCAATCGAACATGTCCACGCCCTGGGCCACGCCTTCGACCAGATCCTCCGGCGTGCCTACGCCCATCAGGTAACGCGGCTTGTGGGCTGGCAGCCGGTGCGGTGTGTGGGCCATGATGCGCAGCATCTCGTCCTTGGGTTCGCCCACACTCACGCCACCCACGGCATACCCGGGGAAGTCCATCGCCACGAGTTGCTCCAGCGACTCCTGGCGCAGGTGTTCGAACATGCCCCCCTGCACGATGCCGAACAGGGCGTTGGGGTTGTGCAGACGCGCAAACTCAGTGCGACAGCGTTCAGCCCAGCGCAAGCTCAGCGCCATGGAACTGCGTGCCTCGTGTTCCGTGGTGAGCTGGCCTTTGGTCTTGGGTTCGACCGAGATGTAGGGCGTGCATTCGTCAAACTGCATCACGATGTCGGAGTTCAGCGTGGTCTGGATCTGCATCGAGATCTCGGGCGTGAGAAACAATTTGTCGCCATTGACCGGCGACGAGAAACGCACGCCTTCCTCGCTGATCTTGCGCATGGCGCCCAGCGACCAGACCTGGAACCCGCCAGAGTCGGTAAGGATGGGCCGTGGCCATTTCTCGAAGGCGTGCAGCCCGCCGAATTGGGTAACCACGTCCAGCCCCGGGCGCATCCACAAATGGAAGGTGTTGCCCAGGATGATCTGTGCACCCATGTCTTCGAGGCTCTGGGGCGTCACGCCCTTGACGGTGCCGTAGGTGCCCACCGGCATGAAGATAGGGGTCTCGACGACGCCGTGGTTGAGGGTCAGGCGACCGCGCCGGGCGTGGGTGCCGGGGTAACTGGCGGTAGCGACGTCGGTCTGGAGAAGGTCGAACTGGAGCATGGGGGATGTATTGGTGGGGCTGTGCCGGTGGATATCGCGCAGTGCCTGAGCGGTCGGACGGAATTGTAGTTCTGGTGCCTGCCATCGCTTTACATTATGATTTGCTTTACTAAATTTAAAGTAAAGGATTCGCCATGCGCACTGACGCAATCGTTTCGAGCAAGGGCCAGGTGACGCTGCCTGCGGCCATGCGCGCCAAGCTCGGTATCGGGCCGGGTTCCCATATACGTTTTGAACTGCGTGGCAAGCAACTGGTGATCACGCCGGAGTTGCCAATGAGCGCCTACCGCGGCATGCTCAAAGGAGTTGACCTGGGTGATATTGAGCCAGCCAAGGAGCCGGACCGGGAATTCGAATGAACGTTGTCGATTCTTCCGGCTGGATCGAATACCTGCTCGACACCCCTCGGGCAGATCTGTTTGCCGAGCCCATCGAGCAGCGCGATCAACTTCTGGTGCCAGTGATCGCGTTGTACGAGGTGCACAAGATCCTCAGTCGCAAGTTGACAGCGCAGCGGGTTGCCAGCTGCCTTGACGTGATGCGCCTGGGCCGGGTGCTGGAGCTCTCCGACCGCCGCGCGATCGCCGCAGCCGACACGGCGCTGCGCCACCGATTGGCGATGGCCGACGCCGTGATGTACAGCCTGGCGATCGAACATGGCGCCACTTTCTGGACGCAAGACGTGCACTACCAGGGCTTGCCGTCCGTCACCTGTTTTCCCAAGGGCTGAGCACGCGCCAGCAGCATCGCGTCCCCGTAGCTGAAAAAGCGGTAGCGCTGTTCGATGGCGTGCCGGTACAGCGCCATGACGTGCGCGTGTCCGGCAAACGCGCTGACCAGCATCATCAGCGTGGATTTGGGCAGGTGGAAGTTGGTGACGAGCAGGTCCACCACCTGAAAGCGGAAGCCTGGCGTGATGAAGATGCTGGTATCACCACGTGCCTGGCCCGACTGCACCCATGACTCGAGCGTGCGCACGGTGGTGGTGCCCACCGCCACAACGCGCCCACCGCGGGCGCGGCATTCGGCCAGCGCCTCTTGGGTAGCCAGTGGCACGTCGTACCACTCGCTGTGCATCCGGTGCTCGGCCAGGTTCTCGGTCTTCACCGGCTGGAAGGTGCCTGCGCCTACATGCAGGGTGACATGTGCGCTTTGTATGCCAACTGACGCCAGCTTCTGCAGCAAGGCGTGGTCGAAGTGGAGTGCGGCAGTTGGCGCGGCGACCGCGCCGGGGTTGCGGGCGAACACGGTCTGGTAGCGATCGGCATCTTGCGCCGTGTCCGCATGGGTGATGTAGGGCGGCAATGGCACATGGCCGTGTTTCTCCATCAGCGCGCAGGGGTCATCGCCCAAGTCGTTGGACAACACGAAGCGGAACAGCGCGCCATCAGCATCCGGCCAGCGGCCAAGCAGGGTGGCGCACAAACCGTCGTGGGAGCCGGGCGCACCTTGCAGCGCCAGCGTAGTGCCGATTTCCGGTTTTTTGCTGACCCGCATGTGGGCCGCCACCTGGTTGCCGGACAACACGCGTTCGATCAGCAGTTCCACCTTGCCGCCGGTGGGCTTCTCGCCGTGCAGCCGCGCCTTGATGACGCGCGTGTCATTGAATACCAGGAGGTCGCCCGCAGACAGCCGGCCCGGCAGGTCGCGAAAGATGCGGTCGGTGGCTGGGGCGGCGGTGCCATCGAGCAGGCGCGACGCACTGCGTTCGCCCGCAGGATGTTGCGCAATCAGTTCTGGGGAGAGCTGGAAATCGAAGTCACCGAGGGTGAAAACGCGCGGGTCGACCGGTGATTCAGTTTGCATGGTGCTTGAGGGCTGGACCGGCCCGTGCCAAGGTGGTGGAGAAGACAGGGCAGAATTCTCCCATGCTGGCCAAACCGTCCATCCCCGCCGCCGAACCCGCAGTTGCCGCTGCGCCGCGCAATCCGCTGCAAAAGGCCATGGCCAAGATGGGTTTGGTGCGCGACATCGACTTCGCCTTGCATTTGCCGTTGCGTTACGAGGACGAGACCCGGATCGTCCGGCTGGCCGATGCGCGGGAAGGGCAGACGCTGCAGATCGAAGCCACCGTGACCGCCTGCGAGGTGAGCCTGCGCCCGCGCCGCCAGTTGCTCGTGAGCGTGGACGACGGCTCCGACACCTGCACGCTGCGGTTCTTCAGCTTTTATCCGGTGCAGCAGCGGGCGATGCAGCCCGGTGCGCAGATTCGCGCCCGTGGCGAGGTCAAGGGTGGTTTCCTCGGATGGACAATGGTGCACCCGGTTGTCCATGCCGCCAGTGCAGACCTGCCGACAGCCCTGACACCGGTCTACCCGACCGTGGCCGGGCTCCCACAGGCCTACCTGCGCAAGGCCGTACTGGGTGGGTTGTCCCGCGCCGACCTGTCCGAGACGGTCGCCGGCAGCGCCAGCCTGCCCGGGCAGGCCGCGTTGTCCTGGCCACTGCGGGATGCGCTGGTTTTTCTGCACCATCCGACACCCGAGGTGGCCTTGGCCACACTGGAGGACCACAGCCACCCCGCCTGGCAACGCCTGAAGGCCGAGGAACTGCTGGCGCAGCAGGTGTCGCAGTTGCAGTCGCGCCGCGCCCGTGACAACCTGCGTTCCCTGGTGCTCAAGCCTGTGGATGGCGGCCTGCGTGACCGCCTGCTGTCGGCGTTGCCATTCACCCTGACTGCGGCGCAGCAACGCGTGGGGCGCGAGGTTGCGCACGACCTGGCGCAGGCTGCACCCATGCACCGCCTGCTTCAGGGCGACGTGGGTTCGGGCAAGACCGTCGTGGCGGCGCTGGCGGCAGCGATTTGCATCGACGCAGGTCGCCAATGTGCGCTGATGGCCCCGACCGAGATCCTGGCGGAGCAGCATTTCCGCAAGCTCATCGGCTGGCTGGAGCCGCTGGGCATCACCACCGCCTGGCTCACCGGCAGCCAGAAGGCCAAAGAGCGCCGTGCCATGCTGGCGCTGATCGCGTCCGGAGAAGCGGCACTGGTGGTGGGTACCCATGCGATGATTCAGGACAAGGTCCAGTTCCACAACCTGGCGTTGACGGTGATCGACGAGCAGCACCGCTTTGGAGTCGCGCAGCGTCTGGCCCTGCGCGACAAGATGGCCGAGCCGGGCCTGGAGCCGCATCTGCTGATGATGACCGCCACGCCGATACCGCGCACGCTGGCCATGAGTTATTACGCCGACCTGGAGGTGTCCACCATCGACGAGTTGCCGCCTGGGCGCACGCCCATCGTGACCAAACTGGTCAATGCGTCGCGTCGCGACGAGGTGGTTGCGCGTATTCGCATGCAATTGGCGCAGGGACGGCAGGTGTACTGGGTCTGTCCATTGATCGAGGAAAGCGAGGTGCTGGACCTTGCCAACGCCACCGAGACACATGCCGCCTTGTGCGCAGCTTTGCCGGGCGTGCAGGTGGGCCTGTTGCACTCGCGCATGCCGGCGGCGGAGAAAAAGGCGGTGATGGCGGAGTTCGTGTCGGGCACGATGGCGGTGCTGGTGAGCACCACCGTGATCGAGGTTGGTGTCGATGTGCCCAATGCGTCGTTGATGGTGATTGAACACGCGGAGCGTTTCGGTTTGTCGCAAATGCACCAGTTGCGCGGCCGGGTGGGGCGGGGAGCGGCCGCGTCGGCCTGTGTGTTGCTGTATTCCACCGGGGACGCGCCGCGATTGGGCGAGACGGCGCGCGCACGGCTCAAGGCCATGGTCGAAACCAACGACGGGTTCGAGATTGCCCGGCGCGACCTCGAAATTCGTGGGCCGGGGGAATTTCTCGGTGCACGCCAATCCGGGGCTGCGTTGCTGCGCTTTGCCGACCTGGCCACGGACGCAGAACTGCTGGAATGGGCGCGGGCCGCAGCACCGCTGATCCTTGACCACAGCCCGGCCTTGGCGCACAGGCATGTGGCGCGATGGCTTGGCACGAAAACCGAGTTTCTCAAAGCCTGAGCCGTGTCGGCGGCCAGCCTGCGGGACGGGCGCGTACAAATAGGACAATAGCGGCATGACCCTGACCGAACTCAAATACATTGTCGCTGTGGCCCGTGAACGGCATTTCGGCAAGGCGGCCGAGGCCTGTTTCGTATCCCAGCCGACGCTGTCGGTGGCAGTCAAGAAGCTCGAGGAAGAGCTCGAACTCAAGCTTTTCGAGCGCAGCACCAACGAGGTCACCGTGACGCCACTGGGCGAAGAAGTGGTGCGCCAGGCCCAGTCGGTGCTGGAGCAGGCTGCCAACATCCGCGAGATCGCCAAGCGCGGCAAGGACCCGCTGGCCGGTGCCTTGCGCCTGGGGGTGATCTACACCATTGCCCCCTACCTGCTGCCCGAACTGGTGAAGAACGTGATCGGCAAGACACCACAGATGCCGCTGATGCTGCAGGAGAACTTCACGGTCAAGTTGCTCGAGATGTTGCGCACGGGAGAAATCGACTGCGCGATCCTGGCCGAGCCGTTCCCCGATGCCGGGTTGGCCCTGGCCCCGCTGTACGACGAACCCTTCGTGGCGGCGATTCCCCGCACCCACCCGCTGGCAAAGTTCAAGACCCTCAGCGCGGAGCAACTCAAGGCCGAAACCATGCTGTTGTTGGGCACCGGGCACTGTTTCCGCGACCACGTGCTCGAAGTCTGCCCGGAGTTTGCGCGCTTTTCGAGCAATGCCGAGGGCATCCGGCGCAGTTTCGAAGGGTCCTCGCTTGAGACAATCAAGCACATGGTGGCAGCCGGCATGGGTGTGACGCTGGTGCCCCGGCTGGGCGTTCCTGCCGGCACCCTGGATGCCAAGGCCCGGCGTGGCAAGGGTGCGGACAATTTTGTGCGGTATATCCCGATCCGGGACGACGCTGGCGGCCAGCCTCCGACGCGCCGCGTGGTGCTCGCATGGCGGCGCAGCTTCACCCGGTACGAGGCCATCGCGGCCTTGCGCAATGCCATCTATGCATGTGAGTTGCCGGGCGTCAAACGTCTTTCCTGAAGGTGGGCCTGCCGATGTCTCAGTGGCAACCAGGCATGCTGGCACTCCTGCCCAAGGTCGGGCGTGGGCACGCGTTCGTGCGCGTTCCAGTGGCTTGAGAGGAGTTTTTTTGCCAAGCAAGCCGGGCCTGTACCTGCAACTGATCCGCTGGGACCGGCCCGCGGGATGGTTGTTGTTGTTGTGGCCCACGCTGAGCGCCTTGTGGATTGCTGCCGGCGGGTTTCCCGGTTGGCATCTGTTGCTGGTTTTCTGCCTTGGCACCTTCCTGATGCGCAGCGCCGGATGTTGTGTCAACGACGTTGCCGACCGCGAGTTCGACCGGCACGTGAAACGCACCGCCAGTCGGCCGGTCACCAGTGGCGCCGTGTCCGTCAACGAAGCCCTGGTGCTGGGTGCCATGCTGGCGCTGGCCGCGTTCGGCCTGGTGCTCACCACCAACGCGGTCACCATCGCCTGGTCGTTCGTGGCGCTGGCGATTGCAATCGCCTACCCCTACTCCAAACGTTTCGTGTCGATGCCGCAGGCCGTATTGGGCGTGGCGTTCAGCTTTGGGATACCGATGGCGTTTGCCGCGGTGCGGGGCGCCGGCCCGGCCAGCCTGTCGGCCATGCTGGCCAGTGTGCCGCCCGTGGCCTGGTTGCTGCTCGTGGGCAATCTGTTCTGGGTGCTCGCCTACGATACCGAGTACGCCATGGTTGACCGCGATGACGACCTGCGCATCGGCATCAAGACCTCGGCCATCACCCTGGGGCGCTTGGATGTGCTGTCGGTCATGGTGTTTTACGCCTTGTACCTGGGGATCTGGGCCTGGGTGGTGCTGGCCAGGCAGCCGCACTGGCCAATGCAAGTTGCACTGTTCGCGGCGGCGATGCAGGCCCTGTGGCATGGCTGGTTGATCCGCAACCGCACGCGCGACGGCTGCTTCAAGGCGTTTCGCCTGAACCACTGGCTCGGGTTTGCTGTGTTCGCCGGTATTGCCGGCTCCTACAGTCTGTCTTGAAGGCGCTCAGGCGCTGCCGAACTCCTGGCCCATGGTGCGGGCACGGTCACGTGCGGCAAGCAAGGCCTTGCCAAACGCTGCTTTCAGGCCGGAGTCGTCCATCGAGGAGATTGCCGCAAAGGTGGTGCCTGCCTTGGAGGTGACCCGCTGGCGCAGCACCTCTGGGGGATCTTCGCTGCGCCGCGCCAGTTCGGACGCGCCGGCGAATGTCGACAGCGTCAACTGGCGTGCCTGCTCGGGGGCCAGGCCCATGTCGGCGCCAGCGGCCATCATCGCTTCCATGAAGTAAAACACGTAGGCGGGCCCCGAGCCGGACAAGGCTGTGACGGCGTCGAGTTTGTCTTCGCTGTCCACCCACAGGAACTCGCCAGTGCTGCGCACGATGTTTTCCACCTGCTGGCGGTCCCGGTCCTGCACGCAGGGACGTGCAAAGAAGGCGGTGATGCCCTTGCCGATCAGGGCCGGCGTGTTGGGCATGGCACGCACCACCCGCTCGGTGGACAACCACCGTGCAATGGTCTGGCTGGGTATGCCGGCGGCTACGCTCAAATGCAGGGCCGAACGTGTGTGCGCCTGTGTCTGGTGCGCAGCTTCCTGAAAGATCTGAGGTTTGACCGCCCACACGACCACCTCGGCCGACTCCAGAAAAACACCTGGCTGCGCCTGCGCGCGGATGCCGAATTCGCTGGCCAGCCGGTCGCGCGCCTCGGCGAAGGGTTCGACCACGTCCAGTTGATCGACCGGATGGCCTTGCGTGACAAGGCCCTGGATGATGGCGCTGGCCATGTTGCCCCCGCCGATGAATGCGATTTGAATGCCCATGGGTTTCCTTTGGCTGGCTGGTGCCAGTGGCAAATTGTCGCCGCGAACCATGCGCATGCGGTAATCTAGGTGCCCTATGCAGCAATACATACTTGCGCTCGACCAGGGCACCACCAGTTCACGCGCCATACTTTTTGACCGTGCAGGCCAGGTGGCCGGTGTGGTGCAACAGGAATTCCGGCAGATTTTTCCGCGGCCGGGCTGGGTTGAGCACGACCCGAACGAGATCTGGCGCTCGCAGCATGCGGTGGCCACCGGAGTGCTTGGACAAGCCGGTTTGCGGGCCGCGGATGTCAACGCCATCGCGATCACGAACCAGCGCGAAACCACGATCCTGTGGGACCGCGCCACCGGCGAGCCAGTCGGCAACGCAATCGTCTGGCAGGACCGCCGCACGGCGGCCCACTGCGACTCCTTGCGAGCCCAAGGCCACGCCGGCATGATCCAGAAAAAGACGGGGCTGGTGCTGGATGCCTATTTTTCCGGCACCAAACTGCAATGGTTGCTCGACAACCTGCCTGGCGTCCGTGCCCGGGCGAACCGTGGCGAACTGGCGTTCGGCACGGTCGACAGCTGGCTGATCTGGAAACTGACCGGGGGTGGGCGGCACGTGACCGACGCCAGCAATGCCTCGCGGACCCTGCTGTTCAATATTCATACGCTCCGATGGGATGCGCGGTTGCTGGAGCTGTTCGACATTCCGGCGTCGGTGCTCCCGACGGTTGTGCCATCCAGTGGCGAACTCGGGCAGGCCGATGCGTCGATCTTTGGCGCTCCGATTCGCATTGCCGGTGTCGCGGGCGACCAGCAAGCTGCCACCTTCGGCCAGGCCTGCTTTTCGCCGGGCATGGCCAAGAACACCTACGGCACGGGTTGTTTCATGCTCATGAACACCGGAGCGGCCGCAGTCGCCAGCCGCCACAAACTGCTGTCGACCGTGGCCTGGGTCGGGCCGGGCCCGACCGTGCGGCCTTCGATGGCGTGTTACGCACTCGAAGGCTCGGTGTTCGCGGCCGGCGCCACGGTGCAATGGTTGCGCGATGGCCTCAAAATCATTGCGTCGGCGCAGGAGGTTCAGAGCCTGGCAGAACAGGTGCCCGACACCGGCGATGTCTACCTGGTGCCCGCGTTTGCCGGCCTGGGAACGCCGCATTGGGATGGTTTTGCCCGGGCGGCCCTGGTGGGCATGACACGTGGGACCACCGGCGCGCATATCGCGCGCGCTGCTCTGGAGTCGATCGCGCTGCAGTCGGCCGACGTTTTTGGCGCCATGGTGGTCGATTCCGGCATAACCCTGCGCGAGTTGCGCGTGGATGGCGGTGCCAGCCGCAACGACTTGCTGATGCAGATGCAGGCCGACTATCTCGGTGTGCCCGTGGTGCGACCCAAGGTAACGGAAACCACCGCCCTCGGGGCCGCCTACCTGGCCGGGCTCGCCACGGGCTTCTGGTCCGGCGTCGATGAACTCGCCCAACAGTGGGTGCGTGACCGCGAATTCGCCCCCACATTGCCAGACGACCAGCGTCTGGCAAAACTGGCCCGCTGGCAGCAGGCGGTGCAGCGGGCCAAGGGATGGGCGGTTCATTGATGGTTGCCAATAATGCCAAACATTCCAATCGGCCGCTGCCAACCCGCAGGGAGGATCTTCTGGCTCGGCTGGCGCAGCCGCACACCTATGACATCGCCGTGGTCGGTGGCGGCGCTACCGGGCTGGGTGTGGCACTGGACGCCGCTGCCCGCGGATTCAGCGTGGTGCTGGTGGATTCGCATGATTTCGCCAAAGGCACCTCGTCGCGTGCGACCAAGCTGGTGCACGGCGGTGTGCGCTACCTTGCGCAGGGCAATATTGCGCTGGTCCGGGAAGCGCTTCAGGAACGCACGACCCTGCTGCAAAATGCGCCGCACCTGGCGCAACCACTGGCTTTCGTGACACCGTCCTACCAGTGGTGGGAGGCACCCTTTTATGGCATCGGCCTGACGATGTACGACGTCCTCGCCGGGAATGCCGGGTTGGGGAAGACGGAGTTTCTCGGCCGAGACCGGACCCTGGCGCTGCTCCCCAATGCGCAGCCCAGGGGATTGCGCGGCGGCGTCAAGTACTGGGACGGCCAGTTCAACGACGCCCGTCTGGCATTGGCGCTGGCCCGCACCGCGGCAGCCAAGGGAGCCCTGTTGCTGAACTATTGCCGCGCCGATGAACTTTTGTTCGACGCCGGCAAGGTTGTGGGCCTGGTGTGTGTCGACCAGGAAACCGCAAGGAAATTGACTTTGCGGTCGCGTTGCGTGATCAACGCAACTGGCGTCTGGGTCGATGAACTGCGCCAGAAGGATGGCGCCGCGAACCAGGCCGACGGGCGGCGCCCCACCAAGCCGATGGTTGCGCCCAGCCAGGGCGTGCACCTGGTCGTGGACCGGGAATTCCTGCCGGGAGACACCGCATTGATGGTGCCCAAGACGGATGACGGCCGGGTGCTTTTTGCCGTGCCCTGGCTCGGGAAGGTGATTCTGGGAACCACAGACACCCCGCGCAACGACCTGGCCCGCGAACCACTGCCATTCAAGGAAGAGATCGACTTCATCCTGTCGGAGGCCACGCGTTACCTGGCCCGCTCGCCCGAGCGCTCTGACGTACGCAGTGTCTGGGTGGGCCTGCGGCCCCTGGTCAAACCCCAGGACGGCGATGGCGAAAGCACCAAGGGACTCAGCCGCGAGCACACGGTGCTGGTCAGCCGCAGCAACCTGGTGACGGTGACCGGCGGCAAGTGGACGACCTACCGCGCCATGGCCGAGGATGTGCTTCAAAAATGCTTCGACCGGGGTCTTCTGCCGAGTCGCCCTGAAGGCGTGACCGCGCATCTGCGGCTGGTTGGCGCCGGCCCGGATGGTGGCCCGCAGCAATCCATCAGCCACCCACCGGGCATGCACAGCTACGGCGATGAGCAGGCGGCAGTTGAAGCCATGCCTGGCGCTGTTGCGACCCTGGCGCCGGGGTTGACCGAGTCCATGGTGCGATTTGCGGTCCGGCACGAATACGCACGTTGCGTCGAGGACGTGCTTGCACGCAGGTCGAGGTTGCTGTTTCTCGACGCGCGCCTGGCTGCCGGTATCGCACAGGCGACCGGCAAAATCGTTGGCGAAGAGACCGGCCGGGATCCGCTGGTCGGCGAGTTCAACGCCTTGGCGGCGCATTATTTGCAAATGCCCGGCTGATTTGATTGACCCGGCCAAAAACCTGTAGCATAATTGCGGGCTTCGCTCCTCACGGGGCGTTTAAGTTTCTGCCCAAAGGATGGTGCGTGAGTGGTTCATGCACCGGACGACGGGCCCAAGACTGACCTGCAGCCCTTTTGTCCGGATGACCGGGATTGGCTGGGGGTGCAAGTTGGGAATATTGAAATGATCCAGACTGAATCCCGATTGGAAGTTGCCGACAACACCGGCGCCAAATCCGTTCTTTGCATCAAGGTGCTTGGCGGATCGAAGCGGCGGTATGCGAGCGTTGGCGATGTCATCAAAGTGAGCATCAAGGAATGCGCTCCGCGTGGTCGCGTGAAAAAAGGCGAGATCTACAGCGCTGTTGTGGTGCGTACCGCCAAGGGTATCCGCCGCAGCGACGGCTCTCTCGTCAAGTTCGACAGCAATGCAGCGGTGCTGCTCAATGCCAAGCTCGAGCCCATCGGCACCCGCATCTTCGGGCCGGTCACGCGTGAATTGCGGACCGAAAAGTTCATGAAGATCGTGTCGCTCGCTCCAGAAGTTTTGTAAGGACAGGCCATGAACAAGATTCGCAAAGGCGACGAAGTTATCGTGCTCACAGGGCGCGATAAGGGCAAGCGGGGCAAGGTTTCGCTGCGCAAGGACGACTCCCACGTGATCGTCGAGGGCGTCAATCTGGTGAAGAAGCACACCAAGCCCAACCCCATGAAGGGTGCTGTGGGCGGCATCGTCGAGAAGACCATGCCGATTCACCAGTCCAACGTGGCAATCTTCAACGCCGTAACCGGCAAGGCTGATCGGGTTGGCATCAAGTTGCTGTCGGATGGCAAGCGCGTGCGCGTTTACAAGTCCAGCGGCGAAGAAATCAAGGTGGCATGAGCATGGCACGTCTGCAACAACACTATCGTGAAAAAGTCGCTCCGGAACTGATGGCCAAGTTTGGCTACAAGTCCGTGATGCAGGTTCCGCGCCTGACCAAGATCACCCTGAACATGGGCGTGAGCGAGGCAGTCGCCGACAAGAAGGTCATGGACAGCGCCGTGGCGGACCTGACCAAGATCGCCGGCCAGAAGCCCGTGGTCACCAAGTCCAAGAAAGCCATCGCCGGCTTCAAGATCCGCGAAGGCCAGGCCATCGGTTGCATGGTCACGCTGCGTGGCGTGCACATGTTCGAGTTCCTGGACCGCTTCGTGACGGTGGCCCTGCCCCGGGTTCGCGACTTCCGCGGTATTTCCGGGCGCGCCTTCGACGGCCGCGGGAACTACAACATCGGTGTCAAGGAACAGATCATTTTCCCTGAGATTGAATATGACAAGGTCGACGCCTTGCGCGGCCTCAATATCAGCATCACTACCACGGCCAAGACCGACGAAGAGTGCAAGGCGCTGCTCGCTGGCTTCCGTTTCCCGTTCAAGAACTGAGGTGACCCTTGGCTAAAATGGCTTTGATCGAGCGCGAGCTCAAGCGCGACAAACTGGTTGCCAAGTACGCGAAGAAACACGCGGAACTCAAGGGAATCGCGAACGACGCGAAACGCAGCGACGACGAGCGCGCTGTCGCCCGCCTGGGCCTGCAGAAGTTGCCTCGCAACGCCAATCCGACCCGCCAGCGCAATCGCTGTGCCATCACTGGGCGTCCGCGTGGCACGTTCCAGCAATTTGGTCTGGCTCGGGCCAAGATTCGCGAAATGGCCATGGCTGGTGAAATCCCAGGCATCGTCAAGGCCAGCTGGTAAGCCAAGGAGACATAACCATGAGCATGAGTGATCCTATTGCAGACCTGCTGACCCGCATTCGCAATGCGCAGATGGTGGCAAAGACCACGGTGTCGGTGCCCTCCTCGAAGGTCAAGGTGTCCATCGCCCAGGTCCTGAAGGACGAGGGTTACATCGATGGATTCACCGTGAAGACCGATGGCGGCAAGGCCGAGCTGGAAATTACGCTGAAATACTACGCTGGTCGTCCGGTGATCGAGCGCATCGAGCGCGTCAGCCGCCCTGGCCTGCGTGTCTACCGCGGTTCGGGTGCCATTCCACAGGTCCAGAACGGCCTTGGCGTGGCAATCATCACCACCCCCAAAGGCGTCATGACCGACCGCAAGGCGCGTGCCAGCGGTGTGGGTGGTGAAGTCCTTTGCTACGTGGCCTAAAGGCTGCGTGACACCGAGGAGAAACAGACTATGTCCCGTATAGGAAAAATGCCCGTAACCGTGCCTGCTGGCGTGGACGTCTCCATCAAGGACGACCAGATCAGTGTCAAGGGTTCCGGTGGTGTGTTGCAACTGGCCCAAAACGCCCTGGTAAAAGTTACCAGTGACGCCGGCAAGTTGAGCTTCACACCCGCCAACGAATCGCGCGCCGCAGGTGCCATGACCGGCACCATGCGCCAGTTGGTGAACAACATGGTGGTTGGCGTCACGGCTGGTTTCGAAAAGAAGCTGAGCCTGGTGGGCGTCGGTTACAAGGCGCAGGCGCAAGGCGCCAAGCTGAACCTGACAGTGGGTTACTCCCACCCGGTCAACAAGGACATGCCCGCCGGCATTACCGTGGCAACACCAACCCCGACCGAAATCGTGATCAAAGGTGCTGACCGCCAACGCGTCGGCCAGGTCGCCGCAGAGATTCGTGCAATTCGTCCGCCAGAGCCCTACAAGGGCAAGGGCATCCGTTATTCGGACGAGAAAATCACGATCAAAGAAACCAAGAAGAAGTAAGGGGCAGCAACATGTTGACCAAGAAACAGCAGCGTTTGCGCCGGTCGCGTCAGACGCGTATCCGGATCGCAACGCAGGGCGTGGCACGTTTGACCGTGAACCGCACCAACCTGCACATCTATGCCAGCGTTATTTCTGGCGACGGTGGCAAGGTTCTGGCGTCTGCCTCCACGGCCGAAGCCGAGGTGCGCACGGCGCTGGGCGGTTCAGGCAAGGGCGGCAACACCGCAGCGGCGCAGGCCGTTGGCAAGCGCGTGGCCGAGAAGGCTCGGGCAGCCGGGGTCGAGAAGGTCGCGTTCGACCGCTCGGGTTTTGCATACCATGGCCGCGTCAAGGCGTTGGCAGATGCCGCGCGTGAAGCCGGCTTGCAGTTCTAGTCAGATCGGAAACAAACATGGCTAAAGTTCAGGCGAAGATGCAGGGTAAAGCGGAGGGTCCGGAGGACGGCCTGCGCGAGAAGATGATCGCGATCAATCGCGTCACCAAAGTTGTCAAGGGCGGTCGTATTCTCGGCTTCGCGGCATTGACGGTTGTGGGTGATGGTGATGGCCGCGTCGGCATGGGCAAGGGAAAGTCGAAGGAAGTTCCTGCTGCCGTGCAAAAAGCGATGGAAGAGGCGCGCCGCAACATGATCAAGGTTTCGCTCAAGAATGGCTCCATCCACCACAAGGTGATGGGCCACCACGGTGCAGCCAACGTCATGATGGCTCCGGCACCCAAGGGCACCGGCATCATCGCTGGCGGTCCGATGCGCGCTGTGTTCGAAGTCGTCGGCATCACCGACATCGTGGCCAAGAGCCATGGCTCGACCAACCCCTACAACATGGTGCGTGCAACACTCGACGCCCTGTCTGTTTCAACGACCCCTTCCGCAGTCGCAGCCAAGCGCGGCAAGACGGTCGAAGAGTTGTTCGTCTAGGCCGGAGCACAGAACATGACTACAACAGCACCACAGACAGTCAAGGTCCAACTGGTCCGCAGCCCGATCGGTTGCAAGGAGTCGCACCGCGCGACGGTGCGCGGCTTGGGCCTGCGCAAGATCCGCAGCGTCAGCGAACTCAAGGACACACCGGAAGTCCGCGGCATGATCAACACGATCGCCTACCTGGTCAAGGTACTCTAATTGATGGTTGCAAGGCTTGGCGCTGTCGCGTGACGGCCCGGGCGTTCAAGAACTGACGAAAGAACATGATGGAACTCAATGGCATCAAGCCGGCCGGTGGCGCCAAACATGCGAAGCGCCGCGTTGGTCGTGGAATCGGGTCGGGCCTGGGCAAGACCGCCGGGCGTGGTCACAAGGGGCAAAAATCGCGTGCGGGTGGTTACCACAAGGTCGGCTTCGAAGGCGGTCAAATGCCTCTGCAACGCCGCCTGCCCAAGCGCGGTTTCAAGTCGCACCTGCTCAAGTTCAATGCCGAAGTCACCTTGACGTCGCTTGAGCTTCTGGGCGCGGCCGATGTCGATCTGCTCACGCTCAAGCAGGCTGGCCTGGTGCCTGAAATGGCCAAGGTAGTAAAGATCATCAAGACCGGCACCCTGACCAAGGCTGTCAAACTAAATGGTATCGGCGCAACCGCCGGGGCCAAGGCCGCCATCGAAGCGGCTGGCGGCAGCGTCGCCTGATTCGGCAACCAGCGCACAAGAAGTCAACGTGGCAACCAACGCAGCACAACTGGCAAAAACCGGCAAGTTCGGCGACCTGCGTCGCCGGCTGTTGTTTTTGTTGTTGGCACTGGTGGTGTACCGGGTCGGTGCGCACATTCCGGTTCCCGGTATCGATCCGGCGCAGTTGCAGCAATTCTTCAAGGGCCAGGAGGGTGGAATCCTCGGCATGGCCAACCTGATGTCGGGTGGCGCCTTGTCCAGGTTCACCGTGTTCGCGCTTGGGATCATGCCGTACATCTCGGCGTCGATCATCATGCAGTTGCTCACCTACGTGTTGCCGGCATTCGAGCAACTCAAGAAAGAGGGCGAGGCAGGCCGGCGCAAGATTACCCAGTACACGCGTTACGGCACCCTGGGCCTGGCGCTGTTTCAGTCTCTGGGTATTGCGATCGCGTTGGAGAGTTCGGCAGGTCTGGTGATTGCCCCCGGCATGGGTTTTCGCATGACTGCGGTGTGCACGCTGACCGCCGGCACGATGTTCTTGATGTGGCTGGGTGAGCAGATCACCGAGCGCGGTCTGGGCAATGGCATTTCGATCCTGATCTTCGCCGGCATTGCGGCCAATCTGCCGAGCGCGATTGGCGGTTTACTGGAACTGGTGCGTACCGGGGCGATGAGCATCATTGTTTGCCTGTTGATCGTGGTGCTGGTGGCGTTGGTCACTTACCTTGTCGTGTTCATCGAACGTGGGCAGCGCAAGATCCTGGTGAACTATGCGCGCCGGCAGGTGGGCAACAAGGTGTATGGCGGGCAGTCGTCGCACTTGCCGCTCAAGCTGAACATGGCGGGTGTGATCCCTCCGATTTTTGCGTCGTCGATCATCCTGTTGCCGGCAACAGTGGTGGGCTGGTTCAGCGCCGGCGAATCCATGCGTTGGCTCAAGGACATCGCAGGTTCGTTGACCCCCGGGCAGCCGATCTATGTGATGTTCTATGCGGCGGCCATCGTTTTCTTCTGCTTCTTCTATACAGCGCTGGTGTTCAACAGCCGGGAGACGGCCGAGAATCTGAAGAAGAGCGGCGCATTCATTCCCGGGATTCGTCCTGGCGATCAGACCGCGAAGTACATCGACCGTATCCTGGTTCGGCTGACCCTCGCAGGGGCAATCTACATCACGTTTGTGTGCTTGCTGCCTGAATTCCTGATCCTCAAATACAACGTGCCCTTCTATTTCGGGGGCACCTCGCTGCTGATCATCGTGGTGGTGACCATGGACTTCATGTCCCAGGTCCAGAACTACATGATGTCCCAGCAATATGAATCTCTTTTGAAAAAGGCAAGTTTTAAATCCTCCTGACGCGGCGGTACATATGTCAAAGGACGATGTAATTCAAATGCAAGGTGAGGTGGTGGAGAACCTGCCGAATGCGACCTTCCGGGTCAAACTGGAAAACGGGCATGTGGTTCTCGGGCATATTTCAGGAAAGATGCGCATGCACTACATCCGCATCCTTCCTGGTGACAAGGTAACTGTCGAGTTGACGCCTTATGACCTGAGTAGGGCGAGGATTGTTTTCAGGGCAAAGTGACGATTGTGGTAGAGCCGGGTTTCGCCGTTGATTCGGACGGAATGAGGCAAAGAGTCTTAGGAGAATCAAAATGAAGGTTTCGGCTTCGGTCAAGAAAATTTGCCGTAACTGCAAAGTTATCCGACGCAAGGGCGTTGTGCGTGTGATCTGTTCGGATCCGCGTCACAAGCAGCGTCAGGGTTGATTGCAAGAGTTTTAGAGGACGAAAATGGCACGTATCGCTGGCATCAATATTCCGCCGCAACAGCATTCTGAAATTGGCCTGACAGCCATCTTCGGGATCGGTCGCACCCGCGCTCGCAAAATCTGCGAAGCCTGTGGCATTGCATATTCCAAGAAAGTCAAGGATCTGACCGACGCCGAGTTGGAAAAGATCCGTGACCAGGTCGGGCAGTTCACCATCGAGGGTGACCTGCGCCGGGAAACAACCATGAACATCAAGCGTTTGATGGACATCGGTTGCTACCGCGGCTTTCGCCATCGCCGCGGCTTGCCGATGCGTGGCCAGCGCACGCGCACCAACGCACGTACCCGCAAAGGCCCGCGCAAGGCTGCTGCCTCACTGAAGAAATAATTGGGACTGAGAGACCACCATGGCTAAACCCCCCGCAAATTCCGCCGCCCAGCGCGTGCGCAAGAAGGTCCGCAAGAACGTTGCGGATGGCATTGCACATGTGCACGCTTCTTTCAACAACACGATCATCACGATTGCGGACCGCCAAGGCAATGTCCTGTCGTGGGCGTCTTCGGGTGGCCAGGGTTTCAAGGGTTCGCGCAAATCGACACCGTTTGCCGCCCAGGTGGCATCGGAAGTTGCTGGCCGTGCCGCAGTTGAGCAAGGTATCAAGAATCTGGACGTCGAGATCAAGGGCCCCGGCCCCGGTCGCGAGTCTTCAGTCCGGGCGCTGGCTGCGCTTGGCATCCGCATCAACATGATCGCAGATGTAACGCCCGTGCCTCACAACGGCTGCCGCCCTCAAAAGCGCCGCCGCATCTGAGTGCACGCATGCCGCAAGGCATGCTTTTTTCAACAAGCCCACCGCCGTCCACCACAGGTTGACGGCTCCCGCAGTTCACTGCGGCAGATGACATAAAGGAAGTTCAAGTGGCACGTTACCTCGGCCCCAAGGCCAAACTATCACGCCGTGAAGGCACCGACCTTTTCCTCAAGAGTGCCCGACGCGCTATTGGCGACAAGGCCAAGTTCGACTCCAAGCCCGGCCAACATGGCCGCACTTCGGGTGCGCGTACGTCCGACTACGGGCTGCAACTCCGTGAAAAGCAGAAGGTCAAACGCATGTACGGTGTGCTGGAGCGCCAGTTCCGCCGCTATTTCGAAGAGGCCGACCGCCGCAAGGGCAACACCGGCGCAAACTTGCTGTTCCTGCTGGAGTCCCGCCTTGACAACGTGGTTTACCGGATGGGCTTCGGATCAACCCGAGCCGAGGCGCGCCAACTGGTGTCCCACAAGGCGATGACCGTCAATGGCAGCTCGGTCAACATTCCGTCGTACATGGTCAAGGCCGGCGATGTGATCTCGGTGCGCGACAAGTCCAAGAAGCAAAACCGCGTCGTCGAAGCACTGCAACTCGCCCAACAGGTCGGTATGCCGGCCTGGGTTGAGGTTAGCCTGGACAAGGCCGAAGGCGTTTTCAAGAAGACACCAGACCGCGATCAGTTCGCCGCCGACATCAATGAATCACTGATCGTCGAGTTGTATTCGCGTTAATCGACGCCACGTCTAGAAAATCGTTCCTGAACCGCGGGGCACTGTGGTTCAGGTGCTTCACCAGCCTTACCGATGTAACGAGTCGGGGGTATTGAGAGGAAGTCTGCATGCAAACAAATCTGCTGAAACCCAAAGCCATCAACGTCGAGCAACTTGGCGCGAACCGTGCCAAGGTCGCTCTGGAGCCGTTTGAGCGTGGCTACGGCCACACTTTGGGCAACGCATTGCGCCGGGTCCTGTTGTCTTCCATGCCGGGTTATGCCGCCACGGAAGTGACGATTGCCGGAGTCCTGCACGAGTATTCGTCCATCGACGGCGTCCAGGAAGATGTGGTCAACATCCTGTTGAACCTCAAGGGTGTGGTTTTCAAACTGCACAACCGCGAAGAAGTCACGCTGAGCCTGCGCAAGGAGGGTGACGGTGTCGTCACCGCAGCCGACATCCAGACCCCGCACGACGTCGAAGTGATCAACCCGGAACACGTGATTGCCAACTTGTCGCACGGCGGCAAGCTCGACATGCAGATCAAGGTCGAAAAGGGCCGTGGTTATGTTCCTGGCACGATGCGCCGCCATGGCGATGAGCCAACCAAATCGATCGGCCGCATTGTTCTGGATGCCTCGTTCTCTCCCGTCAAGCGTGTGAGCTACACGGTGGAAAGCGCCCGTGTCGAACAACGCACCGACCTGGACAAACTGGTCGTCGAAATCGAGACCAACGGTGCGATTTCCGCCGAAGACGCAGTGCGGGCTTCGGCCAAGGTGTTGGTAGAGCAGCTGGCTGTGTTCGCACAACTTGAAGGCAGTGAACTCGCCGCGTTCGACGCACCGGCGCCGCGTGGCAATACCCAGTTCGACCCGATTTTGCTGCGTCCGGTGGACGAGTTGGAGTTGACTGTGCGGTCCGCCAACTGCCTCAAGGCCGAGAATATCTATTACATCGGTGACCTGATCCAGCGTACCGAAAACGAACTGCTCAAGACCCCCAACCTGGGCCGCAAGTCGCTCAACGAAATCAAGGAAGTCCTTGCCTCGCGCGGTTTGACCCTGGGCATGAAGCTTGAGAGCTGGCCGCCGGCGGCCCTCGAAAAGCGCTAAACCATCGGCCCGCGAGGGCTGAGTGCAACGGGCAGTACCTGGTACGGCTGCCTGTCAAATAACGGAACGGAGAAAGCACCATGCGTCACGGACACGGACTACGTAAACTCAATCGCACCAGCGAGCACCGCCTCGCGATGCTGCGCAACATGATGAACTCGCTGATAGCCCACGAAGCAATCAAGACAACTTTGCCCAAGGCCAAGGAACTGCGCCGCGTGGTCGAGCCGATGATCACCCTGGCCAAGGTTGCCACCGTGGCCAACCGCCGACTGGCTTTCAACCGCCTGCGTGACCGCGACAGCGTCACCAAACTTTTTGACCAGCTCGGACCGCGCTACAACGCCCGCCCGGGTGGTTACACACGCATCCTGAAGATGGGCTTTCGCGTTGGTGACAATGCGCCCATGGCGCTGGTTGAATTGGTCGATCGCCCTGAAATAAATGACGCTCCGGCCGACGCAGCGAAGGCTGAATAGGTTAGACTACTGACTTACCGCGCGATGGAGCAGCCTGGTAGCTCGTTGGGCTCATAACCCAAAGGTCGCAAGTTCAAATCTTGCTCGCGCAACCAAATATCCGGTGCCAAAACCGGTCACAAAACGCCTACTGAGTCAGTAGGCGTTTTGCGTTGTGGCGCTAGCGCGGCTTGCGTTGAAGACGCCGATGCAACCACACACCTGCGCTGCCCGCCAGGCTTCGCCCATGACTTTCACTCATGGCCCCCCGGCATAAACATGGTGCTGCGGTGCGGCGGCTTTTACCGGATACTCGTGCGCGAACAGCGTCATTTTCCAGGAGCCGCCCCCATGTCTGAAGCACCATCCATCCCCGGCGGCACGGCTCGCCGACGCACTGGTCGCTCCAGTGGTACGGTGCGCGCCGCTTTGTCGACTACCAAATACCGCAAACTCCAGCACCGGTTTCCCCAGACGCCGGTTGTGTCCGAGGACGAACTCGAGGCGATCCACAACGCGTCGCTCACGATTCTCGAAGAGATCGGCATGGACTTCATGCACCCCGAGGCCCGGGCGATCCTCAAGAAAGCCGGGGCCGACGTCAAGCCGGGTTCCGAACGTGTGCGTTTCGACCGCAACCTGATTCTCGAGGCGATCAAGACCTGCCCGTCCGAGTTCACGCTGCACGCGCGCAACCCCGAGCGCGATGTGCAGATTGGCGGCAAGAACCTTGTGTTTGCCCAAGTGGCAAGCCCGCCAAATTGCTCGGACTTGCAGGGCGGGCGCCGGGCCGGCAACCGCAAGGACTTCCAGAACCTGGTGCGTTTGGCGCAGCGTTACGACGTGGTCCATGCCAGTGGTGGTTACCCGGTGGAACCGGTCGACCTGCATGCATCGATCCGCCACCTCGACTGCCTGTCCGACATCGCCAAACTCACCGACAAGCCGTTCCATGCCTATTCTCTGGGCAAAGAGCGCAACCAGGATGCGTTGGAAATCGCCCGTATCGCCCGTGGCATCACACCTGAGCAGATGGACCTGGAACCCTCGCTTTTCTCCATCATCAACAGCTCGTCCCCGTTGCGGCTCGACACGCCGATGTTGCAGGGCATCATCGAGATGTCGTCGCGCAACCAGATCATCATGTTGACGCCATTCACGCTGGCCGGAGCCATGGCGCCGGTCACGATAGCCGGAGCGCTGGCGCAGCAGAATGCCGAGGCCCTGGCGGGCATTGCGTTCACGCAACTCGTGCGCCCCGGTGCACCGGTGGTGTATGGCGGGTTCACGTCGAACGTCGACATGAAGACCGGCGCGCCGGCCTTCGGAACACCCGAATACATGAAGGCCGTGCTGGCAGGGGGCCAGTTGTGCCGCAAGTACGGCATTCCCTACCGCACATCGAACGTGTGCGCGGCCAATACGGTCGATGCCCAGGCAGCCTACGAGTCGGTGTTCTCGTTGTGGGCGGTGATCCAGGGCGGTGGCAACTTCATCATGCATTCGGCCGGCTGGATGGAGGGCGGCTTGACGGCATCCTTCGAGAAATTCATTCTCGATGTCGACCTGCTGCAGATGGTGGCCGAGTTCCTCACGCCACTTGACGTGAGCCCTGCCGGGCTGGGGCTTGACGCGGTGCGGGATGTGGGGCCGGGCGGTCACTACTTCGGCACGGCACATACGCTCGAGCGGTTCGAGACGGCGTTTTACGCGCCAATCCTGTCCGACTGGCGAAATTTCGAGACCTGGGAGCAGGCCGGCAAGCCCACCGCCTTCGAGAAGGCCAACACGATCTGGCAGAAGGAGCTTGCCGCCTATGAGCGCCCGCCAATGGACCCTGCCATCGAGGAAGAGCTCGACGCCTTCGTGGCGAGGCGCAAGGCCGAGGGTGGCGCGCCCACCGACTTCTGAACTTGTCAGACAATCGACTCGAACCAAGACCTATTGAAGGAACAACAGCGTGAAGACGACAGCACAGGTGGTGGTGATTGGTGGTGGGGTGGTGGGATGCTCGGTGCTCTACCACCTGACCAAAAAAGGCTGGAAGGATGTGATGCTGCTCGAACGTGACCAGCTCACGTCGGGCTCCACCTGGCACGCTGCAGGCGGTTTCCATACGCTCAATGGCGACCCGAATGTGGCGATGCTGCAGAGCTACACCGTCAATCTGTACAAGGAGCTCGAAGAGATCTCCGGCCAGTCCTGCGGCCTGCACCTGTCCGCCGGCATCATGCTGGCCGACACACCTGAACGCATGGAGTTCCTCAAGACCACGGTGGCCAAAGGGCGCTACCTGGGCATGGACACCCAGATCATCTCGGTGCAAGAGGCCAAGAATTACTTTCCGCTGATTGACGACCGCCATTTCGTCGGTGCGCTGCTCGATCCGAACGAAGGCCACCTCGACCCGTCCGGCACCACCTATGCCTACGCCAAGGCGGCCCGCATCGGTGGTGCCACCATCGAAGTGCAGACCAAGGTGGAAAGCCTCGCGCAAAAGCCGGACGGCACCTGGCGCGTGATCACCAACAAGGGCGTGGTCGAATGCGAACATGTCGTCAACGCCGGTGGTTTGTGGGCGCGTGAGGTCGGCCGCATGGTGGGCGTCGAGTTGCCGGTGCTGGCCATGGAGCACATGTACCTGGTCACCGAGGAGATCCCGGAGGTCGTGGCCTACAACCAGCAGTTCGGCAAGGAGATCGGACACGTGATCGACTTCGGCGCCGAGTGTTACCTGCGCCAGGAAGGCAAGGGCATCGTGCTGGGCGCTTACGAGAAAGCCTGCGTGCCCTGGTCGCCAAAAGAGACGCCGTGGAGTTTTGGCCAGGAATTGCTCCAGCCCGACATCGACCGCATCGCACCGTCGCTCGAGGTCGCATTCCGGCATTTTCCAAAGCTGGAAAACGTGGGCATCAAACGCATCATCAACGGCCCGTTCACCTTCGCACCCGACGGCAACCCGCTGGTCGGCCCGGTGCAGGGGCGCACCAACTTCTGGTCTGCCTGCGGCGTCATGGCCGGCTTCAGCCAGGGCGGCGGTGTGGGCCTGGCGCTGTCCAACTGGATGGTCGATGGCGACCCGGGTTTTGACATCTGGGGCATGGATGTTGCGCGTTATGGTGACTGGGCCACCCGTACCTACACCAATGCCAAGGTGCGCGAGAACTACTCGCGGCGCTTCAGCATCCGTTTCCCGAATGAGGAGTTGCCAGCAGGCCGCCCCTTGCAGACCACCCCGCTGTACGACACCTTCCTGGCGCAAGGCGCGGTGATGGGCGACTCCTGGGGCATGGAGACACCATTGTGGTTCGCCCCCAAAGGCGAGAAAGCGCAGGACATCGTGTCCTTCCACCGGTCCAACGATTTCGCCCCGATCAAGGCCGAGTGCCTGGCTGTGCGCAACGCAGTGGGCGTGACCGAGATCGCGAACTTCGCCAAGTACGAGATCACCGGCCCGGGCGCCGAGCAGTTCCTGCTCAAGGTGATGACCAACACCATGCCCAAACAGGGCCGCCTGATGCTCACGCCCATGCTCAACCACCAGGGCAAGGTCATCGGCGACTTCACCATCGCCAAGGCCGCCGACAACCGCTTCATGATGTGGGGCTCCAGCCAGGCGCAGGTCTACCACATGCGCTGGTTCGAGCAGCAACTGCCCAAGGACGGCTCGGTCCACGTCGAGCCCTATGGCATGAAATTGATCGGCCTGTCGATCGCCGGCCCCAAGGCGCGCGATCTGCTCCAGCGCCTGACCGATGACGATGTGTCGGGCGAGGCGTTCAAGTTCATGGACTACCGTGAGATGGAAGTCGCCACCGTGCGCGCCAAGGTCAACCGCGTCACCTACACCGGCGATCTGGGTTATGAGATCTGGGTCGCACCGGAATACCAACTGCGCCTGTACCAGAGCATCATGGCGGCCGGTGCCGATCTGGGCATCCGCAACTTTGGCATGCGCGCCTTGTTGTGCATGCGCCTGGAGAAGAACTTCGGCACCTGGTACCGCGAGTTCCGCCCGATCTACGGCCCCTTCGAGGCCGGCCTGGACCGCTTCATCAAGCTCGACAAGCCCGATTTCATCGGCAAGGCGGCGGCGGTCAAAGAGAAGACCGAAGGCCCGAAACGCACGCGCGTCTTCATGGTGGTCGACGCGACCGACTCCGACGTGATGGGCGACGAGCCGATCTGGGTCGACGGCAAGGTGGTCGGCTGGGTTACCTCGGGTGGTTTCGGCCACTATGTCGACCAGTCGCTGGCGCAGGGTTACATCCCGACCGAACTGGTCAGGCCTGGCATGGCTCTGGAAATCGAAATCCTGGGTGAACGCCGGCCGGCCCGGCTGCAGATGGATCCGCCGTTCGATCCGGACGCCAAACGCATGAGGATGTAGCTGCCCGCCCGATGCGCGGAATGTGTGCCGGCGATGTTGGCATTCCATGCCCTCGTATCGAAATATGATGTATAGTTTTATACATTATTAAGTACGAACACAAGCATGCACCGCACCCAAATCTATCTGCATGATGCCCTGTATGAAGGCCTGAAAATCCGCTCGCGCGGCATCGGTGTCAGCATTTCGGAATTGATTCGCCGCACGCTGGAAAAGGACCTCCAGAAAGACCCGGTGGGCGATGCACGCGCCTACTTCGAGCGGCTCAAACCGCTCGACAGCTTTTCGGGTGTCGATTCTGAAGCCTATGTACGCGGCATGCGCAGCAAGAGTCGCATGTTGCACATAGACAGATGACGCCCGAGCGTTTGGTGCTCGACACCAACATCGTCATCGACCTGCTCAAAAAAGTGCCGTCGGTTGTAGAGCGTTTTCTCGTATTGCTGGAAGCCCAGACCCGGTTCCTGGTCTGCCCTGTCGTTGTCGCCGAGGTGTATGCCGGGGCCTTCAAGCGCGAGCACAAAGATGTGGAAGCGCTGTTCGACCTGTGCCAACGCGTTGATCTGGACATCCATACCGGTCGCCTTGCGGGTCTTTACGCCAACCAATATGCCAAAGCCTTTCAAGGCATCTCACTGGAAGACTATCTGCTGGCCGCGACCGCACGTACCCACCGATGCCCGCTATGGACACACAACCGCAAACACTACCCGATGCATGACATCGAGCTGTATGGAACATGAGCGCATCGGTTTCTCCGACATGAACCACAGTATTGGTCCTGGTGTGGGGGGCTTGGGGACTGCCACAAGTCGCTTTTCTCGAAAGCGCGGGCAGTGCGTTGCGAAAGAGTCTGGTTTGCCTGCCGGCAGAAGCGGTCAAGCCTGGGGTGCCATCCGGAGCGTCTCTATGGGCGCTCGGAATCTGTTCTGCCCTGCAGTGGGCTTGCCTATTGAAACTGAAACCAGGAAAGGCGGGAGCTAACCCATGGCCGAGCGTTATTCCATCTGGGCGCTGCTCAAACACGCGATGGGCGGCCACAAGGGCTGGGAGCGTGCCTGGCGCGACCCCGAACCCAAGAAGACCTACGACGTCGTCATCATCGGCGGCGGCGGGCACGGCCTGGCCACCGCCTATTACCTCGCCAAGAACCATGGGGTGCGCAACATTGCCATCCTGGAAAAAGGCTACATCGGTTCCGGCAACGTGGGGCGCAACACCACCATCGTGCGCTCCAACTACATGATGCAGGACAACACGGCGTTCTACGAGCACTCGATGTCGCTGTGGCGCGACCTTTCGGAAGACCTCAACTACAACGTGATGTTCTCGCCGCGTGGCTACGTGTTTGCGGCCTGCTCCCAGGCCTCGCTGGACAGCCTGGTGCGCCGCGCCAACATCATGCGGCTCAATGGCATCCGTGCCAACATCCTGAGCCGCGATGAGATGATGAAAGAGGTGCCCTACCTCGACTACTCCGACAAAGCGCGCTTCTTCATCTATGGCGGCATGATGCAGCCCGACGCCGGCACCGCGCGGCACGACGCCGTGGCCTGGGGGTATGCCCGCGCCGCCGACCAGTTGGGTGTGGACATCATCCAGAACTGCGAAGTGCTCGACTACCTGTGGTCGGGTGAGCGGGTTGTGGGTGTCAAGACCAGCCGTGGCGACATACATGCCGGTAAAGTCGCGGCGGCGGTGGCCGGCCACACCTCGGTGCTGGCGCAAAAAGCCGGCCTGCGCCTGCCGATCGAAAGCCATGTGCTGCAGGCCTTTGTCACCGAGTCCGTCAAGCCGGTGGTGCACCACGTGGTGGTCTGGTCGGCGACGTATTTCTATGTGTCCCAGTCGGACAAGGGCGGGCTTGTGTTTGGTGGCCACATCGACCGCTACAACAGCTACGCCCAGCGCGGCAACCTGCCCAACATCGCCGAGACCACCCAGGGGCTGGTGAGCCTGATGCCATTCGCGGCGCGGCTGCGCCTGCTGCGCCACTGGGGCGGCATCATGGACATGACCCCCGATGGCAGCCCGATCATCACCACGACACCGGTGCCTGGTTTCTACCTCAACGGAGGCTGGTGTTACGGCGGCTTCAAGGCGACACCCGCTTCGGGCTGGTGTTTTGCGCACACGATTGCCAACGACACGCCCCACGCGTACAGCGCCGGGTTCACGATGGACCGTTTCGCCAAGGGCCGTTCCATCGACGAGGCCGGTTATGGCCCTTACAACCACCTGCAGTAAGGCCCCAGCATGCTCAGAATCCATTGCCCCTACTGCGGTGAACGCGACCACGAAGAGTTCAGCTATTTCGGCGACGCCACCAAGACCTACCCGCCGCTGGGCGCCGAACACCACGATGGATGGGTCGAGGCGGTCTTCATGCGCAACAACCCGAAGGGCGAGCATGTCGAGTTCTGGCAACACACACTGGCCTGCCGGCGCTGGCTGGCGGTGCGGCGCAACACGGTGACGCACGACATCCTGGCCGTGATGCCAGCGCGTGAAAGGCCAACGGCATGAGCGCCGCGCCGGGCCGCCCCAAGCAAGCTCGCACCGCAGTGCGCAGCACGGAGGTACACCAGTGAGCTTGACTTCACCCGGTGCATTCCGCCTGGCGCAGGGGGGGCGCGTCCGCCGCGACCAGCCCGTGCATTTCATGTTCAACGGCCAGCCCGTCAGCGGACTTGCCGGCGATACCGTCGCGTCCGTGCTGCTGTCCCACGGCACGCACCTGGTGGCGCGCTCGTTCAAATACCACCGCCCACGCGGCATCATGGCCGCCGGCATCGAAGAGCCCAACGCGCTGCTGACCATGGGAAGCGGCAACCGCCAGGAGCCGAACATTGCCGCGACGGTGATCGAGGCCCATGGCGGCTTGGAGGTGCGCACGCAAAACGCCTGGCCCTCGGTGGGTTTCGATGTGATGGCGATCAATTCGCTGCTGTCGCCGGTGTTTGTGGCCGGGTTCTATTACAAGACCTTCATGGGCCCGACGCGCAAGGCCTGGATGTTCTATGAACACTTCATCCGCAAGGCTGCCGGTCTGGGTGTTGCATCGCAGCAGCCCGATCCGGACCGTTACGACTGGCACCATGTGTTCGCGGACCTGCTCGTCGTCGGCTCCGGCCCTGCGGGTCTCACCGCGGCCCTTGCAGCCGCCCGCAGCGGGGTGGATGTCACGCTGGTCGAGCAGGATGTCGAGTTCGGTGGCTCGCTGCTGAACCACCCGGTCGACAGCCCGCAGGCAGTGTGGCTGGCGCAGACGCTCGCCGAGCTCGCGGCAACCGGGCGCGTGCGCATGCTGGCGCGCGCCACCGCCTTCGGCCTGTACGACGGCAACACCGTGGGTGTGGCCCAGCTTGCCGCGCCTGGCACCCCCGATACGGTGCACGGTGTGCCGCGCCAACGCCTGCACATCGTGCGCGCCCGGGCGGTGTTGATGGCCTGTGGCGCGATCGAGCGGCCGTTGGTGTTTTCCGGCAATGACCGCCCTGGTGTGATGTTGTCCGGTGCAGTGGGCGCGTACGTCAACCGTTATGCGGTGGTGCCGGGGCGCCGCGCCGTGTTCGCCGTCAACAACGATGCCGCCTACCTCGACGCTGTTGCATTGGCCCGGGCCGGCGCACAGGTGACATTGGCCGACCTGCGGCCACAGGCTGGCGCTCAGGTGTTGGCGCTGGCGAAAGCGGCCGGCGTGCAGGTGCTGGGGGCGACCACGGTCGTGCACGCGAGCGGCGGGCACCGCGTGTCCTCCTGCCTTGTGGCGCCGTTCGACCTGGCGCAGGGCCGGGTCAGCGGGCCGGTGCGGCGCTTGCAGGTCGACCTGCTGGCCATGTCCGGCGGCTGGACGCCCACCGTGCACCTGACATCACACCGTGGCATCAAACCGGTCTACCGGAGCGACATTGCCGGTTTCGTTCCGGGTGGATTCGACCGCGCGCATTTTGGTGCCGGTGCCATGGTGGGCGCTCAGACCATGGCTGCGGCCTTGCAAGGCGCATGGGACGCTGCCACCCAGGCGGTGCAGGTGTGCGGTGGCGCAGTGTCTGGCATCTGCCCGACGGCACCGACCGGGCCGGATGCCGATCTGCGGTTCGCGGTGGTTGGCCCCATCGTGGCTGGCAAGCCGCGCGACAAGGCCTTTGTCGACTTCCAGAGCGACGTGGCGGTGGACGATATCGCCCTGGCCCACTTGGAGGGTTACCAGTCGGTGGAGCATCTCAAGCGCTACACCACACTGGGCATGGGCACCGACCAGGGCAAGACGTCCAATCTCAACGCACTGTCGATCATGGCGTCCAGACGTGGCATGGCGGTAGACGCCGTTGGCACCACCACCTTCCGCCCGCCGTATGCGCCGGTCACCATCGGCACACTCGCCGGGCGCAGTGTGGGAGGGCATCTGGCGGCAGTGCGGCGCACCGCGATGCATGAATGGCACGAGGCCCATGGCGGCGCGATGATGGAGGCGGGTGCGTGGAAGCGCCCGCTTTGGTATCGGGGCGCGGGCGCCAACCTGTCGCAGGCCTACAAGGCCGAGATGGATTTTGTGCGCGAACAGGTCGGCATGGCCGACGTGTCCACCCTGGGCAAGATCGACGTGCAGGGCCCGGATGCCGCCGAATTCCTGAACCGGGTCTACGTCAACGGTTTTGCGAAACTGCCGGTGGGCAAGGCGCGGTACGGTTTCATGCTGCGCGAAGACGGCATCGTGATGGACGACGGCACCACCAGCCGCCTGGGCGAAACCGAATTCTTCATGACCACCACCACGGCCCAGGCCGCGCGGGTGATGAGCCACCTCGAATTTCTGCTCCAGGTGGTGTGGCCGGAACTGCGGGTGACGGTGGCGTCGGTGTCCGACCAGTGGGCCGCCATGAGTATTGCCGGCCCGAAGTCGCGCGATGTGCTCAGGGCAGCCTTCCCGCAAGTGGATTTCAGCACCGAAGCGCTGGGGCACATGGGCCTGCTCGATACCGACCTGACCGGCACACTCGCCGGCATTCGGGTACGCATCATCCGGCTGACCTTCTCGGGTGAACTTGCCTACGAGGTTTACGCACCCACGCATTTCGGCCGGTGTATCTGGGAGCACCTGCTGGAGCAGGGCAAGCCCTGGAACCTGCGCCCCTATGGCCTGGAGGCGTTGGGTTCGCTGCGCATCGAAAAAGGCCATGTGGTGGGCTCCGAGATGGACGGGCGCACCACACTCGACGACATGGGCATGGGCAAGATGGCCAGCAAACTCAAGCCGTTCTGGGGCGACGCGCTGCGCCGCAGCGAGCACTTGGCGCACCCCAACCGGCCCACACTGGTGGGGCTGGAGGCGATCGACCCTGGCGGTGATCCCTCCAATGGCGCGATCCTGTTTTTTGCCGACGATGCGATTCGTGGCCATGGCCGTGGCCACATCACCTCCACCACCCACAGCAAGTCGGTGGGCAAGGCGATCGGCCTGGGCTTGCTCGAAGGTGGTCTGAGCCACGTCGGCCAGGTGGTGATCGCCGCATCGCCGGTGCACGGTCGCCAATACCGACTGCGGGTGGTCGACCCGTGTTTCCTGGATGCTGAAGGGGTGCGCTACCGTGTCTGAGACATCTTCCCTGGCCATGCTGCGCAGCCCGTTCGAAGGATTTGCCAGCGGCGTTCAACCCGGTGCCGCTGGCCAGACGGGCGTGCACCTGCACGCCGAAACCTTGCCCGGCGTCACGCAGATCAGCACCTGGATCTCGGGGGTGCCGGGGCTGGAGCAGGCGCTGCGGGCGCTGTTGGGTGAGCAGCCACCGATGCACAGCGGCTTGACACTGCCGACCGCCTGCGGCTTGCTGGTGCGTACCGGCCCCGAGGAGTTCCTGCTGGTTGCCGAACACGCCACTACAGACAACACCGCCTTGTTGCGCCGCCATGTGGGTGTCGATACCGGTGCTGTGACTGACCTGGGCCACGCCCGTTGCCGCATCCGCATCTCGGGCGGGAACTGCCGCGACACCTTGTCCAAGTTGTTTGCTATCGACCTGCGGGACGCTGCGTTTCCGGTTTCGCAGGCGCGGTTGACAGGCCACCACCATGTGCCAGCCTTATTGCACCGTGTTGGCCCTGACCAGTTCGACATCTACGTGTTCACCACGTACGCGCAAGACCAGTTGCATGCCTTGGTGGATGCGGCGCTGGAATATGGGGTCGCGCTAACGGCATGAGAAACACGCCACAAGCCGGCTGGCCACCGCAAGCTGTGTTGACCGTACTGTATTTGGACAGATAGCCTGAATTTCGGGATGGTTCGAAAGTCAAGAGAACCCAGGGGCACCCCGGTAACACCCGCGGCCCCATGCATGTTGCCGAGGCCACGGCGGCTTGTTGCAAGCATCCCCGCTGCCGGGGTTTCAGGCGACGCTGGCCGCCTCCACTTCCACCAGGCAGTCGTAAAACGTCGGCGCCCGCCCCAGATCCGTCAGCCGCTGGCTGGTGAGTTGGTTCACGTTGTGCCCGTCCAGCCCCAGCTTGCGCCACCAGATGCCCATGCCGTTGACCACACCCGGCCTGGCCCGGGCGCTGATTTCCATCCGGCAGCGGTAGTCGCCGCGCTGGTTGAATATGCGCACCACGCTGCCCGATGCCAGCCCGCGGGCGTCGGCGTCGAGCGCGTTCATTTCCAGCAACGGCTCGCCCTCTATGTCGCGCAGGCTCTGAACGTTCACAAATGTGGAGTTCAGGAAGTTGCGTGCCGGAGGCGAAATCATCGCCAGCGGGAACTGCGCTGAACTGCCGGGTGCTTCGAAATTGGGCAGGTGGTCTGGCAGGCCGTCCATTCCCTGCGCGGCCAGGCGCGCGCTGAAGAATTCGCACTTGCCGGAAGGGGTGGGGAATCGCCCTTCGGCGAAAGGCGCATCCGGAAGGTTCAGCGTGGCAAAACCCTTGCCCAGCAGTTGCTGGAAATCGACAGCATCGCCATACGCGGTGCGGCACAGGCTCGCGTCGTCCTCGGCGAAACATGGCTCGGTGTAACCCATGTGCCGCGCCAGTTCGCGAAAGATCTGCGAGTTGGGTTTGGCCTGCCCAACCGGGGCGATCGCCGGGCGGTTGAGCAAGACGTCGGTGTGGCCATACGCGACCTGCACATCCCAGTGTTCCAGCTGCGTGGTGGCGGGCAGCAGGTAGTCGGCGTAGTCGGCGGTGTCGGTCTTGAAATGCTCCAGCACCACGGTGAACAGGTCCTCGCGCGCGAAGCCTTGCACCACCTTGGACGAGTCCGGCGCTACGGCGACCGGGTTGCTGTTGTAGACAATCAGCGCCTCGATGGCCGGCCCGAACGTTGTCGACGCGGGTCGCAACAGATCGTCGCCAATGGTGTTCATGTTGATCGTGCGCGGGGCCTTTGCGGTGCGCAGGTCTGGCCGCTCCAGCGCCGCACGCTGCACCGGAAACTGCCCCGAAGACGACAGCAAAAGGCCTCCTGCGCGTTGCCTCCACGCGCCAACCAGTGCCGGCAGGCAGGCGACGGCGCGCACCGCGTTGCCCCCGCCTCGCACACGCTGCATGCCGTAGTTCAGGCGGATCGCCGTCGCGTCACCGCGCAGGGCACCCTGGCCGTAGTCGCGGGCGAGGTCCCGCACCTGCTGCGCCGCGATGCCACACACCTGGGCGACGCGCTCCGGGGGCCACTCCAGGGCCCGCGCGCGCAGTGCGTCCCAGCCCAGCGTGTGCTGCGCGATGTAGGCGTGGTCCAGCCAGTCGTTGCGGACCAGTTCGTGCATGATCCCCAAGGCCAGCGCCGCATCCGTGCCTGGCAGCAGCGCAATGTGTGCATGGCACTTGTCTGCCGTCTCGGAGCGGCGCGGGTCGATGCAGATGAGCCTGGCACCATGGCGTTTGGCCTCCTGCGCGTGGCGCCAGAAGTGCAGGTTGCTGGCAATCGAGTTGCTGCCCCAGATCAGGATCAGCTTTGACTCGGCGAAGAACTGCACCTGCATGCCGATTTTGCCGCCCAGCGTCTGGGTGAGCGCCTCCGCGCCGGCGCTGGAACAGATGGTGCGGTCGAGCAGCGACGCGCCCAGCTTGTTGAAAAAACGCCCCGCGATGCTCTCGCCCTGCACCAGCCCCATGGTGCCGGCAAAACTGTAGGGCAGGATCGCCTGCGCAGCATCCGGGCTGCGCGCTGCGATGGCGCTCAGGCGTGCAGCAATGTCGCCCAATGCGGATTCCCAGCTCACCGGCGTGAACTGCCCGGCGCCTTTCGGGCCGGTGCGTTTGAGCGGCTGCAAGATACGCTCGGGATGGTAGGTGCGTTGTGTGTAGCGCGAGACCTTGGTGCACAACGCGCCATCGGTGTGGGGGTGTGCCGGGTTGCCCTGCACCTTCACGGCAATGCCGTCCTGTACGGTGGTCACGAACGAGCAGGTGTCCGGGCAATCGTGCGGGCAGGCGCCCAAAATGGTGGAAGTTGTCGTCATGAATGCGGGTTCTCCGGGGTATGCCGACCACTCGGCGCAGGCACGGTTTGTGGTTTTGGTGCTCATCCTTGGCGCACCGGGACGCTTGGAACTAGACTACTGTCCACTGCCTGACACCATCAATTCCGATGGTAAACGGCAACCACCCCCTGCAGGAGATCCAACGTGAAAGTCATTGATTCCATCGTGGCCCAGGCGGCCGGCATTGCGAGCGTGCGGCGCGACATCCATGCCCACCCCGAGTTGTGTTTCAAGGAGGAGCGCACCGCCGACATCGTGGCGGCGAAGCTGACCGAGTGGGGCATCCCGATCCACCGCGGCATGGGCACCACCGGCGTGGTGGGCATTGTGAAGAACGGCACATCCACGCGCGCGGTCGGTTTGCGCGCCGACATGGATGCCCTGCCGATGCAGGAGTTCAATACTTTTGCCCATACCAGCACGCACGCCGGAAAGATGCACGCCTGCGGGCACGACGGGCACACCGCCATGCTGCTGGCGGCAGCCCAGCACCTCGCCACGAACCGCGATTTCGACGGCACCGTTTACCTGATCTTCCAGCCGGCCGAGGAAGGTGGTGGTGGCGCACGTGAAATGATGGCCGACGGCCTGTTCGAGAAGTTCCCGATGGAGGCGGTCTTCGGCATGCACAACTGGCCGGGTTCGCAAGTGGGCAAGTTCGCGGTCAGTGCCGGCCCGGTGATGGCGTCGAGCAACGAGTTCAAGATTGTCATCCGGGGCAAGGGTGGCCACGCCGCCCTGCCGCACCTTGGTCTGGACCCGGTGCCTGTGGCCTGCCAGATGGTGCAGGCCTTCCAGACCATCATCAGCCGCAACAAGAAGCCGATCGATGCCGGGGTGGTGTCCGTCACCATGATTCATGCCGGCGAGGCCACCAATGTGATTCCCGACAGCTGCGAGTTGCAGGGAACGGTGCGCACCTTCACGCTGGAGGTGCTCGACCTGATCGAGAAACGCATGCAGGAAATCGCCGAACACACAGCTGCCGCATTCGGCCTGACCTGCGAATTCAGCTTCAAACGCAACTACCCGCCCACGATCAACTCCGCACCCGAGGCCGAATTTGCCCGGCAGGTCATGGCCGGCATCGTGGGCGCAGACAATGTGTTGGTGCAGGAGCCCACCATGGGCGCCGAAGACTTCTCTTTCATGCTGCTGGCCAAGCCGGGTGCGTACTGCTTCATTGCCAACGGGGACGGAAGCCACCGCGAGATGGGCCACGGGGCAGGCCCATGCATGTTGCACAACCCCAGTTATGACTTTAACGACGACCTGATTCCGTTGGGCGCCACGTACTGGGTGCAGTTGGCACATGCCTGGCTGAACAAGGCAACGCCATGATCGACCTGGTCAAGGCTTTTTCGCCGACCTATGCCCGGGCGCGGACCCAGTTCCTGGAGGCTGCGGCCAGTGCCGGCTTGCGGATCGAATCCCATGTGCACCCGCTCGCAGGGCGTGACGGCGAGGCTTTGGCCATGGACGTGGCATTGTCCGGCCCGCCGGATGCCCAGAGCCTGCTGGTGCTGTCAAGCGGTTGCCATGGCGTGGAAGGGTATTGCGGCAGCGGTGACACAGGGGCAACACGCATACCCTGACGGCCTGTTTTTTGGGGGCACATCACCGACATGGAGCAATCGGACGGTGCGAGAAGTCCTGCGCCGGCACGCCCGCCAGGCCCGGCGCATCGGTTGGATCGACCTTCACACCGGGCTTGGCCCGAGCGGCTTGGGCGAACGCATCTTTTGCTGCCGTGACGATGCTGCAGCCCTGCAGCGCGCGCGCCAGTGGTGGGGCGGCGGCTGCCTAGCTGCTGGCAAGCCCGAAACGCCCGCGTGCCATTTCCAGCAGGCCGTCGAAAATCAGGTTGTCGACCAGTTCGAACGGTGTGATCAGGCTGGGCGCCATCTTCCAGCCGGCGCCACCGGTCATGAAACATTTGGGTTCGGCTTTGCAGTGCCGGCGCAGGTTGTCGACCATGCGGTCCATCGCGCCGGAAATTGCGTAGGTTCCGCCGCTGGTCAGGGCGTCGCTGGTGTTGGTGGGGAAGTCGCGTACCTCGCCGGTGGGCACATGCAGCCCGGCGGTGCCGGACTCCAGCGCGCGCAGCATGATGCCGTGCCCGGGAAGGATCAGGCCACCGAGAAAACGGCCACCGGCGTCGATGGCCTCGACTGTCACGGCGGTGCCCACCATGGCGACGATCGTGGGCCGGGCCGGCCCCTGCGAACACATGCGGTGCCATGCGCCGATCATGGCGACCCACCGGTCTGCGCCCAGGCGCGTCGGAAAGTCATACCCGTTGGTCAGCCCGGCTTCTGATTCGCTCGCCACCACCCATTGTGGCGAGACCTCCCACAGTTCCATTTGTTCTTCCACTCGGCGCCGGGCCGCATCACCCGCGACCACGCAGCCGAGCATGGCCGAAGGCGGAGCCAAGCCGGCCCAGGGACCATCGGCCAACCGGTCGATGTTTTCCAGAAATTCGGCCCCTTGGGCGAGCAGCTGCGCACCGGGGCGGGGCGTGTCGTACTGCGCCCATTTGAGCCGGGTGTTGCCGATGTCGATGGCCAGGAATGTCATGGTGAGGTCCGGGTGGGCGGTGCTGGGCCGGCAAACGGGTTCAGTTCTGCCGCCAGGGCAGGCCATGGTGGCGCCAGCCGCCTGTTTTGCCACGGTGCGCCTGTTCGTCCGGGTTGCCCTCGAACCCCTCCAGGATGTTGTAGGCCTCCAGCCCGAGCTCCGTTGCCCGTTTGGCGGCGGCGATCGAACGCACGCCGCTGCGGCACAACAGGAGCACCTTCTTGCCGGCGGCGACGTTGGCCCGCAGGCCGTCGTCGAACTGGGGGTTCATGGCCATGCCTGGCCATTGTTTCCAGGCCAGCGGGACAGCGCCGGGCACAAAACCGACCCACTCGCGCTCGGCGTCGGAGCGTACATCGACCAGCACGGCGTCGCCATGGCGCCACCACTGGAAGGCGAGCCCCGGCGGTACATCACCGGCATAACCTTCTGCGGGTCGGGCTGCCGCAGGTGTCGCCGCAGCACCCGGGGGCCGGTTGCCCTCGCTGGCATCGTGCCGGATGCCGGAGTGCAGGTTCACGGGAACAACCTCGTCCATGCGCCTGGGCCGGGGCAGATGCAGGTTGTTCATGATGTCGATGAATTGTGCTTCTGTCTTGCCGGCGATGCGGGGATTGCCGACCTTCTCTTCGCCGATGCTGGAGTGGGTTCGGCCCTGGTAGTCGTGGCCTGGCCAGACGCTGGTGCGGTCGGGGAGGGAAAACAGGATTTCGGTGATGCTGTGGAACATGGCCTGGGCGCTGCCCGACTGGAAATCGGTCCGGCCGCAGCCCTGGATGAGCAGGGTGTCGCCAGTAAATACATGGTCGCGCCAGACAAAACTCATACTGCCAGCCGTGTGGCCCGGCGTGTGCAGTGCACGCAGTTCTTCGCCGCCGAAACGCAGAACGTCACCGTGCTGGAGTTGCTGTGCCGCGGTGAGGATGCCGCAGCCGGCCGGCGCCGCAGTCTTGGCCCCGGCATGTTCTGCCAGCAGGCCGGCGCCGGTGATGTGGTCGGCGTGGGCGTGTGTTTCGACGGTCCAGCACAGCCGCAGGCCATATTGGCGCAGAGTGGCCAGATCGCGGTCGAGCTGCTCGTCCACCGGGTCGATGATCACTGCATCACGGGTGGCCTCGTCAAACAGCAGGTAGGTACAGGTGGAAGAGGCAGGGTCGAACAGTTGTATTGGGCGCATGCTGGGTTCCGTGTCGGGGTATGCTTGCAGTAGTTTAGAGCTGTAAGGATGTTCAACATGGAAGCTTACTCCGAGTCTTTGAAGGGCGGCGTCCTGATCGGTGTGGCGAGCTGGATCCTGCTCGCCGGTGTGGGCCGCATCAGTGGGATCAGCAGCATCACCAGCGGGGTGTTGACCAGCCAGCGCCAAACTTCGTTCTGGCGCTGGGCCTTTCTCTTGGGCCTGGTGGGTGGCGGCGCACTCTTTACCTGGATGCTCGGCGTGCCGCACGTCGAGACCCGCTCTTCGCTCATGCTTGTGCCGGCCGGTTTCCTGGTCGGGTTCGGCACCGTGCTGGGTTCAGGCTGTACCAGCGGGCATGGTGTGTGTGGCCTGGGCCGGCGCTCGCAGCGCTCGCTGGTTGCGGTGCTGATCTTCATGGTCACAGGAATCTTCACGGTGTTGATGGTGTCCCACATGCCTCCCGCAGAGTGGTGGGGCTCGGTGTTGTTGGAGGGCTTGCAATGGCTGTTTCGGCGCTGACCCGGCTATGGGCGGACAACGTGGGAGCAATGCCATGAGCGCACCAGACACACTTGCACCGCGGGCGTCGTACGCCAGCAACTCAAGACGGGCGAATGCGGAATTGCTGATCTCGTTCGTCGCCGGTTTCATTTTCTCCGCCGGCCTCGTGATGTCAGGCATGACCCAGCCTGCCAAGGTAATCGGGTTCCTGGACATCAAGGAGATGTTCGTGGGTCCCTTTCCAGGGCAGTGGGACGCGTCGCTTGGATTTGTCATGGGCGGGGCGGTCATGGTGTCGCTGCTCGGTTTTTTTCTCACGCCGTATGCCAGTGTGCGTCCGTGGTTCACTCGGGCATTCGTCTTGCCCCACCATGAGCATGTCGACGCCCGCCTGGTGATCGGGGCGGTGGTTTTCGGTTTGGGCTGGGGCCTCAGCGGTTATTGCCCGGGCCCGGCGATGGCGTCGTTGCTGACCGGGCAGATCGATACCGTCATTTTCGTCATGGCCATGCTGCCCGGCATGTGGCTCGCGCGCAAGATTTGAGCCGGCCCGGGCCCATGGCCGCAAACCCCCAAATCGATTACAGTTGACGTTTACGTAAACGTAAGTGTCAACCCGTCCGCCCCTGGGCGGAGTGCACCAGGAGCCCCCGATGACCGACCTGTCCGCCGAATCCAAGGCACTCGCCGACTACCGCCCGACGCACAAAGTGCGTTTCGTCACCGCAGCCAGCCTGTTTGACGGTCACGACGCCGCGATCAACATCATGCGCCGCATCCTGCAGGGCATGGGGGCCGAGGTGATTCACCTTGGCCACAACCGCAGCGTCGATGAGGTGGTGACCGCAGCATTGCAGGAAGACGTGCAGGGCATCGCGATCAGTTCCTACCAGGGTGGCCACGTCGAGTATTTCAAGTACATGGTCGACCTGCTGCGTGCCCGCGGGGGAGCGCATATTCAGGTGTTCGGCGGTGGCGGCGGCGTGATCGTCCCACCCGAGATACGCGAGTTGCATGCCTATGGCGTGGCCCGCATTTTCAGCCCGGAAGACGGCCAGCGCATGGGCCTGGCCGGCATGATCGGCGAAATGGTCATGCGCTGCGACAAGGACTTGAGTGGTTTTGCTCCCACATCGGTGCAGGCGATCCAGGGCCATGGCGAGATGCAATGGCGGGCGCTGGCCCAACTGATCACCGCGCTGGAAAACGAAAAAGCCGGCGGCGAAGCCAAGGGTGCGCCGAACGCGGAGTTCGCCAGACTGGTCACCGACATCCGTGCCCAGGCCGCAAGCCTCAGGACGCCGGTGCTGGGCATCACTGGAACTGGTGGCGCAGGCAAGTCCTCACTTACCGATGAACTCATACGGCGTCTGCGCCTGGACCAGGGTGATCGCCTTCGTGTGGCGGTCATCTCGATCGATCCGTCAAGGCGCAAGAGCGGCGGCGCGCTGCTTGGCGACCGCATCCGCATGAACGCGATCAGTCCGTGGGTCACAACGGCCGTGAGTCGAGCGCAATTTCCCGACGGGCCGCGTGTCTTCATGCGCAGCCTGGCGACGCGTGATTTCGGCTCCGAGATCAGCGCCGCGCTGCCCGACGTGATCGCCGCGTGCAAGTGCGCCGGTTTCGACCTGATCGTGGTCGAGACATCCGGCATCGGCCAGGGCGATGCGGCCATCGTGCCGCATGTGGATGTGCCGCTGTATGTGATGACCCCTGAATTCGGCGCTGCCAGCCAGCTCGAAAAGATCGACATGCTCGACTTTGCGGAGTTCGTTGCCATCAACAAGTTCGACCGCAAGGGCTCGCTCGATGCATTGCGCGACGTCGCCAAGCAGGTCCAGCGCAACAGGGAAGCCTGGAGCACGCCTGCCGACCAGATGCCGGTGTTCGGCACCATGGCGGCGCGTTTCAACGACGACGGTGTGACCGCGTTGTACCAGGCACTGCTGCCGCGCCTGCAGGCGCTGGGCCTGCAGGTCGCGCCGGGCAGTCTGCCCCGCGTGGCCGTGCGCCACAGCACCAACCAGGCACCGGTGGTGCCGGCGGCGCGCACGCGTTACCTCGCCGAGATCAGCGACACGGTGCGCGGCTACAAGGCGCGTGCGCGCAGCCAGGCCGTTCTGGCCCGCGAAATCCAGCAATTGCGCGCGTCCGGGCGCATGCTGCAGGCCGCCAATCCTGACAAGGTGCGCGCGGTGGAGGCTGTGACAGGCCTGGCCGCCGAGCGCGACGCGCGCATGGGCGCGGCCGAGCGCAAGCTGCTGGCCCAGTGGCCAGAGATGCTCCAGGCCTATGCCGGAGATGAATATGTCGTCAGGATCCGCGACAAGGAAATCCGCACCCAGCTCGTCACCCGCTCGCTCAGCGGCACGCCGATCCGCAAGGTCGCGCTCCCGCACTACGAGGACCACGGCGAGATCCTCAAGTGGCTGATGCTCGACAACGTGCCTGGCAGTTATCCCTACACCGCCGGTACTTTCGCGTTCAAGCGCGAGAACGAAGACCCGACCCGCATGTTCGCCGGCGAGGGTGATGCCTTTCGCACCAACACCCGCTTCAAGCTGCTGAGCTCCGGCATGCCGGCCAAACGGCTTTCGACCGCCTTCGACTCGGTCACGCTGTACGGCAACGACCCCGACCCGCGCCCGGACATCTATGGCAAGGTGGGCAACTCGGGCGTGAGTATTGCCACGCTGGACGACATGAAGGTGCTCTACGGCGGCTTTGATTTGTGCAGCCCGACCACCAGCGTCAGCATGACGATCAACGGGCCGGCGCCCAGCATCCTGGCGATGTTCATGAACACCGCCATCGACCAGAACATCGGGAAGTTCACCACCGACAACGGGCGTGAGCCGACTGCCACCGAAACCGAAAAAATCCGCGAATGGGTGCTTGAAAACGTGCGTGGCACGGTGCAGGCGGACATCCTCAAGGAAGACCAGGGCCAGAACACCTGCATCTTCAGCACCGAGTTCTCGCTCAAGGTGATGGGCGACATCGCGCAGTATTTCGTGCACAACCGGGTGCGCAACTTCTACAGCGTGTCGATCAGCGGTTACCACATTGCCGAGGCCGGCGCCAACCCGATCAGCCAGCTGGCGTTCACCTTGTCCAACGGTTTCACGTTCGTGGAGGCGTACCTGGCGCGCGGCATGCACATCGACGATTTCGCGCCCAACCTGAGTTTCTTCTTCTCCAACGGCATGGACCCGGAGTACACCGTGATGGGCCGCGTGGCGCGCCGCATCTGGGCCGTGGCCATGAAGGAAAAATATGGCGCCAACGAACGCAGCCAAAAGCTCAAATACCACATCCAGACCAGTGGCCGCAGCCTGCATGCGCAGGAGATCCAGTTCAACGACATCCGCACCACGCTGCAGGCGCTGATTGCGATCTACGACAACTGCAACAGCCTGCACACCAACGCGTTCGACGAAGCGATCACCACGCCCACCGAGGATTCAGTGCGCCGCGCGATGGCGATCCAGCTCATCATCAACCGCGAATGGGGCCTGGCCAAGAACGAGAACCCGAGCCAGGGCGCGTTCATCATCGAGGAACTGACAGAACTGCTTGAAGAGGCGGTGTTGTCCGAGTTCACCGCGATCGCCGAACGCGGCGGCGTGCTCGGCGCCATGGAGACGGGTTACCAGCGTGGCCGCATCCAGGACCAGTCCATGCATTACGAGATGCTCAAACACACCGGCGAGTTGCCGATCGTGGGTGTCAACACCTTCCGCAACCCGCACGGCGACAAGGTGCAGGACGCGTTGGAGCTGGCGCGCTCCACCGACGAGGAGAAGCAGGGCCAGCTCAAGCGGCTGGCCGATTTCCACCAGCGACACGCTGCCGAGGCACCGGTCATGCTCAAGAGGCTTCAGCAGGCGGTGATCGCCAACAGCAATGTGTTCGAGGTGCTGATGGACGCCGTCAGGGTGTGTTCGCTGGGTCAGATCACCAACGCGTTGTTCGAGGTGGGTGGGCAGTACCGGCGCAACATGTAGGCTGTGGGGCGATGCAAACCTCACGTTGACATCTTTCTGACAGGCATTGATGATGCGGCCATGGACAAGAATACGCTCACTGTGGTGATGCCGGATCCTTTGCGCACTTTCGTGGATGAGAGGGTGCTTCGAGGCGATTTTGCGGACGCGGGGGAGTACCTTCGGGATCTGGTTCGTCGCGACCGCGAAACGCAGGCGGCATCGAGGTTGCGTGAACTGATCGAGGTGGGGTTGGCGTCCGGCCAACCCCGCGTGATGTCGGAATCCGACTGGGCGAAATTGCGTGACGTGGCTCTCGGTCGCGGCCCGTGAAGCCATCAAGACCATCGAGCGCACACCCGGCATTGGCTCTCCGCGCCTCGGTCAGCTGGCGGAGGTGGACGGGCTCCGGTCCTGGCCCGTGAAAGATTTTCCGGTTCGGTGGTTCTATTTTGAGCGAATGGAGTTTGTCGACGTGGTTCGGTTGCTGGGCGAGCGACAGGATATCGCTGCGATACTTGAAGCAGGACTGGACTGCCTGCGCGGGTTTCCCCGCCAAAAATACATCGCCATGGCAACCACAGGGTTCAACGAAGCTGACACCTGAGCCAAGCTCATTGACCCTGCGCTGCACAACGCGCGCTGGGCGGAGCGCGTGGCAGAGGTCGAGCGGGCGACGCATGGTGAGATTCAGCGCGAGCAGAGTGCTGTGCGCGTCGAGATACTCGATGGCAAACCCTTCAAGCGGGGCCGTGGCCGTGTCGACTACCTATTGCGAGCTTGCGTCGGCGACCAGAGCCGGGGGAGGAAGTCAAAACCGGGGATTGGGTACACTTACCCACAGGTGCCGATTCAATCGGTAGCCATCCGTCCCGGGTCAATATTGGATCGGCAGTGGGGCAAATTTCAATCGGCGGGGGACAGTTGGTCATTCAGTTCAACCGATTGGAAGTTAGTTCTGTCTTGCGTTCGCAGTGCGACTGAGTTGCAATAACTGTGATTGTTGGAACGATGTTCTTTGCTGCCAACCAGATGCAGCACTGGAATATTCGCCTTCCACGGCCCAAAACCTTCGGTATCGCAACTGGGGTACGTCATGATCAGCTTGGCGAAAGCCTTTGCCGCACGCTCGGCGATTGGCACCATGGCAGCGCCGTGAGAAAAGCCAACAAAGCTTACTGGTACGTCGGTGGCCCATGGTTGACGCAGGCCACTTTGTTTGCGTCCACCTGTAAAGAGACTGGGTGGGACTGGTACAGCCAATGTGCGCAGTCGCGCTGTTGCCCATCGACGGACGCCAGGATGTCCAACGGCTTTTCAGGTTTTGGCATGGGGCTTTTCAGGCTTTGGGGTCGATGAAGCGAGCTTTGCTACCTTCATGACGCCCGAGCAGAGGGCCCGGGCGGTGAGGGCGGAATCAGGCGTCCACGGACCAGCAGCAACAGGGTGCGAAGCGCCAGAAACGCAATCACTCCCGACGCAATTGCCAATGCCATGGCACCCACCATCGGCGGCCAGCCGCCGCGGCGCACAACTTCGATCACCGCGCCCGCAAATGCCGCGAGCGGAAACGAGAACGACCAGAATCCGATCGCGAACGGCACCGTGCTCCACCACCGGTAACGCGCCAGCACCGCCACCACCGGCCCTGCTGCAATCCCCAGGCCGACGATCAGCACATCGCCAGGCAGGAGCGGCCAGATGGTCGCGGCTGCCAGTGTCGCGACGGCAGGAGGGGCCAGTTCCATGCCGATGGTCGGGCGCAGCGCTTCTGGCATGGCGCCTTCGAACAGGCGGTTGAGCACACGCACTTCCAGCAACGCCCAACTGACCAGGCCCATGCCGAACAGCAGCGCGGCCCAACCCGGATAACCCAGGGTGGACATGGCCATTGCGCCGACAAGACCGCCTGCCACAGGCGGAATGTAGAGCGTCGGGGTGATCGCCGCTGAGGGCAGGCCGCCCACACTCAGGATCGCCACGATGCGGATCGCGACCAGGCCCTGGAATGCCAGGGCCACCAGCGCGCCAGCCAGCCAGCCCGCATGCCCAGGACCTCCGTAGAAGACCGCAAGCAGCAATCCCGTCAACGGGATCAGCGCCATTTGTGCGCCTGGCAAGGGGTGAAGAAATTCGGCCTTGACGCTGGCCGGGTGTCGCAGGCATTTGAGCAGGTAGAGCACCAGCAGGAGTGCGAACACCCCTGCGCCGCACCACGCCAGCAAATCGCCTGCCACTGCCGCATGTTCCCAGCCGAACCCCTGGGCCCGCCGCCAGGCCCCCGCGAGCGCCAGCAGCCCCACGCTGGTGGCAAAAAGCCCGACCGGAAATCGTGACAGCCAGGGCGTGTTGTGCATGGTGTGGGTGAGGGCCTAGTCGTGGTCCTTGCGCCAGACGAGGCCGAGTGACCTGAACTTCTGCCACACCGTCAGCCGGATCACGGTATTGGCCTGTCGGCGCAGGCTGTCGGCTTCCAGGTAGCTGTTCATGTCGGCGATGCGCTCCTTGACATCGGTGTACAAAGGGTCCAGGCCAAGGTGCCGCGCACTCATGTTGAACAGGGCGCGTGCCTGGGCCTGTTCGGCGACCTCGTGGAACCAGTAGCGGTGGGTGAACCCCAGGAAGCCGGCAAAACTCGCGCGGATGGAGCGCTTGAAGCGCCGCACGCTGCCGATGTCGTCCACCCGCAGTCCCTTCAGCGCCTCCACCAGTTTGTCGGAGAACATCAGCAGGGATGCCTTTTGGAAATGCGCGATCAGGAACAGCAGGAAATGCTGGTGCCGGAACTGCGACAACACGCCGCGGTCGCGGCAGGTGAAGAACTCCGAATTGGCGTCACCGACGACCACCATCGAATGCCCTGAGCACAGGTACCGGGTGTTCGGCGCTGCGCCGCCGTCGGTCCAGAAACGGTCGTAGCAGTAGCGGGATTCGAAATCGGTCAGGTGATCCTGCGCGTACGGCAGCGCGCTGTCTTTGGCGGTGCCGGGCGCACCGGCTCCGGTGACCAGGCCCAGGCGGATGAAGTCGTTGCGCGTCAGCAGGCGGGGATTGTCCAACGCCAGGTAGGCCATCAGCGGCATGCGGTAGTACTCGATCTGCCGGTACCGCAGGTCGCCCACCTGGCCAGAGAAGTCGCCTACCAGTGGCTGCAGCAGAAACGCCCAGTGCGCGGCAATACGTGGCGCCCGGTGGTGGGCTACGTGGGCCAGAAATACCTCGCGCTGTTGTGCATCCGACTGTGCCAGTGTGTGGCCTTGTGCATCCAGCCACTCGGCGTTGGCCAGGCAATGCAGCGCCTGGCCGTCGGCCTGCCAGCCCGCCGGGTAACCACGCCCGAACCGGTACATGAGTTCCTGCGCCTGCGCCAGGCTGAGGTTGTCGGCGCTCACCTCGACATTGAGAAGGACCAGGTCGACATCGAGAAAGAAATACAGGTCGATGTGCACCACGTCGAGCACGATTGGTGCATCGCCACGTCGCAGGGTCATGCGTCCCTGGCGGATGTCATGGCGCCGGAACACCTGCATCGGCGAGTCCACCCCAGAATGCCCGGAGCTGCGCGCGTCACGGCCCTCGCCGTACAGGAAACGCTGCACATAGGGCAGGAAGGTCACGAATTCGTTGTAGTGCCGTTCGTGAAACTGTTCTGCGGCGCCGGTGTATTCGTCCACCACCGCCCGCCAGGGGGAGGCGTCGCCCAAATCCGTCAGCACCTGCCAGGGCTGGCGGTGACCCGCCCCGGAGTTTGGCTGTGGCATCAGGCGCAGGGGCCACAGCAGCACCTGGCGGAAGTGTTCGACGTGGGCGGTGGCCGGCGTGTCCATGATTGAATGTAAACCACAACATGGTCACCGGGCACGACCCGATGGGCATCCCACGGTCTGAAGTGGCTGGAATCCTGTCGGGATGCCTGCAGAGGCTCAGCCCTTGCGGCCCACCATGGCAAGCAACTCGGACATCGGAACCATGCGTCCGTGTAATGGCAGGATGCGGTCGACCTGCAGCCCCAGGCGCTCGATGTTCTGCACCAGGTTCACCTGCAGCGCGTTGGGGACCGCCGGGGGCGGCGAGTTGGCTGCGCCCGGTGTGTAGGCGTCAGCCTGGACCAGGATCTTCTCGCGCGGCAGGTGCACCATCATGAACCCCTGGGCGTGCACACTGCCCTCGATGTAATAGACATCCACCACACGGCTGCCGTCGGTGAAGCTGCGCTTGCCGGAAACACCAGTCACATTGGCTTTCTTGCCGGACTTCTCCATGGCATCGGGGTTGATCCGGTTGGGGTTGGCGAGTGTCTGCTCGAAATACGCCCGCGCCATTTCGCTGGTAACCAGGGTGGCGCCTTCAGCGACGGCAGCGCGCAGGCCGCCGGAATGGTCAAAGTGGTGGTGCGAGTTCACCACGTAACGCACGGGTTTGCCCTGGCCAAGCTTTTTGGCCTCTGCCAGTACCGCTGCCGACCGACCGTCGTACAAGGGTGTCTCGACCAGCATCATGTGGTCTGCCAGTTCGATCGCCACGCTGTTGTGCGAACCACCGGCAAGAAACCACACGCCCGCAGCGGCCGGCTCGGACACGACCCGTTCGGCGGCCGCAGCCACCAGTGCCGGCACCTCGAAGCTGGTGGCGGAATTGGGTTTGACCTCGTTGACAGCCAGGTCCAGCACGGGGTATCCCCCCATGTTCTGGCGGATGCGCATCGGGAATTTCACACCGGCCACGTCGCGGTAGTCTGAAAAGCTGGTCACCGAAGCTGTGTCTCCCGACACCGGATGGGGCTGCACCGATTCGATTTGTTCTACGATGCCGTCCGCGTTGATCAGCGCCGTGGCGCGGAACCGGCCCGGCACTGCGAACGACACTGCGCTCAAAGTGCGCCCACCCTGCGTGCGCAGGGTGATGCTCGGGTTGTTGGCACGCGCTGCCTTGATCACGCCGTGCGGCGTGGTCCACAGGTCGTGGGTGCGCCCGTCCAACGCCACCGGTGCGGGGATCGGCGCCGGGCCGGCCATGTTCCAGGCCCAGTTGCCACGCAGCATGCCGGTGGTGCGTTGTTCGCCTGTGCCCATCAGGGGCACCGCACCACCGCCGGTGGGTTCGGCACGGCTCCTGGCTGCGTCTTCGCGAAACGCGCCGTTCTCGTAGTCGGCAACCCGCGAGAAGCCCGAATAGGTGATCTTCGGCCACGCCATGCCGGGCTCGAAGGCCTGGCCGAAAGTGGCGCCGCTGCCGGTGCCGGCATAGGAGATGCTGCGCAACGCCGTTCCTCCCATCGCCACGTCGGCGCGCTGGAGCACCGTGCTGGCGCTCTCGGTGGGTACGCTGGCGCAGGATGCCAGCGCGGCTACGGCCGCCGCCGCCAGGGCGACGCGGACCAAAGACATTCGGGCAATCGGGCGCATCGGGAGTTCCTCCGTATGGCAAAAGGGTTTGTGGCGTGGCAAAAATGCTGCATCGTAGTGGGTGACGCGGCGCACGGGCACTAGGGAAAGCACAGACAAATCTGGTCGAAAATGACGGAACTTTTTGACACACAGCCGGTTCGCGCGTTGGCGACGGCCGGCCCCGCGGTTTGCCAGTACCCTTGCCACCATCTCTTTCCATCAACAGCCGTACACACGCCATGAACCGAGTCCTCGCCCACGCAGGCAGGCGAGCCACAAGCATGCAACCCACCGCAAGGAGCACACCATGAAACACATCTTCTCTCTTGAAGGCCGCACCGCCCTCATCACCGGTGGCTCGCGCGGCATTGGCCGCATGATTGCCGAGGGTTTTCTCGCGCACGGGGCCCGCGTCTACATTTCGTCGCGAAAGGCAGCAGCGTGCGACCAGACCGCCGCCGAACTGGCCGCGCTGGGAACCTGCATCTCCCTTCCGGCGGATGTGTCAACCGTCGACGGCGCAAAAGCCCTGGCGGCAGCCTTCGCAGCGCGGGAAGGGCAACTCGACATCCTGGTGAACAACGCAGGTGCAGCCTGGGGCGCGCCTTTTTCCGACTTTCCCGAAAGCGGCTGGGACAAGGTGGTCGACCTCAACCTGAAGGCGCCATTCTTCCTGACCCAGGCGCTGCATCCGCAGCTGTGCCAGGCTGGCAAGGGCCGCGTCGCCAAAGTCATCAACATCGCCTCGATCGATGGCGTGTCGGTCAACCCCCAGGAGACCTACTCCTACGCGGCGAGCAAGTCCGGCCTGATCCACTTGACGCGGCGCATGGCGCTGCGACTGGCCAAGGACAACATCGCCGTCTCGGCGATTGCGCCAGGGGCCTTCGCGTCCGACATGAACCGCGACGCGCGGGACCACGCCGACGTGGTGTCCGCCCGCATTCCGGCTGGCCGCGTCGGCACGGTCGAAGACATGGCCGGAGCGGCCATCTACCTCGCGTCGCGCGCCGGTGACTATGTGGTGGGCGCTACGCTGGTGGTCGATGGTGGGGTGACACACTCCAGGGGGTGACACGCTGGCTGTTCACCGTGGCGGTTTGTCGGCGGCCGGGTTTTGTCGTCTGTGGCGAACTGATCGACCCGCATGGCGTAGCGTTTGTGCCGCTGTGCATGGCGCAGGGGGCAGGGGGCAGGGGCAGATTGGCAGTTTTTGAATAACTCATTCGGTTGAGTGAAATTGGTCAATCAATTGAGTAAAAAATGAATATCGAAAGCGGAGCGCGACGTGCGGGTGGTTGTCCTCGGCTCCGCGCCCTTGCTGATCTCACAGGGACTCACCGAGAGCATGGCCGGGCGTTTCGAGATGACGCGGCTGGGCCACTGGCGATTTGGCGAAATGCGCGAGGCTTTCGGCTTTACGCTGGACCAGTTCAGAGAGTGCTGTGGGTGCCGAGTTGCTTGCGCGCCACCTGGAACACAGCAGCACGCAGCCCTTGGTCCACTACTGGCGCGACGGCCCCAATGAAGTCGACTACGTGCTGCGTCGCCAAGGCGAGTTGTTCGCATTCGAAGTCAAGAGCGGCGCGAACCAGGGCAACGTGCGGGGGTTGGACGCCTTTTGCAAGCGCTACCCCGTCTGCCGCCCGGCAGTGCTTGGAACGGGTGGTTTGCCGCTGCAGGCCTGGTTCGAAAGCAACTGACGTCAGGCCATCCGCAAGGCCCTACTGCGTGGTCTGCTCCAGAAACCGCACCCGCACGCTCCTGCCCTTGACCTTGCCCGCGTTGAGCTTGCGCAGCGCATCGTGGGCGATGGCGCGCTCTACCGCCACGAAGGTGGTGAACTCGGTGACGTTGATCTTGCCGATCTGCTCGCGGGTGTAGCCGCCCTCGGGGCCGGTCAGTGCGCCCAATACGTCGCCCGGGCGGATCTTTTCCTTGCGGCCACCGAGCAGTTGCAGTGTCACCATCGGCGGCAACAGTGGGCCCTTGCCCGTGGGTGTGAGTTCGTCCCGCTTGTGCCAGACCGACACCTGTTTCTGGTACTGCTCGATCTTTCCCACCGATCCCATCTCGTCCATGCTGGCCAGGCTCAGCGCCAGCCCGGCTTCACCGGCGCGCCCGGTACGGCCGATGCGGTGCACATGCACCTCGGGGTCGGGCGTGATGGTGACGTTGATCACCGCCGCCAGTTGGGTGATGTCCAGCCCGCGCGAAGCGACGTCGGTGGCCACCAGCACCGAGCAGCTGCGGTTGGCAAACTGCGCCAGCACCTGGTCGCGTTCGCGCTGTTCCAGCTCGCCGTACAGCGCGAGCGCACTGAAGCCTTGTTGCTGCAGCAGCGTGACGAGCTCCTTGCATTGCTGCTTGGTGTTGCAGAACGCCAGTGTGCTGACCGGGCGGAAGTGGTTGAGCAGCAGTGCCACTGTCTCGAAGCGGTTGGCGCGCGTGACCTCGTAGAAACGCTGCTCGATCTTCGGCCCGGTGTCTGCGGCCTCGACTTCGATCCTGACCGGCGCACGCATGAACTTGTCGGCAAGTTGGGTGATGCCCTGCGGGTACGTGGCCGAGAACAGCAGCGTCTGGCGTTCTGCCGGGCACTGTTTGACCACGGTGCTGATGTCGTCGGAGAAACCCATGTCCAGCATGCGGTCGGCCTCGTCCAGCACCAGGGTTCCCAGCGCGTCGAGCGCGAGGTAGCCGCGCTCCAGGTGGTCCATCACGCGACCGGGCGTGCCCACAACGATGTGCGCGCCGTGTTCGAGCGACGCGCGTTGCCCGCGCAGCGCAACCCCGCCACACAAGGTCACCACCTTGATGTTCTCCTGGGCCCGCGCCAGTCGGCGGATCTCGCCTGTCACCTGGTCGGCCAGCTCGCGCGTGGGGCACAACACCAGCGCCTGCACTGCGAAGCGGCGCGGGTTGAGCTTGGCCAGCAGCGCCAGCGCGAAGGCGGCGGTCTTGCCGCTGCCGGTCTGCGCCTGCGCTATCAGGTCCCGGCCGAGCAGTGCCGGCGGCAGGCTGGCCGCCTGGATTGGCGTCATTTCGTGGTAGCCGAGCGCCTGCAGGTTTTCCAGTGTTGCCGGATGCAGGTCCAGCGACGCGAACGACGGTGGTGATGTTGCCGGGATGCTCACACGCTGGTCATCGCCACGGTCTTGGTCACCAGGTAGGCTTCCAGCGCCTCCGGGCCACCTTCGCTGCCGTAACCCGAATCCTTGACGCCGCCGAACGGCAGTTCCGCCCATGGGGCTGCCGGCTGGTTGATCCACAACATGCCGGTCTGCATCTGGGCCGACAGCTGGTGCGCGGTCTTGATGCTGCTGGTGAAGGCGTATGCCGACAGGCCGAAAGGCAGGCGGTTGGCTTCGGCAATCGCCTCGTCGATGTTCTTCACGGTGCGCACAGCGGCCATGGGGCCGAACGGCTCGTTGTTGAACACCGAGCTGTCCAGGGGGGCGTCCAGGATCACGGTGGGCGCAAAGAAGTTGCCGGTGGAACCGATGCGTTCGCCGCCGGTCGCCACCGTGGCGCCGCGTGCAAGTGCATCTTCGGTGATCTGCTGCATGGCTGCCAGCCGTCGCGGATTGGCCAGCGGGCCCATTTGCGAGCTGGCATCCAGCCCCGAACCAACCTTGAGCGATTTGGTATAGGCCACGAAACCGGCCACGAATTCCTCGCGGGCGGCCTCTTCCACCAGGAACCGGGTGGGCGAGATGCAGACCTGGCCTGCATTGCGGAACTTGGCACCCGCGATCACCTTGACGGCATTGGCGATGTTGGCGTCTGCTGCGATGATCACCGGGGCGTGGCCGCCGAGTTCCATGGTGGCGCGTTTCATGTGTTTGCCGGCCAGCGCCGCCAGTTGCTTGCCCACCGGGGTGGAGCCGGTGAAGGTGATCTTGCGGATGACCGGGTGCGGGATCAGGTAGTTGCTGATCTCGGCCGGGTCACCGTAGACCAGGCCCACCACACCCGCTGGCAACCCTGCGTCCACGAATACACGCACCAGTTCGGCCGGCGACGCGGGTGTTTCTTCGGCCGCCTTGACGATGATCGAACACCCGGTGGCCAGCGCCGCGCTCATTTTGCGCACCACCTGGTTGATCGGGAAGTTCCAGGGCGTGAACGCTGCAACCGGCCCGACGGGTTCTTTCAGGACCATCTGTTGCTGGTTCATGGCCCGTGGAGGCACGAGGCGGCCATACACGCGGCGCCCCTCGTCGGCAAACCATTCGATGATGTCGGCGGCCATGCCGATTTCGGCCTTGGCTTCGGCCAGGGGTTTGCCTTGCTCCAGGGTCATCAGGCGCGCGATCGCGTCGGCGCGCTCGCGCAGCAACTGGGCCGCGGCGCGCATGACTTTGCTGCGTTCCACGGCCGGTGTATTGCGCCAGACGGCAAAACCTTTTTCGGTGGCGAGCAGGGCGTCGTCCAGGTCGGCGATCGTGGCACGCGCCACACTGCCGATGACGGTGCCGTCGGCGGGGTTGTGCACCGGAATGCTTGCATTGCCGCGCGCTGGGCGCCATTCGTTGTTGATCAGCAGTTGTACGTGGGGGTAGGTCATGGTGGGAGGTCCTGAGAAGAGGAAAAAAATGCGACACAGCCGCAGGCTGTCACCACCGGGCATTGTCGCGCAAACGCCATGCCGGTCCGCCTGCCTGTCCGATCGCCCGTTACCATGGGCGGTATCTGCCACGGGACCGCTGATCCATGACTGTTTCGACCGAGCTTGAATTTGGAATCATCGCCGACCTGGTGCACGCGCATGCGCGCGGTGCGCCACACCGGCCGGCGCTCACCATGGGCGAACGCAGCCTGGACTATGCCGCCCTGGACGGCGCGATCGACCGCGTCGCCTGCGCGCTGCAGCGCGAGGGGCTGCGGCCTGGCGATGCGATCGCCATCTGCGCCGGCATGTCGATCGATTACGCGGTGGCGTTTCTGGGAGCCCTGCGGGCGGGCGTGGTGGTGGCACCGCTCGCGCCGGGCTCGGGGCCCATGAGCCTGCAGCGCATGGTGCAGGACGCGCGGGCCAGTGTGGTTTTTGTGGACACCATCGGCGCCGATGCCATGGGCCCGCCCGTCGCGGGTGATGCCACGCGGATCGGACTTGGGCCGGAAGTCGCTCCGACACTGCTGGACAACTGGTGGGCACCGGTCGGGCAGCCGCCACGGCCGGTGCAGGTCGAGCCCTCCTGGCCGTTCAATATCATCTATTCGTCCGGCACCACCGGAGAGCCCAAGGGCATCGTGCAGCCCCACGGCATGCGCTGGTCCCATGTGCGGCGCGGGGCCAGTTATGCCTATGCCGCCGACAGCGTGGCCCTGGTCTCGACCCCGCTGTATTCCAACACCACCCTGGTGGTGTTCTTTCCCACCCTGTGTGCTGGCGGCACCGTGGTGTTGATGCCCAAGTTCGAGGCCGGCGCCTTCCTGGAGCTGGCACAGAAGCACCGCGTTACACACGCCATGCTGGTGCCGGTGCAGTACCAGCGGCTGATGGCGTATCCCGAATTCGACCAGTTCGACCTGTCGTCGTTTCGCATGAAGTTCTCCACCAGTGCGCCGTTCGGTGCCACCCTGAAAGCAGATGTGCTGCGTCGCTGGCCGGGCGGCCTGGTCGAGTACTACGGAATGACCGAAGGCGGGGGCACATGCATCCTCGAGGCCCACAACTTCCCGGCCAAGCTGCACACCGTGGGCCAGCCTGCGCAAGGGCACGACATGCGGTTGATCGATGACAACGGTGTCGAAGTCGCCCCGGGGGAGTCGGGCGAAGTGGTCGGGCATTCAGGCGGCATGATGACCGGTTACCACGGGCAACCGGAAAAGACGCGCGAGGCCGAGTGGTTCGACCCGCAAGGCAAACGCTTCATCCGCACCGGTGACATCGGCCGTTTCGATGCCGACGGCTTTCTGACCCTGTTCGACCGCAAGAAAGACATGCTCATTTCCGGCGGTTTCAACGTCTACCCGAGCGATCTTGAAGCGGTGCTGGCACTGCATCCCGCCGTGCTGGAGGTGGCGGTGGTGGGAGTGCCCTCAGAGCGCTGGGGCGAGACGCCGGCTGCGTTTGTCGTGTTGCGGCCCGGCCAGGGTGTCACGCCCGATGCACTGCTGCAATGGACCAATGCCCAATTGGGCAAGACGCAGCGGCTGGGCAGCCTGCAGCTGATCGATGAGTTGCCACGCAGCCCCATCGGCAAGGTGCTCAAGCGCGAGTTGCGTTCCACGTATTCACAACCCGAGAAAACCCCATGACCCGAAAAGTGTGTGTTGTTACCGGTTCGTCGTCCGGCATCGGTGCCGCCACAGCCCGTTTGTTTGCCAGCCAGGGCTGGAATGTGCTGGTCAACTACTCACGCGCGCCGGAACCAGCCGAGGCCGTGGCTGCCCAGTGCCGGGCGCTGGGCGCCGACGTGCTGGTGGTCAAGGCCGATGTGTCGCAGGACGCCGACTGCCGCGCGATGGCCGCGCAGGCGCAGGCCCGGTGGGGTCGCGCGGATGTTCTGGTCAACAACGCCGGCGCCACCAAGTTCGCGTCGATGAAAGACCTCGATGCCCTGGATGCAGATGACTTCCACAAGATCTACGCCGTCAACGTGGTGGGCGCTTACCAGATGGCGCGCGCGTTTGCGCCGCTGCTGCGCCTGCATCCCGGTGCCGGCATTGTCAACGTCTCATCGATCGCGTCGATGCTTGGCACCGGTTCTTCCATTGCCTACATGGCATCGAAAGGCGCGCTCAATGCCATGACCGTCGGCCTGGCGCGTGCTCTGGGCCCGGACATCCGGGTCAACGCCATCGCACCCGGCTTGGTTGAAACGCCCTGGATGCAGGACGGCCTTGGCCCCGGACGCTACGAAGCCACGGTGCAGGCGTACAAGGCGCGGGCTGTGCTGGACGCAGTCATATCGCCCGAAGATGTTGCGCAGACCGCCTGGTACCTTGGTGTCCATGCCACCAAGACGACGGGCGAAGTGCTGCTGGTGGACGCGGGGCTGCGCCTGACCAAGGCATAAGGCATGGTGCCAACAACACGCTTTCGGTTTCAATAGGTTCGCCCACCATGGAGTCGTATCTGCGCGATCCGCCGCACAATGAACCGGTTCGCAACCCTCAAGTTTTCACATCCCCATTCATGTCCACACTTCACATTTCCAGTCTTTTCGATTCCGGCGCCATCGAGGTGCTGCACCAGGACGACCCGGCCAACATCCAACTGCGTATCCCGAGCGACAACGCGGCCGAGTTTGCACAGTGGTTCCACTTCCGCCTCCAGGGTGCGGCCGGTGTGCCGGTGACCCTGCGTTTCATGAATGCGTCTGCGTGTGCCTACCCCAAGGGCTGGGACGGCTACCAGGTGGTCGCCAGCCATGACCGCCAGCACTGGTTTCGCATTGCCACCACCTACGACGGCACGGTGATGACGGCCAGCACCACGCCCGACACCAACAGCATCTACTTCGCCTATTTCGAGCCCTATTCCTGGGACCGCCACCTCGATCTGATCGGCTCGGTGGCCGCGTCGGAACATGTGCAGGTAGAGCACCTGGGCCAGACGCTGGACCGGCGTGACCTGAACCTGCTGCGCATTGCCGATGCAAGCAGCGCCGTGCCCGAGGCGCAGCGCAAGAAGATCTGGGTGATCGCCCGCCAACATCCCGGCGAGACCATGGCCGAGTGGTTCATCGAGGGTTTCCTGGAGCGCTTGCTCGATACCGACGACCCCAGCGCCCGCGTGTTGCTGGCCCAGTGTGTCTTTTACGTGGTGCCCAACATGAACCCGGACGGCAGCGTGCGCGGCAACCTGCGCACCAACGCGGTGGGGTCCAACCTGAACCGCGAATGGCTCACACCCACGATGGAAAAGTCGCCCGAGGTGTTCCTGGTGCGCGCGCGCATGCAGCAGACCGGCGTGGACCTGTGCCTGGACGCCCACGGCGACGAGGCGCTGCCGGTCAACTTCGTGATTGGCTCGGACGGCATTGCAGGGTTCACGCAGCGCATCAAGGGCCTGCAGGATGTGTTCAAGGCCGCGTGGGTCGCAGCCAGCCCGGATTTCCAGACCCAGGAGGGTTATGGCCCCGCCCACGGCACCCGCGCCAACCCCACCCTGGCCACCAACTGGATCGCCCAGAATTTCGACTGCCTGGCCTTCACGCTCGAGATGCCGTTCAAGGACAACGCCGGGCTGCCGGATGCGGCGCATGGATGGAGCGGGGAGCGGTCGAAGAAACTGGGCGCCAGCGTGTTGCAGCCGATGTGCTCGGTGGTGGGGCAGTTGCGATAACCTTCGGCGGTGGGTGCCGGATGGCCGCAAAAATTCCCGCAAATATTCTCGCAAAATTTGCCAAATATCCTTATTTAACATGCATTTGCGCATGCTTCCAATGTCGCAAAAATCCCAGTTGTGGGGCCATCCGTCCCAGATGGAGCCCCTGCTGCCCGGTGAGCAGCGGCTGGGTGAACTGGCTGAGCGTGCGCACGACCTGACCCGCAGTGCAGACCAGTTGGCCGGCAAATGCCAGCCCGGCGCCCTGGATGGCTTGCGCGGTCTGCTGCGGGCCATGAACTCCTATTACTCCAACCGGATCGAGGGCCAACACACCCTGCCAGTGGAAATAGAACAAGCCCTGCGCAACGACTATTCGGCGGATGCCGACAAAGCGCGGCGCCAGAGGTTGGCGCTGGCCCATATGGCGACCGAACAAGCGCTGGAGCAGCGTTGGCCGGCGTGGGACGCCCGGCAGGTCTGGTCTGCTCAGATGGTGCGCGACATTCACCAAGACCTGTTTGCCCGATTGAGCGACCCCGACCGGACCTTGCCCGCAGGCGTGCCCTTGGTCCCCGGCGCATTGCGCGACCGTGAAGTCAGTGTGGGGCGCCATGCCGCTCCCGCTGCTGCTGTGCTGGTGGATTTTCTGGAGCGATGGAGCGGGTTCTATTCACAGGTCAGGCGGGGAGAAATGCAGTTGTTGGCAGTGGCGGCATCCCACCACCGACTGGCCTGGATCCATCCGTTTCGCGATGGCAATGGCCGTGTGGTCCGCCTGCACACGCATCTGGCCCTGGGCCAAATGGGCTTGACCAACGGGCTTTGGTCGCCACTTCGTGGTTTCGCCCGCAGCCACGACGCCTACTATGCCCATTTGGCGGCGGCAGATGCCCCGCGGGCCGGCGATCTGGATGGCCGGGGCAACCTCTCGGAGCGTGCGCTCTGCGATTGGATTGCTTATGTGCTTGACCAGTGCCTGGACCAGGTGCGGTTCATGACCGGCTTGATGGATCTGGATCGGATGAAAGAGCGGATTGCCGCCTGCCTGAGTTATGAAGAGAAGGTGGTGCGCCAAGGGGTACGGACCGAAGCGCTTCGCGCCTTGCACTATCTGTTTGCCACCCAGGGCACGCTGGAGCGCGCCGACTTCAAGGCACAACTGGGACTGGGCGAGCGCATGGCGACGGCGCAAGTGTCCGCCTTGCTCAAGCGCGGTCTTTTGCTCAGTGACAGCCCCTACGGCAAGCTGCGTTTTGGCGTGCCGCAACATGCGTTGCGGTTCTACTTTCCGGGCTTGTGGCCAGAGGCTGAACGTGGCAGTTGAGGTTGAAGAGGCAGTTGTTGCCAATTCCCGGGAGATTCGAATGTCAAAACCACGCGGCCGCGAACTCGGTCTGCCTTTTCCCGGGCAACCGGGCCCGTTCAATGCCATCACCGACGTGCCTGGCGTGCTGGTCGGTTATGCGACGCTGGACGGCCAGTCCGCCGACGGCAAGACGATCAAGACCGGAGTCACAGCCATCCTGCCCCGGGGTTACCACCCCGAGCCCCAACCGGTGTGGGCCGGCATCCACCGCTTCAATGGCAACGGCGAGATGACGGGCACCCACTGGATCGAGGACGCCGGTTATTTCTTCGGCCCCATCTGCATCACCAACACCCACAGCGTCGGCATCGTCCACCACGCGGCCGTGCGCTGGACCATCCGGCAATACGCGTCGGTCTGGCCGGGCAAACACATCTGGGCCATGCCCGTGGTGGCCGAGACCTATGACGGCCGGCACAACGACATCGACGGACAACACGTGACCGAGGCCGACGCGCTGCTTGCCTTGAACAGCGCCAGTGGCGGTCCGGTGGCCGAAGGCAACGTCGGTGGTGGCAACGGCATGCGCAGTTACCAGTTCAAGGGTGGCACCGGCACCTCGTCGCGTGCCGTGGCGGTCGACGGCCGGGCCTACACCGTGGCGGCACTCGTGCAGAGCAACCATGGCGTGCGCGACACCTTCACCGTATTGGGCGTGCCGGTGGGCAAACACATGCCATTGGGTAGCACCACGGCGCAGGAGTTGGGTTCGATCATCATCATCCTGGCCACCGACGCACCCATGTTGCCGCACCAACTGCAGCGGCTGGCGCGGCGCGCGGCCATCGGTTTCGGGCGCAATGGCACCTTTGGGGGCAACTCGTCGGGCGACATCTTCCTGGCGTTCAGCACTGCCAACGCCAAACAGCTGCCGCAGTTCTCACCATCGCATCTGAGCATGGAACACATCAACGATGGTGCCTGTGACGCGTTGTACCTGGGTGCGGTGCAGTGCACCGAAGAGGCGGTGATCAACGCCATGCTGGCGGCCGAGGATGCGCCCGAGATCGGCCCGGATGCGGCAATCTGCAAGGCGCTCGACCACGCGGAACTGCTGCGGGTCATGGCGCACTATGGGCGCATGGGGGCTGCGCACGCGACCGACGGTTCCCCCCAGTGAACTTGGCCTCTGCAGGAGCTCCCTGTTGGACAGTCCATGAATCATGGCGGTGCAGTCTCGGGGGCTCTGGCTTGGCTTGCGGTCGTGAATCAGTGGCTGGGAGCCGCTGTTGGCGAGCCGAGAGGACCAAGCACGTGCCGCGGCTCGTGTCCCCCGCCCTGCGGGCTCCTCCTTTCCCTCGCCGCGACACGTGCTGGGTCCTCTCGGCGGCGGGCGCGTTGGGTGCCCCGCCGGCCTGACCACCACCGCGTCTCCGGTGTCCGGGCTGGCATGATTTTTGGCGAGATCAATTGACCGGAATCACCCGCTGCAACAGGCCGAAGGACACCCTCCATTCCAGCCCGTCCTCGCAGGCGATGGAGGCGGTTTTCTGGTTGATGCGCCGGATGGTGCCAAACTTGCGAATCAGGTCGCGGCCCTCGAAACTCACGCTGTCGCCGGGCGCAAAATATTCGCGTTGCAACCGTACTGGCGCCGGTGCCGGTGCTTGTACCGGCATGGACTCCGGGTGCACGTCGATGGCGGCATACGGCAGCCAGCGGCGTGCCAGTCTTGTTTCATGTGGACAGTCAAGTTGCCATTCAAACCCTGAGTTGTGTGTATCATACACACGATGACCAGTGCCGAGCTTATCAAACTGATACTGAAATCGGGTTGGGTACTTCGTGGTGTCAAGGGCTCGCACCATGTGTATGTCCATCCCCAGCGCCCCGGACATGTGAGTGTTCCGCATCCCCGCAAGGATCTCGGAACCGGGTTGCTTCACAAGTTGTTGAAGCAGACCGGGCTCGGCCCATGATCGATCGGAAAGGATTGCCAGATGCGATACCCCATTGCCATTGAGACAGGAACCGACACGCAGGCCTTTGGCGTGGTGGTCCCCGACTTGCCCGGCTGTTTTTCGGCGGGCGACACCTTGGACGAGGCCTTGGACAATGCGAAGGAAGCCATTGACTTGTGGCTGGAAGTGGCCATTGACGATGGCCAACCCGTGCCCGAACCGTCTTCGCTGGCCGTGCACCAAGCCAACCCGGATTTCACCGGATGGACTTGGGCCTTGGTGACTGTGGACCTTGCCTCGTTGTCTGACAAGACGGAGCGCATCAACATCACCTTGCCTTCGCGGGTTCTGCGCAGGATCGACCAGGCAGCCAAGGCCGCAGGTGAGTCGAGGTCAGGGTATATCGCGCGCCGGGCGCTGGCCTGACGGTTGTGCGCCGGCACCCGGCGAATTTGCCAGCGCTCTAAGCTCTTCCATCAGCGCCAGCAAAGGTACGTGTTCGATGCCGCCGGCCATCGGAAAACGGGTATTGGCGCTGCTGACAAGCAGCTGCCGTGTTGCGCCCAGATCGTCGCAGGCAATGTGAAAACCTTTGGCCGCCACAGGGGCACTGGAGCGTTTGATTTCCACCGCCCATAACGCCCCGCCGGGAAGCTCCAGAACAAGGTCGATTTCAGCCCCGACTGCGGTTCGGTAATAACTCGCCTGTGTGCCAGCCGGCGCACACGCCAGCAGGTTCTCGATGATCCAGCCTTCCCAGCTACCACCCACCACCGGGTGTGAGAGAAGCGAGCTTGAATCGCCCAAACCCAGCAAGGCATGCACCAACCCGCTGTCGCGCACGAACACCTTGGGGGCCTTGACCAGGCGCTTGCCCGACTGCTTCGCCCAGGGCTGCAGACGGCGCACCAGCATCAGGTCGCACAACAGGTCGAGGTAGCGGGCGACGGTTTGGCCGCTCACGCCCAAAGAGGCAGCAAGCCGGGCCGCGTTCAGCATTTGTGCTTGTTCGTAGGCGAGCATGGTCCAGAACTGCCGCAAGGTCTGCGCCGGGATGCGCGGCCCGAGTTGCGGTATGTCGCGCTCGAGGTAGGTGCTGATGAACTGTTGGCGCCAGCGCAGGCTGGCCGCGTCGCTGCGCGCGAGGTAGGAGTCGGGAAAGCCGCCGCGCAGCCACAACGCACCGGGCGTGGCGGCCTCGCCGGCGGGCAATTCAGTGACCACGAAGGGGGCCAGCTCCACATAGGCCAGCCGACCGGCAAGGCTCTCGGACGATTGCGACAAGAGGTCTATGCTGGCCGACCCGAGCAGCAGGAACTGCGCATTGCGCCTGCCGCTTCTTCTGCGCTGGTCGATGACACCGCGCAGCGTGGCAAACATGCCCGGCATGCGCTGTACCTCATCCAGAATCACCAGCCGGTCTGCATGGCGGGCGAAAAATGCGGAAGGATCGCTCAGTTGCGCGACGTCGGCAGGGGTTCTCAGGCGGTCGGATGCGTTTCCGATCAAACTGCAGTAGGCCAGCAGACAGAAACGGGTCGCTGACTTTCGCGTGCAGCTCAGGAGAAACCCGCACGGTGAAGTCGTCCGGCATGACGGTGATCAAACCCTGATCGAAGGCTCGGTCGTGCAGGGCTGACAGGCACAGCCCGTTCTGCGGATTGAGTCGATTGTTGGTGTCTTCGCTCCATGGCACGATGTGGCTCGTTATGACAAGTTGTCCATGGCAGAGACCGGAAATGCAGCAGCTTGCGTTGTAGCCTGCCAGTACAGCGCGTCGGAATCTGGCTTGGTTGACGCGGACTTCAACGCTTGCCGAGCGGGTTCTTCCTTCTATTGGCATGGTGTCACCCAGGGCTTTGCCTGGGGTGACAACAGCGCATCAGCCGGACAAAATCGACCGCCGCCGCGGCAACCGAGAACGCAAACGGCGTTGCCGCCCTACGCGTAATACCCCGCCACATACTCCTCGAAACTCCCCTGCTCGTTGTCCTCGATGCGCCTGTGCAACGCCAGCGAGTCGGCCGCACTGATCTCGAAGCGTTGCAGGGTGTCGCCTTCCAGCGGCTGGGCCAGCAGGGTCTGTTTGTGTTGCTCCGACACCGCCATGGCGTATTTGAAGAAACCCTTGTGTTCACGCGCGGCTTCCAGCACCTGGGCCGATGGGCACAGGTCGGGCTGGTCGATGCGCTGGCGCAACAGGACCATGGCGCTGGCGTAGCGCTGGCCACCGTAGGCGGCGTCGAGCATCTCTGCAAAGGGTGCCATGTCGTCGAACAATTCGTGCGCCATCGGGCGCATGGCTTGTTCGTGGTTGTGCACCAGCAGGTGCAGGTCGGGCTGGCGGCCGCGGGTGACGACGCGGCGCTTGTTTTCGTCGTTCTCGCCCTGCTCGCGTGCGCTGATGGGCGGGCTGTCGCGGAACAGGCACATCAGCAACAGCACGTCGGCAAAACTGCCCTGCTCGGGCGTGATGCCGATGTCGACCATGGGGTTCAGGTCGAACAGGCGCATCTCGATGTACTCCACGCCTTGCGTGCGCAGCGCCTTGGCAGGGCGCTCGCGGCCGATGCGTTTGGGGCGCATGGCGGCATAGAACTCGTTCTCGATCTGCAGCAGGTTGGCGTTGAGTTGTTTCCAGTGGTCGCCATCGCGCACACCGAGCTGCTGGTAGTACGGGTCGGGCGTGCGGATCGCGGCTTCCAGTGCATCGGTGTATTCGGGCAGCGAGTTGAAGCTCACATGCAGCTTTGTCTGCGCACTGTTCTGGTAACCCAGGTCGCTCATACGCAGGCTGGTGGCGTAGGGCCCGTACAGCGTGCCTGGCACCAACTCCTGCAGGTCCGACTTGCGGCCTTGCAGGAACGACTGGCAGATGGCGGGGGAGGCGCCAAACAGGTAAGGCACCAACCAGCCGTAACGCAGGAAGTTGCGGATCAACCCGAAGTAGCGGGCGCTGCTGAAGTTCTGCAGTGAGTCCTGGCTTTCGCAACAACCATGCAGAGCCTCCCAGAAAGCCTCGGGCAAGGACCAGTTGTAGTGCACACCGGCAATCGTCTGCATCTGGCGGCCGTAACGCAGGCCCAGGCCTTCGCGGTACACATATTTGAATTTGGCCTTGTTGGAGCTGCCGTAGTCGGCCAACGGGATGTTGCTGTCGTCGCCCAGCAGGCAGGGCATGGAGCTGGCCCACATCGTCTCGGTGCCCAGGCGCGGGGTGGTGAAACGGTGGATGTCGCGCAGGAACTGCAGCGGAAATGCCGGGTCCTTGCTGGGCGGGGTGATGAACTCGAGCAGGGCCTCTGAATAGTCGGTGGTGATCCAGGGATGGGTGAGCTTGGAGCCCAATGCCGCCGGGTGCGTCGTCTGCGCCAGGTGCCCGTCGGGGTCTACCCGCAGGCATTCCTTCTCGTATCCGCGCTGGATCCCCTGCAGCACCTGCGCCTGCACGCGGCCCGAAAACTGCGCCTGCGCGTCGCAACACGTGAACTTCAACATAGACGATGCACCCTGTGAGTCAAAACGGGAGGCAGTATGGCAGCTTTTGCCGGTGGGCGAGGGCCCCGGGTTGAAGCGGGTCGCGGGCTGCCGCGATGGCGTGCCGCCAGCCTGGCCTTTGTGCCTGGTTTGTGCCACACAATCCGGAGTCGAGTTGCCCAACCTGAAGGAGCCAGCATGCGAGTTCTCGGCGCAGCAGCCATCGAATCCCTGTTGCCCATCGGGCATTGCATCGAGGTGGTCGACGCCGCCATGCGGGCCTTGTCAAGCCAGCAGGTATTGTCGCCCTTGCGCACGGTGATGGCGCTGACCGCCCCCAACGCCATGGGCGTGATGCCGGGCGCCATGCTCGAACACGGTTGTTTCGGCGTCAAGGTGCTCGCGCTGTACCCCGGCAACGGCGCACTGGGGTTGCCCAGCCACGCAGGGGCCGTGGTGCTGTTCGATGCGGTGTCCGGCGCCCCGGTCGCTGTGCTCGAGAGCAACAGTCTGACGGCCTTGCGCACTGCGGCCGCCAGCGCGGTGGCCACGCGCGCGCTGGCCCGGCCTGGCAGTCGGGTGGTGGCGCTGCTGGGCACCGGGCACCAGGCCCTTTGGCACGTGCATGCGCTGCGGGCGGTGTTGCCGGTCACCCGCCTGCAGTTGTGGAGTCGCACGGCCGAGAACGTGGCAAGTTTCGCCGCACATCTCGGCCCGCTGGATGGCGTGGAGGTGGTGGCCATGGGCAGTGCGCAGGACGCCGTGAACGGTGCCGACGTGGTGTGCACCGTGTCGTCCTCGCGCGAGCCGATTCTGCAGGGTGCGTGGCTGGTCCCGGGCCAGCATGTCAATCTGGTGGGTGCCAGTGTGGCTGCCGCGCGCGAGGCCGACAACGAGGTGGTGCGGCGCAGCCGATTTTTTGTCGACGCGCGCGCCAGTGCCGCCGCGCAGGCAGGTGAATGGCTGGGGGCGTTGCAGGATGGGGTGGTGGGCGATTCGCACCTCCTGGGAGAGATCGGCGAGGTGCTGCTTGGCCGCGTGCCCGGGCGCCTGACGGATGCCGATATCACGGTCTACAAGTCGTTGGGGCACACCGCGCAGGACCTGGCTGCGGCGGGCGCGGTGTTGCGCCAGGCGCAGGCGCGTGCTGACGTGCCCAACATCGATTGGTAGCCTGGCGACGCAGGCGCAGACTGTGCACGGCACGGCAGCGCCCCTGACGGGGCCGGCGTAGCATGCAGCCATGACGTGGCACCACCTGTTCCTGATTGCTTGTCTGGTCGCTCCGCTGGCAGCCTGCGACCGCCCCCCGAAGATTCGGCCACCGACACGGTGCGCGTGCGCCTGGTCGGCACCTGGCTGCGCGCCTACGACGAGGCTGGCACACGGGTGCGACGCGTGCTGGTGCTGGAGCCGGATGGCAGTTTTCATGAGCGGTCCGCCGTGGTCTCGGTGGATACGGCGGTGCCCAGGGAGTCACATGGTTCGGGCACCTGGCTGTTCGACGGCACCAACCTCAAGCGCCACTACCGGCTCGTCAACGGCCTGCCGGTATCTGCGCCGACGGTGCCGTTTGCGACCTTCGAGCTGCGGTTCACGTCCCGCGCCGAGTTTGTCGGTGTCGATCGCATCCGCGGGCGGCAAGTGACCTACCAGCGCGTGCCCGAGGGCACCTTGCCCTGAGCCTGCCTATTTGCCGGGCAATACCGCGGCGCCCAGTGGCACCGCCGTCACGCTGTTCTGTGGCGAGCCGTCGATCAGCCGGTCTGAATACGTCAGGTAGACCAGCACATTGCGCTTGCGGTCGACCATGCGCACCACACGCAATTTCTTGAACACGGCAGAGATGCGCTCGTTGAACATCTCCTCCTGGTCGTCCATCTTCTTGTCGGTGAACGCAATCGGCCCGACCTGCCGGCACGCGATGGACGCCTCGGCCTTGTCCTCGGCCAGGCCGATGGCCCCCATCATGCCGCCGGTCTTGGCGCGTGACACATAACAGGTGACCCCCTTGACCTTCGGGTCGTCGTAGGCATCGACCACAACCTTGTGGTTGGCCCCGATCAGGATGAACGCGGTGGAGACCTCGCCCACCTGGTCGGCGCGCACGCAGGCGACCAGGGCGAGCGACATCAGGGCGGCGGGCAGTCTTTTCATGGGTGGGTGCTTTCGGGGGTCAATCGGAGTGGCCACGGTACCAGTACAGGTAGCGTTCGCGGAATCCGTAACGCGCGTAGAGCTGCCGGGCGGGGGTATTGTCGGCCCCCACCTGCAGGTAACTCTGCCGGGCGCCGAGCTCCCAGGCGGTGCGCAGCAGGCTTTCGACGATCTGGCGACCAAAGCCCTGTTGCCGAGCGTGGGTCGCGGTGACGATATCGAACAGGCCCGCCCAGCCATCTTCGACGATGACCAAACCCGTGGCCACAACCTCCCCAGCGCGGCGCACCACCAGCGGGCATTGCGGCAAGAGCGTGCTTTGCAGCCGGGCGAGGTGGCCAGCCCGGGCCAGTTGCCCAGAGCCGCGCAGTGCGCCGACGGTTTCGACCCATTCGGGCAGGGCCAGGCGTTCGGCAGGCCAGTCGCGGAGTTGCGCGGGGTCGATGCTCGTGGTTTCCACTGCGGTGGTGTCGAAACGCGGGTAGCCCAGCTGTTCGAGTTGTCCATCGAGCGTGGCGGGCTCCGAAAACGGCGTGATGCGAAAGACCACCGGCAAGTCGTGCTGGCGGTACAACTGCTCGCAGTAGGCGATCTTGCGCTCCAGTGGCAATTGGGACGGGTAGACCGCGTTCACGGAGCGCGCGCGCTTGGCCTGGCCTGGCAGCAGGCGCAGCAGCCAGCCGTCGTACAACAGCTGCCCGGGCGGGGCCGACGAATTGAGGCCGAGTTCTTCAATCCGGCGCAGTTCAGGGTTGTGGGGCATGGTCGAATTCAGTGTAGCCGGGGGTTTTCCCCCGCCGGTGGGGCTTATCAGGCAACCTGCATGCTGCGCATTGCGGTATTCGCCCTTGGGGCGGCCCTGCGGGCTCATCAGGGTGCCTTCGCCCTGCGGGCTGCTGTATTCGCCCTTGGGGCGGCCCTGCGGGCTCATGCCGGCGGCATTTGTGCCGATATGACGGGGTAGCACCACACATCGGGGCATGGGGAGGATTGGTCGTGAACCTGTTGCAAGACCCGGGCGATCAGGCGGGCATGGATTTTCGTTCGGTGCGTTTTCGTGACCAGGCCTGTGCCTTGGCCCGCATGACAGGCTGCCCGCTCGCGCTGTGCCGCCAGGAGCTTTTCATCGCCGAGGGTGATGCGGTCGAGGCCTTTCTGGTGTTGGAGCAGCGCCGGGGCGCGGTGCCAACCGACGAGGGCCGGCATTGAGCTGGTGCCGGTCGCACGCAGGCTTGGCACGATCCATGCTCGGCTTGGCCCGCAGGCTGATCCGTGCAGACTGCTTTGTTCATAAGGACTTTTCTCCATGACCCACCTTCCGTTGCCGCCTTCCAGGACGCGCCGCTTTGCCCTGCAATCCCCGGCCGATGGCTACACCCTGATGTTGTCCAACTCCACGCCGGTGTCGATCGGGCCATTTGCCCTGGACAAGCTGCCCTGCGATCCGGTCGAAGGTTTCACCCACATAGCGTCAGTGGGAGCCGCCCCCTGTGTGGTGATGGCCAACCCGGCTGCCGGTCTGCGGACTCTCACCGACGTCGAAGCCCAGGCGCGCAAACTGGGCCGGCTCGATTTCGGCTCTGGTGGGCCGGCGTCCATCGGCCACATCTACGGTGAATTGATGAAAAAGGAACTCGGGCTCAACCTGGTCCACGTGCCTTACCGTGGCGGTGCGCCCATGACGACGGACCTGATCTCTGGCGTGATCCCTGTCGGCATCGACGTGCTTACTACGTGAAAGAGCAGGTCGATGCACTTGCGCCCACGGTAAAGGGCGCCGGGGTCAAGCTTTGATCCGATGACCGACCTGCTGTTGCCGCCGCAGATGCGCACATGGCGCCCAGCGCCGCCCGGGCAAACTCAACCCGGATGCACCACCACCAGCCAGGCGCTTGCCACGGTCTTGGCCGGGTTGCGGAAGGCGTGTGGCCGGTCTGCGGCGTAACGCGCCGTATCGCCAGTTCGATCGGGCCGAGAATGCGCAATGCGCACAACCCGCCCCACCGGAGAGAAAAATGACCACCAGCCAGGACTTCCACCACCACCTCGGGCAGGAGCTGCAGGCCATCCGCGACAGCGGCCTGTACAAGGCAGAACGCGTCATCGCCACGCCGCAGGGCGCCCATATCCGTACGGTGGCAGCCGACGGAACCGTGCGCGAGGTGCTCAACATGTGCGCCAACAACTACCTGGGGCTGTCCTCGCACCCGCAGGTGGTGGAGGCGGCGCACCAGGCGCTTCGCACACACGGCTACGGATTGAGCTCGGTGCGGTTCATCTGCGGCACGCAGGACCTGCACAAGACGCTGGAGGCCCGCCTTTCACGCTTTCTCGGCACCGAGGACACCATTTTGTACGCCGCAGCCTTCGACGCCAACGGGGGGCTGTTCGAGCCGCTGCTGGGCGAGACCGATGCCGTCATCAGCGACGAGCTCAACCATGCGTCCATCATCGACGGCATCCGCCTGTGCAAGGCACGCCGCTACCGGTACAAACACAACGACATGGCCGACCTCGAGCGCTGCCTGCAGCAGGCCGGCGCAGAGGGTGCGCGCTACAAACTGGTGTTCACCGACGGCGTGTTCTCGATGGACGGAACGGTGGCCCAACTCGACGCCATGCGCAGCATCTGCGACGCGCATGGCGCGTTGCTGGGCGTGGACGAATGCCATGCCACCGGTTTCATGGGCGCCACCGGGCGCGGCACGCATGAACACCGGGGTGTGTTCGGCCGGGTCGACATCATCACGGGCACTTTGGGCAAGGCACTGGGCGGCGCCTCTGGCGGGTTCACCAGTGCGCGGCGCGAAGTGGTCGAGCTGCTGCGCCAGCGCTCGCGCCCCTACCTGTTCTCGAACACGGTTGCACCCGTCATCGTGGGCGCCTCGATCGCCGTGCTCGATCTGCTGGAAGGCTCAACCGCCCTGCGCGACAAGCTCGCGGACAACACGCGCCACTTCCGTAAAGCCATCGCTGCGGCCGGTTTCGACATCAAGCCCGGTGAACACCCGATCGTCCCGATCATGGTGTTCGATGCCGCCCGCGCGCAGCAGCTTGCGGCGCGCCTGCTGGAGCTTGGCGTGTACGTGGTGGGGTTCTTCTTCCCGGTGGTGCCCAAGGGGCAGGCCCGCATCCGGGTGCAGCTCAGTGCCGCGCACGAGCGCGCCGATCTGGACCGTGCGGCGGCGGCATTCACGCAGGCCGGGCGCGAGCTCGGCCTGGTACCGTGAGGAGTTGTCCATGCAAACGCGAATCCTGATCATCGGCGCCAATGGGCAGATCGGCACCGAACTGACACATGCGCTGGTGCAACGCCATGGAACGGACGCCGTCGTGACCAGCGACCTGGCACCAATGGGCCGGGTGCTGGGCGTGCACCACGAAGCGCTCGACGCCACCGAGTCCGGCGCCTTGACCGAACTCGTCGAGCGCCTGCGCATCACGCAGATCTACCTGCTGGCCGCCGCGCTTTCCGCGCGCGGTGAACAGCATCCCAAGTGGGCCTGGGACCTCAACATGAAGGGCTTGCTCAACGTGCTGGAGATCGCCCGCACCCACAAGCTGCAACGGGTTTTCTGGCCGAGCTCGATTGCCGCCTTCGGCCCGTCCACGCCGCGCGACCACACGCCGCAAAAGACCGTGATGGACCCGACCACGGTGTACGGCATATCCAAGCTGGCAGGCGAGGGCTGGTGCGCCTGGTACCACCGTACCCACGGCGTGGACGTGCGCAGCCTGCGTTACCCCGGGCTGATCAGCTGGAAAACTCCCCCTGGCGGCGGCACCACCGACTACGCGGTCGAGATCTTCCATGCCGCGATCAAGACCGGCCGGTACACCAGCTTCCTTGCGGCGGACACGGCCCTGCCGATGATGTACATGCCGGATGCGATCCGCGCCACCCTGGAGCTGATGGAGGCGCCTGCCGCATCGGTGCGCGAGCGCCAGTCGTACAACCTGGCCGGTATCAGCTTCACGCCAGTGCAGATTGCCGCTTCGATAACGCGCCGGGTTGCGGGGTTCTCTCTGCAATGCGAGCCTGACTTTCGGCAGGCGATCGCCAACAGCTGGCCACGCTCCATCGACGACAGCGCGGCGCAGGCGCATTGGGGTTGGCAACCGCGCTACGACCTTGACGCGATGGTGGCCGACATGCTGGCGAACCTGCGCCAGGTGCTGGCAACCTGACGCCTGTTGAGGCGGTGTTCGCCACCGCCGTGGCCACTGGCGCACGCTCCCACGCCGGTGGTTCCGAAGCCCGATAGACTTGCCACCAAGGATGTCCGGCATTGCCCCGGCAGGGTGAACCACCATGCGCTCAAGACTCGTTTCCTGGATCGTCTCCGCCAGCCTGCTGGCGGGCTGCGGCTCCACGGCCCTGAACCCGGTGACCGGCCAGAAGGAGCGCACCGTCCTGGACGAGAAGGGCGAGATCGCTCTGGGCCAGCGGGAACACCAGCAGGTCCTGAAAGAGTACTCCGTCTATGCCGACCCGCGCGTGCAGGCCTACGTGAACGCGCTCGGGCAACGGCTGGCAAAGTTGTCGCACCGCAGTGAACTGGCGTGGCATTTCACCGTGCTCGATACGCCCGAGATCAATGCCTTTGCGTTGCCGGGTGGTTACGTCTACATCACGCGCGGCATCATGGCCTACCTGGACAGCGAAGCCGAACTGGCCGGAGTGATGGGCCACGAAATCGGCCATGTGACTGCGCGCCACGGTGCGCAACGCGCCACGCGGCAGCAGGATGCCAGCCTGGGCGTGCTGGCGGCCAGCGTGTTTGGCGCGTTGCTGGAGAGTCGGGGCGTGGGCGGGGCTGGACGGGTGGCGAGCGAGGTGTCGCAGGTTGCCGCCGCCGGTTACATCGCGTCGTATGGTCGCGACCAGGAACTGCAGGCCGATGGTTTGGGTGCCGAATACCTGTCGCGCAGCCAGTTCGCCCCGCAGACCATGGTGCACGTGATCCGGGTGCTCAAGGACCAGGAGCAGTTTGCCGCCGACCAGGCGCGTGCGCAGGGCCGGGCAGCGCCCGCCGCCAACAACTGGCTGGCCTCGCACCCGAGCAACGACCAGCGGCTGCAGGCGATCAGCAATCTGGCTGCGCAGTACCGCAACCTGGCTGAGGACGACGGGCGGGAGCGTTATTTGCAGGCGATCGACGGCCTGCATTTTGGGGAAAGCGCGGCCCAGGGCCTGACCCGCGGAAGAAATTTCTACCATGAAGGCCTCCAGCTTGCGCTCACGGCGCCGGCCCAGTGGACCGTGCAGAACGGCGCCGACCGTGTGGTGCTTGCCAACCCAGCGCGCGACGCGATGCTGGTCGTTCGCCTGCTGCCGGCGCAGTTGGGCGCCAACCATGACGAGATCATCCGGCAGGCTTTTCAGCCCCTGTCGGGGCGCACCGAACGGCTGGTGATCAATGGCTTGCAGGCTACGCAGTTCACAGGTGTGCGCGCGAATGCCCAGGGCCAGCCCGAGCCATTGCTGCTGACGGTGGTATCGGGCCCCGGCAGCAATCGCTTCGTCATGGTGTGGGGTGCGCGTGACAGTGCGGCCCTGCAACGCGCGCGTGTGGAGTTGGTGCAGGCGCGCGACTCCTTCAGGGTGCTGACTGCCGCAGACCGGGCCGCCGCGCGGCCATGGGTGTTGCGCACGGCGCCCTACCCGGCCAGTGGTTTTGCCGAGCTTGCGCGCCGCTCGCCACTGGACAGCCCGCAGTCACACCTGCGCCTGCTCAATGGTGTGTACGGGGGGGGCGAGCCGCGAACAGGGCAAAGGGTGAAAGTGGTCGAGGTTCAGCCCTGAGTCGCATTTTGGCCGATGTGCACCAGCCGGCCCCGAGGGGCCGGTGGCCGCATAACCCGGTTCCGGCGCCCGGGTGAAGCCGGCGCGACAATCGCAAACCACTCATTGGGGGACCGACAACATGGCCAATTTTGATTTCGATCTGTTTGTGATCGGCGGCGGCAGCGGCGGCGTACGCGCCGCGCGCATGGCAGCCCAGCGCGGCGCGCGGGTCGCACTGGCCGAGGAGCGTGGCACCGAAGGGCTTGGCGGCACCTGTGTCAACGTCGGCTGCATTCCCAAGAAGCTGTACAGCTACGCGGCGCATTTTGCCGAAGGTTTCGAAGAGAGCCACGGTTTTGGCTGGACCGGTGCAGCACCCCGTTTCGACTGGCAACTGCTCAAGGCCAACCGCCGCCGCGAGATCCGCCGGCTCAACGGCGTCTACCAGAACCTGCTGACCGGCGCCGGTGTGACCGTGATGAACGACCGTGCCCGGCTGACTGGCCCCAACAGCCTGATGGTGGGGCCGCAGGAGTGGCATGCCCGCTGCATCCTGATCGCCACCGGAGGCCAGCCATTTGCGCCGGATATTCCCGGCGTGCAACACGCTGTGGTGTCGGACGCGATGTTCGACATGGACCCCTTTCCCCAGCGCCTGCTGGTGGTCGGAGGGGGCTACATAGCCTGCGAATTCGCATCGATTTTCCGCGGGCTGGGCTCCACCGTGACCCAGTTGTACCGTGGGGAACAGGTGTTGCGCGGCTTCGACGACGATGTGCGCCAGTTCATTGCCGCCGAAATGCGCAAGAAGGGGATTGACCTGCACCTCCGTGCGGATGTGGCGGGCATCACGCGCACGGCCGGCGGCCTGGCCGTGGACGTGCACGCGCCCGGGCCAAAATCTGCGCCGGTCGTTGTGGACGCGGTCCTGTTTGCCACCGGCCGCGTGCCGCGTGTTCAGGGGCTTGGCCTGGAGGCGGCGGGTGTGGCCCAGCGCGGTGATGGGGCGATTGTGGTCAACGCGCATTACCAGACTTCCGTGCCCAGCATCTACGCGCTCGGCGACGTCACGAGCCGGGTTCAGCTGACGCCGGTGGCTCTGGGAGAGGCGATGGTCGTGGTGGACCGCCTGTTTCCGCCGCCAGCCGGCAAGTCGCCGCGCAGCATGAGTTACGACTACATTCCGACCGCGGTGTTTACCCATCCGAATGTCGGCACGGTCGGTTTTTCCGAAACCGACGCCCGGGCGCGATTTGGCAAGGTGACCGTGTTTCGGAGCGAATTCAAGGCGCTCAAGCACACCCTGAGCGGCAGCAGCGAGCGCACGCTGATGAAACTGGTGGTGGACGACGCGACCGACCGTGTGGTGGGCCTGCACATGGTGGGGCCTGACGCCGGCGAAGTGGTGCAGGGCTTTGCGGTTGCCATGAAGGCGGGTGCGACCAAAGCCGTTTTCGACAGCACCATCGGCATCCATCCGACGGCGGCCGAAGAGTTTGTCACCATGCGCGAACCGGCGATACGGTCCGGCGGCTGAACACCGGCTGGCGCCAGCGGCGCGTTGTCAGAAAGTGCCCGGATACGCCCCGCCGTCGGCCAGGATGTTCTGGCCAGTCATGTAACTGGCGTGCTGGCTGCACAAAAAGGCGCAGATCGCACCAAACTCCTGCGGCCGCCCAAAGCGCTTGGCCGGGATGGCCTTGCTGCGGGCCTCCAGCAGGGTTTCGATGCTTTGGCCGGTCTTTCTGGAAGCACCTTCCACCGTGACGCGCAGGCGGTCGGTGTCGAATGCACCGGGCAACAGGTTGTTGATGGTCACATTTGCGCCGGCCAGGCTGCTGCGGGCGACACCTGCCACAAAACCCGTCAGACCGCTGCGTGCGCCATTGCTCAGGCCCAGCACGTCAATCGGCGCCTTGACCGAACCCGAGGTGATGTTGACGACCCGGCCGAAACCACGCGCAGCCATGCCGTCCACGGTTGCCTTGATCAGTTCGATGGGTGTCAGCATGTTGGCGTCCAGGGCCTTGATCCAGGCGTCGCGCTCCCAGTCGCGGAAGTCGCCCGGTGGGGGACCGCCAGCGTTGTTGACGACGATATCGAAGTTGGTGCCAGGGCCGCCTTCGGCCGCAAACGCCGCCGTGCGCCCGCCAGTGGTGGTGATGTCGGCCGCCACGGTGAGCACGGTGGCCGCCCCGGGCAGCTTGCGCAAGTCAGTCGCGGCCCGTTCCAGCGCCTCGGCCCCGCGGGCGACGATGACCAGGTTGACACCTTCAGCAGCCAGTGCCTGGGCACAACCCAGACCCAGCCCCTTGCTGGCGCCACATACCAGCGCCCATTTGCCTGCGATTCCCAGATCCATGTGTTTTTCTCCTAGTGAGGCAGGGCCTTGAGTGCCGCAGCCACGAATGCACAACTGTCGAATTGTTTGCGCCGGAAGGTCCAGCCCATCCGTACGATAACAGCCTCGCGCGACGGCACCATGGCCAGCACCTGGCCCCAGTGGCCGCTCATGGCGATGGTGTCCGCAGGCAGCCCATAGCCCTTGCATTCACCGGAGTCCGGGTCCCCGATGCGCCAGGTGTGCGCGCCATACCCGCGGCCTTCTCCTTGCACCGTGGATTGCGCCATGGCGAATGCAAGCCAGCCCGGGGGCAGCACCTGCTGCGTGCCCCAGCGCCCGTCCGCCAGCATCAGCTGTCCGAATCGGGCCCAGTCCCCCACGCTGGCCCACAGGTAGGAAGATGCCACCCAGTGGCCTGCCGTGTCGCTCTCCAGCACGGCGGTGGTGGCGCCGATGGGGCCGAACAGGGCCTTTGCCGGATAGGCCCAGTACTCGGCATCGCTGCCCAGGCGGTAGCGGTCGACCGCCGCCAGCATGTTGGCGGTCTGGCTAAGGTAGCGCCAGCGCGCGCCCGGCGCAGCCTCCGGCTTGGCCGCCGCAGCAAAGGCCGGTGCGTCCGCATGGCCCCACAACATGCGCGGCACCGAGCCCCAGGGGTCGTAGTCCTCGGTGTTCGACAGGCCGTCGCGCATGTAGAAGAGGTCGGACACCTTGATGCTCCTGCGTGTGTCGCCGCGCCATGCGCCCAGCCACGCCGGTTCACCGCGCTTTCCGGCGAAAGCATCGACCACCGGGGTGTCGAACGCCAGGCCGGAGTCGATGGCGAGTTTGTAACCCAGCATGCCCGCCACGGTCTTGGTCATGGACCATCCGTGCAGGGGCGTCGAAGGCTCGAAGCCCGGTGCGGTGCGCAGCACCAGCAGGCGGCCCTTGTGCACGATGGCCATTGCCCGTGCATTGGCGCGCTGCGGGTCACCGGCACCGATGAATGTGTCTTGCGCCAATTTTTGCAGTGCACTGCCATCAACGCCCATGCCCCACTGGTCAGGTGGCAGCGGGGCGTCGCCGGCGGGCCACGGTTGCAAGCCAGGGGCTGGTGGCCGGGATGTGCCCGTGGCGGCAGGGGTTGGTGCCGGGTCCAGGTCGAGCACGCAGCCCCGGTCGGGCGCCAGGCGCGCTGTACGGGCGAACAGGCCAGCGAACCGCGCAGTGACCGTTTTCGCGGAGGTGTCGACCTGGATGCTGATTGGCACCAGCGCCGGGCTGGCGGGCAACACATCGTCGGCAAGCAGGTTCTGCCACGCCCGCCCCGCCACGAATGCCGCGGAGCACACCCCTTTTGCGGCCATGCCGGACGCGTTCCGCGGGATGCCCAATGCCACGACGGCGATCATGGCAAAGGCCAGCAAACCTGCCAGCAAGAGCAATGTCCACAGGAACGCGCGTTGAATAGTCTTGTTGGCCATGGTGCCTCCGCTGCTCGGGAGCGTGCCACTCTAACCGATGTCAAGCGGAAACTGGCGCGCCATTGTGGACAATAGCGCCATGGCCTACCTTCCCACACCCATCGCAACTGCAAAGTTCACCGACCCCGCTGCCGCGCTGGCACAAGCCCGCAAGATCTACGACATCAGCCTGGCGCACCTGCGCAAGGCGATGCAACGTTATGTAGCCGGCGATACGCTGCCTGGCCACGTCCGGGCCTGCTACCCGTTTGTGCGGGTGCAGACCGACACCGTGGCGCGCAGTGCCAGCGTGGACGGCGCCCTCCTGAGTTACGGTTTCGTGGCCGGGCCGGGTAAATTTGAAACCACACTCACCCGCCCCGACCTTTTCGGCAACTACTACCTGGAGCAGTTCAGGCTGCTGCTGAAGAACCACCGGGTCGAACTCGAAGTGGGTGTCAGCCACCAACCGATCCCGGTGCACTTTTCGTTCGCCGAGAATGACCATATCGAGGGCAACCTGAGCGCGGAGCGCCGCCAGTTGATGCGCGATGTGTTCGACCTGCCAGACCTCACCGCGATGGACGACGGCATCGCCAACGGCACCTACGAGCCACGTGCCGGCGAACCCCGGCCGTTGGCGCTGTTCACCGCGCCGAGGGTCGACTACTCGCTGCACCGTCTGCGCCACTACACCGGCACGGCGCCCGAGTACTTCCAGAACTTCGTGCTGTTCACCAATTACCAGTTCTACATCGACGAGTTCGTGCGCCAGGGACGCGCAGCAATGCTGGATCCGGCGAGCGAATACATTGGATTTGTCGAGCCAGGCAACATGGTGACACGCAGGGTCGGCCTGGGTGCAGAGTCGGGCGACGAAAATGGTGCCGAGCCCCTGCGCCTGCCGCAGATGCCTGGTTACCATCTGCTGCGCGCGGACCGCAGCGGCATCACCATGGTCAACATCGGCGTCGGGCCGGCCAACGCGAAGAACATCACCGACCATATCGCCGTGTTGCGGCCGCATGCCTGGATCATGCTGGGCCATTGCGCCGGGCTGCGCAACACCCAGCACCTTGGTGACTATGTGCTGGCCCACGGCTATGTGCGCGAAGACCACGTACTGGACGAAGAACTCCCCTTGTGGGTGCCGATTCCCGCACTGGCCGAAATCCAGGTGGCGCTGGAGCAGGCCGTGGCCGACGTCACGAAGATGAAGGGGCCGGAACTCAAGCGCATCATGCGCACCGGCACCGTGGCCAGCACCGACAACCGCAACTGGGAGCTGCTGCCCGACAACGGCCCGCAGCGGCGCTTCAGCCAGAGCCGCGCTGTCGCGCTCGACATGGAAAGCGCAACCATCGCAGCCAACGGTTTCCGCTTCCGCGTACCTTATGGCACCTTGCTGTGCGTGAGCGACAAGCCGTTGCACGGTGAGATCAAGCTCCCCGGCATGGCGGACCATTTCTACCGCGAACGGGTGGACCAGCACCTTCGCATCGGCGTGCGCGCCATCGAACTGCTGCGCGAACTGGCCGTGGACCAGTTGCACAGCCGCAAGTTGCGCAGCTTCGCGGAGGTTGCGTTCCAGTGAGTGCGGAGGTGGCAGGGTTGCAGGCCCTGGTGCGGGTGGCACATCTGGGCAAACGTTATGGGGCCACGAAGGTGGTGGACGACCTGTCGTTCTCCATCGCTCCGGGCGAGTGCCTGGGTGTGATCGGCCCCAACGGCGCCGGCAAGACGACCACGATCCGGATGTGCCTCGGGCTGAGCAGCCCCGACACTGGCGAGATCGACTATGCGCTCGGTGACCCGGGTGAGGCCGCGCTGGCCATGCCACAGCATGCGATGGCGATCAAGGCCCGGCTCGGCGTGGTGAGCCAGATCGACACGCTCGACCCCGACTTCACCTGTGCCGAGAACCTGCTGGTGTATGGCCGTTATTTCGGCATGCGTGACGCGCAGATCCGCAAGCGCATTCCCGAACTGCTGGAATTCGCTTCATTGACACACAAGGCCTCGGCCAAACCCGGCGAATTGTCGGGTGGCATGAAGCGCCGCTTGAGCCTGGCGCGGGCGCTGGTGAACGACCCGCGCCTGCTGCTGCTGGACGAACCCACGACCGGGCTGGACCCGCAGGCGCGCCACCTGATGTGGGAGCGCCTGCAGTTGTTGTTGCAGCAGGGCAAGTCGATCCTGCTGACAACCCATTTCATGGACGAGGCCGAGCGCCTGTGTTCGCGTTTGCTGGTGCTCGACCATGGCCGCAAGATCGCCGAAGGCACGCCGCGCACGCTGATTGCGCAGCACCTGGAGCCCGACGTGGTGGAGGTCTACGGCCTGGGTGCCGTGGCCCTGATGGACTCGCCCGTCTGCAAGCTGGCCGCACGGGTGGAGCTCAGCGGCGAAACGGTGTTCTTCTACACGCAGGACGCACGCCAGTTGCTCGATGCCCTCTCGGCCTGGCCGCAGTTGCGCACCCTGCACCGGCCGGCGAACCTCGAAGACCTGTTCCTCAAGCTCACCGGGCGGCAGATCCGTGAAGACGGTTGAGGTGCTGTTCCAGCCCCCTCTCGGAACGAACCTCCCACCCGAGGTGATGGCCGCTTTCGGCCCATTGCGGACGTTCGTTGCCTGGTCTGCGTTGGCGTTGGCGTTGGCATGGGCATGGGCTTTGGCGTTGGCGCGCGTCGTGGCAGGCGCAGCCCGGCGGGGGCTCATACTGGAGCGGTCGGGCGCTGAACGCGCCGACTGCCCTGTGGTGCTCGCCCGAGGGTCGGGCCGCAGAACTCACTGCGTTCACTGCGTTCTCTGCGTTCGGACAACCGCGGCCAAAATGATGA
>CAMAWD010000020.1 GCA_945861785.1 Rhodoferax sp. OV413 | reverse complement strand
GCTCCCCCAGCGCCTGCGCATCTTCGGCCTTGAGTGCTGCGGTCTGCTTGGCAACCGTGACCGATTCCCCGGTCAGCGCGGATTCATCCACGTGAAGCCGCGCCGATTCAAACAGGCGCATGTCCGCAGGCACATGGTTGCCGGCTTCGAGTTGCACAATGTCGCCCGGCACCAGTTCACGGGATGGCACCGACTGCAACTGCCCTTCGCGCAGCACCATCGCCCGCGCAGCCGCCAGTTGCTGCAGCGCGGCCATCGCCTTGTCGGCGCGCCAGGACTGCACAAATCCGACCACCGCGTTGAGCACCACGATCAACAGGATGACCAGCGTATCGGTCAGGTCACCGATGACTCCGGAGATGACCGCTGCGGCCAGCAGCACCAGCACCATGAAGTCCTTGAACTGCTCGGCCAGCAAGGCCAGCGGGCCTGGTCGGGCACGTGCCACGAGTTCATTCGGACCGTGACGTTGCACGCGTGACGCCACGTCGGCTGCCACCAGGCCATGGGCGGGATCCACACCGTGCGCCTGCGCCAGTTCTGCGGGATCACGCTCGTGCCAGGCCAGGCCGGCACTGCGGTCGGCGTCTGCAGGCTGTTGGCCCAGGTGGCGCTGGCTTGCGTCCAGATGCCCCTGGATCAGGGGAACATGCTTTTTGGTCATGGCTGGGGGGGTCTGTCGGACTGGGCGGGAAAAATTGCGAGAGCGTCCGCCACGGTTTGGCTTTCGCGCGGACGCACCAGGCGCGCCAGCTCGGTGCCATCACGCAGGAACACCAACGTTGGCCACAGTTTCACGCCGAATGTACGCCCCAGCCTGCGCCCGCTGCCATCCTCGAACCGCATATGGCGCACGTCAGGGCGAGCCGCAAGCACCTCGTCCACGACCGGCCGGGAAGCACGGCAATGGCCGCACCAGTCGGTTCCGAAGTCCAGCACCACCAGCCCCGTCATGGCATCGACCTGCGCCCGGTCGGGTTGGATCGCGCTGTACGGTGTGGTCATGGTGAGTCCGGATCGATCATCTGCCCGTCGATGTAGTACCAGCGGCCTGCTTCGCGCACGAACCGGCTGATCTCGTGCATGCGCTGCGGGCGGCCGCTGTCGCGGCAGCGTGCGACAAACTCCACCACACCTGCGTCACCCGATTCCTGGGCATGCAGCACCTCGAGCCCCAACCAGCGCATCGGCGAAAGCTCCAACTCACCAGGGCCGGTGGACGGGTGCCAGGTCGCGAGCAGGTAGTCGGGCAAACCCAGCGCATACGCACTGTAGCGCGAGCGCATCAATGCCTCGGCACTGGGAGCGTGAAGGCCCTCCTCCATGCCCTTGTGCCAGGGCCCGCAGCATTCTGCATACGTATTGCCGCTGTCACATGGGCAAGGGGTGTAGGGACGCGCCAGGCTCTTCTTCATGCCCTCGATGGTATCGGGGCCCGCCCAGGCTGAAACAACAGGCGGTAGTGCTGGCAGGCCAGGTACAGGGCCAGGGCAGACACCAGATAGAGCAGGTTCGACCAGGTGTTGGCCGGCTCGCTGATCCAGGCGCACAGCGTGGTTTCGCACCACTTGATATTGGGCGCTCCCAGCAAGTCGGCACTCGAATGCCATGGGCAGTTGGGGGGGTGGGGGTTGGGGTAGACCTGCAACATGCAAACAGTGTTTATACCCGAGCAAACGGCGCGGCCACATCTACACTGCAGGGCCGACCCGCGGATACCCGGACACGGCGGCCAACACCCACGCAAAGGAGCCTGCACCTTGACACCGATCGACCCATTGGGAAACACACCACCGGTATGGGCACTGCGCCTCGGTTACGCCGGCCTGATTCCGTTTGTTCTCGGCGCCGCGCTGGTGCGCCTGGTAGACCCCGCGCTGGTGCCGTTCACGATGCTTGCCCTGGCCGGCTACGCAGCGACCGTGGCCAGTTTCATCGGTGGCATTCATTGGGGCCTGGCCATGCGCGACACCGCGCACAAGCGGCTGTTCCCGTATGTCTGGGGCACCATCCCCAGCGTGTTGTCGTCGATCGCCGTCATCATGGCGCCCTGGGCCGGTCTTGTGGTGCTCGGTCTGCTGCTAGCAGTTTGTTACGCCGTGGACCGCCAGCTCTATGTGCACTACCACCTGCAGGGCTGGTTGCCACTGCGTTTTCGCCTCACGCTGGTCGCCAGCCTGAGTTGCATGGTGGGCGCCTACGACATGTGAGTTGCGCCACCGATGCAACTGCGCCCTGCGCCGAGCTTATGCGCTGTGCTCGGGGCGGCCAGGATGCGGCCAGTCGACGTGGAAAAACTTTCCGCGTGGCTGGTCGGTCCGTTCGTAGGTGTGGGCCCCAAAATAGTCACGCTGCCCCTGTAGCAGGTTTTGCGGCAGCGAGGCGCTGCGGTAGGCGTCGAAATAGGACAACGCCGACCCCATTGTTGGCACCGGCACCCCATGTGCCACGGCCGCACCGATCACCATGCGCCAATGGGCCTGCGCACTCTGCACACTGGCGCTGAAATACGGGTCAAGCAAAAGATTGCGCAACGCCGGGTTGTTGGCATAGGCCTCGGTGATGCGCTGCAGGAACCCGGCGCGGATGATGCAACCACCGCGAAAGATCTGGGCAATCTCGCCGAAGTTCAGCGTCCAGCCATACTTGTGCTGGGCGGCGTCCATCAACTGGAACCCCTGGGCATAGGAGCATATCTTGGCGCAATACAACGCGTCACGCACGGCATCGACCAGCGCCTGGCGGTCCCCCGCGTACGGACTGGCTTCGGGGCCGCGCAGCAGGGCCGACGCGGCGACGCGCTCTTCCTTTATTGCCGAGAGGTAACGCGCAAAAACAGCCTCGCCGATCGTGGGGGCCGGCACGCCGGACTCCAGGGCCGACACGGATGTCCACAGGCCAGTGCCTTTGTTGCCAGCCGTGTCGAGCACGATATCGACAAAGGCCTTGCCCGTCGCGCCATCGGTGTGCCGCAACACCTCGGCCGAAATCTCGATCAGGAAGGAGTTGAGGATGCCCTTGTTCCACTCGCTGAAGATGGTGCCGATCTCTCCCGCCGGCATGCCCAGCACGGTGCGCAGGATGTCGTAGGCCTCGCAGATCAGCTGCATGTCGCCGTATTCGATGCCGTTGTGCACCATCTTCACGTAGTGCCCCGCGCCGTTTTCGCCGATGTAGGCAGCGCATGGGACGCCGCCGGTCACCGGCTTGCCCGGCGTCGCGCCCTTGAGCTCAGCGCCAGTCACCGCATCGACCTTGGCCGCGATCGCCTTCCAGATGGGCTCGATCTCCTTCCACGACGAGAAATCTCCGCCCGGCATGAGCGAAGGGCCGTAGCGGGCGCCCTCCTCCCCGCCCGATACGCCGGAGCCGACAAAACGCAGTCCCATCGCCTTGAGCGCCTTTTCACGGCGGATGGTGTCGAGCCAGTTGGCATTGCCACCGTCGATGATGATGTCACCGGCCTCGAACACCTGCACCAGTTCATCGATCACCGCGTCGGTGGACGCGCCGGCCTTGACCAGCAACACCGCCTTGCGTGGGCGCTTGAGCGAATCCGCGAATTCGCGCATGGTGGGGCAGCCGGTGATCGTGCCGGGAGTACCGGGATTGGCCGCGACGAACTCGGCAGTCTTGCCGGCAGTTCGGTTGGTCACCGAGATGGCAAAGCCATGGTCGGCGATGTTGAGGGCGAGGTTCTGGCCCATCACAGCCAGGCCGACCAGGCCGATATCTGACAGAGGCATGGTGAATTTCGCTCCTTGCAGGTGTTGATGTTGACGTGCCCAAGCGTACCGCACAAGCCCCCGCTGTGCCGGATTTTGTGTGCCGGGCAACTTTACAGGCTTCGGCGCATTCAGCAACACGCCCCCCCAACAGACCTCTTGATTCACAACGGCTTTTCAATCTTTGACAGTTCCTGGCATGGATTCTGCTGCCGCTTGCCAGTGCTACGAGGAAACCCAACATGCATGATGAAACCATTCCCACACCACTGCTGCACCGTGACACCGCGAGGCATCCAGAACCGGTGTCGAGTTCAACCGTGGTTTTCAAAGCCATCGCCGCCGGCGTGATTGGCTTGTGCCTGATCGGGCTCTTCCTTCGATAAGGCCGGGCACAGCAAACCTGCCGGGCCAGGTCGGCCGGCATCGGCAGCCTGCCTTGCCGCTCTTCGATCGCGCTGTCGACCTTCGGTCGGGCTGTCGTATTTACGTGAAGCTCGCAAATTGGTCGCTCGCCTGCAGTTAGAATAGCGACTCGTCGGGGCGTAGCGCAGCCTGGTAGCGCATCTGGTTTGGGACCAGAGGGTCGAAGGTTCGAATCCTTTCGCCCCGACCATCAATTCGATTTCTCCAGAGCCTTGCTCTCCGTCTCTGCCCGTAGCTCAGTTGGATAGAGCATCAGCCTTCTAAGCTGAGGGTCGGGGGTTCGATCCCCTCCGGGCAGGCCAAGAAACACCAGGTTTAATGCTGCAAAAAATGTAGCAGCGTGTTTCCGGGTAACACCTGGGTAACACGACCGGACCAGGTCGCGGCGACCCTCACAAATTGGCACTCACCGCTTTCATGTGCGTACGGTTCAACTCCTGGTTCATCGTCATCCCGATCACCGTTTCGGTCGCGCCGAATTAGCGCCTGCAGACGCCGCGTCTTCAGCGTTTTCGGACTTTCCGCCCCCTGAACGCGCTCCAGCATCGGCTCCAGGGCGCGTCCTTCAGCCCGGCATCGCGTCAAACCCCGGCAGCACCTGGCCGCTGCACGACCAGTCCGCCCGCGAGCCCTGGAAGATCCGCGCCTGTGGCTCGATTCCCGGGTCGTCGTCCAGCGACCCCATCGGGATCATGACCATGCCCGACCCCGCGGCAGACCGCGGTACCCGTCCGCCACATTCGCTGCAGAACGCATTCGTGAACCGCTGGGCCTCGGGCACCTTGAACTGGCGCACCAGCGCCTCGCCAGCGTTCCAGGTGAGCGTGCCGGCGACGAACAGGTTCGACGCATGGCCTGTCCCAGTCGCTTTGCGGCACCGCGAACAGTGGCAGTGAAAGGCGCGTTGCGGCTCGCCTCGCACGGTGTAGCGCACGCTACCGCACAGGCAGCTACCAGTCAGGGTCTTGGTTTCCATGGAAAGGGCCTCCTAAAGGGATTGAGCAAACACTTTACTGGCAAACTGTTCTCTCAAAAATTCGCAATGTTCGCGCCCGGCTAAACCTTGTGATCTGCCTCACCGCCAAGGCCAAAGCCGAGATCGACAAGCTGCTGGCGCTGGAGCCCGGCGAGACCCTGGCGTCGCTCTCCACCTGGGCCGACGAGCGCAGAAACCCGAGCACTATGAAGCTGCCCGCAACTGTCCCGACGGCAACTGCCTTCAGCGCACCAACTTCTGCCACACACTCGCCAGCCACGGCTGCTGATCGCGCGGTAGTCCCGCTGGCCGGTAGTAGTGCGTCAGTTCGACGAACCCGGCAGCGGTGACATATTCCCGCCAGGTGTCCCAGTCGTAGAAGACGCCGTAGCGGTCACCATTCCAGCCCTCTTCGCCATTGCCACGCGGGTTCGAACTGAACAGTACGCCGCCTGGCTTCAGCGTTGCATGCAATTCGCCAAGTACGCGAGGCAGTTCCAGACTCGGGATGTGGAAAAGCACGGCGTTGGCGAACACGCCGTCGAATCGCTCGCTCGGCAGGTCCAGCGCAAGGAAGTTCTGTTCGAACACGTCACAACCGCTGTTCGCACGCGCCAGCGCGACCAGTTCCTTCGACCCATCCAATCCACTGACATGGTGGCCGAGCGCCGTGAATGTGATGAGGTCTCGCCCAGGCCCGCAACCGAGATCAAGAATTTCAAACGGCGGCTTGACTTCGATATGCTGCAGCAGCGCGTCAATGTTCTGGCGCACGTCGTGATCGCGCGTGCCCTCCCAGAAGCTCCGCGCATTCCGGTCGTAGTGGGCCAGCGTGCGTGCGGCAATGCGCTGTAGGTCTTCGGGTGACTGGGGCATGTCTGATTGTTTCATGTGGGCTGGGATTGCAGCGTGCATGGGGACGAGACAAAACGGTCGGCACAACAGGGTTCTATCCCGCCCGGCAAGTCGATGGCCCGTACATCGAGCAATTCACTCCGGCGATGGAGGGGCGGTTGGGATTGGCTGGGCCCGGTGTGAAGGGGCACAACACTCGTCAACATGAAGCGCCTTCCTGCATTTTTCTGGTCTTTGCCGGGGCGGCAAAAGGAGAGGAGCGGCTGCGGATTTCAGGGCTCGCGGCTTACGGGTTGAGTTCGTTGTCGGTAATCCGACGAGAATGAGCGCGCCGGAGCAAAATCTTCAACAAAAGTGCCGCTGACGCCGAAGCTGTCAAGGCGGGTGACGCTGTGATCATTGCTGTCAGCCCGCAGATCGATCGGGAGACGCTGCAAGACAAGACGCTGGATCTGGTCTGCGACAACTGCGCCACCCACAAGCATCCGAACGTCAAAAACAGAACGAAGCACTACACTAGCCACTGGTGAAAGGGCAATGAAGGACTAGCGGAACGCGTACACCGGTGCGCCGCAAGCGTGGCTTCAGGCTCATTCTTGGATTGGAGAATACCGGCCTTCGGCGGTGGAGTGCCACGGAGGATTGATGCGCGCCTATATTGAGAGCCTGCTGGAAACTGGATCGATACGCGTGGTGGAACGAGAGGTTTCCGGTGTACACGAGCTTGCAGCCGTGACCCAGGCGTCGCAAAAGGAAAGCGATGCGCCGTTGCTATTCCGCCGGGTGAAGGGCAGTGAGTTCCCGGCAATCACCAATGTCTACGGCAGCCGTCCGCGGTTAATGGACATGGTTGGGGCGGCCGGCGGTTCGTTCTGCCGCCGCTGGGTGGAACTGATGGCGTCTGCGCCCATTGCGCCGGTACTGTGCGGCGAGCCGGCAGGCCTGGTCGAAATTCAGCTGACCGCGTTGCCGCAGATCACCTATTTCGAGCACGATGCCGGGCCCTATCTGACGGCTGGCGTTTACCTGGCCAACGATCCCGATACCGGCGTGCCCAACCTGTCCTTCCATCGTGGTCAGATCATCAGCGACAGCGAATTGCGTATCCGCCTGGGCAGCTCGCACGATCTGGCCGATTACCAGCGGCGGGCCGAGGCGCGGGGCGAGGCGCTGGACTGTGCCATCCTGCTTGGGGCACCTCCGCCTTTCGTGCTCGCCGCCGCCGCGCCGCTGCGGGCCGATGAAAGCGAGGTCGAGGCGGCGGGCAAGATCGCCGGCGCTGCGGTGCGTATGCGCCGCTGCCGCCGTATCGCGCTGGACGTGCCAGCGGACACCGAAATCGTGGTTGAAGGCCGCATCCTGCCAAATATCCGCCGGCCGGAAGGTCCGTTCGGGGAGTTCATGGGCACCTATGTGCCGGTGGGCGACAACCATGTTTTCGAGGTGCTGGCTGTGGTTGCGCGGCCGGGCGCGATGTTCCATGCGCTGAGCTGCGGGTCGTCCGAAGATCTGCGCCTGCTCGAATTGGCGGTGGCCACCCGTACTTACCAGGCGCTGATCGCCGCCAAGCTGCGTGGCATCATCGATGTCGCCTGCGTGCCTTTCGCGATGAGCACCGTGGTCCAGATGGAGCAGCTTTACGAAGGCCATGCCAAACAGGTGCTGCTGACCGCGATTGGTGCCAACCATGACTGGAACAAGACTGTTTTCGCCGTCGACGAGGATGTCGACATCAACGATTTCGACGACGTCTGGTGGGCTTTCCTGACCCGAGGGCGGGTCGATCACCGGTCGATGGTGGTGGCCGAAGTGCCCGGTTTTTACCGCGACCTGATGAAGGACCATTGGGGGCGCCTCGCGATCGACGCTACCGTGCCATTCGGACGCAAGGCGGAGTTCCTGCGCAAGCGTATTCCGGGGGCGGACAGCATCCGGCTTGCCGACTACCTCAGGTGACGCCGCCATGAGCCACCAGGCCGCTGCCAAGGCAAATTCCGCAGCGCGCAGCGCGGAGGGTGATCCAGCAACACGCCGCCTGATAGTGGCGCTGACCGGCGCGTCGGGGGTCGTTTATGGCATCCGGGCGCTGGAATTGTTGCGTGAGCTCGGTGGTATCGAAAGCCATTTGGTCATTTCGGCGGCGGCTTTGCGCACCATCGCCGAAGAAACCGATGACGATCCGGTGCGCATCCGTGCTCTCGCCGATGTTGTCCACGATCATCGCGATATCGGTGCGTCGATTGCGTCCGGGTCCTTCCGGACCATGGGGATGTTGGTGGCACCTTGTTCGGTGCGAACACTCAGCGGCATTGCGCACGCGGCGTCCGACGACCTGATCATCCGCGCCGCCGATGTGTGCCTGAAAGAACGCCGGCGGGTGGTGCTGCTGTTTCGCGAAACGCCGCTGCACGCGGGGCACATTGCCCTGATGGAGCGTGCGACCACGAGCGGCGCGGTAGTGATGCCGCCGGTGCCCGCGTTTTATGGTCGCCCGCGCACCATCGACGATATCGTGGTGCAAACCATTGGGCGTGCGCTCGATCTGTTCGACATCGACCTGCCCCAAACCGTGCGCTGGCGGGAAACGCGACGGAACTGATCGGACGCAGTGCGGCCTCTCGTGAACAAATCGGGCTAGAAAAACCCCTGCAGCAGATCGAAGATGCCCCCGGCATTGACCAGGTCAACCCTCTTCAGACGGATCTTCCAGCTTTCGCCGTCGGCAACCAGGTGGTGGGTCACGCTGCCTCCATACAGGCGCTGCGTGTCACCCATGAATTCGATCATCTGAAAGCGCGACCGGACGATCAACGCGCCGTCTTGCGTCCGGCCATGTGGCGCTACGTTGCCGATCACATGGCTGGTGCGCACCGGCAGCCCAATCGCGCGTGGGTGGCGAAGCCGGCCGATACGGGCCAGCATCAGCGTCAGGTCTTCGTAATACAGCGATACCTCGTTGATCGCGTCGGTCTGCTCCGGATAGGCCGGTACCCAGTAGCGCGCATCCTCGGTGAACAGATCGAGCCAGGCATCGTAGGTGCCCGTGTCGAGCAGCTCAGCTTCGGCAAACAGGAATTGCGCGATGCCGGTCATTCCGCGGTCATGTAATTGCGCCAGGCCGCGAACTGATTTCGGATATAAGCCTCGCTGAGCGATGTGGACGGGTCGTTCGTGCCGCGGCGGTAGTCGATCCATTCGAGGCTGTTTCCATCAAGGCCATCCTGCACCCGGGCATAGATGGCGAAATCATCATGCTTCACCAGCGAAGACGGCGCATGGACGGTGTTGGCCAGCGTGACCGTGCGTTGCCACAGGCTGTCCGGCGCGCCGACCAGCCGCAGGCTGTGGATCTCGATCAGCGTGCGGTCCACCGTTTCCGGAATGATCACCCGCATCTGCAGCGATGTCGCCTGCACCGAGGCGGACGGATAGAACATGGTGCTGAGACGGTTGTCGCCCAGCAAGCGATCCGTCTCCGCCGCGCCGTGAATGGCGACCAGTTGCTCGCGGTAGGCCGCGAACTCGCCCGTGGCGGCCGGGTTGGAGCGGAATGCCGCCATCTCGGTATGGCCATACGGGAACAGGCGGACCGGCAGCTTGCCCATGGCCTGGTAGGTTTGGCCATTGGCGGCGATGACGTCCAGTGCAAAGGCGGTCGCGCTGGTTGGTGGCGGGATGGCCCGGCTGCCGGCTCGTGCGGGCTCTATGCTGGGCTGGTGCACGATCATCGGGTGCAGCCCGTCATGCATGTTCTCGAGGTAAATCTTCCAGTTACTGGCCTGCCGTACCCGGAACACGCCGCCTTCGAAGGCAATACGCCCGGCGGGCGCGCGGGCGATGATGTTGTCGATCGCGCCAGCAGTGGGCCCCAGAAAGCTGGCGAGGTCCGGGCCGTTGGTCGCGAGACTGGCGAAAACGAAGCCGCGATAGACGCCGACACGCGCGACCGGTCGCATGCCCAACGACGGGTCATCCTCATGGAAATCCGTGCCGTCATAACCTTCCCGGCACGGGATCGATTGCAGGGAGCCATCGGTACGGAAGGTCCAGGCGTGGTACGGGCAGCGAAAGCGCGCCGCCTGTCCGCTTTGCTCGGCGACCACCAGGGTGCCACGATGGCCGCAGCGGTTATGCAGGACCGCGATCTCGCCATTGTCCTGCCGGACAACGATCAGCGGACGACCGGCGATTTGTGCACGGAGGAACGACCCGGTGATGGGAAGCTGGCTTTCGTGGCCAACATAACACCAGGCCCGCGCGAAAATGCGTTCACGTTCCAGGGCGAAGATGGCCGGATCGGTATAGACGCGCCGGTGGACCCGATGGGGCGCGACCAGCGCACCGATCTCGGCCGTGGAAATCACTTGTCGGACTTGACGCGTTGCAGCACCGCTGGCGGGATCGTGAGCCCGGCCGCGGCAGCAGTCGCGCTGTTCAGATAAAGATCGAAGGTTCTGTAGGGTACGGGCACGAAGCTCGCCGGATCGCGCCCGAGCAAGACCGGCACCGCTACCTGGCTTGCCCATGCGACGCCCAATTTGTACTGGTCCACCCCAAACGCGGCCAACGCTCCGCGGCTGACGCTGGTGGTGTCGAGCGAGAACAGAGGTATGCGGTTGTCGCGGGTCACTTTGACCACCGCATCAAACGCCGATGCCAGAGTGTTGTCCTGCGGGGTGAACAGTGCGTCCACCCGGCCGACCAGCGATTCAACCGCTGTCTTGACTTCGGCGCTCCCGGTGATCTGCACTTCAACCCAGCGCAGCCCGCGCTTTTCCGCTTCCGCTTTGGCGATTGCGTTGGCCGCGACCGAGTTGCTTTCGCCGCCGTTGAAGATGGTGCCTATGGTTTTCGCCTTGGGCAGCACTTCCACCACCAGGTCCATCAATTCCCTGACCGGTTGCGCACCATAGAGCCCGGTGATGTTGCTGCCGGTTGGCTTGTCCAGCGATGTCAACACGCCAACTTCGACCGGATTGGTGACGCAACCGAACACGACCGGGATAGTTCCACCACGGGCAACCCGGATCGTCGCCTGTACGTTGGGCGTGGTGCAGGGCGCCAGCAGGTCAACCCCGTCGGCGATGAACTTGGTGGCGATATTGCGCGCGTTGCCCACATCGCCCTGCGCGTTCTGGTAGGTGAACACGAGGTTCTTGCCCTCGACAAAGCCCGCGGCTTTCAATCCATCGAGAAAGCCCTGGCGGGTAGCGTTGAGCGCCGGGTGATCGACGATTTGTGAAAAACCGATACGGTAAGTTTTGCCGGGGACCGGCGCGGCAGTCTGCGCGTTCGCGCCCAGACTTGCCACTACCAAGACCGCCGCACCGGCAAATAGTTTTCGAAAATCATCCATGTCCGTCTCCTGTTGTTTGTTAAAAGTCTGCCTGAATATTGTGCCTGACTACGGTGTAAGCAAGGCGCGGTCATCGGTCAGCGCCTGACCGCTGGCGACGTGGAAACGCTCCACCAGTTCCGGCACCGTCAAGGCCGCTTTTTCGCCTCCGGCGGCCTGGAATATGATGCGCCCCGCATGCAGCATGATCAGCCGGTCGCCCCAGGCAATCGCTTCGGCCATATTGTGGGTAACCATGATTGCCGCCAGCTTCTCCGCCGCGATCAGCCGGGCGGTTGCCTCCATCACGACCTCGGATGTGCGCGGATCGAGATTGGCAAGATGTTCATCCAGCAGCAGCAGACGTGGATTCGCACAGGTGGCCATCAGCAACGACAGCGCTTGGCGCTGGCCACCCGAAAGCGTGCCCACGCGGGTGTCGAGACGGTTTTCCAGGCCCAATCCGATATCGGCCAATTGCGCGCGAAACGACGCGGCCAGCACGGACGTTACCGCCTTGCGCAGCAGCCGGGACTGTCCGCGCCGTGCCGCGAGCGCCATGTTCTCGGCAATCGTCATCGAAGCGCAGGTGCCTTCGTGCGGATCCTGCGCAATCCTTCCTATCAGCGCGCCGCGTCGATGAATCGGCCAACGCGTGATGTCGGTGCCATCCAGCTCAACGGCACCGGAATCAATCTCGACCAGACCGCAAATCGCCTTGAGCAGCGTAGACTTGCCCGCGCCATTGGAGCCAATGACAGTGACGAACTCGCCTTCGCCCAGGGTGAAATTCATTCCGTCCAGAGCGCGCACCTCGCTATCGCCAGAGACGAACCGTCGCATGACATCGCGCAGCATCAGCATCACGTCACCCGTTTGCGCAGACGTGGCAGTGAAATGCTGACCAGCAACAATGCCGCCGTGACCAGCTTCAGATCGGTTGGCGCCATCCCGACGCGCAGCGCCAATACGACCAGGAAGGTATAAACCAATACACCCGTCAAGGTGGCAACGATCCAGCGTTCGATGGAGCCATCGCCGAAAATGGCCTGCCCGATCATCACCGCGGCCGCGCCGGTGACCAGTATCCCCGCCCCCATGCCGATATCGGAAAACCCGTGGTTCTGTGCCACCAGCGCACCCGACAGCGCGATGGCCCCGTTGGATACAGCCAGCCCGACCATCTTGGTCCACGCGGTATCCACCCCGAGTGAACGGATCATGATTTCGTTTTCACCGGTGGCCCTGACGGCCAACCCGAGATCGGTGCGCATAAAGCGGCTGAGCAGGAATGCCAGCGCACACAGGATCAGAATTGTGATCAGGATCGCACTGAAAGCCGGGCGTGTTATCCAGCCAAACGATGCGAGCACACCCTGAAAGTCATCGAACACCGAGCGAGTGTTGAGCAACGACACATTGGCCCGTCCCATCACCCGCAAATTGACCGAGTAGAGCGCCGTCATCACCACAATGCCCGCAACGATGTTGTTGATCCGCAGCCTCGTATGCACCAACGCGGTGACCATGCCCGCCAGTGCGCCCGCCAGGGTGGCAGCAATGGTGGCCAGCACGGGGTTGACGTTGTGCACCAGCAGGGCTGCCACCATTGCGCCGCCCAGCGGATAACTGCCTTCAGCCGTCAGATCGGGGAAGCGAAAGAACCGGAAGGTGATCAACACTCCGAGCGAGAGGAAGCTGAGCAAAAACCCTTGCTCCAGGGTGCTAACAGCCATCGCCTGCAGTTGCGCCAAGACAGATCCTTTTGTTTTGAGATGAGCGAGTCTAAGCCATGGCAAAAGTGGACCCCGGAGTCAAGACAATTTTGAACTCAGTTAAAGCTGCACTCGATTCCCATGCAGCTGGACGGCGCTGCCCCGGTCTTTGTGTTCGGTATTGCTGGTATTTCCATACTGTCTTCATCGAACGCAGTCTCTGTGGAGCGAAGCGGAATTGGGAGTTCGACCACTGCAGCGTACTTGTCCACGACCATGGCACCACCGCCTTCAGCGCTCTTGTACACCGCGTCGGGAGTCCGGCTGGCCAGCCCTTGATGCGGGCGCTCGCCGTTGTAGAAGGCAAAGATTCTGGAGATGACCAATCCAATGTATTGGAAAGTAGTGTCACTGTCTTGCTTGGTGTCGAAAAGTGTCAATGACCATCTTTTCAACATCCTTCCCAGTGATGTCAAAAAGGGATTACTTTTCGACACTGTGGATGGCATCGCAGCCCGGTGGGCCGCTGCAATGCGTTACGCCGGCACAAACGAGCAGTCCTCGCACAACTCCGCGCTGAGTGCGGCGCGATGATCTTGCACCCTTGCTCCCGGGGCGCGAGCCGTCCATGGTTTTACGGACCGCCTGCTTGCTGGCGCTCAGGCGCGGGCGTCGCGGCCGTGCGGTAGGGTCTGCTAAAGTACCAGCGTTCACTACCTCCTTTTGCCGCCTACTGCGGAGGCCGCCCGCGCCAAAACATGAAAAAACCGGTCAAAGACGCCAGCGCCCCGTCTGATGCATTGCTGGCGGAGGCGCACCGGTTGCGGCATTTCGTAGCCCTGGCTGAAGAAGGCCACTACGGAAAAGCGGCCGAGCGCCTCGGGATGGACCAGCCCACCCTGAGCCGCTCCATCGTTCGACTTGAACAGGCCGTAGGCGCACGCCTGCTTGTGCGCTCGGCGCGTGCGGTCGCCCTGACCCCGGCCGGTGAAATCTTCGAGAAGGAAGCGCGCGCACTGATTGCCCAGGCGCAGTTGTCGAGCAGTGTGGTGCGCCGCGTGCAGGATGGCGAGATGGGCAATCTGCGCATCGGTTTCACGCCCGTCGCCATGTTCTGGGTGCTGCCCGACGTCGTGCGCCAGCTGCGCGTGGCGTATCCCGATGTGCGCATAGTCATGCAGGAGGCACAGAGTTACCAGCATGTCGAGCGTCTGCGTGAAGGCAGCATCGACGTCGCCTTTGTCAACGGCGACGTACTGAACAAGGGCGAGTTCGAAACGCTGCTGCTCGAGCGCGCACGGGTGCTGGCCGCCGTGCCTTCAGCATGGCCAGTCGCGCGCTCCAAACGCCTGCGGCTGATCGATCTGGCGGATCTGCCGTTCATCATCGTCCCCAACGAAACCAGCCCGAACACGCACCAGGCGACGCTGTCGGCATGCCGCGCCGCGGGCTTCGTTCCTACCATCGTGCCCGGTGACAACACCGAAGTGTTAAGCCGCCTGGGCATGGTTGCGAGCGGCTTCGGCGTCATGCTGACCTCGGAGTACACACGGGCCTTGCCGGTGGAGGGCGTGGTCTACATCACGGTGACCGATCTGCCCGACTACCTGAATTGGGAGCTGGTCATGGCCTGGGACCCCCGTGCCGACACGCCCGCCGTGCGAGCCTTGGCCGAGATATGCGACAGCATTGCCAAAAGCAAAGTCAAACGGGCAGCGTGGCGCGGCCGTGCCCTGGCCGCAGGTTAGCTGGCTTTACCACGCAGGAAAAATACCGTATCGACGGCAGTAGGCGCGCGCGCGCCGTCGTGCACGATGACCGGATTGACATCGACTGCCTCGATGTCATCCGTCAGGTCCACCACCATCCTGGCAAAACGCCTCAGTGTGGGCGCCAGGATGGCGGCATTCACCCTGGCCTGGCCATGCGTGCCATCCAGCAGCGACTGGTGGGCCAAGCGACCCAGCATGTCCCGGACGTCCAGCGCGCCATCGGCCAGGCGGATTTGCACGTCGTCCCAGGCTTCGGCCAACACTCCGCCAATGCCCAGCGTCACGACCATCCCGAAGGTCGCATCGCGCTTCGCCCCGAGCAGCAATTCCACCCCTGGGGGCACTTGCTCCTGCAACACGACATCGGCGTCCGGCAGGCCCAGGTCGCGGGCCAGCTTCAAAAGCTCCGCGACCGCCGTGCCGACCGACACACCGTTGTCCAGGCCCAGGCGCACGCCGCCGGCGCGGGCCTTGTGCACCAGCGCATCCGAACGCAGTTTGGCCACCACCGGCAGGCGCAGCGCCGCGAGCGCTGCGAGCGCCGCCGCAGGTGAATCGACCACACGCTCGTCGACCACATCGATGCCGTAGGCCGCCAGTATCCGTTTGCCTCCGACCTCGTCTATCACCGTACGGCCGGCTGCCAGTGCTGCGTCGATCACGGCACGCGCCGCCGCCACATTGGGTTGGAATTCGTCTGGCAAGGCCTGTTGGCCGGATGGATCACGCCGTAAACCTGGTGCAATGGCCTGTACCAGACGTTCCGCGTCCAGAAAGCAGGGCACCCCCTGGCCGTTGAGATAACGCGTCGCCTGGTCGCCACCGCCGAACCACAACGCGAACACCGGCTTGGCGCACTTTTTGGCTTCGTCAGCCAGCACCTCGGCGATCTCCATCTGCCGCCGCTCAAAGGCGCCCACGGCGATGATGGAGAAATCGCTCTCGGGATTGCGGTCGAAGATCTGCAGCAATGCGCGCAAACGGTCCAGGTAGTGGAAGGGTCCCCCGCTGACGTCGAGTGGATTCTGAAGGCCCAGAAACTGCGGCAGTATGGGTTCGATCTCGGCCCGCACCGTCTCGGTGAACGCCGCCAGACCCATGCCGGCACGCTCCAGCGCGTCAGTCAGCATGATGCCAACCCCGCCCGAGATCGAGGCAATTGACGCCCGTCGGCCGAAGGGGCGGGGGTAGGCCACGAGCACGCGCCCGATATCGAGCAGGTGGGCAAAGCCGCGCGCGCGTGCCACGCCCAGTTGGTGCAGCACGCCGTCATACACGCGGTCTTCCCCTGCCAGGCTGGCCGTATGCGCGGCCGCGGCCTGGGCGCCGGCAGCGGTCACGCCGCTCTTCAGAAGCACAATGCGCTTTCCGAGCAGCGTGGCCTTGCGCGCAGCCTTCACGAAAAGGTCCGGACGGCGCAAGCCCTCGACGTAACACAACACAGTGGTGATGTTCGCCGGGGAGTCGAGCATGGCATCCACCACCATCTCAAGCGTGATGCCGATCTCGTTGCCCGAGTTATACAAGCGGCCGACCGGTAGCCCTGAGCGTTGGCCGTCGTAGTACAGGGACGCCCCTACCGCGCCGCTCTGCGACACGATCGCGACCGGGCCGTCGTGGAGTACCAGGCCCTGCTGGTCCAATACCGGGGAGAAAGTCGCGGTGAAGCCGTTGCGGGAATTGATGATGCCGTTGGTGTTCGGCCCGATCAGGCGAATGCCTGCTCCCTGGGCGATCTCGCTGACCCTGGCTTGAAGCACGGCACCCTCGGGCCCGGTTTCGGCAAAGCCCGAATTCCCGAACATGACCACCGGCACCTTCAGCGCAGCGCATTGTTCGAGCACGCCGACCGAAGCCGCCGCAGATACGAGCACGATGGCACAGTCCACGCGCTCGGGCAACTCCAGCAACGACCTGTAGGCCTTGCGTCCCTGCACCTCGGCGCGGTTTGGATTGACAGGATAGACCGCGCCTTTGTAGCCGTAGCCAAGCAAAAACTGAAGCACTCGGCCGCCCGGTAGCTTGATGTCATCTGAAGCGCCGACCACGGCAACCGAGCGAGGGTCGTATAAATGCTCAAGCCATTCGGAGAACGCTTCAAGCTCCACGTTGCTCATTCCATCACCCTTGCCGCTCTGTGTGGCATCTCAATTCTCCAACTCACCGGCTTGGAAGCGATGGACAGCCTCCTTCAAGCCACATTCGCCGATCACTCTGCGCAGCATTTGCACGGCGGGAGACTGGTGCAAAACGGCATCGGTCTGGGCGCCCATGCGCAGGCCCTCCCGGAAGCCGGTCAGTTCGACCATGCGGTTGATGGCCTGTTTGCGCAATCGCGCGACGTCCGGGGGAAGGCGCGACATGCGGGTTGCCACATCCAGCGCCTCTTCCAGCAGGCGCTCTGGAGCAATCGCGTAGTTGGCCCACCCCCAATCGGCGGCCGTGGCGCCACTGATGGTGTGCCCGGGGATCAGGGCCATCTGCTTGGCCCGCTTGGGACCGACCAGATGCACCCAGAGCGGCTCGAGGAATCCGCCGCCCAGCGGTATCGTGGAATACCCAATGCGTGCGTCGCTCGCCACGATGGTCAGATCGGCAAGCGTGCAAAGCATGGTTGCGGCCGCCAGGCAGTTGCCATGCACCGCGGCAACCACCGGCTTGGGACTGTCCCAGACCTCGAGGAAGTGGCCCAGCCGGTTCTCGAGACCGATCGCATCGCTGACCGGGTCGGGGGCCCAGCCAAAGCCGGGACCACCGCGCTCGATATCGAAGCCTGAACAGAACGAGGCACCGCGTCCGGCCAGGACGATGACGCGCGTCGCGTCGTCCTGCGCCAGGGCGCGCAGCACCGCAACGATCTCGTCCAGCATCAGGCGGCTGATCGCGTTGAGCTTGTCGGGCCGGTTAAGCCAGACGACCGTGACACGCCCGTGCTGTTCGAGCTGGAGTGTCTGCGGCGATGGAAGTGGCGTTGTCGACAAGATGTCCTTCTAATCAGGAATCACATCATATAATGTATCATGAGACATTGACGAGACACGCCTGAGGACCCCATGAATACCCAGACAGGCCCCGGCCAGACCCGGCAAATCCAGATCTCCGGCACAGACATTGAACTGTGGGAAGGCGGAGCAGGGCGCCCGGTCCTCCTGCTGCATCCTGGCGACGGCTTCGACGCGCGCGCGCCCTATGTTGCGGCACTGGCCGCGCGGTACCGTGTGATTGCGCCTTCGTGTCCCGGCTTCGGCCGCTCGGCACTGCCCAAATACATGAAGTCGGTCGATGACCTGTCGTATTTCTACCTCGACCTTATAAGTGCACTGGGTCTGGACGATCTGGTTGTTGTCGGATTGTCGTTCGGCGGCTGGCTGGCAGCCGAAATCGCGGTCAAGGACACCGCCCGCATTTCCGCGTTGTGCCTGGTCGACACGCTGGGCGCCAAGTTCAGCGAGCCAATGACGCGCGACATCACCGACCTTTTTTCCTGGCCGCAGTACCAGCAGGCGCAGTGGATCTACCACGATGAAAAGTTGCGCAGCCCGACCTATGGGCATCTGTCCGAGGACGAGACCGTGATCTTGGCGCGCAACCAAGCGTCCTTCGGATTGTTCGGCTGGGCGCCCACGCTGCACAGCAAGCACATGCATCATCGGCTGCATCGCATCAACGTTCCCACCCAGCTTATCTGGGGCGCGCAGGACCGCGTCGTCTCGGTCGACTATGGACGCAAGTGGCAGCAGGCCATACCCGGCGCGCAAATGGCAGTGATCGAGAACGCGGGCCACTATCCGCAGATCGAGCAGCCCGGGCAGTTCACCAGCGCGCTGGAACACTTCGTCAACACCTTCGCTGGGCGCTGAGCGCGCAGGCACCCACTGGAGAAATCGATCATGCAAAGTTGGTACTTCTCGGAACAGTCCTACGCGCCGGCATGGGACGAACCGGTGCCACCCAAGGTCACCGCGCCAAGCAGTCTCGTCGATCCAGAGATAGCGCACCGTCTGCTGCGCGAGTACATCGTCGAGTGCAAGCTCGCCGACGAACTGGGCATGAACATCATGACCAACGAGCACCATGCCACCTACACCTGCATGAGCGTCTCGGCGCTGATGACGCTGGGCGTGCTCGCCACGCACACGCGGCGCGCGCGTCTGCTGGCGCTGGGCGTGCCGATCATGAACCGCATGGACCCGTACCGCGTGGCAGAGGAGGCTGCGTACGTCGACGTGCTGTCGCGCGGGCGCCTGGAACTGGGCCTGATCAAGGGCTCGACGTTCGAGCTGTACATGTCCAACGCCAACCCCGTGACGTCGGGCGACCGGTACTGGGAGGCGCACAACCTCATCGTCGCCGCGCTGTCGAAAAAGGACGGCCCGATGAGCTACGAGGGCGACAGCTACAACTACCGCTACCTGAACGTCATCCCCGGCTGCTACCAGCAGCCGACGCCGCCGATCTGGATGACAACCCTTTCACCGCACACGGCCCGCGAGGCGGCACAGCGCGGCTACGTCATTGCCATCACCGCGGTCGCGCGTGCCGCCCGCGCCTGTTTCCCTGCCTACCGCGAGGAGTACCAGCGCGTCCACGGCAAGCCGGCGCCGCTCGATCGCCTGTGCTACCTGGGCCAGGTCGTGGTGGCCCGCGACGAGAAGACCGCGCACGAGCGCGCGCGCAAGCTGTTGCGCTTCAACGAAACGTCGACACGGATCGATCCGCGCTTCATCAACCCGCCGGGGATGCTGCCGCCGGCGGACAACGCGCGTGTACTCAGGGCCGGCGCGACGAGCACCCACCGCAACACGACGCTGCCTGACGGCACTCCGATGTCCAACCCGCCGACGCCGCGCGAGCAGATCATCAACCACGTGCTCTTCGCAGGTACGCCCGACCAGGTCTACGGACAGATCAAGACCTTCTACGACTCGGTCGGCGGCTTTGGCAACCTGCTGGTGCAACTCGGCAGCCCGATGGCACACGACGAGATCTGCGACAGCCTGACCCTGTACGCGACGGAGGTCATGCCCCGGCTGGATGCGTTGACGAAGTCGTATAAACAAGCGGCCTGATGGCGGCTGGCCGTTGTCAGCAGCCTGCGCCTCGCCATTGCATGTTTCTTCAACGTTCGATAAAGCAGGGAACACCCCCATGAAAAAGGCTTTTGCAGCGGTTGCAGCCACCCTGGTCGCCTGGATCGGCTGGATGCCCATGCTGGCATTGGCCGAATTTCCAGACCGGCCGATCCGCATCATCGTGCCTTACGCGCCCGGCGGCGCGAGCGGCAATATCGGCGCGGCAGCCGTGTCGCGCGCAGCACCGGACGGGTACACGCTGCTGTTCATGGGCAACGGCATCGCCTCGGCGCCGAGCATGAAGGAAGTAAGCTTCGACCTGCGCAAGTCCGGTGCGATCGACTAGAACCGAACACCACTTCGCCGAAGGCAAAGCAAAATGATGGATTCGTATCCGGAGCGGGACGGCGCAAGGCCATGAACGGAACCCAGACACTCGACGATTTCCGACAGGAGGTGCGCGGCTTCCTGTCGGCCAAGCTCAGCCCGGCGCTGGCCGAACGGGTCCACGCCGGTTACTACCTTTCCAAGGCAGAACTTGATGGCTGGCAGCGCGCGCTGCACGAGCGCGGCTGGAGCGGCTCTGGCTGGCCGAGGGAATATGGCGGGCCGGGCTGGACGCCGATGCAGAAATACATCTTCGAGGACGAGTGCTCAAAGGCAGGCGCGCCGATCTTGGTGATGATGGGGCTCAATCAAGTGGCCGCGCTGCTGATGGCCGCCGGCACCAAGGAACAGAAGCAAAGACATCTGCAGCGCATCCTCGACGGCAGCGATCTGTGGTGCCAGGGCCTTTCCGAGCCGAACTCGGGCTCGGACCTGGCAAGCCTGAAGTGCCCGGCCTATCGCGATGGTGATGTCTACGTGGTCGATGGCAACAAGATCTGGACCACCGCCGCGCACTGGGCAAACTGGTGTTTCCTGCTGGTTCGTACCAGCAGCGACGGACCCAAGCAGGAGGGCATCACCATCTTGCTGCTCGACATGAAGACGCCCGGCATCACCATCCGGCCCATCATCGGCCTGGACGGCATGCATTCGCTCAACCAACTGTTTCTCGACAAGGTGCGCATACCTGTCTCCTGTCGCGTTGGCGAGGAAGGCAAGGGCTGGGCTCTGATGAAGATTTTCCTCGGGCACGAGCGCATCTCGGCGGCCGGCATCTGGAAATGCAAGGCGCATTTCGCGCGCCTGACCGCGATTGCCCGCGCCACGCTGCGCAATGGCCGCCCTCTGATCGAAAACACGCGCTTCCGCGAGCGCCTGGGCTGGCTCGAAATCCATATGCGGGCGCTTGAGGTGATCCTGCTTTCCATCATCAACGATCCATCCAAGACCAAAGGCATCGAGGCAGCCATGCTCAAGCTGCGCGGGACGGAACTGCAGCAGGAAATGTTGGCGATGATGAGCGAAGCCGCCGGGCAATACGCCGTGCCTTTCCACCCCGAGATCCTGCGCACGGGTTGGACCGAAGAACCCATAGGCCCGGAGTTCGCCACCACGGCGACGCCCTTCTATCTGTTCTGGCGCAAGTCGACCATTTCGGGCGGATCGAGCGAGATCATGCGCAATGTCATCGCGCAGGGGCTGTTTCCATGAGCAAGGTCTGGCCACTCCGAAGGTGCTCGCACCGCTGCCCCGAGGGCGGAGGTCTTTCATGAGCATTTCGCTGCAGATCGAATTGAGCCCCGAGCAATCCATGCTGGAGGATGCGGCGGCGCGTTATATGGAAAAGGCCTATAACTTCCAGCAGCGCCAGCGAATTTTGGCCTCCGGCACGGAACTGGATGCGGACAAGTGGCAGGACTATGCGCGCATGGGCTGGCTGGGCCTGCCATTGCCGCAGAGCGAAGGCGGTTCAGGTGGCGATGCTCTCGATCTGTTCCTGCTGCATCGGGCCTTCGGCAGGGCGCTCGCTGTCGAGCCTTATCTGGCCACTGTGGTGTTGGGCGGCATGAGCATCGCGGCGGCGGGAACAGCAGCGCAGCGCTCACGCATTCTGCCCGGCGTGATCGCCGGGCAGACCCTGCTGGCCTTTGCCAGCGCCGAACCGCAAAGCGGCTACGACCTGTTCGATGTACAGACACAGGCCCTGCGCGACGGTGATGACTTTGTGCTGACAGGCCACAAGAGCGTGGTGCTTGGTGCGGCGTCCGCGCACACGCTGGTGGTCAGTGCGCGCACTGCCGGACTGCGGCATGGCAGGGAAGGGATCACGCTCTTTGTGGTGGACCGTACTGCACCCGGTGTGACATTGCGGCCGTACGGCACGATCGATGGCCGACGTGCCGCCGAGGTGAAGCTCGAGAACGTGCGGATCGGTACGCAGGACATCCTGGGCGAGTTGCATGGCGCGGCTGGACCGATGGAACGGGTACACACGCTCGGCACCGTTGCCCTGCTGGGCGAAGCGGTCGGCTGCCTCGAAGGCGCGCTCGCCTGCACCATCGAATACCTTCAGAACCGCCAGCAGTTCGGCCAGCCGCTGGCGCGCTTCCAGGCGCTACGCCATCGCATTGCCGACCTGTACGTGGCCAAGGAAGAGACGCGCGCTTTGTGCCTGCTGGCGGCCCACGCATGCGCCCACAACGAGTCCGGCGCACCCGAGGCCACTGCCGCAGCGAAGGCCTGGGTCGGCCGCACCGGACGCCGGGCCGCCGAAGAAGCGGTACAGTTGCATGGCGCCATCGCCATCACCGACGAATACGTGGTTGGACACTACCTGAAACGCGTGATAGCGATTGACCGCATCTTCGGCGACACTGGCGAGGCGATGGACCACTACCTGGACCTGCGTGGCGCATTCGAGGAATCAGGGGGCGACACCAAGCGCCACGCCGTGGCGGCAGTCCGGTGACAATGCCCGCATGTCCTCAGCTATAGAAATCGGCAGCCCCATCGATGACCCACGCGGCTTCCGGCGTGCGCTGGGGCACTTCGCGACGGGCGTCACCATTGTCACCGCGCAGTGCGACGGGCAGCTCGCCGGCATGACGGCGAATTCCTTCTCGTCGGTATCGCTGGATCCGCCACTCATACTCTGGTCAATCGGCAAGAGTTCGCAAAGCCTGTCACTGTTCGAGAAGGCTGATTGTTTTGCGATCAACGTGCTGGCGTCCGACCAGATGGAGCTGGCGAGCCGTTTCGCGCGCTCCGGGGTGGACAAGTTCGTTGGCGTGCAGTGGCACCCGGGCGTAGGCGGGGCGCCTTGCCTTCCCGGAGCCTCGGCCACCTTCGAGTGCACAAAACATGCCGTGATCGACGCCGGTGACCACTTCGTGTGGCTCGGCAAGGTGGAACGGTATTCACGCGCGCAGCGGGAGCCCCTGCTGTTTTCACATGGACGCTTTGGGCTCGCGGTGGACTACCCCGTCCTTGGCGGGGAGGCCGAAAATGGCGCGGTACAGGCCGGGTCCGGCACCGACCATACCACCATGCTCGGACTGTTGTGGGACGCTTTTACGTGTTTGTCGCATGGCTTCGAACCCGAACGGGAAGCGCTCGGCCTCTCCGTCAGCCAGGGGCGCGTGTTGTCGCTGATCGAGCGTTACCCTGGCGCGCGGCTGGAGACCATCGCGCGCAAGGGCTACGTCAGCCCACAAGGGGCCGAGGAGGCCGTGCGGTCATTGATCGCCGCGGGTTACGCGACGCCCGGTCCCGATGGCTGCTGGGGCGTGACCGCCAAAGGGCGCGACAACGTTGCGTTGCGCCGCCAGCGCGCGGCCGCCTTTGAAGCCTCCCGGCTCAAAGCATTCAGCGCCGCCGAGCTTGAAGCCACCTGCAAGGTGCTGAAGGCTCTCGGCGCGGGGTAGGGTCGCGCTGCAGAAAAGCAGTCTCCACGGAGCCTGTCGTCGGCGATGCCTGCAATAACTATTCAGGTCCCCAGCATCCCGAGGTCATAAAAACGGTCGGCAGTCCGTGCGAACAGATCGGCCTTCTCATCTTCGCTGCCTCCGGCGACCATGCGCTTGAAGGCATTCCAGATCACGCCATAACTGCAGGTGGCCCGGTCTGGCGGGAAATTGCTTTCGAACATGCAGCGGCGGCTTCCAAAGGCTTCGATACAGGTTTCGATGTACGGCTTCCAGGCCTCGCTCAGCGCAAGCGAGGTTGGTGGCCGGTGGCGGGTGTTGAATCCGAATCCGCCAACGACCATGCCAAGCCCCCCGAGCTTGATAGCCACGTTCGGGCAGCTCGAAAGATCGGCTATCGCTGTTTTCCAGTCCACGAACAGTTCCTCTCTGCGCCCCGCATAACGGCCTATGCCGAGCGGTGTGCCCGCATGGTCCAGAACGATGGGTGTATCCGGAAATGCCCGGGCCAGATCGGTCAGTTCGGAAATCTGGGTCTGGTACAGGAAGGCATCAAAGCGCAGACCCAGGGGACGCAGCAACGCGAACCCCTCGCGGAAAGCCTTGTCCGCGAGCAGCCCGGGCGGACGATCCGGATTGGGAAGGCCGAGTGCGGGATCTGCATCCCATGCTGAGATATGCCGAACGCCCTTCAAGCGCGAACCGCCCGCAAGCACCAGGGCTTCGAGTACCGGTTGCGCGCGCACACCCAGATGCAGTGCGCCGAACCCGACGATGCCGGCGCATACCCGCGTCTTGCCATACGCGCCGCTTGCACCCATCGCCGCGACGCCATTGGCGAACTCCACCTCGCCCACGCAACGCAGTTCGGACGGTCCGTCGGCCCGGTACATCGACCGGCAATCGACGTAGACAGTGGCAACAACGTTGTGCCGAACTGCATTCAGATCGCCGAGCATGTCTTCGAACATGTAGCGCGGGCGCGGCGAGTCCCAGATGTGGTGGTGCGCGTCGATGATGGGCCGCTCGGGATCGAGCGCCTCTTCGTGGTGCAGCGCGAGCCAGTCATTGCGGTACGCGGCGTAGGACCCGCTGGTGACCATGGATTCCGCGCGTCACTTGCCAGCGCGAGACACCATCTCGCGATAGGCGCGCGCGCCCGGTTCGATCAGGCTCTTGGTGCCGACGAAGATCAGCCGCACGCCCTGCGCGGCGATTTCCGGCACCATGTCGTAGTCTCCTGCGGCACCGGCGTGACGACCAGCAGCCTGGATGCGCGCGATCAACTTGTCGACCATGGCGCGCACTTCGGGGTGCCGCTTGTCGCCACGGTAACCAAGGCTCTTGGACAGATCGACGCGCGCCAGGAAAAATACGTCGATGCCCTCGACCGCGAGGATTTCGTCAATGTTGGCGACGGCCGCGGCCGACTCGAGCATGGCGACGATCACGATGTCCTGGTAGTCGTTCGGCCGCGCATAACGGACGATATCGACAATGCGCTGGGCAGCCGCGGCGTCATCGACATGCGGCACCATGATGCCGGCGATGTTGCAGTCGAGATAACGCGTGATCAGAGCCTCGTCGAGCTTTTCCGGCCGCACTATCGCTGCGATACCTGCCGCACGCGCCGCGCGCGCCAATTCCTCGACGCGTTCCACCGAAGCCGATGTGTGTTCGCAGTCGAGCATCACCGCCTCGAAGCCGAGGCTGGCCAGGTACTCGACCAGATTGGGCGAGTTGAACGTCAAGTTGACCATGACGGCGTTGCCGCAGTTGGCGAAAATGCGTTTCAGGTCAGGCATCTGCGGTGCTTGCATTTTTCGCCTTGCAGCGACCCTGGGACCCAGGGGAGAAACGGAACCAACACGCCGCTCACTCTGGCATCTTGATATTCGCGCCTTTGATGACCTTCTCGTAGCGGGCACTGTCGGCCTTGATGACGGCGGCGAACTGATCGGGATTCGACACAAACGGGTCTGCCCCCTGGCCGGCCAGCTTTTCCTTTATTTCAGGCGTAACGACAATTTTCGCGACCTCGGCAGACAGCTTGCTGAGAATGTCCCTGGGCGTATTGGCGGGCGCCAGCAGCGCATACCAGAACCGCATGTCGAAGCCTGGAAGACCGGATTCCGTGAAGGTGGGAACCTGCGGCAAGGTCGGGGCACGGGCGTCGCCGGAGATGGCTATACCCTTGAGTTTGCCGGCATTGATGAGTTGGATGACGGCGATTGGCGAGGTCCAGCCGATATCCACATGCCCGCCGAGAAGGTCGTTGACAGCGGGCCCCGACCCTTTGTATGGCACATGCTGCAGTTTGACCCCCGTCATGGAACTGAACAATTCGGCCGCGACGTGGGTCGGCCCCCCGGCGCTGGAGGTTGCGTATGTGATTTGCCCCTGCTTGGTTTTGCCCAGTGCGACCAGCTCCTTGACGTTGTTGGCTGCGAGCTTCGGACTGCCCACCAAAATCAGTTCGCTGCTGGCAATGGTCGCAACCGGCGCAAAGTCCCTGATCGTGTCGTACGGAAGGTTCGGAATCAGAAGTCCATTGAGAACATGGGTGGTGGATATGCACAACAGCGTGTAGCCATCGGGCGGGGACTTGACCAGGGCCTCGGAACCGATGATGGTATTTGCACCCGGGCGGGGCTCGATCAGGACCGGCTGGCCCAGGCTCTCGGACAACTTCGCGCCAACCATTCGTGCCACGGCGTCCACGCTGCTTCCCGACGCGTAGGGGGTGATGATCCTTATCGGCTTGTTGGGATAGGCCTGTTGGGCCCCGATGCCACCGGCGCGGGTCAAGAGCCCGCCGGCCACCAGTGAGCCTGCGACGGCGAAAGAACGTCTCCTCATATTTTTCTCTCCTCGATCTATTGCAAATTTGCGTTGCTATGCGAAGACACCGAACGCGACTTTCGATCGGTCTCCCCAGACCGGTTTGATTGTAGGCCGGAAGCCACTGACAGTGTCGACTTTTACATGAAGTCATGTTCGCTTTGTGTTTCTGGCAGCGGTGTTGGGCGCCGCCACCGACAACGCGCCGGGCCCTGGCCCCGCATCGACTCCCCCCCAGTCCGCTAAAGTCGCACGCATGCGCGCAAAGCCCCGACCACCACTGCCCTGGCTTGAACCCGGCGACGCCTTCCCCGAGGTGCAGGATGCCTGGGGCCCGCAATCCGAGGCCCCGGGGCTGCTTGCCGCAGGCGGTGCGCTCGACGTGCCCACGCTGTTGCGGGCCTACAGCAGTGGCATCTTCCCTTGGTTCAGCGAGGGCCAACCGATCCTGTGGTGGAGCCCTGACCCGCGCATGGTGTTGCTGCCGCACACGTTCCGCCTGCACCGCTCCTTGCGCAAGACACTGCAGCGTTTTCAGGCGCAGCCGGGTTGCGAGGTGCGTTTCGACACCGCGTTTGCGGATGTGATCCGCTTGTGCGCAGGCACCCGCGAGACCGCTTCCGGGGGGACCTGGATCCTGCCCCGGATGCAGCGTGCCTATGTCAAATTGCACCAGGCCGGGTTTGCGCACAGCGCCGAGACCTGGGTCGACGGGAAACTGGTCGGGGGCCTTTACTGCGTCTCGATCGGGCGCTCGGTGTTCGGCGAGTCGATGTTCAGCCTGCAGACCGATGCATCGAAAATCGCGCTGGCAGCGCTGACCGCCTTTTGCCGGGTGCAGCACATCGGCCTGATAGATTGCCAGCAAAACACGCGCCATCTCGCGTCGCTGGGTGCGGGTGAAATGTCCCGGGCCCGGTTTCTGGACTTGTCGCGCGCGGGGCAGGAAGCCGACCCGCCGCCGTGGTTTTTCGAGCCTCTATACTGGCAATCAATCCTGCCAGACAAGCCCACGATCAAGTGACACATCTCAAGGACCTCCCCCTCCAGACACTGCAGTTTTACGCAACCGCGCCCTACCCTTGCAGCTACCTCAGCGGCAAACAGGCACGGTCCCAGGTTGCCACACCCAGCCACCTGATCAACAACGCGACTTACTCCGATTTGGTCAGCCAGGGCTTCCGGCGCAGCGGACTCTTCACTTACAGGCCACACTGTGGCACCTGCCAGGCCTGCACCCCCTTGCGGGTGCTCGTGAACGGATTTCAGCCGGACCGCAGCCAGCGCCGCGCCTGGAAGCAGCACAACACGCTCGAGACACGCATCACCCGCCTCAGTTTCGTCCCCGAGCATTACCAGTTGTACCTGCGTTACCAGAACGGCCGGCACGCAGGCGGAGGCATGGACCACGACAGTGTCGAGCAGTACACCCAGTTCCTGCTACAGAGCCGGGTCAATTCACGCCTGGTGGAGTTCCGCGAACCAGCCAACAGCCCCGACGCCGGCGCCCTGCGCATGGTGTCTATCCTGGACGTGCTGGAAGACGGCATGTCGGCCGTGTACACGTTTTACGAGCCCGACCGGACCGCCAGTTATGGCACCTTCAACGTGTTGTGGCAGATCGAACGGGCGCGCGAGCTCAAGCTGCCCCACCTCTACCTGGGTTACTGGATCGAGGCCAGTCCAAAGATGAACTACAAAGCAAGATTCTCCCCGCAGCAGCGCCTGCAAGATGGCATCTGGACCGATTCTGACCTGGCAGGCAATGTTGCTGCGCCAGCCGCCGGGGTGCCAACATGAAGAAATCCGATCCGGACAGCCTGGCGACGCCTGCAGTCCAGGTGATCGAACGCATGTTCGCGCTGATGGACGTGCTGGCTTCGCGCGAGGACGCGATTTCGCTCAAGGAAATCAGCGAGAAGACTGGTTTGCATCCGTCGACGGCGCACCGCATTCTCAATGACCTTGCCATTGGTCGCTTCGTGGAGCGGTCGCAGCCTGGCAGTTACCGGCTGGGAATGCGAATGCTGGAGCTGGGCAACCTGGTGAAGGGCCGGTTGAACGTGCGCGACGCCGCGCTCGCACCGATGCGTGAATTGCACAAGAAGATCCAGCAGCCGGTCAATTTGAGCCTGCGCCAAGGCGATGAAATCATCTATGTGGAGCGCGCCTACAGTGAACGCTCCGGCATGCAGGTGGTGCGTGCCATAGGCGGGCGCGCGCCACTGCACCTGACCTCCGTGGGCAAGCTGTTCCTGGCGGCCGATGACGCGACGCGCATCCGCGCCTACGCCACCCGCACCGGTCTGCATGGGCAAACCAAGAACAGCATCACGCAGTTGCCGGCGCTGGAACGCGAATTGGCCAAGGTGCGGCAGTCGGGTTTTTCGCAGGACAACGAGGAACTGGAACTTGGCGTGCGCTGCATGGCCTGCGGCATCTACGATGACCAGGGCAAACTGGTGGCAGGGCTGTCGATTTCAGCGCCCGCGGGTCGGCTGGACGACGCCTGGCTCAGCCAACTGCAGGCCACTGCAAAGCAGATCTGCGACACGCTCGGTTTTGCGCCGGCCGCCAACCGGCCCTGAAACTCGTCAGCCCACAGGCTTGGCTTGCGCAGCGGACTCAACCCAGCGCCGCACCCGCTCGGCATCCGCCAGCCGCGCAAACTTGCCGGTGGAGTCCAGGAACACCATGATCAATTTGCGCCCTGCCACGGTTGCCTGCATCACCAGGCAACGACCGGCCTCGGAGATGTAACCGGTTTTCTGCAGGCCGATCTGCCACGCGGGGTTGCTCACCAGCCGGTTGGTATTGTTGAACTGCAAGGTCTTGTTGCCGATCTCGACATCATGGCGGGGCGAGGTCGACAACTCGCGCATCGTCGGGTTGCCGTAGGCCACGTTCACCAGGCGCGCCAAGTCTTGCGCGCTGGACTGGTTCTTGCTCGACAAGCCGGTTGGTTCCACGTAACGCGTATCGGCCATACCCAGACTCTGCGCCTTGGTGTTCATCAACGCAACGAAGGTCGCAAGGCCCCCGGGGTAGGTTCGGCCCAAGGCATGGGCAGCCCGGTTCTCGCTGGACATGAGGGCGAGGTGCATCAACTCACCGCGGGTCAACTCGGCGCCCACCCGCAACCTGGACCGGCTGCCCTTTTCAGTGTCGACGTCGTCCTGGGAAATCACGATGACCTCCTCCATCGGAAGGCGCGCCTCACTCACGACCAGGCCCGTCATCAGCTTGGTAAGGGATGCGATAGGCAGCACGGCCTGGTCGTTTTTGCTGAACAGTACTTCGCGGGTGTCCTGGTCAATCACCAGCGCCACACTGGACTTGAGGTCAAGGGCATCGTGGTGCGTGTGCAGGCCAGCCATTTGGCCAAATGAAGGCCGGGCCGGCACTGCAGCCATGACGACAGAACGTCTTTTGGAGCTGGCAACCACCGCCTTTGCCGGGGAACGCTTGGCAACCTTGACACTCTTGACGATGGGTTTCTTGGAAATCTTGGCTGGTTCACGCTTTGCGGTGGTTGCCTGAACGGCTGATGCGCAGAGGGACAGGGACAAAAAAGCCAGGGCAATACAACGCAGGGTCTTGTTCAATGGGTACCTCGGCTCATAAAAAGTACGCCCGGCGCACAGGGTTTGCGCGCCGGCCGTTCGGTAGCCCGAGTTTAAACAAGAAAGTCACATCAGATCAATTACTTGCATGACTTTTTTAAAGTACGGCCGGGTGCTGACTCCAAACTAGCCTTGCGCAAGCACGCGTTCGGCCTTGCTGTGCAGCTTGTTGAGTGCACTCAGGTAGGCTTTCGCCGATGCAACGACGATGTCCGGGTCGGCCCCGACACCGTTGACGATCCTGCCGCTGCTCTGCAGTCGCACTGTGACCTCGCCCTGGCTTTCGGTCGAGCCACTGATGGCGTTGACCGAATACAGCACCATCTCGGCGCCGCTGTGCACGTGCGCCTCGATGGCCTTCAGCGACGCATCGACCGGGCCATTGCCGTCCGAATCACCATGCGTCTCCTTGCCCTGCACGGTGAACACGATGGACGCATGCGGGCGCTCGCCGGTTTCGCTGTGTTGCGACAGGGACACGAACCCGTAATGCTCGTTTTCGTGCGTCACACTTTCATCACTGACCAGGGCCAGGATGTCCTCGTCGAATATCTCGCTCTTGCGGTCGGCCAATTCCTTGAAACGTGCAAACGCGGTATTGATGTCGGACTCGCTCTCCATGGACACGCCCAATTCCACCAACCGTTGCTTGAAGGCATTGCGCCCGCTGAGCTTGCCCAGCACGATCTTGTTGGCGGCCCAGCCCACGTCTTCGGCGCGCATGATTTCGTAGGTGTCGCGGGCCTTGAGCACGCCGTCCTGGTGAATACCCGAAGCATGGGCAAACGCGTTCGCGCCAACCACCGCCTTGTTCGGTTGAACCACAAAACCAGTGGTCTGGCTCACCATGCGGCTTGTCGCGAGGATGTGCTGCGGGTCGATACGCATGTCAAGGCCGAAATAGTCTCTGCGGGTGCGCACCGCCATCACAACCTCTTCCAGTGAGCAATTGCCGGCGCGCTCGCCCAGACCGTTGATCGTGCACTCGACCTGGCGCGCCCCGCCGATCTTGATGCCGGCCAGCGAGTTCGCCACGGCCATGCCCAGATCGTTGTGGCAATGCACCGACCAGATCGCCTTGTCGCTGTTGGGCACGCGCTCACGCAGATCCCGGATGAAATTGCCATACAACTCGGGAATTGCATACCCCACGGTGTCGGGCACGTTGATGGTGGTGGCGCCTTGCTTGATGACGGCCTCGAACACACGGCACAGGAAATCCGGGTCGCTGCGGTAACCGTCCTCGGCACTGAACTCCACATCGCCCACCAGGTTGCGGGCAAAACGAACCGATTGGACCGACTGCTCGAAGACTTCGTCCGGCGTCATGCGCAGTTTCTTCTCCATGTGCAGTGGCGACGTCGCGATGAACGTGTGGATCCGCACACTGTTCCCTCCCTCGAGCGCGGCCGCAGCACGGGCGATGTCCTTGTCGTTTGCCCGCGCAAGCGAGCAAACGGTCGAATCCTTGATCGCGTGGGCAATTGCACGCACCGCCTCGAAGTCGCCATTCGAACTTGCGGCGAATCCGGCTTCGATCACGTCGACCCTCAGCCGCTCCAGTTGCCTGGCAATCCGCAGCTTTTCGTCCCGGGTCATGGATGCCCCGGGAGACTGTTCGCCATCACGCAGGGTTGTGTCAAATATCACCAGTTTTTCGCTCATCGCATGCTCCTGATCGGTGGTTGGGTCGTGGGTTGCATCAACATCATGGTTCCTTCATTTCACGAAACCAGCAACCCAAAACAAAACGGCTCGTTGCTGGTGCATACGAGCCGTTGAATCGATTAGCGCAAGCTACCGTATCCGCCCGTATTGGCGATGCAGTAGTAGCACTAGCACGATTTGTTTCATGACCGAAATGTAGCACACAAAAATGCCCCCAGCGGCCCAATTGACGCCCTTTCAGTGCAGCCCGCGCTCATCCGGCTCGTCGGTCGAGGTGCTGATCACACTGGTCTGCATGCCCTTGGCCTTGCGCCACACGTACACCACGTACCCACTCATTGCATAGGCTACAAACACGCCGAAAAGGACCGATGACGGGTCAATGCTGATTGCAGCAATGCCAAGCGCCACCAGAACAATCACGGCAAACGGCACGCTCTTCTTCATGCCGACGTCCTTGAAGCTGTAGAACGGCAGGTTGGTCACCATGGTCAGGCCGGCGTACAGCGCCAGGCCGAACATCGGCCACGCCACTTCGGGGCCCTTGACCCCGAGTTCGGTCATCAGCAGTATGAAACCGGCCAGGATCGCCGCTGCCGCAGGAGAAGGCAGCCCCTGGAAATAGCGCTTGTCGACCACACCCGTATTGACATTGAAACGCGCCAACCGCAACGCCGCGCACGCGCAATACACGAAGGCGGCGATCCAGCCCCAGCGCCCCAGGCCCCGCAAAGCCCATTCGTAGGAAATCAGGGCGGGTGCGGCGCCGAACGACACCATGTCCGAGAGGGAATCCATCTGCTCGCCAAAGGCGCTCTGGGTATTGGTCATGCGCGCGACCCGACCGTCCAGGCTATCGAGCACCATCGCGCAGAAGACGCCAATGGCAGCCATGTCGAAGCGGCCGTTCATGGCCATCACAATCGAATAAAACCCGGCAAAAAGCGCCGCCAATGTCACAAGGTTGGGCAGTATGTAGAGCCCCTTGCGGCGCTTGCGCGCCACCATGGCCCCCTCTCCCAATTCCGAATCTGCAGCGTCCGGCATCACGAAACCCTCCAGCCCGCATTGTGGGCGCGATTGATATTTTTCCGACCGGTCTGGCCCCGGCCCGGACGATATGCCGCCACTTGACCGCAAGGCCAGTGTAAGTCAAGGCCGGCCGCTGGCGATGCGACCGATCACCACCAACAAGCAGGGCCACCGAAGTGGCCCTGGGCATTGCAACCGACGGTTCCTTGCTTAGTTGCGCGTCTGGTCGACCAGCTTGTTCTTCTTGATCCAGGGCATCATTGCCCGCAGGGTTTCGCCAACGGTCTCGATCTGGTGCTCGGCTGTCAGGCGACGGCGGCTGAGCAGCGTGGGCGCGCCAGCCTTGTTTTCCAGGATGAAACTCTTGGCGTATTCACCGGTCTGGATGTCCTTCAGGCACTGGCGCATCGCGTCCTTGGTGGCCGAGGTCACGATCTTCGGGCCGGTCACGTATTCACCGTACTCGGCATTGTTGGAGATCGAGTAGTTCATGTTGGCGATGCCGCCTTCGTAAATCATGTCGACGATCAGTTTGAGTTCGTGCAGGCATTCGAAATACGCCATTTCCGGCGCATACCCGGCCTCAACCAGGGTCTCGAAACCGGCCTTGATCAGTTCGACGGTGCCACCACACAAGACGGCCTGCTCACCGAACAGGTCGGTTTCGGTCTCTTCGCGGAAGTTGGTCTCGATGATGCCGGCCTTGCCGCCGCCGTTGGCCATGGCGTAGCTCAGGGCCAGTTCACGGGTGCGGCCGGACTTGTCCTGCGCAATCGCGATCAGGTGCGGGACACCGCCACCCTGGGTATAGGTGCCGCGCACGGTATGGCCCGGTGCTTTCGGAGCCACCATCCAGACATCGAGGTCTGCACGGGGCGTGACCAGTCCGTAATGCACATTGAAACCGTGGGCGAAAACCAGGGACGCACCGGTCCTGATGTTGGGCTCGATGTCATTCGTGTAGACCGAGCCGATCTGTTCGTCTGGCAACAGGACCATCACGACGTCGGCGGCCTTGACGGCATCTGCGACTTCGGCGACCTTCAGTCCGGCCTTTTCCACCTTGGGCCAGGACGCGCCGCCCTTGCGCAAGCCCACCACCACCTTCACGCCACTGTCGTTGAGGTTCTGCGCATGCGCATGGCCCTGGCTTCCGTAACCGATGATGGCCACGGTCTTGCCCTTGATCAGGCTGAGATCACAATCCTTGTCGTAATAGACCTTCACTTTTTTTCTCCTGTAACAGTTGTCAAACCCGCAATATCCGCTCGCCACGGCCAATGCCGCTGGAACCCGTACGCACTGTCTCAAGAATGGCGCTGCGTTCGATCGCCTCCAGAAACGCGTCATTTTTTGACTGGTTGCCAGTCAACTCGATGGTGTAGCTCTTCTCGGTCACATCGATGATGCGACCGCGAAAGACGTCTGCCATTCTCTTCATTTCCTCGCGCTCCTTGCCGACAGCGCGCACCTTGACCATCATGAGTTCTCGCTCTGTATAAGCGCCCTCGGTCAGGTCGACGACCTTCACGACTTCGATCAGTCGGTTGAGGTGTTTGGTGATCTGCTCGATGACGTCATCCGACCCGGTGGTCTGGATCGTCATGCGCGACAGACTCGGGTCTTCGGTCGGTGCGACCGTCAACGATTCGATGTTGTATCCACGGGCCGAGAAAAGGCCCACCACCCGGGACAGGGCGCCCGGTTCGTTTTCCAGCAAGACTGCAATGATGTGTTTCATGGGATTCCTCTTTTCGCTGCCCTCCCCTGGTTGCGGTAACAACCGGGCTTGGCAGGCAATAGACTCATCTGGGTTGGTTCGGGCGGGCTCGGCCCGCCAATACGCCACCCGGGGGCGGAAGTCTGGTTGTTCGGGCGGCCCTAAAGGTCTTCCGAACCCAGCAGCAATTCGGTCAGGCCCATGCCGGCCTTGACCATCGGAAAGACGTTTTCGGTCGGATCGGTTCGAAAGTCCATGAAAACCGTGCGGTCCTTCAGCTTGCGTGCTTCACGCAGGGCCGGCTCCACATCCTGAGGCTTTTCGATCAGCATGCCGACGTGGCCGTAGGCCTCCGCCAGCTTGACGAAATCGGGCAGGGCGTCCATGTAGCTGTGGCTGTAGCGGCCTTCGTAATCGATTTGCTGCCACTGCCGCACCATGCCAAGGTACCGGTTGTTCAGCGAAACAATCTTGATGGGCGTGTTGTATTGCAGGCAGGTGGAGAGCTCCTGAATGCACATCTGCACCGAACCTTCGCCGGTGATGCAGAACACCTCGCTCTCAGGCTTGGCCATCTTGATGCCCATCGCGTACGGGATACCCACACCCATCGTGCCCAGGCCACCCGAGTTGATCCAGCGCCGGGGTTCGTCGAAACGGTAATACTGCGCGGCCCACATCTGGTGCTGCCCAACGTCGGAGGTGATGTAGGTATCCACGTCCTTGGTCATGTTCCACAAGGTTTCCACGACGTACTGCGGCTTGATCACGTCGCCCTTGCCATGGTCGTACTTGAGGCAGTCGCGCTTGCGCCAGGCCTCGATCGTCTCCCACCAGGCGCCAAGGGTGTTGGCGTCCGGCCGCAAGTTGCTTTCGCGGACCATGGCGATCATCTCGCCCAGCACATCCTTGACATCGCCCACGATCGGGATGTCGACCTTCACGCGTTTGGAAATGCTCGACGGGTCGATGTCGATATGGATGATCTTGCGCTCGTTCTGGGCAAAATGCTTGGGGTTGCCGATCACCCGATCGTCAAAACGGGCTCCGACGGCCAGCAGCACATCGCAGTTCTGCATGGCACTGTTCGCCTCAAGCGTGCCGTGCATTCCGAGCATGCCAAGGAACTTGCGGTCGCTGGCCGGGTACGCCCCCAGGCCCATCAGGGTGTTGGTGCATGGATAACCCAGCATGTCGACCAGCGTGCGCAACTCGGCCGAAGCATTGCTCAGCAACACGCCGCCACCGGTATAGATGTATGGGCGCTTGGCGGTCAACAACAGTTGCAGCGCCTTGCGGATCTGCCCGCCATGCCCTTTGCGCACCGGGTTGTAGGAGCGCATCTCGACTGATTTTGGATACCCCTCGTAGGGAACCTTCTTGAACGAGACGTCTTTGGGAATGTCCACCACGACCGGCCCGGGACGGCCGGTGCGCGCGATATGGAAGGCCTTTTTCATGACGTCGGCCAAGTGCCGGGCGTCCTTTACCAGGAAGTTGTGCTTGACGATCGGCCGGGTGATACCCACCGTGTCACACTCCTGGAACGCATCGAGCCCGATTGCTGCGGTGGGAACCTGCCCGGTAATGATCACCATCGGGATGCTGTCCATGTAGGCGGTGGCAATGCCGGTGACTGCATTCGTGACGCCGGGGCCGGACGTGACCAGTGCAACCCCTACATCGCCGGTGGCCCGGGCGTAACCGTCGGCCGCGTGGACCGCTGCCTGCTCGTGGCGCACCAAAATATGCTGGATGGTGTCCTGCTTGTAGAAGGCGTCGTAGATGTGGAGCACCGCCCCACCTGGGTAACCCCAGACATATTTGACGTTTTCGGCCTGCAGGGCCTTGACCAGTATTTCCGCGCCGCGAAGTTCCGGGCCAGGGGCCTGGGTGGGGGGACGTGGCGAGGGCGTGACTGCTGCTGCTGCCGAGGCCAGCTCGGCTTTGGAGATTTCCATGATCAACCTTTGTGAATTTCTCTGACGAAAGACCTAGGGTGCCCCTTCGCAAACTCTTGTGAAGTCGCGTCGGAACTTGGGGTCAAAGCCACAGGCGCATCGAATTTTGCGCCAGACCATGACCCGTTTGCCGTTTGAATTGCAACTGGGATTATCGCATTGCAACAAAGTGGGGTGCTCCGATTTCGGGCAAATGCCGTTGCGGATGACATAATTTGTAGCAAATGCACACCATGCGCCGGCCGGATCGGGTCTGACGCAAGTCTTTGTCGGTGCATGTCCCTGGTCCTACCCCTTTGGCAACTGAACAAGAACTATCCGAGTTTCTGAAGAGCGTCGAAAAGCGCGCCTTCAAGCGTTCTGTTTATCACGTGCGCAACGAAGACTCCGCACTCGACATCGTGCAAGACAGCATGATGAAGCTGGCCGAGCATTACGGCGACAAGCCGGCGGCCGAATTGCCGATGTTGTTCCAGCGGATCCTGGTGAATTGCACATTGGACTGGTTTCGGCGCAACAAGACCCGCAACGCCCTCTTCTCCAACATGAGCGACTTCGAATCACCGGGTGATGACGGGGATTTCGATTTGCTTGAAACTTTTTCCGGGGTCGAGGACTCGCAACAGACAGAGAGTGCCGAGGACACGACCCGGCGGGCACAGATCTTGCGGGAAATCGAATCCGCGGTGCAACTCCTTTCCGGCCGTCAACGAGAAGCGTTCTTGATGCGTTACTGGGAAGAGATGGATGTTGCCGAGACGGCAGCTTCCATGGGTTGTTCCGAGGGCAGTGTCAAGGTGCACTGCTCCAGGGCAGTGTTGGCTTTGAGCAAGGCGCTGCGGGCAAAAGGAATATCACTATGACGAACTTACATCGACACCAAACCGAAGTCCTGCAAGATCGTTACGGTCTGCAGGTAGCTGCCCGCTTGTCGCAGGGTGCCGAAAATCTGCCCCACGACGTCAACCAACGCCTGAAAGCCGCGCGCATGCTGGCCTTGGACAAGCGCAAGCTTCCACAACGCGCGCCAGCAGCCTGGGCGTATTCCGCTGGCGGTAGCGCTGTGCTCGGTGGCGCAGACGACGACAAAATCAGTTGGTGGAGCGGCCTGGCCTCGGCTTTGCCTTTGCTGGTGTTGGTAATTGGCCTCATATCGATCAATGTGATCCAGAATGAGCGGGCAGCCCGTGAACTCGCCGCCGTTGATTCAGCACTTCTGGTGGACGATCTCCCCCCCGCCGCCTACGCGGACCCTGGCTTTGCCCGGTTCGTCCAGATCGGCCAGAACCAGGCGCAGGTACGTTGACTTTACCGGCCGGTTCCTGGTGGGGGCGTGACTTGGGTGGCCGCGCGCGGTCCGGGTTGGCCGGCAAGTTGTGCCTGATGCATGCCGTGGTCGGCCTCGTCCTGATGCCCGGGACCGCAGTGGCCCAGGGGTCGACGCCCTCTTCCGCTGCCAAGGTGGCCCCCGCAAGATCAAGCACTGGCAGCACTGTTGCCAAGCCCGCATGGGCCGAACTTTCGCCCACCCAGCAGTCTGCCTTGCAACCTCTGGCGCCCTCCTGGGCGAGCATCAGTGAAGGACAGAAACGCAAATGGATCGCACTGTCTCGCAACTTCGACAGACTGTCCCCGACCGAGCGCGCCACCCTGCATGGCCACATGAGCGAGTGGGTCAATCTCAGCCCGGTTCAGCGCAGCCAGGCGCGTTTGAATTTTGCCCAGACAAAGCAGTTGTCCAACGACGAGAAGAAGGCCCAGTGGAAGGCCTACCAGGCGCTCAGCCCTGAACAAAAACAACAACTTGCAAGCGGCAGTCACCTGCCTTCAGGTGCCGCGCCGGCGCTGAAACCAGTCGATCCCAAGAAGCTGGCCGCCGTTCCGGTGACGCGTTCTGATGCGGCCAGCGCGGCCCGTAGCTCCAAGCCCAGGTTGCCCGTCACCCGCGACACACCGCCGGCCCCCCGCAATGCCAAGCCGGCCTCTGCGCCTGGCAGCCCTCCCTGAGCGCATGGCACAGGCCAAGGACGCCGGGTCCCCGTCAGCAGCAAGAACAGCCAGCGGGCCGGCCACCCCGATCAACCCCACGCCACCGGGTCTGGCACGGCGCATGGCCTGCTGGTTGTACGAGGGCATGCTTCTGTTCGGTGTCATGTTCATTGCAGCTTACCTGTTTTCCGCCCTCAGCCAGACCCGCAACGCGATGGACAACCGGCACGCGCTGCAGGCATTCCTGTTCGTGATCTTCGGGATCTACTTCACCTGGTTCTGGGCCAAGGGCCAGACATTGGCCATGAAGACCTGGCGAATCCGGATTGTCGACAAAGCGGGGCACGCAGTCACCCAGCAGCGGGCGCTGCTGCGTTATGTCCTGAGTTGGATCTGGTTCCTGCCACCCTTGGCCATCGTCGCGCCGATGGACGTCCGGGCGTCTGAGTCCGCCGTGCTGGCCATCGGCTGGATCGTGATTTGGGCGCTGTTGAGCCGATTTCACCCCCAAGGGCAGTTCTGGCACGACGCCTGGGCCGGTACGCGCCTGGTCAGCAGTGACAATGCGGGCACCTGAATCCCAGGCAAACAGTACACCGGTCTCCATGCACCCCACGCCAAGCCCAGATCCGCCATCGAATCCCCAAAAGAGCCGCACCGGCCTGTCAAGGATGTGGCATGCCACCGGTTACTCCATCGAAGGGCTGCGCGCAGGCTGGCACGAAACAGCCTTTCGCCAGGAAGCGCTGGCTGCCATGGTGCTGGTGCCAGCGGCATTCTGGGTAGGCAATGGCTGGATGGACCGGGCCGTGCTTGTCGGCACGGTCGTGCTGGTCCTGGTCGTGGAGTTGCTCAATACCGGCATCGAGACTGCGATTGACCGCATAGGGCCTGAGTGGCACGCCTTGTCCAAGCGCGCGAAAGACATGGGAAGCGCCGCGGTCCTTCTGAGCCTGGTCCTGTGTGCCGGCACGTGGGTGGGTGCCGTCTACCACCGGTTGATGCCATGAACCCGGCGTTCCCGGTGGCGCTGTACTGCGGTAATTGTTGCCGGAACTGGTGCAGGCTGCCGGTCTGTCCAGCAGCCCCGGCCTGCGGTCGATCTGAGTTGCCCGGGCGTCCCGAAAACCAGCGCCTCAGACTGCAGTTTCGTCCTCTTCGCCGGTCCGAATCCGCACGACACGCTCGATCGAAGTGACGAATATCTTGCCATCCCCGATCTTCCCGGTGCGCGCCGCCTTGACGATAGCGTCAACACAACGGTCGACGTCGTCCGTCTTGACGACCACCTCAACCTTTACCTTCGGCAGGAAGTCCACCACGTACTCCGCTCCCCGGTACAGTTCGGTGTGGCCCTTTTGACGGCCAAAACCCTTCACTTCCGTGACGGTAAGACCGGTGACGCCACACTCGGCCAAGGCCTCGCGAACTTCCTCGAGCTTGAATGGTTTGACGATGGCCGTGATTTGCTTCATGTTCGGTGTGTCCTTCCGGTTTGCATACCCAGAGGATAGCGCCATTCGGCCACCCCGGCATTCAGCTACTGGCGAAACCGGTTCGTGATGGGGTAACGCCAGTCTTTGCCAAAACTTCGGTGGGTCACCCGGATGCCAATGGGGGCCTGGCGGCGTTTGTATTCGTTGATCTTGATCAGGCGGGTCACGCGTTCCACATCCGCAGGCGCATAACCCGCGGCGACCAGGGACTCTATGCTCTCGTCGTTTTCCATATAACGCTCCACGATCGCATCCAGCACTTCATAAGGGGGCAGGCTGTCCTGGTCCTTCTGGTCAGGTCGCAACTCGGCACTGGGAGGGCGCGTGATGATGCGCTCCGGGATCGGCGCCCGCCCGGTGCCGTAAGGATCATTGGCGTTGCGCCACCAGGCGAGGCGAAAAACGGTGGTCTTCGCGAGGTCCTTGATGGCGGCGAAACCACCGGCCATGTCCCCATACAGGGTGCAGTAACCAGTGGCGAGTTCGCTCTTGTTGCCGGTAGTGAGCACGATCGATCCGAACTTGTTCGACAGCGCCATGAGCAAAGTCCCGCGGATCCGGGCCTGGATATTCTCCTCGGTCGCGTCCTGCGCCAGGCCGGCGAAATCCGGGGCGAGTGAGGACTTGAAGGCCTCGAACTCGGGCACGATGGAAATTTCGTCGTACCGCACACCCAGGCGCTGGGCCATGTCGCGCGCGTCGATCCAACTGATATCGGCGGTGTAAGGCGAGGGCATCATCACCGCCCGGATCCGCCCCGGGCCCAGCGCATCGACCGCAATTGCCAGCACCAGGGCCGAATCGATGCCCCCGGACAGGCCCAGTATCGCCCCCGGAAACCCGTTCTTGCCCAGGTAGTCGCGCACGCCCAGTACGAGTGCGTCCCACAGATCGGCGTCCGCACTGCGTTCGGACTCGATCACACCGGCCAAGCTGACCGTGGACTGCGCGAGAAGTACGTCGACCTCGAACTGGTCCTCCCGGAAACTCGGCGCACGCGCGGCCAGGCTCCCGTCTGCATTCAGCGCGAAGGAATGCCCCTCGAACACCACCTCGTCCTGCCCGCCGACAAGGTGGGCATAGACCATCGGCAGGCCGCAGGCCAACACCCGCTCGCGCATGGTCTGCTCGCGCTCGTAACCCTTGCCAACGTGGAATGGCGACGCGTTGATAACCGCGAGCATCTGCGCACCGGCTTCACGCGCCAACCGCGCAGGCTCTTCGTACCAGGCATCCTCGCAGATCAGCAGGCCTACGCGCACGCGCTGGCCACCGTCTCCGACCTCGAAAACACACACGCCATCACCTGGCACAAAATACCGGCGCTCGTCGAACACCTGGTAATTCGGCAGTTCCCGCTTGTGGTAGGTGTGCAAGCGCGCGCCTTCGACGAGCACGCTGGCGGCATTGAAGCGCTGCTGGATCGCTACCGACCTGGTGCGGCTGTCGCCACCCACAGGATGCCCCACCACAACCGCCAACCCCTTTAACCCTGCCAGTTCGCGCGCCACCAATTTCACGGCATCATCGCAGGCTGCGACAAAAGCCGGACGCAGGAACAGGTCTTCGGCCGCGTACCCGCAAATCGACAACTCGGGAGTCAACAGCAAGCGTGCACCGGCAGAATAGGCCCGTCGGGCTGCATCGATGATTTTTTGGGCGTTGCCAGACAGGTCACCGACACAAAGGTTGAGTTGGGCCACACATATTTTGAGATTCATGACAAGTCACACTGAATTTGCAGAGGCGCCGGATGCCCCGTCAGACGCCTGGGCCCGACTGCCGGACAACACAAGGCGCCAAGGGCTGGTGGCATGATTGCAAATGAAAATGATTATGTCATCGAGGTGCTCGATTCGCCCCTGGACATCGACCCGGTACTGTGGAACAGCCTGCTTGCGTGCCAGGAACAGGCCAACCCGTTCATGCGCCACGAATACCTGGCGGCGATGCACCAAAGCGCCAGCGCGTCCACCAAGACCGGATGGACGCCGAGCTTCATCACCCTGTGGAAAATCAACCGGGCCACGCAAGCGGGCGACCCGCCCGCTCGGGAACTGCATGGCGCATGTGCGCTCTACCTGAAGGCGCACTCCTACGGCGAATACGTGTTCGACCATGCCTGGGCGAACGCCTACCACCAGCATGGGCTGGCGTATTACCCCAAGGCGCTGATTGCACCGCCCTTCACGCCGGTTCCAGGCGCGAGGCTGCTGGCGCGCGACGCTGGCGTGCGGCTGGCACTCGTGAAAGCGGTGATCGGCTGGTGCGAGACCGCAGGACTGTCGTCGCTGCACATCCTGTTTGCCAGTGACGCCGACATGCTCGCCTGTGTGGCGGCCGGCATGATGGTGCGCCACAACGTGCAGTTCCACTGGACAGCTCCAGTCGGCGGGTACCGCGATTTCGATGCTTTCCTGATGTCGCTGAGCCAGGAAAAGCGCAAAAAAATCCGCCAGGAGCGGCGCAAGGTGGCACAGTCAGGCGTCGGGTTTCGAAGCGCGCGCGGCGGTGCTATCAGCGCCCACGACTGGGACTTCTTTTACCGCTGCTACGAGCGCACCTACTACGAACATGGCAACGCGCCGTACCTCAGCCGGGATTTTTTCCACCACATGGCGCAGGCCATGCCGGAAAACTGGTTGCTGTTCGTGGCGCAGCGTGACGGCCAACCGATCGCAAGCAGCCTGGTAGCGCTGAACGATCCCGACACCGCCCCGGACAGCGGTGCAGTGGCCTATGGCCGTTACTGGGGGGCACTGGAACGCGTCGATTGCCTGCATTTCGAAGCCTGTTATTACCAGCCGCTGGAGTGGTGCATCGCCAATGGTTTCGACCGTTTCGAAGGAGGGGCCCAGGGCGAACACAAGATGGCGCGGGCCCTTTTGCCGGTGAAGACGCGCAGCGCGCACTGGCTGGCACACCCGGCGTTTGCCGATGCGGTGCAGCAGTTCCTGGACCGCGAGAGCAACGGCATGGAGCGCTACATCGGAGAACTCGAGCAGCGCAACCCGTTCAAGTCCATCGCCAAATGACGTTCAGGTGGCCGGCCGCTGCGCGGCGAGCATGCGCTGGGTATCGGCCTTGCGGTCGTCGTTGACCTTGCGCACCGACGCCCGCTCCCCGAGCGACCGGATGTAGTCCTTGACCGGCAGAGCCGCCAGCAAGTCTTCCCCGTAGATCAGCTTGCTCGCCCCCGACACGATCGGCAGGTGCACCACCGCCGCGCAGTCGGCCAGTGTAAAACTGGCACCCGCGACAAACGGCGCAAATCGGGCGATCCGGCCGAAGCCCGCGGCGCCACGCAGCAGCAGTTTACGCACCCGTTCCTTGGTTTCATCACCGACCTTGCCACCGAAAAATGCTTCTGCGTACAACTCGCGCGCCACGAGTTCCAGGTGCAGTTCCAGGTACACCAGAAGCTCCCGCACCTTGGCGGCCGCAAAAGGATCGGCGGGCAGCAGTGGAAACTGGGGGTACGCGGCTTCGATGTATTCGGCGCAGGCCATCGACTCCGAAATGCAGCCGTGGGGCGTGTCGAGGAACGGGACTTTGCCCATTGGCGAGCGGGCCAGCAGCGCCGGCTCGACAGAACCGGTGCGCACCATCTCTTCCTCGAAGTCCAACTGCTTTTCCAGCAGTTGCAGTTTCACCTGGTTGTAGTAGTTGCTGGCAGAGAATCCGCAGAGTTTGAGCGTCATGGTGGTTCCGTATCAGGTAAGTCCAAGGGGGACGACAGGCGGATTATGCAAATCCACCGCCCGCGACGGAAGTCGCTCGGGTGACTCCACAACCAACGCCCTGGCGCCTCCAGCGCAAGGGCGGCCTGCATGGTCTGGTCTTTCCCGACCCGCAGCGCTGAAACCGGCTGCATCGGCAGCCGGCCAGACCACCTTCAGGGATGTTGGCGGTTGTAGTTGGCGATGCCGTCCATGATTTCCTTGCGGGCCGAGTCCGCATCTTCCCAGCCCAGGATCTTGACCCACTTGCCGACTTCCAGATCTTTGTAGTGCTCGAAAAAATGGGCGATCGTCTTGAGCCGCAACGGGTTCAGGTCTTCGGGTTTCTGCCATTGGGTGTAGATCGACAGGATCTTGTCGACCGGCACTGCAAGCACCTTGCCGTCTTCACCCGCCTCGTCCTGCATCTTCAGGATGCCGATCGGCCGGCAGGTCACCACCACGCCCGGGATCAGCGGCACGGGCGTGATGACCAGCACGTCGACCGGATCCCCGTCGCCGCTGATGGTCTTGGGCACGTAACCGTAGTTGGTGGGGTAATGCATGGACGTGCTCATGAAGCGGTCCACGAAGATGGCGCCGGTCGCCTTGTCCACTTCGTACTTGACCGGATCGGCGTTCATCGGGATCTCGATGATGACGTTGAAGGCATCGGGCACGTTTTTTCCGGGGGTTACGTTGTCCAGGGACATGGTGGATGGTTCGCTTGTGAGGGGTTGGATCGAAAAAATTCGGGAACTAAGTATTAACCCTTATTTTGCTGACGCGCTCCTTGCGACTTTCAAAAAGCAGGACTTTTGTTGTTACAGTTCCGGCGTTGGCCAATCGGCTCCTGCACAGGACGCCTGAGGAAGCAACGCAGCGGGGGCCTCGCGTGCGTTGTGCCCCCATACGCGAAACTGTGACATCTTCGGATGAGGAGTGATTGACTATGACAGGCAACTCGGTGCTGATGATGGCACTACTTTGCGGGCTGATTGCCGTGGTTTACGGCTTTTGGGCGCGCAGCTGGATCCTTGCGCAGGATGCCGGCAATCCACGTATGCAGGAAATTGCGGCGGCGATCCAGACCGGGGCTGCGGCCTATCTGGCGCGCCAATACAAGACCATCACCATGGTCGGCGTGGTGCTCGCGATCCTGATTGCCATATTCCTGGACGGCATGAGCGCTGTCGGGTTTGTGGTCGGCTCTGTGCTCTCGGGTGCGTGCGGATTCATCGGCATGAACGTGTCGGTGCGTGCCAATGTGCGTACGGCGCAGGCGGCCACCAAAGGTATCGGCCCGGCTTTGGACGTCGCGTTCCGCGGTGGCGCCATCACCGGCATGCTGGTGGTGGGCCTGGGCCTGCTGGGCGTGACAGCGTTCTACTGGTTCCTGGTTCCCGAAGGCGCAGCGACCGCCGCCAAGCTCAACCCCCTGATCGGTTTTGCCTTTGGCTCCTCGCTGATTTCCATCTTCGCCCGTCTTGGCGGCGGCATCTTCACCAAGGGCGCGGACGTTGGTGCCGACCTGGTGGGCAAGGTCGAAGCCGGCATCCCCGAGGATGACCCACGCAATCCGGCCGTGATCGCCGACAACGTGGGTGACAACGTCGGCGACTGCGCCGGCATGGCCGCCGACCTGTTTGAAACCTACGCGGTGACCCTGATTGCCACCATGGTGCTGGGGGCGCTTCTCGTCACCGGCGCTGGCAACAGCACCGTGGTCTACCCGTTGGCACTTGGCGCGGTGTCGATCGTCGCATCGATCATCGGCTGCTTCTTCGTCAAGGCATCACCCGGCATGAAGAACGTGATGCCAGCCCTGTACAAAGGTTTGGCGGTTGCCGGCATCCTGTCGCTGATTGCGTTCTACTTTGTCACCAACGCCATCATTGCCGACAACGCCCTGGGTGGCACCGGCGCGCAGATGCGCCTGTTTGGCGCCTGTGCCGTCGGCCTGGTGCTGACCGCCGCACTGGTCTGGATCACCGAGTACTACACCGGCACCCAATACGCCCCGGTCAAGCACATTGCCCAGGCATCCACCACCGGCCACGGTACCAACATCATTGCCGGCCTGGGTGTATCGATGCGTTCCACCGCCTGGCCAGTGATCTTCGTGTGTATCGCGATCTGGGTCTCGTTCCAGATGGCCGGCCTGTACGGCATCGCGATCGCAGCCACATCGATGCTGAGCATGGCCGGTATCGTGGTTGCGCTCGACGCCTATGGCCCGATCACCGACAACGCTGGCGGTATTGCCGAAATGGCCGAAATGCCGAAAAGCGTGCGCGATGTCACCGACCCGCTGGACGCCGTGGGCAACACGACCAAGGCGGTGACCAAGGGTTACGCCATCGGATCAGCCGGTCTTGCCGCGCTGGTGCTGTTTGCCGACTACACGCACAAGCTGGAAGCCTACGGCAAGTCCATCAGTTTTGACCTGAGCGACCCCATGGTCATCATCGGCCTGTTCATCGGCGGCCTGATTCCCTACCTGTTCGGTGCCATGGCCATGGAGGCCGTCGGCCGCGCTGCCGGCTCGGTGGTGGTTGAGGTGCGTCGCCAGTTCCGCGAGATCAAGGGCATCATGGAAGGCACTGCCAAGCCCGAGTACGGCCGGGCGGTCGACATGCTGACCACTGCGGCCATCAAGGAAATGATGATCCCTTCGCTGCTGCCCGTGGTGGCACCGATCCTGGTCGGCCTGATCCTCGGCCCGGCGGCGCTCGGCGGCCTGCTGATGGGCACCATCGTGACCGGCCTGTTCGTGGCGATCTCCATGTGTACCGGCGGCGGCGCGTGGGACAACGCCAAGAAGTACATCGAAGACGGCCACCACGGTGGCAAGGGCTCCGAAACCCACAAGGCAGCCGTGACCGGCGACACCGTTGGTGACCCGTACAAGGACACCGCCGGCCCCGCCATCAACCCGCTGATCAAGATCATCAACATCGTGGCCCTGCTGATCGTGCCGTTGATGATGCAGATCCACGCACCCAAGGCAGGCGCCGCCAGCCCTGCGGCAAGCGCCCCGGCGGCAATCACGGCGCCGGCCGCTGTACCGGCAGTTGCTGCACCGGCCGTTGCTGCACCGGCAGTCGCCGCAGCACCGGCAAGCGCAGCTTCGCAATAAGCTGTGCGTGGCCGACCCCCGCGCCTGTGGGCGGGGGATCCCAGTTTGGCCCGCATCGCGGGCTTTTCTGTTTGCGGGTGATGCACTTTGGGAGTGCATTCACCCCACCTGCCCGCCCGATTGAAGGAAAATGCCCGGATGCAACTCAACTTCATCGCCAATGCACCGGTGCCCTCGTGCTCCGGGCGCACGATCGCCGTCATCGACCCGTCCCACGGACAAGCTTTCGATCAGATCCAGCGCAGCAATGCAGAAGACCTCGGCATGGCTGTGCGCGCCGCACGGCAATGCATGGACTCTGTCTGGAGCAAAGTGACCGCCGTGCAACGTGGCCGCTTGCTGATGCGGCTGTCGGCCAAGGTGGCCGAGCATGCAGAAGAACTGGCGCTGCTCGAACAGCGCGACTGCGGCAAGCCCACCAGGCAGGCACGCGCCGACGCAGCCGCCCTGTCCCGTTATTTCGAGTTCTACGCAGGTGCCTGCGACAAGCTGCACGGCGAAACCATTCCCTACCTGGACGGCTACAGCGTGCTGACCTGGCGCGAACCCCACGGCGTTACCGGGCACATCATCCCGTGGAACTACCCGATGCAGATCTTCGGGCGCAGTGTCGGCGGCGCGCTGGCGGCCGGCAACGTGTGCGTGGTCAAGCCGTCCGAGGACGCCTGCCTGTCGCTGATCCGGGTCGCCCAACTTGCCGCCGAGGTCGGGTTCCCGGCCGGCGCACTGAACATCGTCACCGGGTACGGGCATGAGGTCGGTGACGCGCTGGCACGCCATGCCGGCATCGACCACATCAGCTTCACCGGCAGCCCCAGGATCGGGACGCTGGTCCAGCAGCTTGCCGCCGAACGCCACTGCCCTGTCACGCTGGAGCTGGGCGGCAAAAGCCCCCAGATCGTCTTCGCCGACGCCGACCTCGATGCAGCCATTCCGGCCATCGTCAATGCCATCGTGCAGAACTCCGGGCAAACCTGCTCTGCGGGTTCGCGCCTGCTGGTGGACGAGCAGGTCTACGAGCCCCTTCTGGTGCGGCTTGGCGAAGCATTTTCCAAGCTGCGGGCAGGTCCGGCCGCCATGGACCTCGACCTCGGGCCACTGATCCGCCAGAGCCAGCAGCAGCGCGTGTGGGATTTCCTGAGCGACGCACAGGTGGCAGGCATCCCGATGGTGGCGCAGGGCCAGATCGCCGACGAGGCGCCCGACACCGGTTTCTACCAGGCCCCCACCCTGCTGCGGGACGTACCGGTCACGCACCGGCTGGCGCAAGAGGAAGTCTTCGGGCCGGTCTTGGCGGCAATGCCATTCCGCGACGAGGACCATGCGGTCGAACTGGCCAATGCCACGCAGTTCGGCCTTGTCGCCGGCCTCTGGACCCGCGACGGCGGGCGGCAGTTCCGCGTGGCCAAACGCATCCGCAGCGGCCAGGTGTTCATCAACAACTACGGCGCCGGCGGCGGCGTCGAGTTGCCATTCGGCGGCTTCAAGGCCTCGGGCCACGGGCGCGAGAAAGGCTTTGAAGCCCTGTACGGTTTCACTGCGCTCAAGACGGTGGCAATCCGCCACGGCTGACCCACTGCCTGTCGCCCCGCGCTGCGGGGCGGCGGCCCACTCTGTAAGGAACAAACCATGCGCGTCATGAACAAGGTAGTCATCGTCACCGGCTCCGGCGGCGGTATCGGCGAAGGCATCGCCCAGCGGCTCGCTGCCGAAGGCGCCCGGGTGATCGTCAACGACATCCAGGCCGCGGCCGGTGAAAAAGTGGCCGCTGCAATTCGTGCCAACGGCGGCGACGCCGCTTTCTGCGCCGCGGACGTCACCCGCAGCGCCGACATGCAGGCCCTGGTCGCGTTTGCCGTGCAGCGCCATGGACGGCTCGACGTGATGGTCAACAACGCCGGCTGGACCCACCGCAACCGCCCGGCACTGGAGGTCAGCGAGGAGGAGTTCGACCGCTGCTTCGCGGTCAATGTCAAAAGCCTGTACCTGGCCACCATCCACGCCACGCCGGTGTTTCGGGCCCAGGGTGGCGGAAGTTTCATCACGATCGCCTCCACGGCCGGGCTGCGGCCCCGGCCCGGCCTGACCTGGTACAACGCCTCCAAGGGAGCCGCCATCACGCTGTCCAAATCGCTCGCGGCGGAACTCGGGCCCGACAACATCCGGGTGAACTGCATCAACCCGGTGTTCAACCCCGACACCGGCCTGTCCACGGAGTTCGCTGGTGGGCCGCTCGACGACGCCCGCCGTGCCAAGTTCCTGTCGACGATCCCCCTGGGGCGCTTTTCCACCGCGCTCGACGTTGCCAACGCCGCCCTGTACCTCGCCAGCGACGAGGCATCTTTCATCAATGGTGTCTGCCTCGAAGTGGATGGCGGGCGCTGTGCTTGACATTGCTGGTGCAAAATCTGCACATGTCTGACCGAGTCATCCCCCTGGTGGACCTGCGCAACACTGCGCGCGCGGTCCAGTTGCCGACCACGCCCGTGGTTCCCAACGGCCTGCTCGCTGACGCACTGGGACGCCCGCTGCGTGACCTGCGCATCAGTGTCACCGACCGCTGCAACTTCCGCTGCAGCTACTGCATGCCCAAGGAAGTTTTCGACAAGGACCATGTCTACCTGCCGCATGCGTCCCTGTTGAGCTTCGAGGAGATCACGCGGCTGGCGAAGATATTCCTGGCCCACGGCGTGCGCAAGATCCGTCTCACCGGCGGTGAACCCCTGCTGCGCAAGAACATCGAAGTGCTGATCGGGCAGTTGGCCCGGCTCAGGACGGTCGACGGGCAAGCCCCCGACATCACCCTGACCACCAACGGGTCGCTGCTGGCGCGCAAGGCCCGCGCACTGAAAGACGCCGGGTTGCAACGCGTCACGGTCAGCCTGGACGGGTTGGACGACAGCGTGTTTCGCAGCATGAACGATGTGGATTTTCCGGTGCAGCAGGTGCTGCAGGGCATCGAGGCCGCGCGCACGGCGGGCCTGGGCCCGATCAAGGTCAACATGGTGGTCAAACGCAGCACGAACGCGCGCGAGATCCTTCCGATGGCGAGGCACTTTCGTGGCAGCGGTGCGGTGCTGCGTTTCATCGAATACATGGACGTCGGATCCACCAACGGCTGGCGCATGGACGAGGTGCTTCCATCGGCCGAGGTCGTGAGGCTGATTCAATCCGAAATGCCGCTGGTGCCGCTGGAGGCAACGGCATCGGGCGAAACCGCGCAGCGCTGGGGCTACGCTGACGCCAACGGTCGCTTCGATCCAGCCCTGGGCGAAATCGGCGTGATCAGCAGCGTGACGCAGGCGTTCTGCCGTGACTGCAACCGCGCCCGCCTCTCGACCGAGGGCAAGTTGTACCTGTGCCTATTTGCGTCGCAGGGACACGACCTGCGCGGCCTGTTGCGCTCGGGCGCCGATGACGCCGACCTCGCTTCGGCACTGGCCGGCATCTGGGGTGCACGGTCAGACCGTTATTCTGAATTGCGCAACTCTCTTGCCGGGGCGCCAGCACCCCGTGTCGAGATGAGTTACATCGGTGGCTGAAAATGCTTGACCGATCGCAGATCAGCGGCGTGGTGCTGGCCGGCGAGCAGCAGGCATTACATCCATGAGCCCTTCAATCGACCAGATAGCCGCCCAACTTCAGGGTTACGACCCGCACAGCCTGCGCGCATCCGACGTGAACCTGTTCCTGCAGCGTCTGGTGGAACCGGTCATCGAAACCGAGGAAGCAACGGTATTCGAGGCACTCGGACGGGTTTTGGCGGAGGACCTGGTGTCCCCGATCAGCGTGCCGCCGCATGACAACTCGGCCATGGACGGGTTTGCCTTCGATGGCGCTGCGCTGGCGGATGGCGTGCCGCTCGTGCTGAAGGTGGTCGGCAGCACGCTGGCAGGGGATGTCTGGAGCACTGCGGTCGGCCGCGGCGAAGCCGTCAAGATCACCACGGGCGCCGTGATGCCACCCGGACTTGACACGGTCGTACCACTGGAACTGGTCCAACTCAACGGCGCTACGGTCACGCTTGCGGCCGCAGTGGTCCGCCAGGGCGACAACCGGCGTTGTCTGGGCGAAGACCTGCTGCAGGGGCAAGCGGCGCTCGCACGCGGTGATCTGCTCGGGCCCGCGGCACTGGGGCTGATCGCCAGCCTGGGCGTGGCCAGGGTGCGCGTAGTGCGCCGACTGCGTGTCGCCTATTTTTCCACCGGCAACGAGATCCTGAGCCTGGGCGAGCCAGCCCGCCCTGGTGCGGTCTACGACAGCAACCGCTACACGGTTTTCGGGTTGTTGCGCCGCCTGGGCATCGAGATGATCGACCTGGGGGTGGTCCGCGACGAGCCCGCCGCCCTGGAGGAAGCGTTCGTGGCGGCCGCCCGACAGGCCGATGCCATCATCACCAGCGGTGGCGTCAGTGTGGGGGAGGCCGATTACACCAAGGCGATGATGAAAAAATTGGCCGGCGCCAGCGGCGGTGTTGCATTCTGGCGCATCGCCATGCGGCCAGGACGGCCGATGGCCGTGGGCCGGATCGCCGCGCCCGAGGGCCGGTCGGCCATCCTGTTCGGCCTGCCCGGCAACCCGGTCGCAGTCATGGTGACTTTCCTGGCGTTTGTTCGCCCGGCACTGCTGCAGATGATGGGCGCCCGCCATGCGGCCCCGCCCTTGTTGCGCGCTCGCAGCACCGAAGCCATCCGGAAAAAGGCCGGTCGAACTGAATACCAGCGCGGGACCGTAACCCGCGACGCGCAGGGCATCCTGCGGGTGGCGACCACTGGCAACCAGGGTTCAGGCGTGTTGAGCTCGATGGTGCAGGCCAACGGGCTGATCGTCCTGCACCACGACCAAGGCCATGTGGCGCCTGGTGATGAGCTGGACGTGATGGTGTTCGACGGCGCGCTCTGACGCGCCGGCATGTCCAGCGTTATTCGACCACCAGGTCCCGGTGTGGCAACGCAGCGGCGCCAGGGGTGTGCACCGGCAAGGCCGGTTCCTTCTTGGCGCCCGGTGCGTGCCTGCGCGCCAGCAGGGTGTACATCGTGGGCACCACGAAAATCGTGAGCAGCGTGCCCAGGCTCATCCCGCCCACGATGACCCAGCCGATCTGACGCCGGCTCTCGGCACCGGCCCCGGTTGCCAGGGCCAGCGGCAGTGCACCCAGCACCATGGCGCCGGTGGTCATCAAGATCGGGCGCAGCCGTTGTGTGGCCGATTTCTTGATGGCGGCCACCGTGTCGAGCCCTTGCTCACGCAGTTGGTTGGCAAATTCGACGATCAAAATGCCATGTTTGGTGATCAGGCCCACCAGCGTGATCAGCCCGATCTGGCTGAACACGTTCAAGGTGCCCCCCGACCACTTCAACGCCATCAGGGCCCCCGCCATCGAGAGTGGCACGCTCAACAAAATCACGAACGGGTCCACGAAACTCTCGAACTGCGCGGCCAGCACCAGGAAGATGAAGAACAGCGCAAGAATGAACACCAGCGTCAGGGAATCAGCGGACTTGCGGAACTCGCGGCTCGACCCGTTCAGGTCGGTGGCATAACCGGGCTTGAGCACCTTGCGCGCCGTGGCGTCCATGAAGTCCAGGGCTTCGCCGACCGAGTAATCCGCGGACAGATTGGACGTGATCGAGGCCGAGCGGCGCTGGCCGAAGTGGTTCAACTCCCTGGGCACCACGATCTCGCGCAGCTTGACAAGCGCCGACAGGGGAATCATCGCATCGCCCTTGCCACGAACGAATATCTTCTCGATGTCATCGGGCGTGTTGCGGCCGGACGGGCTGGTCTGCACGATCACGTCGTACTGCTCGCTCTCGCGCTTGTAACGTGTCACCAGGCGGCCACCCAACATGGTCTCGACGGCGCGCGCAATTGCATCCACGCCCACCCCCATGTCGGCCGCGCGCTCACGGTCGACCTCGAGGCGAATCTCGGGCTTGTTCAGGCGCAAATCCGTGTCGACCTGCACGAACCCGGGGTTCTTGGCCAACTCGTCCTGGAAGGTGCGTACGGTCTGGGCCAGATTCTGGTAGCTGTCCGACGTGATGATCACGAAGTTGATGGGGCGCTGGGTAAAACCCTGGCCCAGCGAGGGCGGCGTGATCGGGAAGGCCGTCACGCCGGTCAGGCCGGCAATGCGCGGCGTCATCTCGCGCGCCATTTCGAGTGTGGTGCGCTTGCGGTCCTCCCAGGGGACGGTGCGAAAAAATATGTTGCCCTGTGCGACTGTCGGGTTTCCGATGGTGGAGAAGATCTTGTCGAACTCCGGATAAGTCTCGCCCACCCGTTCGATCGCCCTTGCATAGCGGTTGGTGTAATCGAGTGTCGAGCCGTCCGGACCGTTCACCTGCGCCAGCACCACGCCCCGGTCTTCGATCGGCGACAACTCGCGCTTGATCTCGCCAAGCACCGACCATGACAGTACACCACTGCCGATGGCCACCAGCACCACCACCCAACGTACTTTCAAGGTCAATGCCAACAGGTTTGCGTAGCCTCGGGTGAGCGCCTGCAACAACCGCTCCATGCCCTTGTCAAAGAAATTCGGGTTCGGATTGTGGCGCAGCAGCACCGAGCACAACATCGGTGACAGCGTGAGCGCCACCACGCCAGACACCACAACGGCGCCGGCCAGCGCCAGCGCAAACTCGGTGAAGAGCCGCCCGGTACGTCCTGGCGCAAATGCCAGGGGCGCATACACCGCCACCAGGGTCATGGTCATCGCGACGATGGCAAAACCTACTTCTCGCGCGCCCTTGATCGAGGCTTGGAACGGCGTCATGCCCTCCTCGATATGTCGGTAGATGTTCTCCAGCATCACGATCGCGTCGTCGACCACCAGCCCGATCGCCAGCACCAGCGCCAATAGTGTGAGCGTATTGATGCTGAAGCCGGCCAACGCCATGAGTGCGAAGGTGCCGATCAGGGCCACCGGGATCGTCAGCAGCGGAATGATCGAGGCACGGAATGTCCGCAGGAAAATCAGGATGACCAGGGCCACCAGCACCACGGCTTCTCCGATGGTCGTGTACACCGACTTGATCGAGCGGTCGATAAACACCGAATTGTCATTGGCAACTTCGATCGTCACGCCGGGCGGCAGGTCTTTCTGCACCTTGACCAGCAGTTGCCGAACGCCGGCGGAGAGGTCCAGCGGATTGGCGGTAGCCTGCCGGATCACACCCAAGGCGACTGAATCCCGGCCGTTCAGGCGCACCGCAGAACGTTCATCGACGGGCCCCGACTCGACACGTGCCACGTCAGCGATTCGCACCGGCATGCCGTTCACCGTCCGGATCACCACCTGGCGAAACTCCGCCGGTCGGCGCAGGTCCGTCGCCGCCGTGACGTTGAACTCACGCTGCGCACTCTCAATTCGCCCCGCTGGCACCTCCAGATTGGAGCGCCGAAGTGCGTCTTCCACGTCCTGTACGGTCAAGCGGTACGCGGCCAGTTTGTCCGGGTCAAGCCAGATCCGCATCGAAAATTTGCGCTCGCCGAACACTGTCACGTCAGCCGCACCAGGCGCGGTCTGCAGCACCGGTTTGACCAACTGGTTGGCCATTTCCGACAACTGCAGCGCACTGTGTGTGTCCGAACTCATGGCCATGAAGATCACCGGGAAGGCGTCGGCCTCGACCTTGGCAATCACCGGCTCGTCGATACCCTGGGGCAGCCGTTGCCGCACCCGGGACACCTTGTCGCGTACATCCGCAGCGGCCGAGTCGGCTTCGCGGCTGAGCGCGAAGCGGATCGAAATAAGGCTGCGTTCGGGACGGCTGATCGAGGTGATCACGTCCACGCCTTCGATACCGGACAGGGAGTCTTCCAGGATCTTCGTGACCTGCCCTTCCATTACCTCGCTCGACGCGCCACCGAAGCGGGTCTGCACACTGACGACCGGTTCGTCGATCTTGGGGTATTCGCGCACCGTAAGCCGGTTGAACGATACTGCGCCGATCAGCATGATCAGCAAGGACAGGACCGAGGCAAATACCGGGCGTCGGATGGATGTTTCAGCGAGTTGCATGGTGGGTCCTTACAGGCTGGCGTTCAGCGGCTGGCGGCGGCAACCGGAGCGGATGCCGCACCCGAAGCCGCCGAGGCGGGCCCGCCAGCCTGGGGCGGGCGACCGAGTTCCACGATGCGCAACGGGCTGCCGTCACGTTGCAGCCGCTGCTGGCCGGCGACCACCACGGTTTCGCCTTCATTCACGCCCTCTGTGATCTCGACCCTGCCCAACTGCCGCGCGCCAAGCTTGACCTCCTGGCGCAGCGACACGAACTTGGTGTCGGGCGGCAGCGGCCGGCCTGCCGCAGACGGGACGTCCGCTGGCGGTACCACCTTGATCACAAACTGCCTGCCACCCTGGGGAACAATCGCCTCTTCGGGAACCGTGAGTGCCTGGTCCTTGATGGCGAACACCGTGGTCACACGGGCGAACATGCCAGGGCGCAGGGGGCGTGGGTTGCCTGCGCCAGGCCCGCCGGCACTGGCCGCCGGGGCCGCGGATGGCGCCGCAGGCGCCACCACCACCTGCGTCGGGCACCCGTCTGCGTCAAGTGCCGGAGCAACCGGGCGGCCCTTGCCCGATTCAGCCCCGGCGGCCTCGGCTACTGGACGACCCGGTTGGCCCGGGGTTGCGCCTGGCCGCGCACCAGCACCAGCACGGGCTTCAGCAGGACGGGCAGCCGAAGCCGCACCCGCCGGGCGCTGCGCACCACCAGCACCAGCCCCGCCTGGGCGCCCACCACCACCCGCCATCGCTTCACCCGGCGTGTTGGGCAGGATGGCACGTACACCCACCGAGCGGCCATTCACATCGAGCAGCGGGTCGATGGCTTCGACCGTGGCCTTGAAAGTGCGACCCGGCATGGAGTCAAGCTGCATCTCGACCGTCTGGCGCAGGCGCAGCTTGTTCTGGAACCGCTCTGGCAACCGGAAATCGACGTACATGCTGCCGATGTCCTCCAGGTTGACCAGATCCGCACCGTCCTTGACGAAATCGCCCAGGTTGATGTTGCGGATGCCAACCGTGCCATCGAAAGGCGCGATGATTGCCATGCGGGACAAGCGGGCACAGGAAAGCGCCAATTGGGCTTCTGCCACCTGCAGGCTGGCCGCACTTTCTTCCAGCACCCGCTGGGCCACGAAATTCTGGGCCACGAGTTCCTGGTTGCGCTTGAAATTGGCCAGTGCAATCGACACCTGGGCCTTGGCCTGCTTGATTTCAGCGCGTTGCAGGGTGTCGTCCAATTGCACCAGCAACTGGCCTTTGCGCACGGCTGCACCGTCAGAAAAACCGATTTCACGCACCCGCCCGGGAACCTCGGGGCGCATCATCACGCTCTGGCGTGAACGCAGCGAGCCGACGGATTGGGCATCATCGCGCAAGCTGACCCGCTCGACTTTGGCCACTTCGACCCCTGCCGCTCTTGGCGCGGAGGCCGAAGCCGCTGGCCCCGACGCCCCCACTGAGGGTGGAACCGCGCCGCTGGCAGTGATTTCCTTGGGGCCTTGGGGTTTTGACTGGTACCACCAGGCTGCGCCCGAAGCAACCGCGATTCCCAGCACCGCCACCACCGAATAGATCACTCTAGAAGCCATTTTTTGTTTCAATTTCCATTACATTGACAATTCGCAAACACGTGAACAAATGTATCATTTGATGACAAAGTCTCTGTCACCAACGCGGCCGACCCAGCGCAGTGCATTTCAGCGGCCCTTGACCTGGACGACGCCGCGGTTGGCCAGCACGTCGGCCCGCTCGTTGCCGGGGTCACCCGAATGCCCCTTGACCCACCGCCATTCGATACGATGCCCGGCACCAGCCACCAGCGCGTCCAGTTGTTGCCACAGGTCCACATTCTTGACCGGCTGCTTGGTCGCGGTGCGCCAGCCACGCGCCTTCCAGCCCGCGACCCATTCCGTGATGCCCTTGCGCACGTACTCGCTGTCGAGGTACAGCAAGACATGGCACGGCCGCTTCAGTGCCGTGAGCGCCTCGATCACCGCCATGAGTTCCATGCGGTTGTTGGTCGTGGCGGCTTCACCGCCGAACAGTTCCTTTTCGGAGTGCCCCGAAAGCAGCAGCGCGCCCCAGCCGCCTGGCCCGGGGTTTCCCTTGCACGCACCGTCGGTGTAGATTTCCACCCGCCTCATCGGACGATTCCGTCCGCGTCCAGCGGCATGGGCGGAGCGGGGTGCCGATTCGCCACCGAGACCGGTGCCACGGCGCGCGTCGCCGGTGTTTTCCACGCACGTGGGAGCAGGCGCATCCCGCGCACCCGCTTGACCGCCACAATGAAATAGAGGGCGCCGAAAATCGGCCACCAGCGCGGGCCTGCACGGTCCATCCACGCGAAACGCTCCAGCATCGGTTCGCTCAGAACCGCTGGCCGGTAACAGCCGAACCGGCCGGACTCGACCTCGAAGCTCAGCAGGCGCAACCAATCGCGCAGCCGCCAGTACCCAATGAACTCGCCCTCTTTCGGAAGGAACAGCTGACCGGTTCCAAAACGCCGGTACAGATGCGCCCGGCGTTGCCGCAGACCCCACAGGCTGGCCGGATTGACGCCGCAGATCACCACCCGGCCTTCCGGCACAAGGACCCGCTCCACCTCGCGCAAGGTCGCATGCGGATCGGCATCGAGTTCGAGCGCATGCGGCAACACCACCAGGTCAAGGCTGTTGGCAGGGAAAGGCAAGGCCGCGAAATCGCACACCAGATCAACGCCGGTGGGCGCATCGCCATGGCTTTGACCCGGCGCTCGCACTGTGCTAAGGTGGCGGGCATTGCCCAACGGTGGGGGGCAACCAGATGGCGAACTCCCGACGTTGGAGGCGCACCAGCGGTGCGGCATTCGGTTGGCCTGCAGTGCGTCGATGTCCGGCAAACCGAGTTGGAGCGCATGAAACCCGAACATGTCGGCCACGACGCGGTCGAACTGCTGCTGCTCCCAGCCCTTGAGGTAGCGGCCTTGGGGCGTCTGGAAAAAGTCTTGCAAACCTATAATTTGGACGCTCATGAACCTGAATCTGCTTACCCAGCCGGGTGAGAACTGCCAAAAGCCCTCGAAGGAGCGCCACCAATTCATGCCGACTGCCACCAGTCCGGCAGCCGCACCACCCGGGCGAACACCGTCCTGGGCAGTACAGCACGCCGATTCTAGTCATCCCCTGATCGACTGCACCGCATGAATTTTTTGTCCTTGGCCGCGGCTGCCGCGCTGGTCCTGGCGAGTGGATGTTCCGCCACCATCCCGGTGTCAAGCGTTGACGCGCCAGCCGCCGATGGCGCGGCAGCGCCGGTGTCCGCCCCGGCGGCGGCTGCCGGCACCCACGCTGCGCCGCAGCTTGACGCTCCGGTAGCGTCCGCTGCCCCAAGCCCGCCTTTGCCGGTGGCGTCCGCTGCACCAATCCCGCCTTTGCCGGTGGCGTCCGCTGCCCCAAGCCCGCCTTTGCCGGTGGCCACCGCCCCCTTGCTGCAGCCACTGGCGCCATTGAGCGTGCATTTTGCCGGCTCCCTGAATGTGGCGCCCCTGGCACCACCGCCCGATCTGTGGGAGCGCATTCGCCGCGGTTATGCAATGCCCGATCTGCAAAGTGATCTGGTCCGGGACCGCGAGCAGTGGTACGCCAGCAGACCCGAGTCCATGGGCCGCATGACCGAACGCGCCAGCAAATACATGTTCCACATCGTCGAGGAACTGGAGCGCCGCAATATGCCGACCGAGCTGGCGCTGCTCCCATTCATCGAGAGCGCATTCAACCCGCAAGCCGTCTCCAGTGCCAAGGCTGCGGGCATGTGGCAGTTCATGCCAGCCACCGGCAAGTCCTACGAACTCAAACAGAACGCATTTCGCGATGACCGCCGCGATGTGCTCGCGTCGACCCGGGCCGCACTGGACTACCTGCAAAAGCTGTACGGTATGTTCGGCGACTGGCATCTGGCGTTGGCCGCATACAACTGGGGCGAAGGCAGCGTAGGCAGGGCAATCGCCAAGAATCAACGGGCCAACCTGGGTACGGGTTACCTCGACCTCGTGATGCCTGCTGAAACGCGGATGTACGTGCCAAAGTTGCAGGCCATCAAGAACCTGGTGTCCGCGCCACAAAACTTCGGCGCGACCCTGCCCGTCATAGAAAATCACCCGTATTTCCAGAGCGTCACGCTCACCCGCGACATCGATGTCGCACTGACGGCCAGACTTGCCGAAGTAAAGCTGGAAGACTTCAAGGCGCTCAATCCCTCGCTGAGTCGCCCGGTGATACTTGCTGCCGGCACGCCCCAAATCCTGTTGCCGTGGGACAACGCAGCAATTTTCAGCGCCAATCTGCTGGCGCAAGGGAACTCGCAACTCTCCACCTGGACCGCCTGGCGGGCACCCGCAAACATGAAACCCGCCGAGGCCGCCAAACGCGTCGGAATGTCCGAACCGGATTTGCGCTCGACCAACAACATCCCCAACGGCGTCATGATCAAGGCCGGGTCGACCCTGCTGGTCGCGCGTTCGGCATCGGTGCGCCAGGACGTCACCGGGCATGTGGCGGACACCGCACAACTCACACTCAGCCCGCTGCCATTGTTGGCACGCCGCAGCGTGCGGGCTGTCAAGGGCGACACGGTGGCAAGTCTGGCGCGCCGCTACAAGGTGCCGGCGGCCAGCATTGCCGAATGGAATGGCACCACTTTGGCTTCGGCATTCAAGCCCGGCCAATCCGTGACGCTGTATGGTGCTGCCCGCGCCGGCAAGTCGGCAGTGGCCACGGCCGGGGTGGGCAAGGCAGCCAAGGCCCGCGCCGGCAAGGGCACTGGAACCGGCAAACCGGTTCAGGTTGCGAACCGCTGAGTCCGGACGCTCAGGCGCGGAATTTTTCTTTCGCCTTGCGCGAAAAATCGTTGGTGAAGGTCTTGGCGAGGTCGATTTTGTCACCCGCAATACCGGCGTCCAGGCGCAGCATTGTGCGCAGGGCCGTGCGCGCGCCGTCGTCCGGAATCACCCCGTCCACCGATATCGCATCGCGCACCTTGTTGAACGCGGCCAAGTACAAACCCCGGTCACCCAGCAGATAAGCCTCCGGGACGACCTTGATGATGTCGCTCGGCCCGGCTGTCTGCAACCACTTGAGCGCGTGGACCACGGCGTTGGTCAAGGCCTGGGTCGCAACTGGGTGTTTTTTCAGGAAATCCGCAGGCGCGTACAGGCAGGAGCCCAGCACCGGCCCACCGAACAAGTCCTGGGCACCGCGCAAGGACCGCGTGTCCGCGGCAATGCGCACATCGGCGCGCTGCTCGAGCATGGTCATCACCGGTTCGCAGTAGCTGATCGCGTCCACCTGCCCCGATCGGACAGCCGCCACCGCCGAAGCCGCAGTCGCCAATTCCAGGAACTGGACATCCTGCGGCTTGAGTCCGCCCCGCTCAAGGGCCAGCGCGGCCACCATGGCCGAAGAAGAACCAGCCATCGCGACCCCGATCCGCCGCCCCTTGAGCTCAGCGATGTTCTTGAAACCCGGCATGGTCCGGTTCGATACGCCCAGGGCCACCTGGGGCGCCCGGCCCAGCATCACAAAGGCGCTGAGGCGCTGGCTCCTCCCCTGGAGGCTGATGGTCTGCTCGAACGGGCCCGCCGCAAGGTCGGCATGCCCTTCGACAACCGCCTGCAGCGCGCGCAACCCGCCACCGTGGTCCGGCAGTTCGACCTCCAGGCCCTCGGCAGCAAAATACCCCAGCCGATCGGCAATGGTCACGGGAAGGCAATTGAGCAAGGCACGGCCGCCGGTGGCCAGCGCCACGCGGGTTCTGTCCTTGGCCTGTGCATGCGCAGAACGGCCGCATACCCCGGACAGCGCCAGCAGGGCGCCAGTCAACAGATTTCGACGTTCGATCCATGCGCCATCCATCCCGGGTCTCTCTTTCGCACTTGTTGTTGTGTGTTTTCCAAGGCTACCAAAGCGCGGGGAATTCCGCATCGGGGTGATCCCGGGCGGGTAACTACCTACACCAGGACACACCAACAGGCCAATGTGAAACCAAGCATGGTCCCCAACAAGCAGCCCAGAAAGCCGGTCAGCGCCGGTCTACCAATGCATGGGCGATCGTGCCCAGATCCACGTATTCCAGCTCACTGCCGACAGGGACACCGCGCGCCAGTCGCGTAATCTGCAGGCCACGTGCACGCAGGACCTCGCTGATGACGTGCGCTGTCGCCTCACCCTCGGCCGTGAAATTGGTGGCGAGGATCACCTCTGCCACCACGCCGTCACAAGCACGATCGAAGAGGTTTTTCAGGCCGATGTCCTTCGGGCCGATACCGTCGAGCGGATTGAGCTTGCCCATCAGCACGAAATACAGGCCCTTGTAGGCGCCTGTTCTTTCGACAGCGGACTGGTCGGCCGGGGTCTCCACCACGCACAGGCGGGTAGCGTCACGGCCCGGATCCAGGCAGGTGCGGCAAACAGCCGCTTCGGTGAAGGTGTGGCAACGCTCGCAATGGCGTACAAAACTTGCAGCCTGCGCCAACGCCGCCGACAACAGGCGCGCACCTTCGCGGTCATGCTGCAGCATGTGAAAAGCCATCCGCGACGCCGACTTCACGCCAATACCTGGCAGCCGGCGCAAGGCCTGGACCAATCCTTCGAGCGAGTGCGAATCTGCCATGCGGGGATGGGGGCCTGCGCCGCGGATCAGCGAATGCCGGCCGGCATCAGAACGGGAACTTCATGCCACCAGGCAGACCGGGCATGCCGGCGGTCAGCTTGCCCATCTTCTCGCTGGATGTCTCCTCGGCCTTGCGTACAGCCGCGTTGAAGGCCGCTGCAACCAGGTCCTCCAGCAGCTCCTTGTCGTCCGCCAACAGGCTGGGATCGATCGTGACCCGGCGAACATCGTGTTTGCAGGTCATCAGCACCTTGACGAGCCCGGCGCCGGACTCGCCGGTCACCTCGACATTGGCGAGTTCGTCCTGGGCTTTCTTCAGGTTGTCCTGCATGGCCTGAGCCTGCTTCATGAGGCCAGCGAGTTGTCCTTTGTTGAACATGTGTTTCCTTTGTGTCTGGTGGGTCGTTGGAGTCGGCCGGGACGCTTGCGCGACGGCATGCAGTGGTCACTTGCCCGTTAGAGCGGCTTGATGCTTCCGGGCACGATTTTCGCCCCAAAATCACGCACCATGGCCTGAACCAACGGATCTTCGAAAATGATCCGTTCGGCGGCCATTTGCCGTTCGGCTGCAGCTGCGGAATTTCGGCGTGCTGGGCTGTCTGTCACCCGCCCGATTTCAACCACCAGGCGCACCTGGTGCCCCAGGCCTTGCAAGGCCTGGGACAGGCGGTCCCGGGAGGTGGGCTGGTTGAGCGACTCGCGCTCAACCCGCAACAACCATTGGTCGGTATCGCGGGCGATGAGTTGGGATTGCAGCGCCAGTTCGCGCACAAGCGCTGTTATCGCGTCTGCGCCGACGAGTTGAATCACAGTGGCATGCCAGAACGCGCCCTCCTCTGTCGGGATCAGCGTCGCTTGGGCGCCCTGGCCGGCGGCGGCTTCGGAGCGTGAGTCGGCCTGCACACGCACCGGCACCGCCAGCACCCGGGTTTGCGGCTGGGCATCGGGCCTGGCGGCCGGCGTCTCGGAGCCAGCCATGCCACCGGCCGACGGCAAAGTGCGATTCGACACTACAACCGGCAACACCTGGCCTGGAGGCAGGCTCTGGCGGGGTGCAGTGGCCGTCGCAGCGGGCCGTATTGTGGGCGCCGCAACCCGCGGCGCAGCGTCAATCAGAGTTTTTTTTTCCGCCGGCCGCGTGGCGGCAGCTGCGGGCTTGAACGCCAACAGACGCAACAGGACCATGGTCAGCGCGGCGTATTCATCTGGTGCCAGCCCCAGTTCACCACGGCCGTGCAGGCACATGCTGTAGAGAAGCTGGGTCTCATCGGCCGGCATCAAGGCCGCCAGCCGGGCCATTTCACCAGACTCCGGGTCGGTCTCGTCGACCGCGCCTGGCACCACCTGGAGCACCGCCATGCGCTGCAATACCAGGCCCATCTCTTCCAGCGTAGACGCCGGGTTGAGGCCCAGCAGTCGAAGGTCGTCGGTGATGGCGACCACGGCCGCGCCGTCGCCCGCTGCGAGGGCGGTGATCAGGCGGAATACGTAGCTGCGGTCCACGCTGCCCAGCATCTGGTGCACCGTGGCCTCGACCAGCGCACCGGCGCCAAAGGCGATGGCCTGGTCAGTCAAGGACAACGCGTCGCGCATCGACCCGCGTGCAGCCCGGGCCAGCAGGCGCAACGACGCGATGTCGGCCGCCACGCCTTCGTCTCGCAGTACGCTCCCGAGATGCTCGCAGATGGTCTCTGGTGCCATGGGCCGCAAGTTGAACTGCAGGCAGCGCGACAACACGGTCACCGGCACCTTTTGGGGATCCGTCGTGGCGAGAACGAACTTGAGGTACTCGGGGGGTTCTTCGAGCGTCTTGAGCATGGCGTTGAACGCCGGCCCGGTGAGCATGTGGACCTCGTCCACCATGAAGACCTTGAAACGCCCCTGCACAGGCTTGTAGACCGCCTGTTCCAGGAGAGTCTGCACATCGTCGATACCCCGGTTCGAGGCAGCGTCGAGCTCGGTGTAATCGATGAACCGGCCGGCGTCGATGTCGGCGCAGGAGTGGCACACCCCGCACGGCGCCGACGTAATGCCGCCAGCGCCATCCGCGCCAGTGCAGTTCAGCGATTTGGCCAGAATGCGCGCGACCGTGGTCTTGCCGACGCCCCGGGTGCCAGTGAACAGGTAGGCGTGGTGCAAACGCTGCGAATCCAGCGCGTTGGTCAAGGCCCGAACGACGTGCTCCTGCCCGACCATCTGCATGAAGTTCTTCGGACGGTACTTGCGGGCCAGCACGACATAGGACATCCGGCGATTCTAGTGAGTGCACCGACCCCGAAATGCCCCTGCAGCCGAATTGCGGTAAACAGCACGACGTACAATCCGCCCCGACGGGCCTTCCCGCATGGTAAAGCGGCCAACCGGGTCAGGTGGGGAACCAAGCAGCCCTAACTGTGGAGCCAGTGCCGGGGTCAAGGCTCGTCAACTAATTCAAGCAAAAGCCATCGGGAGGCTGTTGCTCAAGGGACCGTGCGGCGCGCGCAGTTGCTGCTCGGCTACAGCCCAACGGGCAATGCCACCGATTTGCTGGCAATTCCCCCTCCGCCCCCTACACCGTTGCCAAGTGCCGTGCTCCGGGACGTATACGAGCGCTGGGTAAAGTCCAGGCCGCTCACCCAGGACTCCGCGGCGGCATGTGGCCGGGCGCCCATGCTATTCGAGGGCCAGACAGGCAATCCGCCCATTCACCTGATTGCTCGTGCCCAAGGCGACGCGTTTCGCGCCTGGTTGCAGACGTTGCCGACCACATCGAAAACCGCCCGTGACCGATTGAACCGGGTAAAGACCCTGTTGAAATACGCAGCACAGGAGCTGGAAATTTTGCCCAGGAGCCCGTGGGTGGGCCTCGACATCAGATCACGGACCGCCGCGAAACGACAGCCCTGGGCCGAGGAACATTTTTGGGTGTGCGAGCCAGTCATGCTGGCCCCGCATCAAACAACTCCAACGCTGGCACGCGCAGTAACTCCTGCGCTTCGTTCACCCTCCCCTCCAGCCACCGATCAGCATCCCCGAACTCTATTGAAATCACGCTGCGTTTGTCCTGTTGATCAGCCGGCAGTTTCGGATCGGGCTTGTGCATGCGGCCCATCAGCGGGTGGCCATCGGCGCTGATCGTGAGCATCGTGTAGGACTCATGCACTTCCCCTGTGGCTCTATCTACCCAGTTGTTCCACGGCCCCACCAATCCGCCCATGCTCCCGGGACGTGACATGATAGGGACCAACTCAACAATAAAGGAATACTCCATGACCAATCCCGTTCGCGCGAGCGATACCCCGTTCCCGGTGAAAGTCGAAGCTGGCAAAGACTACTGGTGGTGCTCTTGCGGGCAAAGCAAGAATCAGCCGTACTGCGATGGCTCGCATAAAGCTGCGGGTGAGTTCACCCCGGTCAAGTACACCGCCAATGAAAGCACTACCGTTTATTTTTGCGGGTGCAAAGGCAGCGGCAAGGCACCTCTCTGCGACGGCTCGCACAAAAAGGCGGTTTGAGTCCGACTGCGTACCCAACCTTGGGTACGCCCGCCCTATCCACGCGCCAGCCCCAGTGCCTCACTCGCGGCCATGAACAAGCGCCTCACCACCCGCCGAACTCGCAAACCGCTAAGCCTGAGGCTGCGCCCGCCGCCGATTCGAAATGGGATGACCGTGGTTCTGGCTCACAGCTTCTTCTTGACCTCCATCGCCCCGTCCCTGATCGCTTTGGCGGCCCCCTCAATGTCCTTGCCGGCACCTTGAATAGTGTTGCAACCGGCAATCCCACCAAACAGGGAGACCAACAACAGGGTTGAAAGTAGCAGCAGAAAAGTTTTCTTGATCATTTTGGATCTCCGTTACATTGGTGCGAATCATATCCGCCGGCCGCCATCAGTGCCAAGATTCCCGGCATGACCACCCCGCTCACAGAAGCAGAATTCAACCAACTCGACGACTTCCTCTCGAACGAGGAAGCCCCGTCTGCCGCCCAGGCCAATTCAAGCGCGGGTGGCGAGGCTCACCAGGTAAACGATCACCATCCCGATCACCGCAACCAGCACAATGCCGGCCCATGGCCTCGACGGTTCCACCCTGCGCGGCCGCGCAGGGCTGGCCGGCGCGCCAAGCGAAGTGGGCATGGTGTCGACCGGACCCAATTGCGAAGGTATCGTCGAATCGCAGGACATAAAGCAGAGCCTCTGTTTGGCAAGCCAGTTTAGTGCATCAAATTCTAACGACCCTCGGCCTGCACAAAGGCCACCGCACCCAACCCGGCAGCACGCCCGGTCGCCAGGCACGCGGTCAGCAGATAACCTCCCGTGGGCGCCTCCCAGTCGAGCATTTCCCCGGCACAGAACACCCCCGGCAGGCCCGACACCATCAGGCCTGCAGTCAGGCTTTCGAACCGCACGCCGCCGGCGCTGCTGATCGCCTCGTCAATGGGCCGGGCGCGTTCCAGTGTGATTGGCAGTGACTTGATCGCCAAGGCGAGTTGTGTCGCATCGTGCATTGCATCTTTGGCAAGCAGTTCATGCAGGATGCCGGCTTTGATGCCATCAATGCCCAGACGGCTCTTCAAGTGGCTGGACAGCGAGCGCGACCCGCGCGGGTGGGCCACCTCCGACAACACGCGCTGCGCAGACAGCGCGGGGAGCAGGTCCAGGTACAGCGTGGCAGAGCCGAGCCGCGATATCTCCTCGCGCAGCCAGCGCGAAGCGGCATACACAAGACTGCCTTCGAGGCCGGTGGCAGTGGCGACGAACTCTCCCTTGCGCTCGAGCAGCGCGCCGTCCTGGCTCCCGGCCCAGCGAATCGCCACCGACTTGAATGGCTGACCCGAAAAGCGCTCCGAGAAATGCGTGCTCCATCCGCCGCGCACATCGAAGCCGCAGTTCGCGGGCAACAGCGGCGCCACGTCCACACCGCGCTCGCGCAAGCCCGGCACCCAGGCGCCGTCGGACCCCAGGCGGCTCCAACTGCCGCCGCCCAGGGCGAGCACCAGCACATCCGCCTGCGCCTGCACCGTGCCCTGCGGCGCGGCGAAATGCACGCACGGGCGACTGCCATCACCCTGCCCCCAGCCGGTCCACTTGTGGCGCATGTGGAAGGTGACCGGTTTGCCTCCTGCCTGCGGGTGCCGCAACCGGTGCAGCCAGTGGCGCAACAAGGGGGCGGCTTTCAAGTCGCAGGGAAATACCCGGCCCGACGTTCCAACGAAGGTCGGCACCCCCAGGCCCTGCGCCCAGTCCCGGACCTGCGCTGCGCCAAAAGTTTGCAGCATCTCCGCGAGTTGGGTCTGGCGCGGGCCGAAACGCGCGTTGAACACACCAGCCGGTTCAGAATGCGTCAGGTTCAGCCCGCCCTTGCCCGCCAACAGAAACTTGCGTCCCACCGAGGGCATGGCATCGTAGAGGTTCACCTCCACACCTGCCGCGGACATTTCTTGCGCGGCCATCAGGCCTGCAGGGCCACCTCCGATCACGATCGCTGTCTTCATGGTCTGCCTATTGCGGATCATCCGCGAGGACGATCATGGAACCATCGGCGGCAAGAAAGGCGGCACGCACGACGGCCTGCTGGTAAATCACCTGCACCGCAGACCGGTAGGCCCGCAGTTGCGCCACCAGGTCCGGCTGCAGTTGGGGGTTGCGTGCGGACTTGAAATCCAGCACCCACCACTGCCCGGGTTCGCGGCGATGCACCAGCCGGTCCAGCCGCAGGAACAGGCCTTGATGGACCAGGTCTACTTCGGTTGCCTGCCAATCCACCAGTTGGTCGTCCCAGGACCAGGCACCTTCGCCTTCAAGAATCCGCTTGGCCATCGCGGCAGCCTCATGGGATTGTTCCACCGTCAGTGCAAATTCCCGTGCCACGGCGTCGACCTGCGCCGGCGCGAACCCGCCCCACTCCAGCAAGCGGTGCATGGCCTTGCCCAATCGCGCCCGCGGTGTGTCTTCGTCGGCGTCCCCTGGCGCCACCGCGCCAGCGCTCGGCGGGCCAGGCTCCGTGGCATCGAGCGGCAGCAACTCCATCACCATGCAGCCGTCCACGCCAACATCTGCAACACGCGCCACCGGCACAGGGCCGGGCAGATTCAGCCGGCGGTCCGCGACTCCACCCAGCCGTCGCCACCAACTGCCCGGCGCTTCGCGGTGGGGCTCGATGGAGGAAACGATGAGGGTGTCGCGGGCGCGCGTCAACGCCACGTACAGCGCGTTGAGTTCCTCGCGCCGGCGTTGTGAATATTCGACTTCGAGCAGGTCCACCGCACACGCCGGCGGCCGGCGTTCACTCGCCACGAACACCATCCGTTCGGGGCGCGCGGCGTGGCCGGGCCAATCCACCAGCACGCCCATGGTCTCGGCCGCCCGCTGCGGGGTATCGGTGTCGAGCAGCACCACCGCCTCGGCCTCGAGCCCCTTGGCGCCGTGGATGGTCAGCAGGCGCACGGCGTTGTCGATCAGAGCCGCAGGCGCTTGCACACCACCAGCCTTGAGCGCCCGCACGAACGCATACGGCGTGGTGTAACGCCCACCGCCAATCAGCAAAGTTGTCTCGAGCAAAACACGCAGGTTGGCCAGGACTGCCGGGCGCTGTGTGACAGGCGCCGCCACCGCGTAACGGGCCAGCACATCGCCGTCGCTGTAGATCGCCTGCAGCGCGTCATGCGGCGGCAAGGCACGCACCCAGCCACACCAGCGCAAGAGCACCGGCCCGACCTCGCCCAGCGGATCGGTGAGCGGCCAGCTGCGCTGCAGCAGGTCGAACCAGGCTGTCTTGCGGGTCGGGTCCAGCAGCGCCAGTCGCAACAGGGCGGTGTCGTCGAGCCCGAACAAGGGGCATTTCAGCACCCGCGCCAAAGACAGGTCATGCTGGTGCGACACCAGCACGTCCAGCAGGGCCACCATGTCCTGCACTTCGCAGCAGTCGATCAGCGCAGTCTTCTCGCCGATCTGCGCGGCAACACCCAGCGCGCGCAGTTCGACCTGCACCGGGAGCAGGCCGGCGCGCCGGCGCGAAAGAACCATCACGTCGCGCGGCGCGGCCCCAGCGTGAACCCGCGATGCGATCCACCGCGCGACCTGGCGCGCCTCGCGCGTACGCAGCGTCTCCTCGGCCACTTCGCGGGGCATGGTCAGGCTGTCACGCCAGGTGGCGCCCGCCACCGGTGGCCCGCCTTCAGACGTCCCGTCATCACGCGTTGAACCGCGCGCAATCGGTGGCAACGAGGCCACCATGCCGCTCGCGACCGAATCCGTGGTGTGTGCGCGGAATCCGTCGAAATCCTCCACGGTGCCTGGCGCTGTCATCGTCGCATTGACAGTGGCGATCACACTCCTGGCATTGCGCCGGGTATGGTCGCAGCTCAGGCGATCGCCACCGAGCACGGTCGTGACGAACACCTGGGCGGCCCTGAAAACCTGGGGCTCCGCACGCCGGAACCGGTAAATGCTCTGCTTGGGATCGCCCACGATGAACACGCTGGGCGCAGTGCCGCGCGCCCCGGCGTAACTGCCCAGCCAGGACGACAAGGCCTGCCACTGCAGCGGATTGGTGTCCTGGAACTCGTCGATCAGCAGGTGGCGCACCCGCACGTCCAGCCGCTCCTGGACCCAGCCCGAGAGCACCGGGTCGGACAACAGTGTCAACGCAGCGCGTTCGACGTCGGTCATGTCGACCCAGCCCCGTTCCCGCTTGAGCGCCGCGTATTGGCCGATCAGCACCCGGCTCAGGCGCACCATGCGTTGCTGGTGCAACCAGGCCTCGTGTTGCCGCGTGGCTGCACACAAACGGACCAGTTCCTGGGCGGCTTCCTGCGCGGGTGCGAACTTCACCAGATTCTGGTTCAGCCGGTCTTCATCCGCTATGAAGAAGCCCTTGCGCAACACGGCGAGCGCTTCCGTGGCCGCATCCGGCATTGCGATCTGGTCAGCGCGGGCCAAAGCGTCCAGGATCGCCTGGGCGGCCTTTTGCGGTGTCTTGTTGGCCTCCCGGCCCAGCAACGCCGCGCGTGCCAACCAGCGCGCGCGGGCGAGCGGATCACACACGGCATCGGCAGGTGCGGCATAACCGGCCAGCTCGGGGAAAAAGTCCGCGAAAGATTGCACGGATGCCTCGGCCAGGCCTGCCGCGTCGGACAAGGCAAACTCGATGCGTTTGTCGAGCGCCATCGAAAGCGCTTTTTCGGTCTGCGAACGCCCGTGCACACGCACCAGCGCCAAGAAGTCCTGCCGGCGCTCCGGGTCGTCCACCAGCGCCTGGTAGAAGCGCCGCCACACCAGCGCCGTCGCCGCAACGTCGTCCTCGAGGAGTTCGTAGTTGACCGGCAGGCCGAGCCTGTGAAGGACTGCCAGCGGCGCGGCCTTGAGCAAGGCCGCAAACCAGCTGTGGAAAGTCCGGATCTGGACCAGCCGCCCGGTCTCCAGAACCCGACCGTACAGCTTTGCCAATTGCTGGCCCAACACCTGCAGTGTCTTGCCATCCTGTGGCGCGCGCACCCCTCGCATGCGCAGCTCGGCTGCCAGTTTTTGTTCGCTGGCACCGGCAAACTCCTGCAGCCACTGGTAGAGCCTTTCCCGCATCTCGTTGGCCGCGCGTTTGGTGAAGGTGATCGCGAGGATCTCGTGCGGGGCCACGCGCGCAAACGGCTCGGCTGCGTCCATGCCTTCGAGCAACGCCCGCACGATGCGCGACACCAGCATCCAGGTCTTGCCAGCCCCGGCACACGCCTCGACGGCCACACTGCGCCGGGGATCGCAGGCGATCACATAGAAGTCCTCGGCAGACACCGGACGACCGTTGTGTTCGTAGGCTGGCGCCGGCTGGTTTTCAGGCATCGTTGTGGCCCATCGGGTCTGGTGCGGACGGGGCCCAGAAGTCCTGGCGGCACAGACCCCGCGCCGCACAAAAATCGCAAACCGAGCCGGCACCAAGCGCCGGCATCGGGTGGCCCTGCGCGATGCGTTGCATGTCATGCTGGATGGACTCGACCAGCTGGTCGCGCAGGCCGACGATGTCGGGCTGTTCGAAGGCCCTGGTGGCGTCGCTTTCCACGACGCTCAGGTACATGGCGGCGGGGGAATCGTCTTCCAGCAGGGCGGCATAGAAAGCCAGTTGCGTGTCTTCGGCTGGGTCTTTCAGGCGCGCCGCTGTCCGGCTGCGGGATTCGGTCTTGTAGTCGATCACAAGCCGGCTGCCGTCGGGCAAACGGTCGATCCGGTCGACACGCCCGACCAGCGTGACGTCGCCCAGGCGCTGCTCCAGCGCCAGTTCCGCCTGTTCGAAGCGTGCGCCTGCGGACGCATGCGCCGCCTGCCAAGCCAGGTAGGCGCTGCGAACCCGCGGCCAGGTTGCGGAAAAAGGCATGAATTCGGCCTCGGTCAATGCCATCTCGGCGGTTGCCCGTTCGGCCGCCGCGTCCATCAGGAGCGCGCGGTCTTGCGCGGTGGCCGCCGGCAGGTCGCGCAGACTCTCGTGAAAATACCGCAGCAGCAAATGCAGCCAGTTGCCGAAGTCGCGTTTGTCCACCTCGGTATCGAGTTCGTCGTGCTCCTGCAGTCCAAGCAGGCGCAGGGCGAAGAAGCGGTATGGACAGCTGCGCAGGTCGTCATAACCGCTGGCAGACAGGCGCGGTACACGCGCTGGCCCCGCCTGCGGTGCCGGCATGTGGCCGGGACGCACCACAAGGCGCCTGAGCGCGCGCGCGTCCGGCCCGTCTACCGGGTGGTGTTGCAACAGTTCCAGTATCCATACCGCTGGCATCAGGTGCTCGCCGGCTTCACTCTGGCGCCACAGAAGGTCCAGGCATGGCGACTGCAGCGCATGTTGCCAGGCGGCACGGCTGGCCTGCGCCATGTCCTCGCGCGACGGCAGTCCAAGCAGCTTGCGCTGCACCGGAGTCCAGACGTCCGCCGGCTCAGGTGCTGCTGGCAAGTGGATCTCGTCGCAGCCTGGCAGCACGACGGCGCCTGGTGCGCGCCCCAGCAACTGGCTCATCGGAAGAATGACCACCTGCGCCAACGCAGGGTGCGGTGGAACAAAACTGCCGGACTCCAGCGTCTGCCCCACCCAGGCGACGAACGCGCCGTGGTCCACGGCCCGGCCCATGGCGGCAAACTCAGCCTCGCTGCCCTCCCGCAATCGCAGCGCATCGATCACGGCCTGCCCGGCCACGTCACCCACCAGACCACGCCATTGCCCGGCTGTCTCGAGTGCGCTGCGCACGTCGACCAGCCACTGCGACAGCGGTCGCGCGGCCTGCAGGCCGGCGCGCATGGCATTGATCGCATCGCGGACCGGGCCGTCCAGCCGCACCCGATGCCATTCGGCCACCCCGGATCGCCTCAAACCCGATTCGAAGCCCGCCAGTTCCTGTGCATCCATGGCCGGCGCATCCTTGGCCCATTCCAGGATCGCGTCGCAGGACGCGTTCCAGGCGGCGCCACGCAACAAGGCCATCACGGTCGCAGCGGCGCGGGTGGTGGAAAGCGTCCAGCCGGTTTCGTCGCGCACCGCCACGCCGCGACCTTGCAGCATCGCACGCACGCGGCGCGTGAGAAGGCGGTCCTGCGCCACCAGGGCCACCGGGGCCCGCCCGACGTTCAAATGCGCGACGACACAGGACGCTGCCCTTTGCGCTTCGTCCTCGGCATCCAGCGCGCGGTGCAAATGGCGCGTGCCTGGCGCCCCGTCACGTGGCAAGCACACTGCCATGCTCCGATCGGCCCACAGGGAACACAACGCGGCGTGCAGGGGCTCGGGCTGAAAACCTTCCACCACAACCAGAAAACCGACCTTCGCATCGAACAGGACGTCGGTGCCGTAACTGGAACTGGCAGCCCATGCAACAGCGATCCGACCCAGCCAGGCCTCCATTTCGAGAACCGCATCCCGGGACGTTTCATCGAGTTGCGCAGCACGCTGGGTTCCCCACGCTGCCCGCGACGCAGGTGGTACGGCCGCCGCCACGCGGGCCAGGCCCCAGGCAGTCTCCACCAGCCTGCCGGCCAGGTCGGAAAGCCTGCGTCCCTGCCCGGCGCGGGCCATCAGCGACGCCGCTGTGAGCAGGTCATGCGCCGCATCCATGCGCAGGTCATCTCCGCCCGGGGGCTGGGCCCCCAGGCTCCGGGCCCAGTTCATCGTCGATTCGAAACGCGGCAGGAAGGCCGAAGCGCCACTGCCATGGTTCGTCGCCCGGACCCACGCATTGCGCGCAATCGGTATCAGCTGGGCAAAGGGAACCAGCACAATGGTCTGCGAGGCATGCACGCCGCGTGCACCGATTTCCCGCACCACGGCATCCATGACAAATTGCCAGGAGCGGACCGCATGATGGTTTGTGGCTATGTCATCCATAACACCTGCTGGCGGTAGTGGGAGTTGGTTTCTGTCACAATTTCCCCACTGTACCTGTACCGAAACAACCAAGGAACTGCCATGGCCAACGAACTCATCAAACACGTGTCCGATGCTTCTTTCGAAGCCGATGTGCTTCAGTCAAAACATCCGGTGCTGGTCGACTACTGGGCAGAATGGTGCGGCCCGTGCAAGATGATCGCCCCGATCCTGGACGAAGTCGCCACCGGCTACCAAGGCAAACTCCAGGTCGCCAAGATGAACGTGGATGAAAATCGCGACATTCCCGCCAAGTTCGGAATCCGCGGCATTCCCACACTGATGTTGTTCAAGGACGGCCAGCTTGCGGCAACCAAGGTCGGTGCCATGAGCAAATCCCAATTGACCGCCTTCATAGACCAGCAACTGGCCTGAACGCACAGGCCGATCACGTTCGCCGGGCCGCGGAGCCACTTCGCGGCCCTTTTTGCTGTCATAATCTTTTCTGTTCACCGCAGCCCAAGTGGTTGCGGTTCGAGTTCCCGGTAATGAACAGCGTGGTCCTGGCATCCGTCTCGCCTGGCCTCCCTCCCCCCCAACGCTTTGATTTTGTCCGTCGTTTCCACCCCCACACCCTGTCTGGCAATTCCATGCACTTAAACGAACTCAAGGCACTGCATGTGTCTGAAGTCCACAAGCAAGCCGAGGAGCTTGAGATCGAAAACACCGGCCGCATGCGCAAGCAGGAGCTGATGTTCGCCATCATCAAGAAGCGCGCGCGCACCGGTGAACAGATCATCGCCGATGGTGTGCTGGAGATTCTCCCCGACGGGTTCGGTTTCCTGCGCAGCCCCGACACAAGTTACACCGCCAGCACCGACGACATCTACATCAGTCCGAGCCAGGTGCGCCGCTTCAACCTGCACACCGGGGACATGATCGAAGGCGAGGTGCGCACACCCAAAGATGGCGAGCGCTACTTCGCGCTCAACAAGCTCGACCGGGTGAACGGCGGCGGCCCGGAAGACAACAAACACAAGGTGATGTTCGAAAACCTCACGCCACTGTTCCCCAAAGAGCAGATGAAGCTCGAGCGCGACATCAAGGGCGACGAAAACGTGACGGGCCGTGTGATCGACATCATCGCCCCGATCGGCAAAGGCCAGCGCGCCCTGCTGGTGGCCCCGCCCAAGAGCGGCAAGACGGTCATGATGCAGCACATTGCGCATGCCATCTCGGCCAACTACCCGGACAGCCACATGATGGTCCTGCTGGTCGACGAGCGGCCCGAAGAGGTGACCGAAATGCAACGCACGGTCAAGGGCGAGGTGATCGCCTCGACCTTCGACGAGCCCGCAGCACGGCATGTGCACGTGGCCGAAATGGTGATCGAACGCGCCAAGCGCCTGGTCGAACTCAAGAAAGACGTGGTCATCCTGCTCGACTCGATCACCCGCCTGGCGCGTGCCTACAACAACGTGGTGCCGTCTTCCGGCAAGGTGCTGACCGGTGGCGTCGACTCCAATGCGCTGCAGCGCCCCAAGCGTTTCCTGGGCGCTGCCCGCAACGTCGAGGAGGGCGGCTCCCTGACCATCATCGCAACCGCGCTGGTCGACACCGGCAGCCGCATGGACGAAGTCATCTTCGAGGAATTCAAGGGCACCGGCAACTCCGAGATTCACCTCGACCGGCGCCTCTACGAAAAACGCGTGTTCCCCTCGATCCAGCTCAACCGCAGCGGCACCCGCCGCGAAGAATTGCTGCTGGCACCCGACATCCTGCAAAAAACCCGTATCCTGCGCCAATTTCTGTACAACATGGACGAGGTCGAGTCGATGGAACTTGTGCTCAAGCAGATGAAGGCCACCAAGAGCAACGTCGAGTTCTTCGACCAGATGCGCCGGGGCGGCTGAACACGGCTGGCGGGCACGCAAGGCGTGCCATAATCGCAGGCTTTACCGCGAAAAGTACGCTTGGTTTTGATTGCGCAATGGCTTGCGCAAGGCCTGGCGCGGCTGACGCAACTGAAGGAAACACCATGAAATCCGGCATCCATCCCAACTACCGCGACGTGTGCTTCGTGGACCTCTCCAACAATTTCAAGTTCGTGACCCGCTCCTGCGCCAACACGAAGGAAATGATCAAGATGGAAGACGGCCGCGATCTGCCCCTCTACAAGCTCGACACCTCGAGCGAATCCCACCCCTTCTACACCGGCACGCAAAAGTCGGTCGACAACATGGGTGGCCGCGTGGAGAGGTTCCGCAACCGCTTCGGGAAACCTGCCGCCAAGTAAACCTTGCGCTGGCGGTGCGTCAGGGCAGCCCGGGCAACCGCGCTGCCCTTTCTCGTTCCTGGAGCCCGCATCTCCGTCCAGCGCGTATTGACGCCGTGAACAAACCCACTCCCGCCATCGTTGCCCAGGGCGCAGTCCAGCGCCTGCCCAGGGCGGCCCTGCTGCTTTTCTGCATCGCCTATGCGCTGCCGGGGCTGATCGGCCGGGCCCCGTGGAAAAGTGCCGACATGGCGTCCTTTGGGTACATGCTGGAGATGGCGCGCGGGCAGACGCCCTGGACGGACCCGATGCTTCTGGGCCTGCGCCCCGAGGCCGACGGCCTGCTGCCTTATTGGCTGGGAGCCCTGGCGATTCAAGGCTTTGGCGGCTGGATGGACCCGGCAGCGGCCGCCCGGTTGCCATTTTTCGTGCTGCTCGGGATGGCCATGGTGGCCGCCTGGTATGCCGCCTACTTCCTGGCACGCAAGCCGCAGGCCCAACCGGTCGCGTTCGCCTTCGGTGGCGAAGCCAGACCATCCGACTATGCACGTGCCATCGCCGACGGCGGCCTGCTGGCGCTGATAGCCTGTCTCGGCCTGGCCCAGTTGGGCCACGAAATCACCACCAGCGTGGCGCAACTGTGCTTCGCGGCGGTGGCGTTCTACGGCGTCGCTGCCATCGGCCAGCGGCGCGGATTGCCCGAGGTGGCCACCCTTCTGGGCCTGTGCGGCCTCGCCCTGAGTGGCGCCCCATCCCTTGCCGCACTGTTCGGCCTGGGCAGTGCCCTGCTGCATGTACTGGCCGTTCGGGACGACGCAACGGACAATCGATGGCGCGCCGTGGCCGCCATCGCGGTCGCCACCCTGGCGGTGATCGCCGTAGCCACTGCGCTGGACCTTTGGCGCTGGCGCGTGTTGTTGCCCCAGGACGCCGGCAGCAAGGACTGGCGCACCCTGGGCCGCCTGCTGGTGTGGTTCACCTGGCCGGCCTGGCCGCTGGTGTTGTGGACCTTGTGGCGCTGGCGTTTCCAGATCTTCACCCGTTCGGTCAACCTGCACCTGGCACTGCCGCTGTGGTTCGCCGCGGTCACCCTGACCGCTACGCTGACAACCAAACCCGCAGACCGCGCCCTGCTGCTCGCGTTGCCCGCCCTGGCCACCTTGGCCGCGTTCGCCCTTCCAACCTTGCAGCGCAGCGTAGCCGCCCTGATCGACTGGTTCACCCTGCTGTTCTTCACCGGCTGCGGTGTCGTGATCTGGGTCGTCTGGATTGCCATGCAAACCGGCTTTCCGAAACAGCCGGCCGCCAATGTGCTGCGGCAGGCACCCGGATTCGAGGCCGTTTTCTCCCTGCCTGTGTTCCTTGTGGCACTGGCTGCAACGCTGGTCTGGGGCTGGCTGGTTCATTGGCGCGTCGGCCGCCACCGTGCGGCCATCTGGAAGAGCATGGTGCTGCCCGCAGGCGGCGCGGCGCTGTGCTGGGTGCTGCTCATGACCCTCTGGATGCCCTTGCTGGACTTTGTGCGCAGCTACACCGTGGTCGTGCGCAACGTCAGCACGGTGGTCGGCACACCCGAATGCATCCAGGAAATCGGGCTCAGCCGTGAGCAGATTGCAGCCTTCCAGTACCACGGCGGTTTCAAGATTCTGAGCAATTCACACCAGGCGCGGTGCCCCTGGCTGCTCGTCAGTGCCGACACCCGCCTCGGCTTGCAAGGCCAAGTCAACAACAACCAGTGGCAGCTCCAAGCCACTGTCCGACGGCCTTCAGACAAAGCGGACGACGTGTTGCTCTTGCGCCGGACCAGTCCCTGACAAAGCGTCAGGCCGGCGCGCTGGCAGCGCGGATGCGGCTGGCCGGGATCACGATGGCAAACGTCGAACCCCGTCCAGGGGTGCTGTCGATGCGCAATTGCGCGCCATGCCGATGCGCCACGTGTTTGACGATGGCCAGGCCCAAGCCAGTTCCCCCGGTCTCACGCGACCGGCTTCGGTCCACACGGTAAAAGCGCTCGGTGATGCGCGGCAAATGCTCGGGGGCGATACCGGGCCCGCTGTCTGTGACCGAGAACTCGCCCTGGCCATCTTCCAGAATACGCCACAGGAGCTGGATGTTCCCGCCGGCCGGCGTGTAACGCACCGCGTTGTTGACGAGATTCACCGCCGCGCTAAAGAGCTCCGAGCGGGAGCCAGCGACAGCGCAATCCTGTGCCATCAAGGCAGTCAGGACATGCCCCTGGGGCGCCATCATCTCAGACAGGCTGCGCCCCTCCAGGGTGCAATGCTCCATGATCTGGCGCACGTCGACCCACTCGTCCATGCCGGGCGGCGGGCTGCCTTCCAGCCTGGAGAGGGTCAGCAGGTCGTCTACCAGGGACTGCATGCGCTGCGCCTGCTGCGCCATCAGGCCCAGGTAGCGCTGGCGATCCGCATCGCCGAGCGCAAGGGACTGCATGGTCTCGACAAAACCGGCCAGGACTGTCAGGGGTGTCCGGATTTCATGCGACACGTTGGCCACGAAGTCGCGCCGCATGGCATCAGCCTGCTCCAGGGTCGTGATATCGCGCGACATCATCAGCTTGCGGCCTTCGCCATACCGGTGGAGATGCACCGACAGACGCACCGGGCGACTGCTGGTACTGGCTGGCCCGGGGATGGCCACATCGTGCGCGTAATCCCCACCGGCCTGGTAGGCGGCAAATTGCGGGTCCCGCACGAGGTTGCCGATGTGCTGCTGCAGATCGCGGCGCGCGTCCAGCCCGAAATGCTCGACCGCGGTCTGGTTGCACCACTCGATCCGGCCCCCGCCGTCCAGCAGGATGATCCCGTTGGGAGACGCCTGGATCGCGGCCAGGAACTCCTGCAGCCGTGCTTCACTTTCATGCAGCGCACGGTCACGGGTGCGCAGCAGCCGGCGGACCCTGTCTGCGGCCTCGCCCCACAACCCGGCGACCGCCGGCGGGTTGGTTATGTCGCCCTCACGCAGCCACCGGAAGAGCCTTTGGGCGCGGGTCAGGTCCCAGGCCACCCACGACGCGCTGGCAACGAACATCCCGGCAACGGCGCCTTCCAGGGGATGCACGCCCAAGGCCATCCGGTAACCCAGAATACCGCCTGCCAACTGGAACAGAAAAAACCGGAAGACGCGCCAGATCATGCGTCGATTGTCGCCACGCGCATCCCTAGGCTGATTGCGGCTGCGAAGTCAGTCGGTAGCCGGCGCCGCGCACGGTCTCGACCATCACCCCGGCGTCTCCCAGTGCCTCACGCAAGCGCTTGACGTGCACATCGACGGTGCGCTCCTCGATGTACACGTGGTCGCCCCAGATCTTGTCCAGCAACTGGCCACGGCTGTGCACCCGCTCGGAGTGTTTCATCAGGAAATGCAGCAACTTGTATTCGGTCGGGCCGAGCTTGAGCGGCTGGGCACGGTGGGTCACCCGGTGCGTCGCGGCATCCAGGCGCAACTCGCCAATGGCGACGCTGTCGGCCACCTGCTCCGGGGCGCGTCGCCGCAATACCGCGCGGATACGCGCCAGCAACTCCTGGGTCGAGAATGGTTTCGTGATGTAGTCGTCCGCGCCAGCGTCGAGGCCGGCGATCTTGTCGGGCTCATCGCCCCGCGCGGTGATCATCAGGATTGGCACTGCCTTGGTTCGCGGGTCTGCCCGCCACCGCCTGGCCAGCAGCAAGCCGCTGTGGCCCGGCAACATCCAGTCGAGCAGGATCGCATCGGGCAACACTTCGCTGATCTCGCGTTGCGCCATGTCGCCATCCGCCACCCAGATCGGCTGGAAGCCGTTGTGGCGCAAGTTCACGGCGATCAGCTCCGCAATTGCCGGTTCATCCTCGACGATCAATATCCGGGGGAGTTTTCTCATGGGTTCTGTGTGTTGCTGCGTCGTGTCCGGACCATCGGTCAGCGGACCACGGACTCGATCTGTGCCATCGGTGTATGCCGCACATCGGTGCCCTTGACCACGTAGATGGTGAACTCTGCGATGTTCTTGGCATGGTCGCCAATGCGTTCGATCGCCTTGGCGACAAACAGCAAATCGAGGCTGGGAGAGATGGTGCGCGGGTCTTCCATCATGTAGGTGATGAGTTTGCGCACGAAACCGTCGAACTCCTTGTCGATCACGTCGTCCTCTTTCAGGATCGACAGGGCCATGGTCACGTCGAGGCGGGCAAACGCGTCAAGTGCCTTGCGCAGCAGGGCGGCGGCCAGGTCCGCCACCGTGCGCAGTTCAGACGCAGGGAGTACGCGTGACGACCCGCTGTCGATGATGGACTTGACCATCCGGGCAATCTTCTCGGCTTCGTCGCCCGCGCGCTCCAGGTTCGCGGTGGTCTTGGAAATAGCTATCAACAACCTCAGGTCGCGCGCGGTGGGTTGGCGCCGGGCGATGATGGAAGACAGGTCATGGTCGATTTCCACCTCCATCGAATTGACCCGGGGCTCGCCCTCCATCACTTGGCTGGCGGCCTGTGAACTGAACTGCGCCAATGCATACACGGCGGTGCGGATCTGGGACTCCACCAGGCCACCCATCTCCATGACACGGGTGGAAACGGCGGTCAGTTCAATGTCGAACTGGCTGGAAAGGTGTTTGTCGCTCATTGTGCTGCTCCTGTCTGATCAACCAAAACGGCCGGTAATGTAATCTTCGGTCTCTTTGCGCGCCGGCTTGAAGAACATCTGCTCCGTGGCGCCGAACTCCATCAGGTCGCCCAGGTACATGTAGGCCGTGTAGTCACTGCAGCGCGCTGCCTGCTGCATGT
>CAMAWD010000019.1 GCA_945861785.1 Rhodoferax sp. OV413 | reverse complement strand
AACATCCAGTGCAGCATCGTGCGCGACGGTGACCACTACCTGGTCAACGGCCGCAAGTGGTTCTCATCGGGCGCCGGCAACCCGCGCTGCGCCATCTTCATCGTGATGGGCAAGACCGACCCCGAGGGCCCGCGCCACCAGCAGCAGTCGATGGTGCTGGTGCCGCGCGCCACCCCGGGCGTGACCGTGGTGCGCCCGATTTCCGTTTTCGGTTACGACGACGCGCCGCACGGCCACATGGAGGTCCTGCTCGAAAACGTGCGGATTCCGGTGGCCAACATCCTGCTCGGTGAGGGACGTGGTTTCGAAATTGCCCAGGGACGTCTCGGCCCCGGCCGTATCCACCACTGCATGCGTTCCATCGGTGCCGCCGAACGCGCGCTGGAGATGATGGTCGACCGCCTGCAGACGCGTATCGCCTTCGGCAAGCCGCTGTCCGAGCAGTCGGTCTGGCATGAACGCATCGCCGAGTCGCGCTGCATGATCGACCAGGCGCGGCTGCTGACCCTGAACGCGTCGCACCGCATGGACACCGTCGGCAACAAGGTGGCGCGCGCCGACATCGCGATGATCAAGGTGGTGGCGCCCAACATGTCCTGCAAGGTGGTCGACTGGGCGATCCAGGCCCATGGCGGTGCCGGGGTCAGCCAGGACTTCTGGCTGGCCGAGGCCTATGCACACCAGCGCACGGTGCGCCTGGTCGACGGCCCGGACGAAGTACACCGCAACGCGATCGCCAAGATCGAACTGGCCAAACGTGCGGCCGTCAGGAAATCGCTGACGCTGGGTTGAGGGCGCTTATCCGCGCCGGTACAACACACACAGGTGCCTGAGCCTGCGCGCCTGCTCCGGCAGCACCTGCTCCCAGGCAAAGCGCCACTCCCAATAGCCCTCGCGCTTGCCGGGACGGTTCATGCGGCAATCGCCACCGAGCCCGAGCACGTCCTGCATCGGGTGGATGGCGGTGTCGGCCACGCTGGCGCAGGCAGTGCGGATCAGGTCCCACGCGATGTCATGGCCGTCGGTAGCCAGGTAGTCGCGCACATGGGCACGTTCGGCCTCGCTGGCCTGTGCCCACCAGCCGATGCTGGTGTCGTTGTCGTGCGTGCCGCCATACACCACGGTGTTGTGGTCGTAGTTGTGCGGCAGGTAGATGTTGTCGTTGCCGCTGCCGAAGGCAAACTGCAGCACCCGCATGCCGGGGAGCTTGAAGCGGCGGCGCAACGCATCGACCTCGGGTGTGATCACACCCAGGTCTTCGGCGATGATGGGCAATTCGCCCAGCGCCGCTTCGATGGCCTCGAACAGGGCCGCGCCCGGCCCGGGCATCCAGCGCCCGATCACGGCCGTTGGCTCGCTGGCGGGAATCTCCCAATAACCGACGAACCCGCGGAAGTGGTCGATGCGCACGATGTCCACCAGTTCGAAGGTGCGGCGCACGCGTTCGGTCCACCAGGCGTAGGCCTCTTCGCGGTGGGCGTCCCAGCGGTACAGTGGGTTGCCCCAGCGCTGGCCGGTGGCGCTGAAATAGTCGGGCGGCACGCCGGCCACCACCTGGGGGCGGCCGTTGCCATCGAGTTCGAACAGCTCCTGGCGCACCCACACGTCGGCGCTTTGGTAGGCCACGAAGATCGGCGCGTCACCCACGATGCGGATGCCGCGGCCATTGGCATAGGCCCTGAGTTGCCCCCACTGGCGAAAGAAGCACCACTGGCAGAACTGCCAGAAGTGAACCGCCTCGGCATGTCGGGCGCGGGCCTGTGCAAGTGCATCGGTTTCACGCCGTGCCAGCGCTGGGCTCCAGTCACACCACAGGCTCCAGCTGTGCGCATCTGCCAGGGCCATGAACAACGCGTAGTCGTCGAGCCAGCTGGCGTGTTGGGCGCAGAAGTCGCCGAAGTCGCTGCGCTGCGCCGCCGTGGCTTGCGCGCTGAACCGGGTCGCGGCGCGGCGCAGGCGTTCCATGCGCCAGGGCACCACCAGGCCGTAGTCCACACGGTGGTCCGCAAAGCCCGGCGTCGGAGCGAGGTCGCTGTCTTGCAGCCAGCCAGCCAGCTTCAGTGCGTGAAGGTCGATCAGCAGCAGGTTGCCCGCAAAGGCGGAGCTGCTCATGTAGGGGGAGTTGCCGGGGCCGATACCGCCGAGTGGCAGGATCTGCCACAGACTTTGCCCTGCCAGCACCAGCCAGTCGACGAAATGGTAAGCGGCGGGGCCGAGGTCGCCGCTACCGTGGGGCCCCGGAAGGCTGGTGGGGTGCAGCAGGATGCCGCTGGCGCGTTGGCTGCCAGCCACCGGGCGTTCGCTCTGCGCGCGGGCGGGCCGAACCTCTTCGGGAGGCGGTGCATGCATCATGCAAGTCCCGCCCCGGCGGCTGCGAACAGTTGCAGGCTGTGCGCTGCCACGCCCACACTCACCTCGCCCTGCCCATGCCAGCGGGCTCGGCCACGCGGCTCGGCGCTGTCGAGCAGGGCTTGCCATACACCGGCCGGCAACCGGAACGATTGTGCTTCGGCGCCGGCGTTGAACAGCAGCAGCAGCGGGGCCGTGGCGCGCCCGGGGTGCCCGATCAGGCAAGCCAGTGCGCGGGCGACAGGGTCGCGCCATGCGTCACCCTGCAAGGGCCTGCCGTCGGGCTCCAGCCAGGCCAGGTCGTGCAGGCCGAGCGCATCGGGCAGGCCGCTGTACCAGTGGTTGGCAAAGGGCAGCGCGTCGTGGCGCAACTGGAGCACGCGGGCCACGAAGGCCTGCAGGTCGCCGTCCGCCTCGGACCAGTCGATCCAGGTGGTGGCGTTGTCCTGGCAATAGGGGTTGTTGTTGCCACCCTGGCTGTGCCCCAGCTCGCTGCCGGCGCACACCATGGGTGTGCCCTGCGACAGCAGCGTGGCTGCGAGCAGCACGCGTTGCAGCCGGCCGCGCAGCTGCAGCACCTGCGCATCGGCGCTGGGCCCTTCGATGCCGGCATTGACGCTCAGGTTGTGGTTGTGGCCATCGCGGTTGTCTTCCCCGTTGGCCTGGTTGCGGCGGTGGTGGTAACTCACCAGGTCGCGCAGCGTGAATCCGTCGTGCGACACCACGTAGTTGACCGACTCGGCCGGAGCGCGGCTGCGCGGCTGGAAGACGTCGCTGGATGCGCACAGGCGCTGCGCGAAGTCTCCGCGTGTCGGCCCGCCTTCGTGGGTGTGGCCAAGCCAGAACGCTCGCATGGTGTCGCGGAATTTGTCGTTCCATTCGAACCAGCCGCGCGGAAAACCGCCGACCTGGTAACCGCCGTGGCCAAGGTCCCAGGGTTCGGCGATCATCTTGACGTTGCACAGCACGGGGTCCTGCGCGACCGCCGTGAAGAACGCGCCACCCTGCTCGAAGCCATGGTCGCCCCGGCCCAGCACCGGCGCGAGGTCAAAACGAAAGCCGTCCACATGCATGTCCGCCACCCAGTAACGCAGGCTGTCCATCACCAGCCGCAACACCTGGGGCCGGCGGATGTCGAGCGTGTTGCCGCAGCCGCTGAGGTTTTCGTAACGCATCGGCATGCCGGCTGCAAGTCGGTAGTAGGCGGCGTTGTCCAGACCGCGAAAGCAGATGGTCGGGCCGCTCTCGCCGCTTTCCGCGGTGTGGTTGAACACCACGTCCAGCAGCACTTCGATACCTGCCGCATGCAAGGCGCACACCATGCGCCTGAACTCGTTGCGCATATTCGCGCCGTCGCGTGCGCTGGCAAGTGCGGGGTCGGGGCAGAAAAAAGCGATAGAGTTGTAGCCCCAGTAGTTGTGCAGGCCCATCTGGACCAGGCGTTCCTCGTCGAGGGCGTAGAAGACCGGCATCAGATTGACCGCCGTGATGCCCATGCGCCGCAGATGGGCCACCGATTCCGGGTGCGCCAGGCCCGCGAAGGTGCCACGCAGCGGTTCCGGAACCGCTTGCTGGAGTTTCGAGAAGCCCTTGACATGCAGTTCGTACAAAACGGTTTGTTCCAGCGGGGTGTCGGGCCGCCGGTCGTCGCCCCAGTCGAAGGCATCTGCGGTCACGCGTGCCTTGAGTGCAATGGCGGCGTTGTCGCGCCCGTCGCGGTTCAGGGGAAAGCGCCGGTCGGCGCCGAATTGCTCGTCGCGCCAGATGAACTGCCCCACCACCTCGCGGGCATACGGGTCGAGCAACAGCTTGGACGGGTCGAACAGATGGCCCCGGTCCGGGCGCCAGGGGCCATGCGCACGCAATCCGTAGACCAGCCCCGGCGCCGCTCCCGGCAGGTAGCCGTGCCATACATCGTTGCTGCGGGTGGGCAGGTCGACACGGCGTGTCTCGTGGTGGCCACGGGTATCGAACAGGCACAGCTCCATGCGTTGCGCCATGGACGAGAAGACGGCGAAATTGACGCCTTTTCCGTCCCAGGTCGCGCCCAGCGGCCAGGGTCGGCCCGCCAGGATGCCTTCCGGCGGTGCGCGCATGCGCGCAGGGGGGCGTGGTGTCAGGGCTTCCATTCGAGCATCACGGTGGCCAGTGGCGGCAGGTTCAGGAGGATCGACCAGGGGCGCCCATGGCTGGCGACGGGCTCGGCGTTGGCCACTCCGAAGGGTGTGCCCAGGTTGCTGCCGCCGTAATGCACAGAGTCGGTGTTCAGGCACTCGCGGTACAGGCCGCCGGCAGGCACACCCAGGCGGTAGGTCGCTTGCGGGCTGGGTGTGAAGTTGCACACCACCACCACGAAACGCATGTCGTCCAAGCCCCGGCGGATGAAGGCCAGCACCGAGTGCGCGGCGTCCGTGTGGTCGATCCATTCGAAACCGGCCGGCACGAAATCGAGCTGGTGCAGGGCGGGTGTGGCACGGTAGAGGTGGTTGAGGTCGCGCACCAGGCGCTGCACGCCGCCGTGCATCGGGTCGTCCTGCAGGTGCCAGTCCAGGCTCTGGTCATGGTTCCATTCGGCGGCCTGGGCGAATTCACAACCCATGAACAAGAGCTTTTTGCCGGGGTGCGCGAACATGAACCCGTAGTACGCGCGCAGGTTGGCGAACTTTTGCCAGCGGTCGCCCGGCATCTTGCCCAGCATCGAACCCTTGCCGTACACCACCTCGTCGTGCGAGAGCGGCAGCACGAAGTTCTCCGTGAAGGCGTACATCAGGCCGAAGGTCAACTCACCTTGGTGAAACTGGCGGTGCACGGGCTCGCGCGCCATGTAATCCAGGGTGTCGTTCATCCAGCCCAGGTTCCACTTGTAGTGAAAACCCAGCCCGCCAGCGTAGGTGGGGCGCGAGACGGCCGGAAATGCGGTGGATTCCTCGGCCAGCGTGATGGCCTGGGGCCGCTGTTCGCCGATCACCTCGTTCATGCGTTTGAGGAAATCGATGGCTTCCAGGTTTTCGCGCCCGCCGTGCACGTTGGGAATCCATTCGCCGGCTTTGCGGCTGTAATCGCGGTACAGCATCGACGCCACCGCGTCCACCCGCAGGCCGTCGACTCCGAAACGCTCCAGCCAGTACAGTGCGTTGCCCACCAGGAAGTTGCGCACTTCGGTGCGCCCCAGGTTGTAGATCAGCGTGTTCCAGTCGTTGTGGAAACCTTCGCGCGGGTCGGCGTATTCGTACAGGTGCGTGCCGTCGAACCTGGCCAGGCCGTGTGCGTCGGAAGGGAAATGCGCCGGCACCCAGTCGAGCAGCACGCCGATGCCGGCCGCATGGCAGCGCGCCATGAAGCGGCCAAAACCCTCGGGTGGTCCGAAACGGGCGGTGGGCGCGTACAGGCCAATCGGCTGGTAACCCCAGGAGCCGTCGAAAGGGTGTTCGCTGATCGGCAGCAACTCGAGGTGCGTGAACCCCATGTCCTTCGTGTACGGCACCAGCGTGTCGGCGAGTTCGTCCCATGTCAGCCAGCGCTTGTGCTCCTCCGGCTTGCGCCGCCAGGACCCCAGATGCACCTCGTAGATGCTCATCGGTGCGTCCAGTGCATTCGCCGCGCGGCGTTGCATGTCGGGCGCAACCTTCGGGGGCAGTGCCGCGACCACGCTGGCAGTGCCGGGGCGCAGTTCCGCCTGCAGGGCGAACGGGTCGGCCCGCAGTGGCAGCAACTGCCCGGCGGCGTCGCGGATCTCGTACTTGTAACGTGCGCCCTTGGCCACGCCGGGCAGGAAGATCTCCCACACGCCACATTCGCGGCGCAGGCGCATCGGGTGGCGCCGTCCGTCCCAGTGGTTGAAGTCGCCCACGACGCTGACGCGGGACGCATTCGGTGCCCAGACAGCGAACCGCGTCCCGTCCACGTCGTCCATGGCGGACAGTTGCGCGCCCATGACCTCGAACGGCCGCAAGTGCGTGCCTTCGGCCAGCAGCCAGAGGTCCATGTCGCCCAGCACCGGCCCGAACCGGTACGGGTCTTCCATCACGCTCACGCTGTCGTCGCCCCAGCGCACATGCAACTGGTAACGCGACTTGAGCGCGGAGCTCAACACGCGATCGAAAAAGCCGTCCGGATGGCGCAGCGCGAGTGTCGCGAGCACCCGCTGCGAAGGCGTGGCCACCACCAGCACCTGCGCGGCCCCCGGAATGAAGGCGCGTACCGAGGTGCGGCCGGTCGTGTGCCGGTGCGGGCCCAAAATGGAGAACGGGTCGCCGTGGGCGCCCTGGCAGATCAGCGCGATGTCGGAGGGGTTCAGCATGGGCGGGCCTGGTGGCGCGTGTGGTTGGTGATCAAGCTTCCAGCGCTGGCACGGGCGCCACGTGCCAGATGTCCGATGCATAGGCGCGGATCGTTCGGTCTGCCGAAAACGGCCCCATTCCCGCCACATTGGCGATGGCGCGGGAGACCCAGAGTTTCGGTGTGCGGTAGAGGACATCGACACGTGCCTGTGCCGCCAGATAGGACTGGAAGTCGGCCAGCAGCATGTAGTGGTCTCCTCCCCACAGCAGCGAATCGACCAGCGCGCGGTAACGGCCCGGCTCCTGGGGCGAGAACCGGTCGCCCGCAATGGCGTCCAGCACAGCGCGCAGGTCGGGTTCGGTGTCGTAGTGGCGCATCGGGTGGTAGCCGTTGTGGCGCGATGCACGCACCTCGGCCGTGCTCAGGCCGAAGATGAAGATGTTGTCGTCACCCACGTTCTCGCGGATCTCGATGTTGGCGCCGTCGTCGGTGCCGATGGTGAGTGCGCCGTTCAGGGCCAGCTTCATGTTGCCGGTGCCGGAGGCCTCGGTGCCGGCGGTCGAGATCTGCTGCGACAGATCGGCGCCCGGCATGATGGTCTCGGCCACCGACACACCGTAGTTGGGAATGAACACCAGCTTGAGCCGGTCGCCGACATGCGGATCGGTGTTGATGACAGCGCCCACATCGTGGATCAACCGGATGATCGACTTGGCCGTGTGGTAACTCGACGCCGCCTTGCCTGCGAAGATGACCGTGCGCGGCACCCAGTCGGCATCCGGGTCGGCCAGGATCGCCTGGTAACGGGCCACTACGTGCAACACGTTGAGCAACTGGCGCTTGTATTCGTGGATGCGCTTGACCTGCACATCGAACAGGCTGTCGGGGTTGACCTCGGTGCCGGTCACGCGCAGGATATAGGCCGCAAGGCGGACCTTGTTGGCGTGTTTGGCAGCAGCAAAACGCGCGCCCAGGGCCGGGTCGTCGCGCAGGCTTCGCAGGCGCTGGAGCTGGCCGAGGTCGCGCCGCCAGGCAGTGCCCAGCGTGTCGTCGAGCAGCGCAGTCAGGCCGGGGTTGGCCTGTGCCAGCCAGCGCCGGGGCGTGACGCCGTTGGTCATGTTGGTGAAGCGCTCGGGCCACAGGCTGGCGAAATCGGAAAAAATCGTCTGCACCAGCAATTGCGAGTGCAAAGCCGAGACGCCATTGACCTTGTGGCTGCCGACGATCGACAGGTTGGCCATGCGCACACGGCGCTCGCCGTGTTCGTCGATCAGCGACAGGCGTGCCAAGAACCCGTGGTCACCCGGCCGGTGCTGGGCCGCGACTTCGAGGAACTCCGTGTTGATGCGAAAGATGATCTCCAGGTGGCGTGGCAACACGTGCTGCATCAGTCCCACCGACCACGTCTCCAGGGCCTCGGGCATCAGCGTGTGGTTGGTGTACGAGAACGTCCGGGTGCAGATGCTCCAGGCCTGGGCCCACGGCATGCCCCTCTCGTCGTGCAGCACGCGCATCAGTTCGGCAACACCGATCGCCGGGTGCGTGTCGTTGAGGTGGATCGCCACCTTGTCGGCGAGGTTGTCCAGGCTGGTGTGTTCCTCCAGGTGGCGCGTGACCATGTCCTGGACCGACGCGGCCACAAAGAAGTATTCCTGCTTGAGCCGCAATTCCCGTCCGGCCGGTGTGCTGTCGTTCGGGTACAGGACCCAGGAGATGTTCTCGTATTCGTTCTTGGCACCGGCTGCCCGTGCGTAGTCGCCGGTGTTGAATGCACCCAGGTCGATGTGGGCGGGGGCCACAGCCTTCCACAGGCGCAGCGTGCTGACGTTGTCCTGGGCATGGCCGGGCACCACCATGTCGTAGGCCTTGGCCACCACCTCCGCCGCATGGCGCCAGGTCGCCTTGCCGTCCACATGTTCGACCCAGCCGCCGAAACGCACCGGATAACCCACGTCGGCGCGCGGAAATTCCCACGGCGTGCCGTCCTTCAGCCACGGATCGGGGTATTCCATCTGCGCGCCGTCCTGGATCTCCTGCGCGAACATGCCGTATTCGTAACGAATGCCATACCCAAAAGACGGCAGCCCGATCGATGCCATGGCATCCAGGAAACAGGCCGCCAGCCGCCCCAGGCCGCCATTGCCCAGGGCGGCGTCGGTTTCGCATTCTGCGACGTCCTCCAGGCCGCGTGCAAATTGTTCCAGCCCCTGGCCGGCAGCGGCGGTCAGGCCCAGCGCGGCCAGTGCATTGGACAGGGTGCGGCCGATCAGAAATTCCATCGACAGGTAATACACCCGGCGCACCTTGGCGTCGCGCTCGCGGGCCTGCGTCTGCACCCAGCGCCGTGACAGCTCCGCACGGGCCACCTGGGCCAGCGCCTGCATGATTTCGGTGCGGGTGGCCCGGGCCGGTTCGACCGCGACGGTCTGCAGCAGTTGCGTGGCGATCAATTCGGACAGATCGGCAGGTGCGCGGGCAGGGCGGTGGTTCACAGAGGGTCCTTCGGGGTTCGGGATCGTTCGCCGGAAAGAAGCACGAGGGGCTTGGCCGGCGCGATTTTCGCACGTGGTAACGCCGCGGTAACTGAAGCCGCAGCTTCGGCATTAAGATGGTGCCACCCCTCGTGGTGGGCCCCAAAAGGAGAGCTGATGACTTCCAACGACCTGGCACAAGGCCTGGACCTTCCCAAGCGTGCCATTGCGCTGGTGTTGGCGGGCGGACGCGGCAGCCGCCTCATGAACCTGACCGACCGGCGCGCCAAACCAGCGGTGTACTTCGGTGGAAAATTCCGCATTGTGGACTTTGCGTTGTCCAATTGCCTGAATTCCGGCGTGCGGCGCATCGGTGTGATCACCCAGTACAAGTCGCACAGCCTGCTGCGCCACCTGCAGCGGGGTTGGGCCTTCCTCAAGTCCGAGATGAACGAATTCGTCGACCTGATGCCCGCCCAGCAGCGCAACGGCGACGAAAGCTGGTACCGGGGCACCGCGGACGCCGTCTACCAGAACCACGACATCCTGGAGAGTTACGGTGCCGACTACATCGTGGTGCTGGCGGGCGACCACATTTACAAGATGAACTACGCGCTGATGCTGGCCGACCACGTGGCCAAGGGGCGCGCCTGCACGGTGGCGTGTATCGCCGTGCCGCGCAACGAAGCCAGTGCCTTTGGCGTGATGGCCGTCGACGAAAACAGCATGATCACCGAGTTCATGGAAAAACCGGCCAACCCGCCGCCGATGCCGGGGTGCCCAGACCAGTCCCTGGCCAGCATGGGCATCTACATCTTCAATGCCGACTACCTGTATGCCGAACTCGCGCGCGACATGGCCGACCCCGACTCCAGCCATGACTTCGGCAAGGACATCATCCCGCACGCGGTGCGCAATGGCTGCGCGGCGGCCCATCCGTTTGCGCTGAGTTGCGTGCCCAATGCAGCGTCGGGCGAGTCGTACTGGCGCGACGTGGGCACGGTCGACGCGTATTGGGACGCCAACATCGACCTGACGGCGACCGACCCCAAACTCAACCTGTATGACAAGCGTTGGCCGATCTGGACCTACCAGGCGCAATTGCCTCCCGCCAAGTTCGTGCACAACCAGCCCGACCGGCGCGGCATGGCCATCGAGTCCATGGTGTCTGGGGGCTGCATCGTCTCGGGCCGGGTTTTCCGCTCGGTGTTGTTCTCCAGTGTGCGCGTGCATTCCCACTCGGACGTGAACTGGTCTGTCCTGTTGCCTGATGTTCAGGTGGGTCGCGCAGCCCGCGTGAGCCGTGCCGTCATCGACCGGGGTTGCACCATCCCTGACGGCCTTGTGATCGGCGAAGATCCGGCGCTCGACGGTGCCCGTTTCCACCGCAGCCCGAATGGTATTTGCCTGGTGACGGCCGACATGCTGGCCAAGGTCCGGGCATGAGGGTCTTGCATGTAGCGGCCGAGGTTTTTCCATGGGTCAAGACCGGCGGGCTGGCCGATGTCGTCGGGGCCCTGCCGCAGGCCCAGGTGCTCACCGGAGTCGACTCGCGCTTGCTTGTGCCGGGTTTTCCGGCCGTGCTGGATGCACTGCAGGGCGCGCGCGCAATCTGCGAACTGGGGGGCATGTTCGGGGCCGGACGCATCACACTGCGTGTGGGCGAACTCCCGGGCAGTGGCGTGACCGCCTATGTCATTGATGCGCCGCTGTTGTACGGGCGCGCGGGCAACCCCTACCTGGGCCCGGACGGCCACGAATGGTCCGACAACCTGCAGCGTTTTGCATTGCTGGGCTGGGTCGGTGCGCACCTGGCCGCCGGTGAGCTGGACCTGTCATGGATGCCGCAGATCCTGCATGCCCACGACTGGCACGCTGGCATGGCCTGCGCGTATCTGGCTTCGCAACCGGCCAATGCGGCCCGATCGGTCTTCACGGTTCACAACCTGGCCTACCAGGGCCTTTTCGATGCCAGTGACTTTCCCTTGCTCGGTCTGCCGGGGCGTTTCATGAGCAGCAACGGGCTTGAGTTCCATGGCCAGTTGTCGTTCATAAAGGCGGGGCTGGTGTATGCCCAGCGTATCACCACCGTGAGCCCGACCTACGCGCGCGAGATCGCGCTCGAAGAGTTCGGCTGCGGCCTGGAGGGCCTGCTGCGTGCGCGCGGGTCGGATGTGTCGGGCATTCTCAACGGCGTGGACGGCGCGGTCTGGGACCCACGCACCGATGCGGCCATCGTCGCAAACTATTCCCCGCAAGCGCTGGGCGCCAAGTCCCGCTGCAAGGCGGCGCTGCAGGCGGCGCTCGGCCTGCCAGTGGACGCCCATGCGCCGCTGTTCGTGGCGGTGAGCCGGCTGACCTCGCAAAAGGGGCTGGACCTCGTTCTCAGCGCATTGCCCGAGTTGCTGGCACACGGTGCCCAGCTCGCAGTGCAGGGCAGCGGTGACGCCGCCCTGGAGCGTGCTCTGCTGGCGGCGGCCGCGCAGCATCCGCACCGGGTGGCGGTGCGGCTGGGTTACGACGAGGCCTCCGCCCACCAGATGGTGGCCGGCTCCGACGCGATGCTTGTGCCCTCGCGGTTCGAACCCTGCGGCCTCACGCAGTTGTATGCGCTGCGTTACGGCAGTGTGCCCGTGGTCCGGCGCGTGGGCGGGCTGGCCGACACCGTGGTCGACCTGGACCAGGGTGCTGCGTCGACCGGAGTTGTTTTTGACGATGCGACCGGTGCAGCGATGGCGCACGCCATCACCCGCGCCGTCACCGTGTACCGCGATACCGATGCCTGGCGCCAGCTGATGCTGCGCGGCATGCGACAGGACTTCTCCTGGCTGCCGCCGGCGCAGCAGTATCTGGCGCTCTACCAGGGCATGGCGGCGCCGCCCGGCGCGTGAGCGGCAGCCCTGCCTTCGTACAATTTTCACACCTTTCACCACCATCCACGGGGACAACCACCATGCAGGCAGATGCTTCGATATTCAAGGCCTACGACATCCGCGGCATTGTGCCGGCAACCGTCACCGAGGCGGTTGCCGAGGGCATTGGCAAGGCTTTCGGCACCGTCGCCCTGGCGCAGGGCGAGCGCAAGGTGGCGGTCGGCCGTGACGGTCGGCTGAGTGGCCCGGGCTTAAGTGCGGCGCTGGTGCGTGGCCTGGTGGCCGTCGGTATCGAAGTGATCGACGTCGGCCTCGTCACCACGCCGATGTTGTATTTCGCCGCCAGCACGGCCTGCAGCAGCGGGATCCAGGTGACCGGCAGCCACAACCCGAAGGACTACAACGGATTCAAGATGGTGATGGCCGGGCGCGCGATCTATGGCGACGATATCCAGGCCTTGCGCAAGATGATGGAAGCCGAGAGCTGGGCCCTGCAGGACGGCGGCACCGTGCGCAACCTCAACCTGCTGGCGCCGTACACCGCGCGGATCGTGGGTGACATCAAGCTGGCGCGCAGGATGAAGATCGTCGTGGATTGCGGCAACGGCATCGCCGGCGCATCGGCGCCCGCAATCTTCCGGGCCATCGGTTGCGACGTGGTGGAACTGTTCAGCGAGGTTGACGGCAATTTCCCCAACCACCATCCCGACCCCAGCAAACCCGAAAACCTGCGCGACCTGATGGCTGCCCTCAAGAATACCGATGCCGAACTCGGCCTGGCGTTCGACGGCGACGGCGACCGGCTCGGCATCGTGACCAAGCAGGGCAACAACATCTATCCCGATCGCCAGATGGTGTTGTTCGCGCGTGACGTGCTCACCCGCGCGCCAGGCGGCACGATCGTCTACGACGTCAAGTGTTCGCAGCAATTGGCGCCCGCGATCGAAGCCGCGGGAGGTGTGCCCCTGATGTACAAGACCGGCCACTCGCTGATCAAGGCGCGCATGAAAGAGATCGACTCACCCCTGGGCGGCGAGATGAGCGGGCACATCTTCTTCAAGGAGCGCTGGTTCGGTTTCGATGACGGCACCTACGCCGGTTGCCGCCTGCTGGAGATCGTCAGCCGCGTGCCTGACGCCAACGCCATGCTGGACGCCTTGCCCACCAGTTTTTCGACGCCCGAACTCAATGTGTCGTGCGCCGAGGGCGAACCGGCCCGGGTGGTGGCGCAGGCGGTGGCCCTGGCCGACTTCGCGGCTCCAGCCAAGCTCAACACCATCGATGGTCTGCGCGTCGACTGGCCGGACGGTTTCGGTCTGATGCGATCAAGCAACACCACGCCGGTGGTGGTGCTGCGTTTCGAGGGCCATACCCAAGAGGCGCTGCACCGCATCGAGACCGCCATGCTGGCGCTGCTGCACAAGGTCAAGCCGGACGCAAAGATCGGGGGCAGCGCGCACTGACCGGTTTTCGCCTTGCACCTTTGCGTGTTTGCCGGGCCGGTGTGCACTCAGCGCAGCGGCATGGTGTGATGGAGGTCCTTCAACGCGTTTCTCCCGGTGGGCCGATGTGCTGGTAGCCGGCCAGAAAATCCTCCCATTGCGCCGCGTCCCAGCGAAAGTCCGGGTCAAGGCGCGACTCCTTGCGCAGTGAACGGCGCAGTCGCTCCAGGTTGCCGGCTTTCCAGGAGTCACCCGGCCGGAATCCGCATTTGTCGAAATCGACGATCCATGCCTGGCCGTGCGCGCCGAGCATGAGGTTGTGGCAGTTCAAATCGCTGTGGAAGCACTGGGACTCGTGCAGTTGGCGCACGGCTTGACCCAGCAGCTGCCATTCGGCGGCCGTCAGGGCGCGCTGCCTGTGCATCAGGCGTGCGACGTCCACCGCGTCCGCAATCTGCTCCACCAGGATGTCGGCCCGGTACCAAAAAAACGCCACACGGTGGTAGCGCGCTGCGCACGCGCGCGGCACAGGCAGGCCCTGGTCGCGCAACGCGCGCAGCAAGCTGAACTCCTGCATTGCGCGCGACCGCTCCACCGGTTGGAGCAGGAAGAGATCGCGGCTGACGCGGGCCATCAGGCCGCCCCGGTAGTAGTGGCGCATCAGGTAGCTCCCAGCCTTGTCCGCGACCTTGTGGATGTGGCCGCGGCCTGCGTCCAGCATGTCCACCGTGCCCCGGGGGCGCCACCACGCGAGGTCGAACAGTGCCACGAGTTCGCCGGAAAATGTGTTCGCGTCGGCCCAGACATGGTCGCCGCGCTGACTTGCTGTTCGCACGCTGCCGCAGCGCTTGGTATCCGGATTGATTCGCAGCCAGGGCGCCAGCGCGGCGATGGTGCGCTCCAGGGCACCGGCCAGGCCAAGGTGCACCAGACGCCCGCGGTCCACCCGGCCCTGCGCCGCGGTGGGGTCCTGCAGCAGGGCCTGCCACTGCTCGAAGACGGCGTGCGCGTCTTCTGTCCGACCCAGGGCCTGGGCGTCCTGCAGCAGACGGAACAGGGTGTCGAAGTTGGCGGTGTGCGGGCCGGTCAGCACGGGTTTGTCCAGGCACAGGGCTTCCAGCGGGTTGTGGCCGCCTCGCGGCACCAGGCTGCCGCCGATGAAGCAGGCGTCCGCCACGCCGTACCAGAGCATCAGTTCGCCCATGGTGTCACCCAACAGCACCTGGGTGTCCCTCGCCACGGATTGCCCCTGGCTGCGCCGCACATGGCGCAGCCCGGACGCTGCCAGCAGTTCTGCCACCGCAGCGAAGCGCTCCGGGTGTCGGGGCGCCAGGATCAGCAGTGCATCCGGCTGGCGTTGAAGATGGCGCTGGAATGCCTTGACAAGGGCTTCGTCTTCGCCGGCGTGGGTGCTGCCAGCGGCCAGCACTGGGCGGCCGGAAAACGCCGGGCGCAGCGCGTTGATGGCCAGCAGCAGGGCGGGGCTGGCCTGCACGTCGGACTTGATGTTGCCGGTGGTCTGGAGGCGTTGCGCAGGTACACCCATCGCGCGCATGCGCTGCATGGTGTCTGCATCTTCGGCGCACACCATGCGCAGGCTGCCCAGCGCCGGCGCCATGAGGGACTTCCAGCGCTGGTAACCCGCTGCGGAAAGCTCCGACAACCGCGCATTGACCAGCGCCACCGGCACGCCCTGGCATTGCGCCTGGTGCAGAAAGCCGGGCCATACCTCGCGCTCCATGAGCAACACCAGCCGCGGCCGCGCATGGGCCAGAAAGCGCCGTGTGGCGCCAGGCAGGTCGATCGGAAAATAGCAGTGCCCCACACGCTGGCCGAAGTCGCGCCGGATCTGATCCGAACCGGTCGGGGTGGTGCAGGTAAGGGTGACCGGGCCCCAGGTCGGGTTGCGCAGCAGGCGCTCGACCAGCGGCCTGGCGGCGATCACCTCGCCGACCGAGGCGCAGTGAAGCACGATGCCACCGGGTGGCAGCGGCGCACTGCCTGCGAAACCGAGGCGTTCGCGCCAGCGCTGCCGGTATGCCGGGTCGCGCCGGCCACGCCACCACAGGTAGGCGAAAACCGGTCCCACCGCGCTCCAGACCAACAGGCGGTAGGCCTGCAACAGCATGGCGTCAGCGCCAGTGGTCGGCCACCCACTGGGTCGGCGGAACCCGGCGGTACCACTTGCCGCTGATCCCGACGATGGCGTCGGGTGGATTGGGCTTGCCATGGAAGGCGATGATCCTGGCACCGGTTGGGATGGTCGGGGGGCGCACCCAGTTCATCAGGCCGCGCGGCACGCAGTGGCGCTTGAAGCTGACACACCAGGGGGCTGGCCAGTAACTCACCTTGCCCTGGCGGCCCAAAAAGGAGGTGATGTACTCCTGTTCGTTGCGCACCTCTGACAACGCGCCAGGATAGTTGTCCTTGAGGTGGGAGATCGCATCGGCGTGGGCCCCGATGGTGTACAGGTAGACCGACGTGTTGCCGGTGCCGTCGGTCTTGTCCCACTCCCTGATCACGCAGAACTCGCCCGGCTCGTCGAAGAAACAATCGATGCTGTCGACAATGACGATGTCGAGGTCCAGAAACAGGGTGCGCCCGCTCAGGTCGTACAGCGGGTTGGCAAAACTGGTGAGCTTGAGCCAGCCATGGCCGAAAGTCCAGGGCTGGCGGGTGTCGAACTCGGAGAACCCGACGGCCGGGATCGGCCTGACCTCGATCGCTGGGTCGATGCCCTGGGTGTCATCGGTGAGGCAGACAAACCGGAACCGGCGGGTCAGGTGCCGACGCACCATCGCGTGCAGCCTGTTGACGTACTCCGGGCCGTATTTGCGGCCCCACTTGATGCACAAGACGTTGACGGCTTGTTGCATGGCGGGCAACCGGTCTACTTCACCAGCAGGCTGTCGATCGCTTCAATGTCTTCGGGTCTGAGGGTTCCGTTGGCCAGGCGCAGGCGAAGACCGCCCACAAGAACGTCGTAACGTGCCCGGGCGAGGTCGCGTTTGGTCTGGAACAACTGGCTCTGGGCATTGAGCACATCGATATTGATGCGCACGCCCACCTGGTAACCCAATTTGTTGGCGTCCAGGGCGCTCTGGCTGGAGGCTTCCGCGGCTTCCAGCGCCTTGACCTGCCCCTGCCCGGACAACACACCGAAAAATGCGGCGCGGGTGTTTTGCGACACCGTGCGGCGTGCGGCTTCCAGGTCGGTGCGGGCCTTGTCTTCCAGTGCCAGGGTTTCCTTGATGCGGTTCTGGATCGAGTAGCCGGCAAACAGCGGCAGGTTGAAGGCCACGCCCACGGTGGCGCTGTTGATGTGGCTGCCGTTGCGTGAGGTCGATGAGCCTTCGTTGTGGGCTATCTGGTAGCTGCCGTTGAGGTCGATCGTGGGTTTGTTGCCAGTCTTTGCCTTCTGCGTTTCGAGTTGCGCGACCTGCAGCGCAAGCGCGGATTGCCGCAGCACCGGATGTTCTTGGACGGCTTGTTCGACCCAGGTGGTCACGTCCGGTGGCAGCAAAGCCGGAAGGCTCACCGGTGGCTGCAGGGGTTTGGGGGCAGTGCCCGTGCGGCCCACCAGTTGGTCCAGCGCCAGCTTCTTGACCAGCAGGTCGTTCTCGGCGGCGATTTGTTGCGCCACGACCAGATCGAAGCGGGCTTGCGCTTCGCGGGTGTCGGTGATGGTGCTGGTGCCGACCTCGAAGTTGCGTTTGGCCGAAGCCAACTGTTCGGATACGGCGGTTTTCTGCGCGCCGACGAATGTCAATGCGTCCTGGGCAGTCAGGACATCGAAGTAGGCCTGGCTGACCCGCACCACGAGGTCCTGCTCGGCGGTCTGCAATTGCGCCTGTGCCACCGTGACTGACTTTTGGCCCTGTTCGTAGGTCAGCCAGTTGGCGGGCCGGTACAGCGGATGGGAGGCGCTGACCGTGGCGCTTTGCGCGCCGAAGGCCGGATTGGGAAGACGGATGTTGGCGTCCAGCGCGGTGCGCGATACCGCCATGCCGAGGCCCAGCGTCGGCAGGGTGCCCGCGCGGGATTGGTCGGCCTTGGCGATGGTGGCTTCGTACTGCGACTTGGCAGACAAGAACGCGGCGTCGTAGGCACGGGCCACCAGGTAGATTTCCACCAGGCTCTGTGCACGCACCGGCAAAGCCGCCACGATACCCAGGATGGCCACGAGAGGGAGCAGGCGAAACGGCGATTTCATTGTTTTCCTTTTTGGGGCTGTCAGCAGGCTGGCCTGGTTCAATAACGCGGGATGCTGGGGTCGAGCTCGTCCGCCCAGGCATGGATACCACCCGCCACGTTGGCCACTTGGGAAAATCCCCGGCCCAGCAGGAACGACGCCACTTGCATGCTTCGACCACCATGGTGGCACAGGCATGCCACTGGTTGCCGGGGGTCGAGTTCGGACAACCGTGCCGGCACCGCGCCCATCGGGATGGTCAGCAAGGTGAAGCCGTCGGGCTGCACGCTGGCAGTCTGGAGTTCCGCTGGTTCGCGCACGTCGAGCACGACCGGCTCGCCGAAGGCGCGCACGCGCTCGAGCCAGGCTTTCAGGTCACGGGGACGAACTTGGGCAATCATGGGCGTGTGACGCGGCTCACTTAAAAACTGAACCGGGACGGTTCCGGGAAATTCTGCAGGCGTGGGGCCACCGTGTCCCACGGCTGGACAGTGCGGAACTGCGCCTCGCCCACCCGGGTCACGAATGTAGCCCGCATTATCGGCTCGTCGCCGATGATGGCACCAAGCCGGCCACCAGCCTTGAGATGCATCAATAGCGACTGGGGGACTTCGGCCAGCGACCCGCTGAGCAGGATCACATCGAAGGGGCCCTCGACAGGAACCCCGCGCGAACCGTCCAGGTGCCGGACTTCGGCATTGTGCACACCCGCAGCTTGCAGGCTGGCACGTGCCATGCGCGCCAGGTCGGGGTTGATTTCCAGGGTGATCACCCGCTGCGCGCGGTGCGCCAGCAGCGCTGCCATGTAGCCCGATCCGGTGCCGATCTCGAGCACCTTCTCATGCTTTTGCACGCCCAGGTCCTGGAGCAGACGGGCCTCGACCCGCGGCGCCAGCATCACCTCCCCGCCGGTTAACGGGACCTCCATGTCGACAAATGCGAGGGCCTTGTGGGCCAGGGGCACGAAGTCCTCGCGTTTGACCACAGACAACAGGTGCAGCACATGGGCATCGAGCACGTCCCATGGGCGTATCTGCTGCTCGATCATGTTGAAGCGGGCTTGTTCGATGTTCATGCTTGTGTCGGGTAAGTGGATCAGGCCAAACCGTCGATCTTACCCGGAGCCAGTGGCTGCTTTTCGACCCCGAACAGCCGCCGGAACCAGTTGGCGAGGTCATCCATGTAGCAGTACACCACAGGAACGACCACCAGGGTCAGCAGGGATGAGGTGATCACGCCGCCGATCACCGCCTGCCCCATGGGTGCACGCACCTCCGACCCTTCGGTCAGCGCAAATGCCAGGGGCACCATGCCAAAAACCATCGCCAGCGTGGTCATCAGGATCGGGCGCAACCGCACCTTGGCAGCCAGCAGCAGCGCATCGTTTCGGCTCAGCCCGGGGAGCACCGTGCCGTCGCCGGCGATCGCGTCCTCCCGCGAGCGGATAGCGAAATCCACCAGCAGGATTGCGTTCTTGGTCACCAATCCCATCAGCATGATGACCCCGATGACGGAAAACATCGACAAGGTGGAGCGGAACATCATCAGTGCCAGCACCACCCCGATCAGGGTCAGCGGCAATGCGGTCATCAGCGCCAACGGCTGCAGGAAACTCTTGAACTGGCTCGCCAGGATCATGTAGATGAACACGATCGCGAGCACCAGGGCCGACACCGCGTAACCGAACGCCTCGGCCATGTCCTTGGTGGACCCGCTGAACTTGTAGCTGTAGCCGGGGGGCAGCTTGATGCTGTCCATGGCGGTCTTGATGTCGGCTGACACCTCGCCCGCCGAGCGCCCGTGCACGTTGGCGTTGATGCTCACCTCGCGCGTCAGGTCACGCCGGTTGATCTGGTTCGGACCGGTGCCCTCACGCACCACCGCAACCTGGTCCAGGTGAACCACCCGGGCGCTTCCGTCGGCATTGGCGCCGATGGTCAGGGGCAGGCGCTGCAGGTCCTCCGGCGCGCTGCGCGACTCCGGGGCCAGTCGCACATTGACGTCGTAGGTCTGGTCGTCCGGCGCCCGCCAGTTGCCCACCGTCTGGCCGGCCACCATGGTGCGAAGTGCGGTGCCGATCTGGGTGATGCTGACCCCGAGATCGGAGGCCACGTCCCGGCGTACCTCGATGTCGATCGTGGGTTTGTCCGGCTTGACGCTGGAATCCAGGTCGACCAGGCCGGGAATCACGCGGATCTTCTCCAGCGCCAGGCGTGTCTGGCGCTCGAGTTCACCCTGGTTGGGGCCCTGGATCGAGAACGCCACCTGCTTGTTGCCACCGACCGAGTCGAGCAGGCCGACATGGGTCACGGTGATGCCGGGCACACGTTGCAGTCGCTCGCGCAAGCTTGCCGACAGCACATCCACGCTGCGCGTGCGGTCCTTGCGGTCGAGCAGACGGATGTAAATGCTGGCGTAAATCTTGCCTTGTGCATTGCCGGTGTTGATGGTCGTCAGCGTGTAGCGGGTTTCCGGGAACTCGCGCACGATCGCCTCCACCTGGCGTGCCCGGGCTTCGGTGACCTCCAGCGACGAACCGACAGGCGTGTGGAAGTTGAGCGTGGTTTCCGAGAAGTCGGATTTGGGCACGAATTCGGTGCCCAGCATCGGGACCATGGCCACGCTGGCACCAAAGATGGCCACGGCCAGCAACACCGTCGTGAGTTTGTGAGCGAGCGACCAGCGCAACACCTCCTGGTACACCTTGACCAGCCAATTCGTGCCGTCATCGAAGGCACCGGTGACGCGTCCGATGGTTTTGTCGTAGAGCGTGACGCGGGCGCGCGGCAGGCCGTGGGTGTCTATGCTCGGGTCGTGCCAGATCGAGGACAGCATCGGATCGAGCGTGAAACTCACGAACATCGAGATCAGCACCGCCGCAACGATGGTGATGCCGAACTCATGGAAGAACTTGCCGATGATGCCGCCCATGAAGCCGATCGGCATGAAGACCGCGACGATCGACAGCGTGGTGGCGAGCACCGCCAGGCCGATCTCCTGGGTGCCGTCCAGCGATGCCTGGAACGGCGTTTTGCCCATCTGGACATGGCGCACGATGTTCTCGCGCACCACGATGGCATCGTCGATCAGCAGCCCGACACACAGGCTCAGGGCCATCAGCGTGATCATGTTGATGGTGAAACCGAACATGTTCATGAACAGGAAGGTGCCGATGATGGCGATCGGCAGGGTCAGCCCGGTGATGACGGTGGAGCGCCAGGAGTTGAGAAACAGGAAGACGATCAGCACGGTGAGCAAGGCGCCTTCGATCAGGGTGCGGCGCACGTTGTCGACCGACACCCGGATCTGCCGCGATCCGTCGACGATCTGCTCCAGCTTGAGGCCTGGGGGCGTTTGCTTTTGCATCTCCGCCAGGGCCTTGTAGAGGCCATCGACCACGGCGATGGTGTTCTCGTCCTGCGACTTCTGCACCGTGAGCAGCAGCGTTCGCCGGCCGTTGTAGAGCGCCAGCGTGTCGACCTCCTGGGCGCCGTCGACCACCCGGGCGATCTGTTCGAGCCGCACCGGCGCGCCATTCTTGCGCGCGACGATGATCTTGCCGAACTCCTCCGGTCGGGCCAGGCGCGCCTCGATCTGGACCACGCGCTCACGCTCCAGCGAGCGCACCGCGCCCACCGGCAAGTCCTGGTTCTCGCTGCGTACCGCCGCAACCACCTGATCGGGCGTGAGGCCGAAGGCCTCCATCGCGGCGGGTTTGAGGTACAGGTTGATCTCGCGCTTGGTGCCCCCCACCAGCGTGACGGAACCCACGCCGCGCACGTTTTCGAGCCGCTTCTTGAATGTCTGGTCGGCCCAGTTGGTCAGTTCCACCGCCGACATGACCTTGCCATTGGCGTCCGGCTCTGGCAACACCGCCACCGACCAGACGGCCCGCGCCGACGGGTCGAAACGCAGGACGCGCGGCTCCTTGACCTCGGTGCGAAGCAGCGGCTTGATGGCCGCCACTTTTTCGCGCACGTCATCGGCGGCCTTTCGCCCGTCGATGTGCAAGCCGAACTCGATCACCACCACCGATTGGCCTTCGTAGGTCCGGGAGGTCAGCGCGTTGATGCCGGCGATGGAGTTCACGCCTTCTTCCATCTTGCGTGTCACTTCGCTTTCGACCACCTCGGGCGAGGCGCCGGGGTAATCGGTGATCACCACCACGACCGGAAAGTCGATGTTGGGGAACTGGTCGATCTGCAGTCGCTGGTAGGAAAAAAGCCCGAGCACAACCAGGGCCAGCATGGCCATGGTGGCAAACACCGGGTTGTGAAGGCTGACGCGGGTGAACCACATGGTTTATTTCGTGCTCGCCGCAAGCTTGACCAGGGTGCCTTCGCGCAAAGCACCGATCTGGCCGCTGATCAGGGTGGCGCCCTCCGGCACGCCCTTGATGCCGGCCATGCGCTGGCCTTCGAACCCGCCACGCGCGACGAACTCCACCGGTTGGTGCACCACCTTGTTGTTGGTGACCATCTGCACATAGGGTTGCGGTTTGTCGGTTCGAACGACGCTCAAGGGAACCGAGGGCGCCTGTGTCACCCCGATGGTGAGTGCGCCCTGGGCGAACAGTCCCTGGCGCAGGCCGGGGGCGGGGTCGAGCGCCAGGTAGGCGGTGACCGAGCGGCTGCCGGCCACCACCGTCGGGTTGATGCGCACCACACGCGCCTTCACGGTGCTGGCCGTGCCTTCTATTTGCAACAAAGCAGTCTGACCTGACAGCACTTGCAGCGAGTCGGCCGGGCTGATGCTGGCCTCCAGCTCAAGGCGGCTCAGGTCCACGATCTCGACCACCCTGCCATCCAGCGCCATGCGTTCGCCGCTTTGGGCCAGCCGCTGCGACACCTGCCCGGTGATCGGCGAGCGCAGCACCGTGTCATCGAGTGACTTGCCCATCATGTCGGCACCGGCCACCGCTGCGCGGTAGTTGGCCTCGGCCGCGGCGAGGCTGGACGCCGATGTGTCGAGCGCGGATTTGGAGATGAAGCCCTGGTCCACCAGCGAGCGGTTGTTCTCGAAGGTGCGCCGGGCGATCTCCACCTGGGCCTTGGCCGACTCGGCCTGTTGCTGCGCCTGGCGCAGCCGTGCCTGGGCATCCGTGGCGTCGATGCGCCCGATCGTCTGCCCGGCCCGCACCAGGTCGCCTTCACGCAGTGTCATGGCCTGCAATTCGCCTGCCACACGGGCCTTGATGACCACGACGGTGGCGGCCTTGAGTGTTCCGGATATCGGCAGTGCCTGCACCAACGCGCGGGATTTCACCTGCACCAGGTCGCCCGGGGCCAGTTCCACGGCGGACTCCACCCGCTGGCTGGCCTGCGCGGCCGCAGCCTGTTGTTGTACCTTGCGCTGCGACAGGGCCCACGCAACACCTGCGGCGAGCGCAGCAATGACCAGGATCGCGAGGATCCATTTCAACCATCGACGCATGATTTACGGATGTCCTTTTTGGGCCGCCGCAGGTGCGGCTGGCAAGCTGAGGCCGTGCAGGATCGTGTTGATCTGGGCCTGGATATAGTCTTCAGGGACGATGCGCGACTGCATCGGCATGCACGCGCCCAGCGAGTGTTTCCACATCACCAGGAACATCATCGGCGCCAGCACGACATAAACGCCGTACTGCATGTTCATGGGCCGGAACTCGCCGCGGTCGATGCCACGTTGCAGGATGCGCCGTATCAGTTCGCGGCCTGGTTCCACCACCTCCTGCTGGTAGAACGCTGCCAACTCCGGAAAGTTCCTGGCTTCGCTCATGATCAGTTTGGAAATACCGGAGGCTTTGGTGTCACCAAAACGCGACCACCAGGCCCTCATGCAATAGTGCAGCAATTCGGCCGTCGAGCCCGAAAAGTTGTCCAGTTCGGTCGACCATTCCGGGTAAAGATCTGAAATGTTTTCCCTGACCACCGCCTTGAACAGGTCTTCCTTGCTGGAAAAATAGAGGAAAAGGGTGCCTTTGGACACGCCAGCCCGGGTGGCGACTTCTTCGGCCCGTGTTGCGGCATAACCCTTTTCCACGAACAGATCCAAGGCAGCCGCAAGCAGTTCGCTCGGGCGGGCCTGCTTGCGGCGTGCGGTCTTGGTATGTGCCACTGCAGGGTGGTCGCCAACTGGAGTAGTCTGGGGCATCAGAATTAATGACTAACGGGTTAGTAATGTAGCCCGTGGCTTGCCCGTCGTCAATTGCAGGGGCTTTTCCCGGGGGCCATTGGAGCGCGCAGATTGCACACCTGACCTCTGGCCGGAGGACGCATCGCAGTGTCAAACGACTGGAGACGGGTCGACTGCTTCCGGCCCTTTGCGGACATCGACAATCGTTCGCGAAATCAGGGCTGTCAGGATACCGGCGGCTTGGTGTGGGATCAGGCCGACGGCGCATTCGGCTCCGCGGCTGTCCCCCGCCCTGCGGGCTCCTCCGGTATGCCGCTGCGCCGAACGCACCGCCGTCCTGATCCTGCGACTTGGTTGGAGTGCCGGGCACCAGACACTTCCGCTGCCGAGAGGAACGGCCAAGTGTCGCGGCGAGGTAAAGGAGGAGCCCACAGGGCGGGGGACACGAGTCGCGGCACTTGGCCGTTCCTCTCGGCTCGCCAACCATGGTGGCGTGACGCCAGCCGCAAGTCCGAACGTCCGCAATGGGCCGCAAGCGGACATCGACCGGCGCGGATCGGTGTCGCCTCGGACCGCAACCACGCCTTCAGCCGCCGAGCCGGCGGCTGCTGGGCTGGGCGAAGTAGAACCACTCGTTTCCGGCGCTGGCGGACGCATTGGGAAACACGATGAAACCGTTCTCGGGTGCCAGCACCGGTGTGCCATCGTGGCGCCGGCCGATCTCCTGGCCGGCGGAAACCGGGTCATAACTCGACCAGGACCGGCTGAACGTGTCACCGGCGTGCAACTTGTCGATCACTTCGGTCAGGCGAAGGAATTCGACACCGGTCGTGGCGGCGGGTGCTGGCGCCTCGACCATCTGCAGGTGCGCCAGGGTGCGCAGAATCGCCTGCCATGCGACCTCGGGCGCCTGCGGATCCTGGTGCTGGCCGCATTCGAGCGTGAGCGCATACCCGCCAGTGCTGCGCATGTACTCCGTCGTGCCTACCCCATAACGCGGGTCGGTGCTCAGCAACTGGGCCCGTTCTGTTGGAGCGGTGCGCGCCAGTCGCCGCTGGACCCCGATGGCATAGGTGCCAAGCCAGCCTTCCACGATGCGCTGTGGCCCGAGGCGCAGCGCCAGCGCCTGCTCTTGCGCGGCGTGCGCAAAGGGTTCGAGGGTGCCGGTGTTGTCCGCCGGGCCGAGCATGAGGAATGGCTCGCCCGTCGACTGGAACGAGTGCAGGTCGAGCAGGACGTCGTGGGCGGCCAGCAAGGGGCACAACGCGTTGGCAATGCGGTCCTCGAAATCCTGGGGTGCGTCATTGGGAGCAAGGTTGCGGTTGAGGTTGCGGTCCCCGTTGCGCTGCTGCTTGTTGTAGGCCAGCGGGTTGGCGACCGGCACCAGCGTCAGGTTGCCGCGCTGCAACACCAGCTCACCGGTGCCGAACGCCGCCACGGTGCGTTCGATGGCCCGGGTGCCGCAGGTCTCATTGCCGTGTACGGCACCGAGCACGATCAGGCGTGGCCCCGGAGCCAGGGCATGAAATCCGTGGCTGCGCAGGCTGGAGGTGGCGGTGGAAGGGGGCGGGCTGGTCGTCATGGCGGGTGACTATAGTGCACCGCCCGCCGCATCTGCATTGACGAACGGAATGCGCGCAACCCGGTGCGCGCCGTTGCGGGCGACAGCTGCATCGTGGGTAACCAGCACGACGCCGAAACCATGTGCGGCGGCGCTGTCGTTGAGCAGTTGCATCGTCAGCTTCTGCGTGATGGGGTCCAGGCGAGAGCCGGGCTCGTCGGCAAACACGAAGGCCGGCCGCAACAGCAGGACGCGCAGCAGGGCGAAACGCTGCAGTTCCCCGCCGGACACCTGGGCCGGCAGGCGGTCGAGCAGTTCGTCGTCGAGCCGCAGCGTGCGCATCAGCTCGCGGGCGTCTGTCATGCCAAGGTGGTGCCGTTGAACGAGGTCGTCCAGGCTGTCCCGCAGGCTCCGCTGCGGGGCGAAGGCCGCGGGCGGGTCTTGGTAAAGTTTTTGCAGCGAAACGGGGCGGCTCGCACCAGGCCGGTGCACCTGGCCGGTGTCGGCGTGCTCAAGACCCAGCAGGATGTGACCGAGCGTCGTCTTGCCGCAGCCACTGGGGCCCGGCACGGCCACGATCTCGCCCTGTGCCACCGCCAGGTCGACACCGGTGAACAACTGGTGGGCGCCGAAGGATTTGGACAGCTGCGTGGCGGTCACCACTGCGCGTGCCGACGATGGCAGGGCATGCGCCATGCAAGGCCAATTTGCTGGATCGGCCTGGACCAGGGCCTGGCTGTAGGCATGTTGCGGGTGCGTGAGCACTTCGCTGGCCGGGCCCTGCTCGACGATGCGACCGTCCAGCATGATTGCGACCGTGCCGCCCAGTCGCCGCGCCAGCGCCACATCGTGGGTGATCGTGATCAGTGCGTGGTCGGCGCGCAGGTGGGCTGCCAGCAGGTCGCCGATCTGGTTCCGCAATGCCGCGTCCAGTCCCTTCGTCGGTTCGTCCGCGATCAACAGCCGGGCGCCCGACGCGCAGGTGGCCGCGAACGCCACGCGTTGCGCCATTCCGCCCGAGATCTGGTGCGGGTACTTGTGCGCGGCCGAAAGCAAGCGCACCTGCGCCAGCGCCGCGCGGGCGGTTTCCTGCGCTGCTGGCCAGGCCTGGCCCAGCACCCTGTGCGGCACTTCGGCTACCTGGGCCAGGCTGCGCATCGTCGGATTCAGTGCCAGCCATGGTTCTTGCGGCAACATCGCCAGGGTGCGGCCCCACAGGTCCCTGCGGGTGCGCGGCGCCATACCGTCCAGCGCCTGCCCCCAGACTGCGATCCTGCCGCTGGCGGTGACGCCCGGCGGCAGTGTGCCCATGATGGCCTGCGCCAGGATGGACTTGCCGGAGCCGGACTCACCGAGGATGGTGAGGCGTGCGCCGGGCGCGACCTGAAGGCTCGTCCGGTGCACGATGGCGCCATGACCATGCCGGGCCTGGGTGCGGATTTCCAGGTCGTTGATCTCGAGCGCTGGCGTCATTCCGGCTCTCCGGTCCGGGTCAGTGCGTGCAGCGCGGCGACACACAGCAGCAGCACCGCGATCGGCGCCAGCAAGAGCTGGGGCGCGTCGTCCGAATAGGGCAGGGCCTCGGTCATCAGCAGCCCCAGTTCTGCGCCGGGTGGGCGCAGGCCGATGCCCACGAATCCCATGGCGGCCACGGCCAGCACGGCGTTGCACATGGCGAATGCTGTCAGCGCCACCACCGTCGGGCGGATTTCCGGCCACAGATGGTGACGCGCGATGTAGACCGGGCCGAAACCCAGCAGGCGGCCGGCCTGGACCTGCGGCCCCGCAAGCAGGACACCGACCGACGCGCGCGTCGTGCGAAAGAACTCGACCCACGCCGTGAGCACCAGCCCCATGTACAGCGGCCATTTCTCGCCGGGGTCCAGCGCCGACAGCAGCAGCACCCACAACAAGGCCGGCAGCGCCATCACGGCGTCGCCCGCACCTTGCAGCAGACGGTCCGGCCAACCCGGCCGCGCCGCGGCCACTATGCCCAGCGTGGTGCCGGCCAGTGCGGCTACGAGGGCCGAACCCAGGGCGAGCAGCAACGACACCCGGGTTCCCTCGGCCAGCCGCGCCAGGGCGCTGCGCCCGAAGGCATCGGTGCCCAGCCAGTGACGCGCAGACGGGGTCTGCAGGACGGCGTCGAGATCCTGCACATGCGGGTCTGGCAACCACCATGGCGCCAGACCGGCAAACGCTGCCAGTGCCAACAGCACGAGCAGTGCGCCGCGCTGGCTCCAGCGCAGCCCCGCGAAGCTGCGGGGCATCGTCGACATGGAAGGGTTCATGTCATCGTCCTTTTTGCAGGCGCGGGTCGAGCAGCCAGCAAAGGCCGTCCACCGCGGCACTGAGCACGACGAACAGCATGCCCATGCACAGCGCAGTGCCTTGCACCATGGGGATGTCACGCGCGATCAGGGCATGGATCAGCGCATGGCCAATACCGGGCCAGGCGAAAAAGCTCTCCACCACCACCACGCCTTCGATCAGCAGCACCAGTTGCATGCCTGAATAGGCCGCCACCGGCACCGCCGTGTTGCGCAGCACGTGGCGCAGCACGACCCAGCGCCGGGACAGTCCCTTGGTACGCGCGAACGCCACCGACGGCGTGGCCAGCACCTGGCGCATGCGGTGATGTGTCACCTGCGACAGCCCGGCGGCGAGCCCGAGCGCCAGGGTGAACGCCGGTAGCACCAGGTACTCGGCGCCGCCGTGGCCCGCGGCCGGCAACCAGTTCCATTGCACCGCCAGCACGGTGGCCAGCCCCAGGCCGAGCACGAAGGTCGGCGTGGCCTTGAAGCCCAGGCTGACTGAGGTCAGCATGCCGTCGAGCCAGCGTCTGCCGGTCAGTGCCACTGCGGCCCCCGCTGCGAGGCCCAGGGCCAGGGCCAGGGCCCACGACGCCAGCGCAAGGCCGACCGTATGGCCGAGCTGGTGCGACAGCTCCTCGGCCACCAGATCCCCCGACACCATCGAGCGGCCCAGGTTGCCCTGGGCCAGCTCTCCCAGCCAGGCCCCCAGTTGCACCCACCACGGCTGGTCGAGACCCAACTCGCTGCGCACCTTGTCGGCCGCGGCAGTATCGACGATGTCGTAGCCATACCGCCCGGCGGCGATACGGTAGGCGGCATCGCCTGGCAGTGAACGCATCAGTGCAAACGAGATCACGCCAACGATGCCGGCGACGGCCAGTGCGCGCGCCAGCAGGCGCGCCGCACCGGAACCCAGCGCCTGCAGCAGGCGCTGACCACCCGGCGTGGCGCTCAATCCCGGCCCGTCCACTGCATTTGGTCGATGCGGTAGGAGAGCTCCAGCGGATCGATCGACACATTGGAGATGCGTGCGCTGTACGTGGTCGTGTGCTGGTACCAGATCACCGGAATCACCGGCAGATCAGCCTGCAGGATGGTGGCGATGGTGCCGCGCAACACCGAGCGCCGGTTGGCGTCGCTGGCGCACTGAGTGCGGCAATGGCATCGCGCAGGGCGGCGCTGGTCCAGTTCATTGCACCCCAATCGCCTCCGGTGGGGCCGAAGTCCTGCAGCAGGGTGCCCACCGGGTCCGGCACCAGCGAATAGTTGCGCGCCAGCAGGGCGAGCTCCAGCGAGCCATCCTTGTGCCCGCCCGGAATCTCGCCCGAGTTCATGATCGCCACGGCCATGTCGATGCCGACCTCCTTGAGCTGGGCCTGGATGGCGGTCGCGATGGTCGGCAACTCGGGCCGGTCGGAGAAGGTGCGCATCGTTACCTTGAAGGGTTTGCCATCTCGTTGCAGCACACCGCCTGGGCCGGGTGTCCAGCCGGCGGACTTGAGCAACTCGCGCGCCTGGGCCAGGTCGCGGCCCAGGGACTGCAGGGCCGGGACATGCCATTCCTGCATCACCGGAGCAAACAGCTGCGTCGCCGCGGCGCGGGGCTCCCGCATCACGCCCGTGGCGATGCCGGTGCGGTCGATCGCCAGGCTGAGTGCACGCCGCGTCGCCACATCCTTGAGCGCCGGGTGTGCGGCATTGACCTTGATGTAGATGGTGCGCGGAATTGCCATGCTTTCGAATTTCAGCTTCTTCTGGGCCTTGAGCCGGTCGAAGTTGGCCGGGTCGTGGGTGAACACCAGGTCGGCCTGGCCGCTGTTGGCGAGCATGTTGCGCGTCTCGCCGCGCCCGACCGCCAGGTATCCCACGCGTTCGATCGCGGGCTTCTTTCCTTGCCAGCCGTCGAACCGCTCGACCTCCATCTTTTGAGGTGGCTGGATGCTGGCGATCTTGTACGGGCCGGTGCCCACCACGGCCTTCACGGTGCCGTCCGCGGCATAAGACGCCGGCGCAAGAATCTGGGTGCTGGCGTGGGCAAGGAACGCAGCCAACGGGCTGAACGGCCTGCTGAGTTCGAACACCACCGCGTCTTTGTCGGCGCTGATCTTCTGCACGGGCGCATTGCCCAGCACCCCGGGGTTGGCGCGGGCCCGCTCCAGGGCGCGCACGGCATCGGCCGGGGTCAGCGTGGCGCCGTCGTGGAACTTCGCGCCAGGGCGCAACCGGAAGCGCCAGACCAACTGGTTCGCAGACACCTCCCACCCGCTGGCCAGACCTGGCGCGAGACCGCCCTGCGCATCTACACCGACCAGCGTCTCGCTGACCTGCATGCGTGTGAAGATATAACCGGCCTTGGCGGGATCGAGGCTGCCGATCTCCCACGGGGCGGCGATCTGCATCGTCTTCTTGTCGGCCGCTGCGGCATGCGCGGGCATGGCCGAGCATGTGGCGGCAGCGATCAGGGCAGCGACGGCCAGGTTCAGACGGCCTGCAAGGCGAGGGGAATGGTTGGTCACGGGGTGTTCCTGTGTGAGGTGGTTGGACGAAACAAAGACAATGGTCACGGGTGCGCTGGTGTGGCGGCCGGGCTGACCGCCGCGACGCATTGCGCAAGACCTTGTTCGAGCAGGGCACGTGGCATGCCTCGGCCGATGAAGACCAGTTTGGAGCCGCGCTGTTCGCCCTTTTTCCAGGGCGCGCCGGCGTCCGACCCCATCAGCATGTGGACGCCCTGGAACACGACGCGCTGGTCGACGCCCTGGATGTGCAATATGCCCTTGTAGCGCATCAGGTTGACGCCGTAGGTCTGCACCATGACGCTCAGGAACTCCTCTATGCGCTCCAGGTCCAGTGGCCGCGTTTCGCGGAAAACGAAGGAGGTGACGTCGTCGTCGTGTTCATGGTCCACGTCGGTCAGGAAGTCGGGCTCGATCTCGAGGATGGCGTTCAGGTTGAAGCCGCGGATGTCCAGCAGGTCGTCGATATCGGCTACGCCGTGGTGCGCGTCGGCAATCCTGGCGCGCGGATTCATCCTTGCCAGTCGGGCCCGCAGCGCCTGCGCATCGGCGGCCGGCACCAGATCTGTCTTGGTGAGCAGCAGGCGGTCGGCAAACCCGACCTGCTCTTGCGCCTCGTGGTGCGCGTCGAGCTGGGCAGGTGCGTGTTTGGCATCCACCAGTGTGACGATCGCGTCCAGCAGATAGCGCTGGCTGATGTCCTCGTCGACGAAAAAGGTCTGGGCTACCGGTGCCGGATCAGCCAGCCCGGTGGTCTCGATCACCACACGGTCGAACTGCAGCTTGCCGGTGCTGCGCTTGTGCGCCAGTTCGCCCAGGATCCGCACCAGGTCGCCGCGCACGGTGCAGCAGATGCAGCCGTTGTTCATCTCGATGATCTGTTCATCGCGGTCCTGCACCAGCAGTTCGTTGTCGATGCCGGCCTCGCCGAACTCGTTTTCGATCACCGCAATGCGGTGGCCGTGTTGTTCCTTCAGGATGCGGTTGAGCAGCGTGGTCTTGCCACTGCCGAGAAAACCGGTGAGGATGGTGACGGGGATTTGGGTTGCGTTCATGGTGACTCCTTGATGAAAAATGTCATGGTCAGTTGTGGCGGTTCGATCCGCCCAGGACGAGAAACACTACAAACAGGCCGCCGATAGCTGCAGTCACGATGCCGACAGGCAACTCTTGTGGCGGCAGCACGGTGCGGCAAAACAGGTCACTGCTGAGCAGCAATCCAGCGCCACCCAGCGCCGACACGGCCAGCAGTCGTCCGTGCAGAGCGCCAACCAGCGCACGCGCCAGATGCGGCACCATCAGCCCGACAAAGCCGATCACACCGGTCAGCGCGACGAAGCATGCAGTGGCCACGGCGGCGACCGCAAACACCTCGGAGCGCAGGCGTGCGGTATCGATGCCCAGGGTTGTTGCGGTTTCTTCGCCTGCCAACAGCGCGTTCAGAGCGTGCCGACGCGCCAGCGCAAAAGCCGACAGCAGCAGCAAGCCAAGCAGTGCCAGGGGCAGGTTGTCCCAGCGCGCCAGGCCAAGACCGCCAAGGGTCCAGAACAACACTGAATGGGCAGCCCGTTGGTCACCAGAAAATACCAGGAAGTGTGTAATCGCGCCAAACAGGAAAGAGCTTGCCAGCCCGGCCAGGATGAGCTTCTCGGGACCGCTGCCTTCACAGCGCTTCACAATCGCCAGCACCGCCGTGGCAGACAACAGGCCGCCAGCGAGGGCGGCCAATGGCAGAGTCCAGATACCGAGCAATTCGCCCGTGATGGTGATGACCGCGACGGCGCCGGCGCTGGCACCGGAGGACAGCCCGAACAGAAAAGGGTCGGCTAGATCGTTGCGCGTGACCGTCTGCAGCACGACGCCGACCATCGCCAGGCCCGCGCCCACCACGGCCCCCAGCACGGCGCGCGGCACGCGCAGGTCGAGCACGATTTGCTGCACGGTCGGCGCTACCGCGGGTAGGCCCGCGGCGTTGGCCCACGGACCGAGCAATGAAGCCGCCACGGCTGGCAGCGGTATGGGCGTGCTGCCTTTGGCAACTGCGACAAACATCAGCAGCGTCAGCAGCACTGCGCCACCTGTCATCGCTACCGCGTAGGCGCGGCCAGTGATCACTTGATGCTCGCCGCCATGACCTTGGCAATCTTCTCGATCGCCTCGATGTTGGCGGGGCCGGGCGTCAACTCGGCGTAACGAAGCGCAACAAAGCGTCCATTACGAACCGCATCGGTCTCCTTCATGGCCGGGTGCGACTTCAGAAACTGCAGCAGCTTGGTGACACCGTTGCCGTCCTGGTAGTCGAGCAGCACCAGGAACTGTGGATTGCGGGTTGCGACGGTTTCCCAGGATGTTGTTCCCCAACTGGTCTCCATGTCAGCCATGATGTTGCGCCCGCCGGCGGCCTCGATCATCGCGCTGGGGATGGCGTATTTGCCAGCGGTGAACGGCTTGTCTTCACCCGAGTCGAACAGGAACACCCGGGTGTCCCTGGCAGCGTTTACCGGCTTGATCTGTGCGAGCCGTGACTTCCACTGGGCGACCATGGCAGTGGCCTGCTGCGCCTTGCCGAAGATGCTGCCGAGCTTGACAAAATCCGTGTACAAAAGATCCATCGACGCTGCCGGGCGGGTTTTATTGACATGAATGCAACTCTCGCTCAAGACCAGTGTCTTGATGTTGTACTTGGCAAGGCTGGTCGGAGTGACATCGCCGCCGACCTTCATGCCGTAGTTCCAACCGGCAAAGAAGAAGTCTGGATTGGCTGCAAGGAGGTTTTCGAGAGTCGGGTATTTGGGTGCCAGTTCGGGGATGCTGCCAAGCGCCTGCTTGAACTCAGGCCCGGCCTTGTACCAGCCGGTGATGCCGGTCACGCCTACCATCGACTGGTTAAGCTGCAATGCCAGCGCCATCTCGGTCATGTTCATGTCGTGCACGATGGCACGCTTGGGCGGCGCGGTAAACGTCAGAGGTTCGCCGCAATTGTCAACCGTGAGTGGAAAGTTCTGCGCCGATGCGACAGACGCCGCAAGGGCAAGCACTAGCGTAGCGATGGCAGGTTTCATGGGGATAGTTCCTCGTAGTGGCTGAAAAAACTCTGACGCACAGCGCTGTGGCGGCGCTGCGGCGCTGGTGCGGCGCAGGTGTCCATGACCAGCAGGGGCTGCGCGGTCTCGGGGTGCGGCAAATAGAACGAGTGGATGCCGAAGACCTGGTGCACGCGCACCGAGGACAGTGCGGCGGGTGGCGCGTCGAACGCGACAAGGGCACCGCGCTGGAACACGGCGACACGGTCCGCCCACTGCGGTACCAGCGCCAGGTTGTGCAGCACCGCCACTACCGTGATACCCAGCGTGGCTACGCCGTGCAGCAAGTCGAGTGCAGCGCGCGGGTCCAGGTGGTTGGTGGGCTCGTCCAGCAGTAGCAGCTTTGGCGCTTGTGCCAGTGCCCGTGCCAGGTGGGCGCGCTGGCGCTCTCCGCCCGAAAGGCTGCCCATCGCGCGCACTGCCAGCGCTTGCAACTGGCAGCGTTCCATGGCTTGGGCAACCTGGACGTCCAGTTGGTCGCTGGTTCGGTGGTTTCGATGGGGCAGGCAGCCCAGGCCCACGTAGTCCACAACCCGCAGGCGGACGTCGGTTTGGTCATTTTGGCCGAGCACGGCGATGGTGCGGGCGCGTTCGTCTGCACGCATGCCGTGCACAGGCTGGTCGTCGATCCGCACTTCGCCAAAGCTGGGCTTGAGTGTCCCGCCCAGCAACCGCAGCAAGGTCGATTTGCCGGCACCATTGGGCCCGACTACGGCCAGGTGCTGCCCGGCTGCGAGTTGCAGCGTCACCGGCGCAACCAGCACCTCGCCGCGCCCGGTACGGTAGCCCACGGCCCGCAGGTCGAGCGCCGAGCAGCTCATGCCGTCTCCGGCGCAGCTGTCAGACTGCCTGGTTGGGGTAGCGCCAATGAAGCGGGAATACGCGCCAGAATGCCCTCGCGCAACGTGCCCGGGCGGCACTCGCGTGCCATCCAGCCATCAGGGCTGCTTTCATGCAGGCGCGCGCAGGCCAGCACATCATTGGCGTACGCCAGCGTGGGAAGCAGGCCGCCAAACAGGTAGGTCGTCTTGCCAGGCGCCTGTATTGCCACAGTGCACGACCGGTCACAGGCGCTCATGCATTCGATCGCCCGCACCGCAAAGGGCTGGCCGTCGCGCAAGCCTGCTTCATGCACCACTTCGAACAAGGCCAGCCCGGCACGCGGCAGTTCGCGCGCTGTCCCCGCCGGGCGGCACAGTACACAGACCAATATCTCGGTGCTCAAGTGATACCCTTCAGCGTCGCCGCTACGTCCTTGCGTTGCCATGCTGGAAAAGGATCACGCAGCCTGGCCCAGCCTTTCATGCCCTTGCGGGTCTCGGTGAAGTTCAGATGCGCGGCCTTCCAGGCCTGCTCGATGGCGCTGCGGTCCATCTGGGCGCCGATGAACACGACCTCGTTGATTCGGTCGCCATAGGGCTCTTTCCAGTTGTCGCGGATACCTTCGCGCTCCGGGGTGCCAGGGGCCGGCCACCGTGCATGCGGCACGGCAGCCCACCACTGGCCCATCGGCTCATGGGTGGCCACGTTGCCTGCGCGGGAGTAACTCACGACCCACTCTGGGCGGCTCGCCAACCACACATAACCCTTGGCACGGAGCAGGCCGGGCAAGGGCATCTCCATGAATTCCGAAAAGCGTTGAGGGTGCAGCGGGTCGACGCTGCGCAGTACGAAACTGCTGACGCCGTACGCCTCGGTTTCAGGGGTGTGCTGACCTGCGAGTTCTTGCGCCCAGCCAGGCATGGCACTGGCGCGTTCCAGGTCGAATTTTCCGGTGCCGAGGATGGAGGCAAGGGGCAACTCGCCATGGTCAGTGAACACCAGTTCAGCAGCCGGGTTCAGTGCCTTGATCACCGCGGCGACGTCCGCGCGGCGGCGGTGGTCCACCAGATCGATCTTGTTCACCACCACGACGTCTGCAAACTCGATCTGTTCGGTCAGCAGCGTGGCGAGGCTGCGGTTGTCGTCCTCGCCCGCGACTTCGCCCCGGTGGGCCAGCAGATCCCGACCCGTGAAATCCCTCAGGAGGTTCAACGCATCGACGACCGTGACCATGGTGTCGATGCGCGCCACGTCATTGAGCGAGTCGCCGTTTTCGTCTTCGAAGTCAAAGGTGGCCGCCACTGGCATGGGCTCGCCAATGCCGGTGGACTCGATCAGCAGGTAGTCGAAACGCCGCTCTGCTGCGAGCTTGCGCACTTCCAGCAGCAGGTCTTCTCGCAAGGTGCAGCAAATGCAGCCATTGCTCATTTCAACCATCTTCTCTTCTGTGCGTGACAGCGCCGCGCCAGCGTTGGCGGCGCTGTTGTTGACCACCCTGGCATCGATGTTCACCTCGCTCATGTCGTTGACGATGACCGCGACCCGCAAGCCCTCGCGGTTGGCCAGCACATGGTTGAGCAGGGTCGTTTTGCCGGCGCCCAGAAAGCCCGACAACACGGTGACGGGCAGGCGGGAGTCCTTGGAGCTGCGGGAAGTCTGGGGTGACACGGTGCGCGGGCCTTTGTGTGTGTGCTGTATGCCGGGACAGGATGTCAGCGGGTCGGCAGACCCATGCAGACACGGTTCTTGGGGGCTCAAAGCGTCGGCGAAGTTCGCGTAATGGCCCGATCACATCCGTGCGCGGCAGGTCGCCGTGGCAAGACGAATCCCGGAAGATCACCAGCGACGCATTGGTCAGTGCCAGGTCTTCCAGCGGCAAGGTCAGGCAGGCTGGCTGGCTCAAGCGCCGCGTGAAGAATGCGAGCGCGGTCGGCTGTCAGATCGTTGTTTTCCGGGAGCATGGACAACCTCAGTTCTGCTTCATCCCCTGCACCAGTTGCGTCACGTTGTGGCGCATCATCAGCAGGTAGGTGGAGCCGGGTTGGTTGGCCGCGGACAGGGCGTCCGAATACAGGCTGCCACCCACGCTCGCGCCAGCGTCCTTGGCGAGCTGGGCGACCAGCTTGGGGTCGCTCATGCTTTCGACGAACACAGTGCGGATTTTTTCGCGCTTGATCTGACGCACCAGCTCTCCCACCTCCTTGGCACTCGGGGCGCTCTCGGTGGATACGCCCTGCGCAGCCAGAAAGCGCAGCTGGTACTCCGCCGCGAAGTAACCGAACGCATCGTGCGAGGTGATGACCTTGCGTTGCGGGGCCGGGATGCTTGCCAATTGCGTCCGGATCCAGGCGTCCAGCGATTGCAGCTCCCGGATGTAGGCGTCGCGGTTGGCGCCATAGGTGTCGGAGCCGGCAGGATCGACCTTGATCAGGGCGGCCGTGATGTTGCGCACGTACTGGGCTACGTTGTTCGGGCTCTGCCAGGCGTGGGGATCGGCATGCTCGTGGCCATGACCAAGCCCTTTGTCGCCGTGCATTGCGCGCGGCTTGACGCCCTTGGAGGCGATAACTGTGTCCCCCTTGTAGCCTGCTGATTTGGCCAGCTTTTGGGCCCAGGGCTCGAAACCCAGCCCGTTGATCACCAGCAGCCTGGACTGCAGGATCGTCTTTGCATCCGCCGGTCGGGGCTCGAAGACATGGGCATCCTCGTCGGGGCCGACCAGGGAAAGCACACGGACCCGGTCTGCTCCCACGACCGCCACCAGGTCACCAAGAATGCTGAAGCTGGCGGTCACGGGCAGTTTGTCGGCGGCCTGGGCCGGGCCGGCCAGGAGGGCTGCCGATGCGAGAAGGCCCAGTGTGAGCCGGCGCAATGGGGATGTCATGGGAGATGTCCTTGATGGGTGGAGTGCAGGGGTTGATCGGGGGGGCGGGCCATCAGGCGACCCGGTGCCGGTTCGGGAGCCATCGAGGCAACCAGCCACCGGGTGCAAACAGCAACGAGAGCACGTACAAAACGCCAGTGCAGCCAATGATGGTGGGGCCCGAGGGCGTGTCCAAGTGGTAGGACAACAGCAGCCCGGAAGCGCCGGCCACCATGGCCTGGGCGCTGGCATTGACCAGCTGCGCCGGCAGGTTGTCGTGCCACAGGCGTGCGGACACGGCCGGCACCATCATCAGCCCGACCGCCATCAACGTGCCCAGTGTCTGGAAGCCGGCCACCAGGTTGATCACCACCAACATCAGGAAGCCCTGCTGCCAGATCCAGGCACGACGCCCGGCGGCGGCCAGGAACACCGGGTCGAAGCTCTCCAGCACCAGGCCGCGGTACAGCGCCGCCAGTGCCAGAAGGCTGACGCTGGCGACGCCGGCAACCAGCAGCAGGCCCTGGTCGTCGACGCCCAGCGCACTGCCGAACAGGATGTGCAGCAGGTCGAGTTGCGTCCCCTGGCTTGAGATCAGTGTCACCCCCAGTGCCAGCGCCAACAGGTACATGGCTGCCAGGCTGGCGTCTTCCTTGAGCGCTGTAGAACGGCTCACCAAGCCTGCCAGCGCCGCCACGGCGATGCCAGCGACAACCCCGCCCATCGCCATCGCCGCCAGGGACAGCCCCGACAGCATGAAACCGATCGCGACACCGGGCAGCACCGCGTGGCTCAGCGCATCGCCCAGCAGGCTCATGCGCCTCAGGGTGAGGAACACACCGAGCGGCGTGGCGCTGAGTGACAGCGCCAGAGTGGCCACCAGTGCACGCCGCATGAAGGCGAATTCGGCGAACGGGCCGATGACGCTTTCGCTGATGACGCTCAAGACAGACATCACGCAGCCACCCGGGCAGGCGTGTCGTCGTCGACGCGGCAGACTTCGGCGGATTCGTCCCAGGCCTCCGCCATGGCGCGGGCGCGGCGGAGCCCGGGCTCGGTCAGAACGCTGGCCGTGGAGCCCCAGCCCACAAGTTCGCGGGCAATGAGCAGTGTGTCGGGAAAGAACGTACGCACCAGCGTGTCGTCATGCAGCACCGCGATCACGGTGCGCTGGCGGGCGTGCCAGTCCAGCACCAGGCGCATCAACGCGGCGCTGGTGCGCGCATCGACTGCGGCAAAGGGCTCGTCGAGCAGGATCAGATCGGCGTCCTGCACCAGCATGCGGGCGAACATCACTCGCTGCAATTGGCCGCTGGACAAGGAGCCGATCGGGCGGCGTTCGAACCCGTCCAGGCCGACGTCGTGCAAGGCCTGTGTGACGCGCTCCAGCATCTGCGCAGTCACGTTGCCCGAGGCGCGCGTCACGTGCCACAAGCCGAGCAAGACGCAATCGGAAACGCTGATCGGAAAGCCGCGGTCGATCTCGCTCAGCTGCGGCAAATACGCGATGCGGTCGCGCGGTGGAACCACCGACAACCGGCCCCCGGCGCTGGGCAACAAGCCGACGATGCTCTTGAGCAAGGTGCTCTTGCCGGCGCCATTGGGCCCTACCACCGCTGTCAGGGATCCGGGCGCGAAATGGCCGCTGATGTGGTGCAGGGCCGGGTGCTGCCGGTAACTCACCGTCAGGTTGTCCAGCGTCACCATGGAGCGGTCTCCCCGGTGGCCCACAAGACGCCCAGCCAGAGCAGGGCGAGTGCCGGCACGACGGCGAGCACCCGTTGCCATGCCGGCCATGCAAGGACGGTGCGCCGTCGGCTCTTGGGGGGTGGGGGGGTGTTCGGCATCCGGTGGAAGTGGTGTGACAGCAGAAGATTTCGTTTGTTGGACCCTGGATCGGGCCATAATGCAACCAGATTGCGATATAGTCTAACGCAACTTTGTTGCATTAAATGCGCATCCGTGCTTTTTTTGAACTACTCGTTGGCTACAAGGTCACCCATGCCGCCACTTCCTGACGACCCGATTGACGCGCTGCTTTCCGCCCATGGCTTGCGGCGTACCAGTGCAGCGCGCCTGGTACTGGGCTGGTTGCTTGCGCACCCAGACACCAGCTACACGCATGCGCAATTGCAGATGGCGCTGCAAGACGACCAGACCGAAGCGCTGGACCGCGTGACGCTGTACCGCCTGATCGACCGGCTGACCCAGGTCGGCCTGCTGTTGTGCCGTGTGGATGCAAGGCGTGTGCGGCGCTACCAGGCCATGCCTGCCAGCGTGCATGCCACCCCACATTTCGAGTGCCAGAGCTGCCACCGCGACAGCCCGCTTTCGGGTGCCTTGCAGGCCAGTTCACGCGATCTGGAAAAGGCGGCGCAGACCGCCATCGAGGCGCTCAAGGCCCTGGGTTACACCGGGTTGAGCATGGATGTCGCACTGCGCGGCGTTTGCAGTGATTGCGCCAGCGGCACCACGGAGACCGCCGCTTGATCCAGACCCATCAACTGGCCTACCGGTATGGCGCAGGTGCGGAGTTGCGGTTTCCGGACGTGAACCTGCCGCAGGGCGGGGTGCTCCTGCTCAAGGGCCCGTCCGGTTCCGGCAAGTCGACGTGGCTGGCACTGGCTGCGGGCCTGTTGCGCCCGGCCGGGGGCAGCATCGTGGTGGCGGGGCAGGACCTGGGCCGGTTGCAGCAACTCGCGACCGATGCCTGGCGCGCCAGTGCCATCGGTTTCCTGCCACAAAGGCTGCATCTGAGCGAGGCGTTGACAGTCACTGGCAATCTGGCGCTGGCGCAGTGGGCGGCTGGCGTGCCGGACAACCCGGCAGCGGTGGCGCAGGCCTTGGGGGCGCTGGGTCTGGCGGATCTGGCCGCGCGGCGGCCCAGCCAGCTCTCGGGCGGGCAGGCGCAGCGGGTGGCGCTGGCGCGTGCGGTGCTGCTGCGCCCACGGGTGATCCTGGCCGATGAACCGACAGCCAGCCTGGATGATGTGGCGGCTGGATCGGCGCTCGACCTGCTTGCGGGAACGGCCGGCCGACTTGGCGCCAGCCTGGTGATCGCCACCCACGACGCGCGCGTGGCGGCGGCGCTGCCGCACGCCGTGGTGTGCGAGATGGCTGCGGCCATGCCGGCCGGGAGCAACGCGGCATGAAGATGCTGTCCGTCGCATGGCGCTACCTGCTGGCCCGACCACTGGCGGCCGGCCTCAACCTGCTGCTGCTGACGCTGGGCCTGGGGTCCATCACCTTCCTGCTGCTGGTCAGCACCCAGCTCGACCGCGCCTTTGAGCGCGACCTGGCGGGCATCGACGTGGTGGTGGGCGCCAAGGGCAGCCCGATGCAGCTGATCCTGTCGGGGGTGTTCCACATCGATGTGCCGCCCGGCAACATCCCGTTGGTTGCCGTGCAGGAGCTCGAAAAAGACGCACGCATCGCGCGGCTTATCCCGATCAGCCTGGGCGACACGTTCCGGGGTTTTCGCATTGTCGGCACGACACCGGCCTATGCCAGCCACTATGGCGCCACCCTGCAAAAGGGCGGGCTGTGGAATGCGCCGATGCAAGCGGTGCTGGGCGCCCAGGTGGCGGCGAACACAGGGCTGGTGGTTGGCAACAGTTTCATCGGCTCGCACGGGCTGGGCGCAGGCGGACATGAACATGGCGACAACCCCTACCAGGTCGCCGGTGTGCTGGCCCCATGTGGTTGCGTGCTGGACCGCCTCATCCTTACCGCCACCGAGTCGGTCTGGACGGTGCACGAAAAAGCCACGGCGCTGGACGAGGAAGACCAGAAGATCATGGAGGCCGAGCGCGAAGTGACGATGGCGCTGATCACCTACAAGAGCCCGCTGGCGGCGGTCAGCTTCCCGCGTTTCGTCAACACCACCACCGAGATGCAGGCGGCGGCGCCGGCGGTGGAGGTCACGCGCCTGTTGCGCATGGTCGGTGTGGGCACCGATGTGCTGCGCGGTTTTGGTGCCGTGCTGCTGCTGACTGCGGGCCTGAGCGTGTTCATCGCCCTGTGGAATGCGGTGCGCGAGCGCCGGGCTGATCTGGCGATGTTGCGCATGCTGGGTGCGCCGCCGGCCAAGGTGGCCGGCCTGGTGTGGTGCGAAGCGCTGTTGCTGGCTGGCCTGGCCATCGTGCTGGGGCTGGCGGTGGGCCACAGCCTGGCGCATCTGGCTGGCACCTGGATGCAATCGGAGCGCTCCTTGCCGCTCACCGGCTGGATCTGGTTGTCTGCCGAATGGTGGGTGGTGGGGCTGGGCTTTGCCGTGGCAAGTCTCGCAGCCTTGTTGCCCGCCCTGGGAGCCTACCGGCTCGATGTCACGACCCTGCTCAATTCCCGTTCCTGATCAACCCCGAAGGAGATTTTCAATGATCAAGCGTTTTGCCAAACTGGTGTCCATTACCGCCCTGTGCCTGACCGGCGCGGCTGCCTGGGCCGCCACGGCCCACAGCGACAAGGAAACCAAGGCAGACATCGCGCGCCACCGCGCCATGTCCGCCGCGCACGAGGCAGCCGCCAAATGCCTGGAGACCGGCAAGAAGGAGGACGTTTGCAACAAGGAGCTGCAAGCAGCCTGCAAAGGTATGGCGATCGGCAAGTACTGCGGCATGAAACACGAACATTGAGCGCCCGCATGATAATGGCTGGGAACCAGTGGGCGCAATGGGCATCCAAGGTGCTGAGTCGTCCTCATATTTCCGGAGAATGCCATGCGAGTTGTTGTCCCGTTTTTGGTCCTTTTGCTCAGTTCAGTCGGGGCCATCGCCCAGCTCAGTTCACCCTTGCCTGCCGGCAGTGGCTCCAGCCTGGTGATCGGCAGCCCGACTGCCGACAAGGCGCAACGGAGTGCACCTTTGCCGAGTGGCACCGGGGCCGGTGTGCATGGGGCCAACAGCCCGTTCCCGCGATTGCAGGCGCGTGCCGACGTGGTGCCTTGGTCGGTGCTGACCGAAGTCAAGACCAAGACCGACAAGAACAGGGTCTTGCCGGTGTTCGCCATGGGCCAGATGGCCCTGAACCAGAAAACCCAGCGCATCCAGGGTTTCATGATGCCGCTCGAACCGGGCGAAAAGCAAAAACATTTCCTGCTCACCTCGGTGCCTATGACCTGCGGGTTTTGCGTGCCCGGCGGGCCGGAGAGCATGGTCGAAGTCAAGACCAAGACCCCGGTGGCCTATTCCTTGGAACCGGTGGTGGTCGAGGGCAAGTTCCTCGTGCTGCTCGACGATCCTTATGGCCTGTATTACCGCGTGACCGACGCGGTCAGCGTCAAGTAGGTCTTTCGGCGGGAGCGATCCCGTGAACCGGCCCGGCGTCATTGCGGTGCGCCGCTGGGTGGCAACGCTGCTGCTGGCTTTCTCCGTGGCCCTGGTGCTGGCGCAGTCCCAGGGGCTGCTGCACAGCGTGGTGCATGGGCAGCACTTTCGGGCGGTGACAATCGCGCAGGATGGGGCGCTTGAGCGGCCCCGGTTGGCCGCTGACGCTGGACTTGGCCACGATCACAAGCACCGCGACCACGGCGAGGCGGATGAACCCGTTGCGGCCCAGCCCGGTGCCTTCTGGTTGCTGCGCCTGTTCGTCGGCCACGACGACGAATCCACATGCCGGCTTTTCGACCAGTCCAGCCATACCGATTTTTTGGCGTTGGTCACGGCGCAGGTGTTGCCGCCTTTGCCGCTGGCACCGGTGCTTGCCGTACGGGCCACCCCGGCGCCGCAACTGGCCCCCGCGCCGACGCGCGCCCGCGGCCCCCCGCCCACCAAGTCCTGACGCTGCTGCGCTACGTGTAGTCCCGCCGGCTTGTGCCTGGCGGGTGGTCTGGTCTTCGCATTTTCAATCCTCCTGTCATGAAAAAAACCTCCTGCAAGTTGGCGCTTCTGCGCGCCCCTGTCCTGTTTCGCCCTGTTGCGCTGTCCGTGCTGACGCTCGCCACCAGTGGCGCCGCCGTCGCCCAGTCCGGCGCCACTTCGACTGCTCCCGTGACGCTGCCCACAGTGACAGTCACCGGCAACCCCCTGGGTTCGAATGAACTGATTGCACCAGCCGCGGCCTACGCGGGCCCGGGCCTGCTTCTGCGCTCCCGCAGCACCCTGGGTGAGACGCTCGACGGCACCCCGGGTGTGAGCAGCACCTATTTCGGCCCCAACGCCAGCCGCCCGGTGATCCGCGGCCTGGACGGCGACCGCATCCGCATCCTGGGCAACAACGGCGCGAGCGTCGACGCATCCGGCCTGAGTTACGACCACGCGGTGCCGTCGGACCCGATCGCCGTCGAACGCATCGAGGTTTTGCGCGGGCCAGGCGCGCTGCTGTATGGCGGCAACGCGGTCGGGGGCGTGGTCAACCTGATCGACAACCGCATACCCCGCGAGGCCCTGTTCGACGCTGCGGGTGGGGTTTCCGGCAAGGCGGACCTCGGTTTTGCCAGCGGCAATTCTGAGAAGGGCGCTGCGCTGTTGCTCGAGACCGGCACCGACCGCTTCGCCTTGCATGCGGACGCATTTCACCGTGACGCCGGCGACACCTCGGCACCGGCCGCACTGGCATGCACCAAGCCCGGTTCGCCGGCATTGGCCAGGCGCATCTGCAACTCCAGCGCGCGCACCCATGGCGGGGCTGTGGGCGGCTCGGTGTTTTTCGCGCAGGGTTACCTGGGCCTGTCCGCCGACACCTACCGTTCGACCTATGGCACCGTGGCCGAGGACGAGGTGACGATCGGCATGCGCTCGGACCGTTACGCCGTGGAGGGAGAAGCCCGTGGCTTCACCGGCCTGGTGCAGGGCATCAAGGCGCGTTTCGGGCACAGCAACTACCAGCACACCGAGTTCGAGGCCGGCACGCCAGGAACGGTGTTCAAGAACTCCGGCAACGACCTCCGGTTGGAAGCACGGCACGCGCGCCTGGGCCCGCTGGAAGGGGTGGTCGGTGTGCAGACCGAGTCCACGCGTTTCTCCGCCGATGGCGCCGAGGCCTTTGCGCCCTACAGTCGCACCCGCCAGAGCGCCTTGTTCATCTACGAGGAGGTGGCGGCGGGTTGGGGCAAACTAAGTCTTGGCGCGCGCACCGAGTCGGTCCGCGTGGCGTCGTTTGGCAACCCGCTGGTGGCGCGGTTTGCTCCAACTGCGCGCAGTTTCAATCCGGGCAGTTATGCCCTGGGTGCACTTTGGAATCTGTCGGCTGGCTGGCAACTCACGTCCAATTTGGCCTACAGCGAGCGCGCACCCAAGGACTACGAGCTGTTCGCCGACGGCCCGCACATCGCCACCAATTCCTACGAGGTCGGCAATGCGGCGTTCACCAAAGAAAAGTCAACCAACCTGGACGTCGGCGTCCAGTGGAAGAGCGGTGCCAACGTCGCACGTCTGGGGGCCTTCGTGAACCGTTTCAGCAACTACCTGTCTCTCGATGCGACCGGGCTGCTCCGCGACACCGACGGCAACGGCGCCGGGGTGGGGGTCACGGACGACGGCGCCGGCAACTCTGTGGAGTCCGGCGGTGCGGCTGAGGTGTTGCCTGAATATGCCTACTCGCAGGTGCGTGCGCGGTTTGCCGGGCTGGAGGCCAGCGGCACGTTGCGCCTGATGGAAGGGCCGCAGGTGCTGGACCTCGAACTGCGTGGCGACCTGGTGCGCGCGGTGAACCTGGCCACCGGCCAGAACCTGCCGCGCATCGCACCGGCACGGCTGGGCGCGACGCTGGTCTGGGCGCAGGGCCCCTGGGGTGCGCGTTTGGGTGCGAACCATGCCGTCGCGCAAAACCGCGTGCCTGCAGGCCAACTGGCCACGGGCTCCTACACACTGGTCAACGTGGCCCTTACCTACCGTCAGAATGAGGGCGCCGCAAACCTGCTTTGGTACGCGCGGCTGGACAATTTGGGCAACACCTTGGCCTACCCGTCGGGCTCGATCCTGACCCAGACCGCACCAGGCAAGTCACCACTGCCGGGGCGCAGTGTGAAGCTGGGGCTGCAGGCGAGCTTCTGAAGGTGGGTGAGGCGGGTTGACGACCTGCAGGCCGCAAGGCAAGGCTGCGCAGCGAACGCGAACTGTGTGGTTCCGACGCATCGTCACGACAAGCTGAGCGCGCCGGTCTCCTGGCGATCTGGCGCGAAACCGCGTCAGGCCTGGGCCAGCGGTGCGACGCCGAGTCGGGTCGCGCAGGCTGCGAGGTTGGCCAGCGTGGCCTCGCTGAGGTCGATGCCCTGCTGTTCTGCCTTGCGAATATTGGCACTGGCCTGGTCGCCCGGCAGTCGCACCATGCCATCCGGTTGAACTGGCTGGCTGGCGCGGCACGCCTCGCCGATGAAGTCCATCTGGCTCAGAAAGTTGCTCCGCCCGGCGAATGCGTCGGGGTCCATCACCTGCAGGAACACATTGGCGCCCCAGCGGTTCGGGGCGTCCAGACGACCGTGGCCCGCCAGGCCTTGGGTAAGGGCCTCCACCATCAGTGCCAGGCCAAAACCCTTGTGGCCGTATTCTGCGCCGCCGAGCAACAACAAGGAACCGCGTGGCGTGGTGTGTTCCAGCACCCGCGGGTCCGTGGTGGGTTGGCCTGCGCCGTCCATCAACCATGGCTGTTCGAACTGGACGCCGGCCGCAGCCTTGGTGCGGGCCATGGAGACCGTGGTAATGGATGCACAGATGTCCACCAGCACCGGCGCGCTGGTGCCGGGATACCCGATCGCGAACGGGTTGGGCGTCAGCACCGGATCCCGGCCACCGAACGGTGCGACAAACTTTCCGCCAGGATCGGACGTGGCGAGAATGGCAACCAGGCCCCGGTCGGTCGCTTGCTTGACCAATGCGGCCAGGCAGGCGATGTGGTGGCTGCGGCGCATGGCCACTGTCACCACACCATGCTGCGCGACACGGTCGAAGGCGGTGCCCAGTGCGCGGTCCACCAGCCACAGCCCGGGGAGGTAAGCGCCATCCCACACGATGGTGGACCCCGTATCCCGGACCACTTCCGGCACCCCGGTGGTGCCCATCAGGTTCTTCTGCAGTTGATCGATGTAGAGCGGGCACAAGGCCACGCCATGGGTGTGGCGTTGCATCATGTCGGTCAGGACCAGCAAACGCGCCACGGTTGCCGCCTTGTCGGCCGGCAGGCCGGCGGATGTCAACAACTGGCTGGCGAATTCTGTCAGCGTTTCAGGCGGGAGGTTTTTTGAACAGGGCATGGTTTCAGCTGCTTTCGCGATGGACAATTTCAAAGCCCAGGTCGAGTTGCGGTCGGTCGGGCGACTCACCGCGCATGAGGCCCAACAACATCCGGGCTGCAGCCTCGCCGATCTGGGCCCGTGGCGTGCGAACGGTTGTCAGGGTTGGCAGCATCTGGTCGCTGCCGGTCAGGTCATTGAAGCCTGCAATCGCCACCCGGGAAGGGACCGCAATCCCCAGGCGCAAGGCCGCCAGGAGGGCACCTTGCGCCAGGTCGTCGTTGCAAAAGAAGATGGCGTCCACGGCGGGGCGCTGCTGCATGATCTGCTCAAACAGGACGCCGCCCAGGGCCAGCGATGAGGGCGCTGGATTGAGCCACTCCAGCGTGGGTTCGTACAGCCCGGCTTCCTGCAGGGCGAGGCGCCAGCCGTACAGCCGTTGCATGACCCGCGCGTCAAGTTGCACCGCGGCGAAGGCGATGCGCCTGCGGCCCTGCGCAAGAAGATGTCTGGTCAAGGCCGCGCCGGCGTCGGTCTGGCGAAAACCCACGCAATAGGGGGCCTCGGGCTGGTCGCTTGCGGGCAGGTCCATCAGGTGCACACACGGCACCTGGCTGTGCCCGATCAGCTTGCGGGTGGCGGTGTTGTGGTCCAGGCCGGTGATGAGCAGCCCAGCCGGCCGGTGCAGCAGCAGCTCGCGCAGCAACTGCTCTTCTTCGCTCGCGTCGTAGTGGGTCACACCCATCAGGGTCTGGTACCCGGCGGCGCGGAGGGTTTTTTGTGCGCTGTCGAGAAGGTCCACGAACAAGGTGTTGGACAACAGCGGGATCAGGATTGCAACGTGGTCGCTGCGCTGGGAGGCCAAGGCCCGGGCCGCGGGGTCGGGCACGTAGCCGAGTTTGTCGGACACCGCCCTGACGCGCCCGATCAGCGCCGGATCGACCGCCCGCTCGCCCCGCAATGCACGCGACACCGTGCTGGCGCTCACCCCGGCCGCGCGCGCGACATCGCTGAGCGTCACACGCCCTGTGGCACGGTGGCTTTTGGCGGGCGGGGTCGGGTCGGGCAAGGGTTAATCCTAGGCTGATGGAACATCGGTTCGGGTAGGATAGCGCTATCCCAACGTTTTGGCGAGTATTCTGATGAAACTCCCACTTGGCTGATTTCAAACAAAAAATCAGCAAATTCGAATGGATATTTTTTAAATATTTTCGGACAGCGCTGTCCGAAAGACCAAGTTGACTGGAGTTTCCGAATTGGCCAAACCCGATGTCCTCGCTGTGACCAAGCTCCACCCCCTGTACCGCCAGGCGCTCGATGCGCTCTACACCGTGCACGATCGTACCCACGAAACCGACTCTGCAGGGTTTGACGCAATGGCGCAGCGGATTGTGGGCGTGGCAAGCACAGGTGAGGCCAGCGTGCCGGGTGGTTTGCTGTCCCGGTTGCCCAACGCCAAAGTGGTGTCGGTCTTCGGCGTCGGTTACGACGGTGTCGACGTGCCCACCGCCATCGCGCACGGCATCCCGGTCACCCACACGCCCGAAGTACTGACCGACGACGTTGCCGACCTGGCCATGGGCCTGGTGCTGTCGGTTGGCCGTGGCATCGCGCAGGCCGACCAGTATGTGCGCGCGGGCCGCTGGCCGGAAGGGCCATTTCCCCTGGGGCGCAAGGTGTCCGGCGCACGGCTTGGTATCGTTGGTTTCGGGCGCATCGGCAAGGCCATCGCCAGGCGCGCAAGCGGGTTTGGCATGGCGATCGCCTACACCGCACGCAGCGAAAAGGCAGATTCCGGATTGCGTTTTTTCCCCAGCGCAGCGGCGCTGGCGGCAGAGGTGGACTTTCTTGTCGTGATCACACCCGGTGGCGCAGCCACCCGGCATCTGATCAACGCGGAGGTGCTCAAGGCGCTGGGCCCGCGCGGCTTCCTGATCAACGTTGCGCGTGGCAGCGTGGTGGACGAACAGGCCCTGATCGCTGCGCTGCACAACGGCGTGATCGCCGGCGCCGGGCTCGATGTGTATGTCAACGAGCCGCAGGTACCAGAGGCCTTGTGGAGCATGCCCAACGTGGTACTGACCCCCCACATGGCCAGCGCCACCAACGAAACCCGCCAGGCCATGGCCGACCTGGCGTTCGCCAACATGCAGGCCGGCACATCGGGCCAGCCCTTGCTTACGCCAGTGCCAGAGTGTGTGGGCATGTCCGGGGTCCGATGAGCGAAAGCCCGCCAATGCCTCCTGCACCAATGCGCCTGATCGTCATGGGTGTGTCTGGCTGCGGCAAGTCCACCGTGGCGCACGCCCTGGCCGAGCGCCTGGGTCTGCACATGGTCGATGGCGACGACCTGCACCTGCCCGGGAGCGTTGCCAAGATGCGCGCGGGCATCGCCCTGGAAGACGCCGACCGCTGGCCCTGGCTGGACCGCATTGGCGAGCACCTTGCCAATTGCGATGCATCGTCCAAAGGTTGCGTGGTGGCGTGTTCGGCCTTGCGCCGTTGTTACCGTGACCGGATCCGCGAGCGCGCTGGATGTGTGTGTTTCCTGTTTCTCGATGGCGACTTCGACCTCATCCAGCGCCGCCTGCGCCAGCGCGTGGGCCACTACATGCAACCCGGCCTGCTCGACAGCCAGTTTCGCACCCTCGAAAAGCCCCAGGCCGATGAGACCGATGCCATCACCCTGGCGATCGCCGGCCCCGTCGGAGACCTGGTCAACCAGGCGCTGGCGGCGTTGCATCACCACCCGGCGCAGCAAGCTGCGGCCTGATTTCACTTCACGAGAATCCACCATGTTCATCCGCTGCGCATTTTTCCAGGGCGAGGTCAAACCCGGCATGGAAGACGCCTTCAACCGCTACATCCGCGACAAGCTCGTTCCCCTGTGGACACGTTTCCCCGGCGCCCAGGAGGTGCGCGTATTGCGCCAGGTCGAGAGCGATGTCGACAAGCCGCATTTCGGCATGGTGTTGTCGGTGCGTTACCCGAGCCGCGAAGCCATCGCCATCGCACTGGCCTCCGAGGTGCGCATGACCAGCCGCGAGGTGTCCAAGGACCTGATCGCCATGTTCGATGGCTCCGTTTTTCACACCGTCTTCAGTGCGGACGAATACGCACTGCCCACCGACTGATTTTCTTTCTGTTCGACTTTTTAACCAGGAGACATTGCATGAAACTTTCCCGCATCCTTCTCGCCTGCCTCGTTGCCGTTGCCGGCTCCAGTGCCTACGGCGCCAAGTTCAACCTGAAGCTGGGCCATGCGGTGAACACCACCGATGGCCAACACGCGGCAGCCACCAAGCTCGCCGAGCTGGTCAAGCAACGCACCAATGGCGATGTGGAAATCACCGTCTTCCCGGCCAACCAGCTGGGCAACGACGCTGCCATGATCAACGGCACCCGCGGCGGGACGATCGACATCGTGTCGAGCGGCGCCTCGAACTTCAACGGCATCGTGCCCAACACCGCCGCCATGGAACTGCCGTTCGTGTTTCGCAGCGCGCAACATGCCTACGCCGTGCTCGACGGAGATGTCGGCACCGGCGTGCTGAACGAGCTCTCGGCCCATGGTCTCAAGGGCCTGGCCTACTGGGAAAACGGCTGGCGCGCCTTCACCAACAACAAGCGTCCGGTCAACAAGCCCGACGACCTGAAAGGCCTGAAGATCCGCTCCACCCCCAACCCGTACCATATCCAGGCCTTCAAGCTGCTGGGCATGAACCCGTCACCGATGCCCATCTCCGAGCTGTACACCGCGCTGGAAACCGGCACCTTCGATGCACAGGAACACCCGATCAACGTGACCTGGTCGTCCAAGTTCTATGAAGTGCAAAAGCATCTGACCGTCAGCAACCACGTGTATTCGCCACTGGTCATCGCGATGAACAAGACCAAGTTCGACAGCCTGCCTGCCAATTACCAGAAGATCATGGTCGATGCCGCGCGTGAGGCCGCCACCTACCAGCGCAACCTGAACGCCCAGAACGCGGGCAAGGTGATTGCCGAGCTCAAGAAGTCCGGCATGCAGGTGATCGAGAACGTGGACATGGCCCCGTTCCAGAAGATCGTCTCGGCTGAAATTGCCAAGTCCTTCGGCGAGAAGAGCGGCCCCGCATTGCTCAAGGCCATCGAAGACACCAAATAGGCGGTCGTGTGTGAATGCCCCCTGCGCGCAGGGGGCCACCGCCCCTGAACATGAAAAAGATCAACGACCTCTTCTTTCGGCTGGCCGAATTGACGCTGGTCACCATGTTGTCGGCCATGGTCATCATGGTCTTCGGCAACGTGGTGCTGCGTTACGGCTTCAACGACTCCATCATCAGCTCCGAAGAGCTGTCGCGGTTCCTGTTCATCTGGATCACGTTCCTGGGCGCGATTGTCGCGATGCGTGAAAACGCCCACCTCGGGCTCGACACGGTCGTGCGCAAGCTTGGCCTGCGCGGCAAGAAGGTCGCCTTTGCGTTGTCCAATCTGATGATGCTGGGTTGCTGCGTGCTGATGTTCTATGGCACTTTCAAGCAGCACGGCATCAATGCCACCACCCGGTCGGCGGTAACCGAGATCCCGATGAGTTGGGTGTATGGCGTGGGTTACCTCGCCAGCGTGGCGATGGGCCTGATGATCCTGAACAAGTTGGTCCGCCTGGGCAGGGGCGAGTTCGACGAGTCCGACCTGATCCAGGTGCAGGACTCTGAAGAGGTGGTGATTGCCCACACCACCGGAGCCGCCAAATGACCGTGCTGGTGTTCATCCTGTCGCTGCTGGGCGCCATGGCACTTGGCATGCCGCTGGCGTTCTCGCTCATCGTCTCCGGCGTGGCGCTGATGCTGCACCTGGACAACTTCGACACCCAGATCGTCTCGCAGAACCTGATCAGCGGCGCCGACAACTTTCCCTTGATGGCCGTGCCGTTCTTCATGCTGGCCGGTGAACTCATGAACGCCGGCGGCATGAGCCGGCGCATCGTGAACTCCGCCATGGTGTGGGTCGGCCACTTTCGTGGCGGGCTGGGTTATGTGGCGGTGTTCGCCGCCATTGTGATGGCCAGCCTGTCGGGCTCCGCCGTGGCCGACACCGCCGCGCTGGCGGCCGTGCTGATGCCCATGATGCGCAAGGCCGGGTACCGGATGGACCGCTCTGCCGGCCTGATCGCCGCCGGCGGCATCATCGCACCGGTCATTCCACCGTCGATCGGTTTCATCCTGTTTGGCGTGATCGGTGGCGTGTCGATCTCCAAGCTGTTCATGGCTGGCATCTTCCCGGGGCTCCTGATGGGCCTGGCCCTGATCGTCACCTGGTGGATCGTGGCGCGCAACGACAAGGTCGTCGTGGCCGACAAGGTGCCGTTCAGGGAGCGCATCTCGGTCACCGTCAATGCCTTCTGGTCGTATCTGCTGGCAATCACCATCATTGGCGGCATGAAGATGGGGGTGTTCACGCCGACCGAAGCTGCGGTGGTGGCCGTTGTCTATTCGCTGTTCGTCGGGCTTTTCATCTACCGCGAGATCAAGTTTTCGCAGTTGTACGGCATCATCCTGGCGGCCGCCAAGACCTCCGCCGTGGTGATGTTCCTGGTGGCAGCCGCGCTGGTGTCCGCGTGGTTGATCACCGTTGCCAACATCCCGGCGCAGATCGTCGAGATCCTGCGCCCCTTCATCGACAACAAGACCCTGCTGATGGTCATGCTGATGCTGCTGGTGATGATCGTGGGCACCGCGCTGGACTTCGCGCCCACGGTGCTGATCCTGACACCCGTGCTGATGCCCCTGGTGCGTGAAGCAGGCATCGACCCGGTGTACTTCGGCGTGTTGTTCATCATGAACAATGCCATCGGCCTGCTGACGCCGCCGGTGGGCACGGTGCTCAATGTGGTGTGTGGCGTGGGCCGCATCCCGATGCACGACGTGATCCGTGGCGTGATGCCTTTCCTGGCCTCCCAGGTGGTGGTGATGGGTCTGTTGATTGCTTTCCCGAGCCTGGTGATGCTGCCCCTCAAATGGCTGCTGATGAAATGACAAACATCCTGGATTCCTTTGGACTGAAGGGCCGCCGCGCCCTCATCACCGGTTCGTCGGCAGGTATCGGCCTGGCGTTGGCCCGGGCCCTGGGCCAGGCGGGAGCCCATGTCGTTCTGAATGGCCGCAACACTGCCAAGGTGGCGGCGTGCATGCAGGCCCTGCAATCCGAAGGCCTGTCGGTGGGCCAGTCGGCCTTCGATGTGACCGATGCCGACAGCGTGCGCCAGGCAGTGGAGCAGATCGACGCCGAAGGCCCGATCGACATCCTGGTCAACAACGCAGGTATGCAGTTGCGTGGGCCGCTGCAAGACTATGCCGACGCCGACTGGCACACCCTGATGCGCACCAACCTCGACAGCGTGTATTACGTCGGCCAGGCGGTCGCCAGGAAGATGATCCCCCGCGGCCGTGGCAAGATCATCAATATCTGCTCGGTCCAGAGCGAACTGGGCCGCCCCGGCATCGCACCCTACACGGCGAGCAAAGGCGCGGTCAAGATGCTCACCAAGGGCATGGCCATCGATTGGGGCCAGTTCGGCATCAACGTCAATGGCATCGGGCCGGGCTACTTCAAGACCGAGCTGAACCAGAAACTGGTGGACGATCCGGCTTTCAGCGCCTGGCTGATAGGGCGCACGCCCAGCCGCTGCTGGGGCGACGTCGAAGACCTGGGTGGTGCCGCGGTCTTCCTGGCCAGCGATGCATCGCGCTTCGTCAATGGCCATATCCTGTACGTCGATGGTGGTGTCACCGCCACGCTGTGACAGCCCTCCACGCAACACCCTTCGCCCCGAAAGTCAACACCGTGAAATCCGTCATCTGCCACTCCGCCAAAGACCTGCGAATCGAACACACCGAACTGCCTGCGCCGGGAGACCGGCAACTGCTGGTTGACGTCGCGTATGGCGGCATCTGCGGCTCCGACCTGCATTACTACCAGCATGGTGGTTTTGGCAGCGTTCGCATCAAGCAGCCGATCGCGCTGGGCCACGAGGTCTCGGGGGTGGTGGCCGGCCTTGGCGCACAGGTGACAGGCCTGCACAAGGGCCAGCGGATTGCGATCTCGCCTTCGCGCCCTTGCGGCCATTGCCGCTTTTGCCAGGCCGGGCAGCACAACCAATGCCTGAACATGCGTTTTTACGGCAGCGCCATGCCATTCCCGCACATCCAGGGTGCCTTCAGCGAGCAGTTGGTCATCGAGGCCTACCAGGCCCACCCGATAGCAGACCATCTGAGCCTGTCCGAGGCGGCCCTGGCCGAGCCCCTGTCGGTGGGCCTGCACGCGATCCAGCGTGCGGGTGGTGTGCTCGGAAAGCAGGTGCTTGTCACCGGTTGCGGCCCGATCGGTTCGCTCCTGATCGGTGCCCTGCGGCGCGCGGGCGCAGCCTGCATCGTGGCGGCTGACATCGCCGATCTGCCCTTGAAATGTGCCCGGGAGATGGGCGCCGACTTCACCATCAACCTGCGCACCCAGGCCCAGGCGCTGGATGCCTACAAGGTGGACAAGGGCCAGTTCGATGCCGTGTTCGAAGCCTCGGGCAGCGAAGCCGCGCTGCGCCTGGGCCTGGACGTGATCGTGCCGCGCGGGGTGCTGGTCACCATCGGGATGGGCGGGGATGTGAGTTTGCCGATGACCCAACTGGTGGCCAAGGAGGTCGACATGCGCGGCACCTTCCGCTTCCATGCGGAATTTGCCACTGCCGTCCGGTTCCTGAACGATGGCCTGGTCAATGGCAAGCCCGTCATCACCGGCGTGTTGCCGGTCGACCGCGCCATAGAGGCCTTTGACCTGGCGGCCGACAAGAGCCAATCGATCAAGGTTCAAATTTCGTTTTTGGAAGCAGTTGCCTGAGCCGCCCTGTCATTCATCGAACACCAAAGGATTCCTCCATGACAAAGATTGCACTCGTCACTGGCGCCAGTTCAGGCATTGGCAGGGCCTGTGCCCTGGCACTTCTGGCCGAAGGATGGACGGTCGTGCTGGTTGGCCGCCGCGCCGATGCCCTGCAGGACGCCGTGGCTGGCGCCGGCGCCCATGGTGCCAATGCCCTCGCGATCCCGACCGACCTGTCCAGGGAGCCGGAGGTCAAGGCCCTGTTCGAGCAGGTGCGTACCCGTTTCGGCCGGCTCGACCTGCTCTTCAACAACGCTGGCATTTCGCTGCCATATGCCTTGCCCGGGGACCTGTCCGGCGACGAGTGGCGCCATGCCGTGGACATCAACCTGAACGGCGCGTTTTATGCCTTGTCGCATGCCTTCAAGCTGATGCAGGAGCAGAGCCCGCAAGGGGGCCGAATCATCAACAACGGCTCGATTTCGGCCCATGTTCCGCGCCCGGGATCGATCGCCTACACCGCGACCAAACATGCGATCGCGGGCATGACCCGCGCGGCATCCCTGGACGGCCGCGCCTTTGGCATCGCCGTAGGCCAGATCGACATCGGCAACGTCGCGTCGGACATGACACTGCGCATGGCGCAGGGCGTGCACCAGGCCGATGGCAGCATCAAGCCCGAGCCGCGCATGGACATGTCCGCCGTGGTCGACACCTTCATGACCATGGCGCGACTGCCCTTGTCGGCCAATATCCTGTTCACCACCGTGATGGCAACCGGCATGCCTTTTGTCGGCCGGGGCTGACGGGTCGGCTGCCTGATTGCCCGACGGGGAATGCCCCGGCACCGGTGCCGCGCTCCTGCCCATGAACCTTGTTGGCCTATCCGCCCTGCTGCCGGTGGTGGCGCTGATTCTTGCCGGGCTGCTGCTGGGACGCGCCGGGTGGGTGACACCCGCCTGGGTGCGGCGCCTGTCCACGCTGTCGTTCATGGTGCTGACACCGGTGGTGTTGTTCCGCACCATGCGCCAGGTGCATGTCGAGCAACTCGACCTGCGGCCGGCGGCGGCCTACATCGCGGCATTGGCACTGGTGTTTGCGGGGATGCTGTTGTGGCGCGGCCTGAACCGCGCATCTGTGGTGCTGGCGCTGGCTGTGACCTACAGCAATGCCGTCATGATCGGCATCCCGCTGGTGCAGTTCGCCTGGGGCGAAAGCGGGCTGGTGACCTTGCTGACACTGATCCCGGTCCATTCACTGGTGTTGCTCACCTCTGCCACGGTGGTGCTGGAATTCGCGCTGGCACGCGAGCAGGCGGCGCGCCTGCCCAGGGTCGACGGGCACCTGTTGCGCGTGACCGTTCGTGCGCTGCGCAAGGCCCTGCTGCACCCGGTGCCGCTGCCGATCATCGCAGGCTTGTTGTTTGCGCAGACCGGGCTGGTGGTCCCGCCGGCGGTCGATCTGCCCATGCGCTGGATCGGCATGGCCTTTGGCCCACTGGCGTTGCTGCTGGTGGGGATCGCGTTGGCGGAGTCTGCGGTGGGAGCCCAAATGCGCGTTGCACTTCAGCTCGCGGGCATCAAGAATTTTGTGGTCCCGGTGGTCACGGCTGCGATGGGAGCAGCCCTGGGGTTGCGGGGTGTTCCGCTGGCGGTGCTGGTCACCACGGCCGCCTTGCCGATCGGCGCCAATGTATTCATCTTTTCGCGGCAGTACGGCGTCGCGCAAGCACTGGTCACGGCTGGCGTGGCAGTCTCCACGCTGCTGGCGCTGCTGAGTGTGTCGCTGGTGATGTTGCTGGCGGGTGCTTCGTGAGCACCTACGGTGCCAGCCGCTCGCGCGCCCAGTTGCCACCGGGCTGCAAGGTGTAACGCAGCCGGTCGTGCAGGCGGCTCTTGCGGCCCTGCCAGAACTGCCAGCTGTCGGGTCGCAGGCGGTACCCGCCCCAATGGGGCGGGCGGGGCGGCTGCAGCAGAAACTGCGCGCCGTACCGCGCGGCATTGGCGACCAGCACCGCGCGCCCGGAGATCACCTGCGATTGTGGTGAGGCCCAGGCGCCAATGCGCGAGTCGAGCGGGCGCGAGTGGAAATATGCGTCGCTCTCGCTGTCGTCGACCTTCGTCACCAGGCCCTCGATGCGCACCACGCGCTCCAGCTCCACCCAGTGGAACTGCAGCGCCGCATAAGGGTTGCCGGCCAGCTCCTGGCCCTTGCGGCTGTCGTAGTTGGTGTACCAGACGATGCCGCGTGCGTCGAAGCCCTTGACCAGCACCACCCGGGTGCTGGGCCGCAGGTCGCTGCCCACGGTGGCCAGGGTCATGGCGTTGGGCTCGGGCAGTTTGGATTGGATGGCTTCGTCAAGCCAGTGTGCAAACTGTTTCAGCGGGTCGGCATGGGATGCGTCTTCGTTCAGTTCGGCGCGTTCGTAACTCTTGCGGAGGTCTGCGATGGAGGTCATGTGCCGAGTATAGGAACCGTGCCGTGCCGTGCACGCAGCGCGCGCCGCTCAGGGCGCGTGTGCCAGCAGTTTTTGCAATGCAGCGTCGCGTATGCCATGCTGCTGCAGGCAGCGCAGCGTCTGGTCGGCATAGTCCAGTGTGGTGCCATAACGCCCACGGGACGCGGCAAAGATATGGCGGTAACGCTCGGGCGGGAGTTCGCCGGTGAAATTCGGACTCAGGCGTGACAAAGTAAAGGCCAGCGCCTGTACTGGCCCGTGCGCGGTGCGGCAATGCAACCATTTCGGGTCGTATACACCGGTCACCATTTCGCGCTCCCACAACTTGCGCAGCACGGCTTCGCCGTCGCGTTTCGCGACCCGCAACACGGCACCGTGGCAACTGCCGCCGGACAGCAGCGCGAAAACAAGGCCCGGGCAATCCGGCGAGCCGCGGTTGACACGGCTCCACATTTTCAGCGCCCGGTGCCACCCGTGGACCTTGGCCAGCCGTTGCTCGGCCACGTCAAAGTCAGGGCGCCAGATCAGCGATGCGTAGGCGAAGACCCACAGGTCACCTGTGCCACCCCATTGCTGCAGCGCATGGCGCAGCATCGGTGCGGGATCGCGCACGGGGGCCGGCAAGTGGGTGGCGGGTCCTGGGTGGAGGGTCACGGTAAGTGCCAATGGTAGCCGCAGGCGATTTTGGTAACCAATGGGTAACTTTTTGGGGGTCGAAACTGTGGATTGGGGAGTACCATTCGAATGTAATTAAGTTACCAAAATCATGAAACTTCACGACGCCGTGGGCACGGTCACCGCCCGTATCCTGCAGCGCAGCGCCCGGTTGCGCCATGCCTACCTGCAGCGGCTCGACGCGATGGCGCAACGCAAACCAGGTGCCGAACGCATGGGTTGCGCCAATGTGGCGCATGCGCTGGCAGCCATGCCGGACGACGACAAGGCGGCGGCAATGCCGCGCAAGGCGCAGTTCAGCATCACGCCGGTGCGCACGCCCAATATCGGCATCGTGAATGCTTTCAACGACATGTTGTCGGCACACGCGCCGCTGCAGCACTACCCGGACCTGATCAAGGCCGAGGCCCGCCGGTTCGGTGCCACGGCGCAGGTCGCCGGGGGCGTTCCGGCGATGTGCGATGGTGTGACGCAGGGCACGGCGGCCATGGAGCTCAGCCTGTACTCGCGCGATGTGATCGCCATGGCCACGGCGGTGTCGCTGTCGCACGACATGTACGACGGCGCGCTGCTGCTGGGCGTGTGCGACAAGATCGTTCCCGGTTTGTTGATCGGCGCATTGCATTTCGGCCACCTGCCTACCGTCTTCGTGCCAGCCGGGCCGATGACCTCGGGCCTGTCGAACAACGCCAAGGCCAAAGTGCGCGAACTGGCCGCCCAGGGCAAGGTGGGGCGCGACGAGCTGTTGCAGGCCGAGTCGCAGGCCTACCATGGCTTGGGCACCTGCACCTTCTACGGAACGGCCAACAGCAACCAGATGCTGCTCGAAGCGATGGGGCTGCACGTGCCTGGGACGGCCTTTGTCAATCCTGGGGCCACCCTGCGTGACGAACTGACCCGTGAGGCTGTGCGCACGGTACTGGGCCGGGGCACACCGATGCCCGGCGTGCCCGGCGCAGACACTGGCAGTTGCGCGCCCATCGGCAAGGTGGTCAACGAGCGCTGCATCGTCAACGCCATGGTCGCACTGCTCGCCACCGGGGGCTCCACCAACCACCTGATCCATTGGGTGGCGGTGGCCCGGGCGGCTGGCATCCTGATTGACTGGGACGACTTCTCCGCATTGTCGGATGTTGTGCCGCTGCTGACGCGGGTGTATCCCAACGGGAGCGCCGACGTGAACCACTTTCAGGCAGCTGGCGGCCCCGGGTTTGTGATCCGCGAATTGCTCGACGCCGGGTTGATGCATCCGGACGTGTTGACCGCGCGCGCGGGCGGGCTGCGCGAATTCACCCGGATACCCTGCGCATCGGCCGCCGGGGGCCTGTCCTGGCGTGACGCCGGCGCCTCCGGCGACCTGTCCGTCGTGCGGCCGGCGGCGGATGCCTTCAGTGCCAGTGGCGGGCTGAAACTGTTGCTGGGCAACCTGGGGCGCAGCGTGATCAAGGTGTCGGCGGTGCCGGAGGACCGCCATGTGGTGCAGGCGCCCGTGCGCATTTTTGATTCCCAGGAGGGGCTGCACGCCGCGTTTGCTGCCGGCGAACTCGACCGCGATGTGGTGTGTGTGGTGCGCTGGCAGGGCCCGTGCGCCAACGGCATGCCCGAGTTGCACAAGCTCACCCCGCCGCTGGCGGTGTTGCAGGGCAAGGGCTTCAAGGTGGCGCTGGTCACCGATGGCCGCATGAGTGGCGCGTCGGGCAAGGTGCCGGCTGCCATCCACGTGTCGCCCGAAGCGGCGGCAGGCGGCCCGCTGGCGCGGCTGCGCGACGGCGATGTGGTGCGGCTCGACGCGGTGGCGGGCGCATTGCAGGCGCTCGTTCCCGATGCCGACTGGGAGCAACGCGAAGTGCTGGCCATGCCGCCAGCGCTTGTCCATGACAATAACCTGGGCATGGGGCGCGAGTTGTTCGCCGGCATGCGCCGCAACGCGCTGTGCGCAGAAGAAGGAGCATGCACATGGTTGTGAAGAACACTCTGAGCGCCTTGCAGGTGATGCAGGACGCACCCGTGATCCCGGTGATCGTGTTGAACGATGTGGCCCATGCGGTGCCGATGGCCCGCGCACTTGTCGCGGGTGGCGTGCGCATGCTGGAGGTGACCCTGCGCACACCCGTGGCGCTGGCCTGCATGGAAGCCATCGCACGCGAGGTGCCCGAGGCGGTGGTCGGCGCTGGCACGGTGCGCAGCGCGGCCGATGCACAAGCGGCTGCGATGGCCGGCGCACGGTTTGCCGTGAGCCCTGGCTACACCCACGCCATCGGGCAGGCCTGTCGGGATGCCGGCCTGGCCCTGTTGCCGGGTGTCGCCACCGGCAGCGAGATCCTGATGTGCCAGCAAGACGGTCTGACCGAACTCAAGTTCTTTCCGGCAATGCAGGCGGGCGGCATTGCCATGCTCAAGGCCTGGGGCGGCCCCTTCGGTGAGGTGCGGTTTTGCCCCACAGGCGGAATCAGCACGGCCAACGTGGCAGAGTTCCTGGCTTTGCCCAATGTGGCTTGTGCCGGGGGTTCCTGGCTGGTACCTGCGGATGCGCTGGCACAGGGCGATTGGGCGCGCATCACGCAACTCGCAGCCGAGACACGCAAGCTGGCGCGTCAGCCGTATTTCCAGAACGCATAAAGCGTCAGAACCACGGCCCAGGCCAGCACCGCGTTGCGCACTGCTGTTGCCGGGATGCGCCGGATGAAGCGCACCGCGCCGTAGCCGCCCAGGCTCCCCCCCGCGAAAATCGGCAACGCATACGGCCAGGATACCTGGCCCGAGGGCAGGAATACGATGCAGCCGGCTGCACTCAGGGCCACAACCATGAGGTTCTTCTTGGCATTGGCGCGATGGATCGACGTTTCACCGGCCATGGTCAGCGCCGCCAGCAGCACAATGCCCAGACCGGCGCCGAAGTAGCCGCCATAGACCATCAGCATGAACTCGAAGACCAGGATCCAGCGCTTGGACAGACGCTGCGATGGGGGGCGCAGCCGGTCCAGGTGCCGTTTGACCCATTCGCCGAGCCCGAAGAACAGCGTGGCGGTGAGCATCAGCCATGGCACGGCACGTTCGAAGCGCGCCTCGCCGGTCCACAGAAGAAGCAGGCTGCCGGTGATGCCTCCCGCAAACGAGACCACCAGGTGCAGACGCACATCGTCGCGCATGTCGCGCAGTTCGGTGCGGTAGGCCGCCAGGGCCATGAAGTTGCCCGGTATCAGCGCGATCCAGGTTGTGATGTTGGCAACCAGCGGTGGCAGTCCTGCGGCGATGAGTATCGGGAAGATCATGAAGCTGGAGCCGCCGGCGACTGCGGTCACGCCGCCTGCAACCAGGCCGCCGCCAAAGAGGAGCAGCAGTGTCGCGGTGTCCATCAGGACAGTATCGCGGATGCACCCGGCTGGTCACGGGCATTCTGCGCTGTCGTCAAATCCAGATGGGCGCCAGCCAAGGACATGCACAGAGCTGCCGCCGGCACTGCTGCACCTGCCACGTTGGCGCCTCAGAGGTCCTTGACCAGCCGCAAGGCGTCGTAGATGGCGGCATGCGTGTTGCGCGCGGACACCGCATCGCCGATGCGGAACAACTGGAACTTGCCCGCCCCCACAGCGGATTGCGCCTGGCCGGCCAACAGTGCCGGGTAGTCGACCGCGCCTTCGTTTCCAGACAGCGGTTTGAGTTCGAAATACAGATCATCGAGCGGGCGCGTTCCGTGGTTCACCACCACCTGGTCCACGTGGCGCTCCTTGCGCACGCCGCCGTAGTCGCTGCCCACGATGGCGCGCAGGCCGTCGCCGTCGCGCTGCACCGACTCGAGCCGGAATGTGACGGTGAAGGTGACGTCCTGCTTTTGCAGGCTGCGCATGTAGGGCACCAGGTTCATGGCCATCACCTCAGGCGCGAAGGCGCGGTCGGGCGTCATGATCTCCACCTGGGCGCCGGTGTTGGCAATCACTTCGGCCGCCTGCAAGGCTGGGTGGTCGCCGGCGTCGTCGTAGACCAGCACGTTGCGTCCCGGCGCCACATCGCCGCTCAGGATGTCCCAGGTCGACACGACCAGCTCGTTGCCGGCGCGCAGCACCGCCGTGTGGGGCAGGCCGCCGGTGGCAATGATGACCACGTCGGGCTGTTCGGCGATCACGGCCTGTACATCGGCCAGCGTGTTGAAGCGAAACACCACGCCGCGCTCCTCGCAACGCGCCATGCGCCAGTCGATGATGCTGATCATCTCGCGCCGGCGCGGGCTTTGCGCAGTCAGGCGGATCTGTCCGCCGGGCTTGGCTGCGGCCTCCAGCACCACCACCGTATGGCCGCGTTCGGCTGCAACCCGCGCTGCCTCCAGGCCGGCCGGCCCGGCGCCGACCACGACCACCCGGCGCTTGACCGCAGCGGGCGCGATGTCATGCGGCATGGTCAATTCCCGCCCCGTCGCCGGGTTGTGGATGCAGTAGGCCTCGCCGCCCTGGTAGATGCGGTCCAGGCAGAAATTGGCGCCGACACAGGGGCGGATCGTGTCCTCGCGCCCGGCGATGATCTTGCGCACGATGTGCGGGTCGGTCATGTGGGCGCGGGTCATGCCCACCATGTCGAGTTTTCCCGAGCTGATGGCATACCGGGCGGTGGTCACGTCCTGGATCTTGGCGGCGTGAAAGGTCGGGAAACCGGTGGCGGCGCGGATGTCACCCGCGAAGTCGAGGTGCGGCGAGCTGCGCATGCCCTGCACCGGGATCAGGTCGGTCAGGCCGGCGTCGGTGTCGATGTGGCCACGCACCACGTTCAGAAAGTCGACCATGCCGCACTCCTTGAGCCGGCGCGAGATCTCCAGGCCGTCGGCCGGGGACAAGCCACCCGGCAGGTCTTCGTCGCCGGTGTAACGCACACCGACGATGAAGTCCGGCCCGACGCGTTTGCGCACCGCGCGCAACACGTCGAACGTGAAACGCAGGCGGTTGTCGAGCGCGCCGCCGTAGGGTTCGTCCAGCGTGTTGGTGAGGGGCGACCAGAACTGGTCCATCAGGTGCCCGTAGGCCTGCAGCTCCAGACCGTCCATGCCCCCGGCCTGCATGCGTTCGGCGGCATCGGCGTAGTTGGCAATGATGCGTTCGATGTCCCAGTCCTCGAGCCTTTTGGGGAAGGCCCGGTGCGCCGCCTCGCGCTCGTGCGAGGGCGAGACCACCGGCAACCAGTCGGCCTTGGACCAGCTGGTGCGCCGGCCCAGGTGGGTGAGCTGGATCATCACCGCTGCGCCGTGTTCGTGGCAGGCGTCGGTGAGGTCCTTCAGCCAGGGAACGACCTCGTCCTTGTAGGCAAGCACGTTGTTGAACACCGGCGGGCTGTCGCGCGACACGGTGGCCGAGCCGGCCGTCATGGTGAGCGCCACGCCGGCCCGGGCGCGCTCCACATGGTAGGCGCGGTACCGCGCCTTGGGCATGCCATCCTCCGGGTAGGCCGGCTCGTGCGAGGTGGTCATGATGCGGGTGCGCAGCCGCAGGTGCCTGAGCTGGTAGGGCTGGAGCAGGGGGTCGTTGTCGCGTGCCATGGTGCGGGTGTCCTTGCGTCGGTGTTCTCAGTACCACTGGTCGGTCATGGATGCCTTCTTGCGGTCCATGTAGTCGACGATGGACTCGTTCACGGCCGGGTCGATGGAGGGGGGCTGGTATTCTGCCAAGGCCGCCTTCCAGCGTTTGTTGGCGCGTGTGGCGCTGTCGGTCTGGCCGGCCTCCTGCCAGGTCTCGAAAGGTTTGTCGTCCGAGATGGTGGAGTCGAAAAACGCGGTGGTGTAGTTGGCCATGGTGTGGGCGCACCCCAGAAAGTGGCTGCCTGGCGCCACCTCTTTGAAGGCGTCCATGGCCAGGCTGTTGTCGTCCACCACCACGCCCAAGAGGTAGCTGTGCAGCGCGCCGCAAAAATCCGCGTCCATCATGAACTTTTCGTAACTCATCGACAGCAGGCCGTCGAGGAAACCGGCCGAATGCAGGATGAAGTTGGCGCCGCAATGCACGGCCGACAACATCGACATCACACTCTCCTGCATTGCCTGGCCATCGGGCAGCTTGGAGGTGGTGAAGGAGCCGGCGCAACGCAGCGGCAGACCGAGCCGGCGCGCCAGTTGCCCCACCACCATCGACCCGATCGCCGGCTCGGGCGTGCCGAAGGTGGGTGAGCCCGAACGCAGCGACATGCTGGACAGGAAGTTGCCGTAGATCACCGGCGCCCCCGGGCGCTCGAGCTGCGTGATGGCGCAACCGACCATGGTTTCGGCATGCGCCTGGGCAATTGCGCCGGCATTGGTCACCGGGCCCATGGCGCCACCCAGGATGAAGGGCACGATCACGGCGGCCTGGTTGGCACGGGCATACGCGCGGGCCGACTTGGTCATGGTGCCGTCCCACAACAAGGGTGAGTTGACGTTCACGTTGCCCAGGATGACGCAATTTTGGTCGACAAAATCGGTGCCGAACAGCAGGCGGCTCATGGCGATCGAATCCTCGGCGCGTTCCTCCGAGGTGATCGAGCCCATGTAGGCCTTGTCGGAGTACTTCATGTGGGCGTAGACCATGTCCAGGTGGCGTTTGTTGACCGGTACGTCGGTCGGTTCACACACCGTGCCACCCGAATGGTGCAGCCACGGGCAGGAATACGCCAGCTTGATGAAGTTCTGAAAATCCTCCAGCGTGCCGTAGCGCCGGCCCCGGTCGAGGTCCATCACGAACGGCGAGCCATAAGCCGGCGCAAACACCACGCTGTTGCCGCCGATCTGCACCGAACGCGCCGGGTTGCGCGCGTGCTGGGTGAACTGGCGCGGCGCGGTCTTGAGGATCTCGCGCAGGTGACCCGGCTCGAAACGCACGCGCATGCCGTCCACATGCGCCCCGGACTTCCTGAACATCGCCAGGCATTCGTCGTCGTCGCGGATGTCCAGGCCGACTTCGGCCAGGATGCGGTCGGCTGCGGCCTCGACCTTCAACAGGTTCTCTTCACCCATGATGTCGTAGGTGGGGATGGCGCGTGTGATGTAGGCCGGTGCGGCCGGTTTGGCATTCGGGTCGCGCCGCTCGCGGCCGCCGCGCCGGTGCCGTTTGGGTTCAGTCTCGCTCATGGTCTCGCATCCTTGCACGGTGGTGTTGACAGGTTGAACCTTGCCGATACTAGCGAGAAAATCCCGTGTTGTGACCGGCAGGCCGATTCATCGTTGCCATAATTCATGTCGCCGACATTCAGGGGGAGCACCGGACATGCAAAGCAAGACCTTCACCAGCGGGCGCATCCGCAAGGCCGATTACGACACCGCGTCACGCCAACTCGACCTGCACTGGGACAACAAGACCACACTGGCCTACAAGCAGGTTCCGCAGGAGGTGTACCGGAAGTTGTGCAGCGCGCCCAATCCGGCAACTTATTGGGAGGATCGGATCGCTGAGGAGTACCCCAAAGGCAGGCCAAAAGCTGGCGCATCGGATGCCGATGCGCAACGCGGGTTCGACGACCTTTTTGGCGGCGCAGACTGACCGCCGCCGGTTCAGGCTGCCAGCGCCCGGCGCACGCTGCCATTGTGGCGCGCCAACAGCGCCTGCGCTGCAGCCGCGTCGGTGCCCCGCTTTAACGCCACGAGCGCCACCTTGACCCGGTAGCCGCAGCCCTCCAGCATGGTGCGCGAGGCCGCTTCGGTGGCACCCGAGGCGCGCATCGTGAGGGCCACCGCGCGTTCACGCAGCTTGACGTTGGTGGCCCGCAGGTCGACCATCAGGTTGCCGTAGACCTTGTGCAGGCCCACCATCACCGCGCTGGAAAATGTGTTGAGTGCGATCTTCTGCGCCGTGCCGGCCTTCAGGCGCGTGCTGCCGGAGATGACCTCCGGCCCGGTGGCCAGCGTGATGCCGATCTCGGCCTCGCCGGCGACCGCGCTGCCGGGGTTGTTGGCGATGCCGATGGTCAAGGCGCCGGCCGCGCGTGCCGCGTGCAGGGCGCCCAGCACATAGGGCGTGCGCCCGGACGCTGCGATGCCCAGCACCACATCGTTGGCCGTGGGTTGCACCGCGACCAGATCGGCGCCGCCTTGCTCCCGGTTGTCTTCGGCGCCTTCCACGGCCAGCGTCACGGCCTGCATGCCGCCGGCGAGCAGGGCGATGGCGCGTTCCGCCGGCCAGGAGAAGGTGGGCCAGAGTTCGACCGCGTCCTGCAGGCCCAGCCGCCCGGATGTGCCGGCACCCACATAGACCAGCCGCCCGCCGGCTGCCAGCCGTGGCACGGCGGCCTGCACGGCCCGCGCCAGGTCGGCGCTGCTGGCGCGCACGGCATTGACGGCGTGCAACTGGTCGTCGACAAATGCGTCGACCAACTGCTGCGGGCCGTACAGGTCGAGGTCGGCATGCAGGAGGTTTGGGGATTCGGTTGTTCCGCTCATGCGCCAACTGTAGCCCAAGCACCATGGGGGCGATCCGGAACTGTGGGTAAGATGGCTCCTCAAACAACTACCAGAAATGCCCGCCATGCTTGTCGTCCACCATCTCAACGATTCCCGCTCGCAGCGCGTTCTCTGGCTGCTCGAGGAATTGGCCATCCCCTACGACATCAAGCATTACCAACGCGATGCGGTCACCCGGCTGGCACCGCCCGAACTGAAAGCGGTGCACCCACTGGGCAAGTCGCCGGTGCTGACCGACAACAGCCTGACCATCATCGAGTCGGGTGCCATCATCGAGTACCTGCTTCGCCGCCACGGTATGGGGCGGTTGCGGCCGGCCACCGCGAGCGCCGACTTCGAGGCCTACAACCAGTGGATGCATTACGCCGAAGGTTCTGCCATGCTGCCCTTGCTGCTCAAGCTGTATGTGGGGCGCCTGGGTGACGCCGGTGCGCCGCTGGCGCCACGCATCAACAGCGAGATCGCCAACCACCTGGGGTATGTGAACCAGGCGCTGGAAGGGCGCGAATGGCTGGTTGGCGACGCCTTGACCGGCGCCGATATCCAGATGAGTTTTGTGGGTGAAGCGGCACGTGAGTTGCGTGCCTCCTACCCGAACATCGACGCCTGGGTGAAGCGTTTCCAGGCGCGCCCGGCCTACCGCAAGGCGTTGGAGCGTGGTGGTCCGTATTCGCTGGCGGCCTGATTCGCCCAAAGACGCCTGCTGCAGGGCCGGCTTTTGTGGAGGCCCTGGATGCGCTGTTGCCGCAAGGCAGCCAGAGCGCTGGGCCTCACGAGCGTAGACGACGTACAGCGCAAAATGCGGTGCGCCGCTGTGTTTGAATCCGACGCCGGCGCGGCGACGTTCCAGGTCGCCAGGGCGGTCGATGGGCACCCGCAGCACCTTGAAAATCCTGCATGTCATACGGGATTTTCAATTCAGTCGACCTTCCGAAAAGCCTGGGTCGCGCCGCCCCCCAGCCCCAGCCCGGCACCGAGGATTATTGGCCCGTGAGGACCACCACCACAACAACCAGCAGCCCCAGCGCGAGGTTCACCCGCACCCAGACCCGGATGCTCGCCATCGCCGCGCCGCCGGCGACCCAGGTGCTGGACGCGACGGCCCGGCGCAGGCGGGCGAAAAGCACGTAACGGATGTGGCCGAAGATGGCCGCCATCAGCACTCCCAGGGCGGCCATCAGCGACCAGCTCCAGGGCATGTGGACGCCAGCGCCGCTGCCTGCGGCCCGGCCTGCGTAGTCGGCCATCATCCATGCGCCGGTGACCAGTGTCATGGCCACCATGGCCAGAACGGCGCCAAAAAAACGCCCCAGTACGTCGAGCATCAGGCGCAACCGGACCGGTGGCTCCAACTGCGCCACTGCGGGCCGCAGGAAGAACAGGGTGAAGGCCATGCCACCGACCCAGACGATGATGGACAGGACATGCAGGGTCTTGAGAACTGCGTAGAGCATGGGGGTGGTCGTCCAAAATTCCGATGCTACGGCAATTTGGCTGGCAAGCATTCGCTGGGGACACACGCGGCAATCGGCGCGATGCCTGCAACGGCCGAGCCCGCCATCATATCTCCAGACACGCCTGCTGGTACAACTCCCCGGCCCGTGTGGTGACAGGCCCGGGCTTGCCGCTGCCGATGCTGCGACCGTCGATCCGGGTCACCGGCGTCACGCCCCCCAGCGTTCCGGTGACAAAGGCTTCGTGGGCGCTGTAGACCTGCGCCAGCGTGAAGTCGCACTCGCGCACCATTCCCCCGGCCGCCTGCCAGGCGCGGGCGACGTTGGCCTGGGTGATGCCTTTGAAGCTGTAGTTGCCGGTCGAGGTCCAGAGTTCGTCCTTGCCACGCACGATGAAAAAATTGGTGCTGTTGCAGCTTGCGACAAAGCCGCGCGGGTCCAGCATCAGCGCTTCATCCGCACCCAGGTGGATCGCCTGGACCAGGGCCTGGATCAGATTGAGCCTGCTGTGCGAGTTCAGGCGCAGGTCGAACACGTCGGGGCCGCTGGTGCGAAAGGTCGAGGTCATCAGCGACAACCCCTTGGCGCGGGTCTCGGGTTTCGGCGTCTTGTATTCGGCAACGATCACCACCGTGGCGCCACCAATCACGAAACGCGGGTCCTGGTTGGGTGTCTTTTTGGTGCCGCGTGTGACCATCAGGCGCATGTGGGCGCCGTCCTTCATGCCATTGCGCTCCAGCGTCCGCCACAAGGCCTGCTCCACCCCTGCGCGGTCCATGCCGATGTCCAGCGCAATCGATGCGGCGCCCTCGAACAACCTGTCCATGTGCGCCTGCAGGCTGATGAGGCGGCCCTTGACCAGGCGCAGGCCCTCCCAGATGCCGTCGCCGAGTGCGAAGCCGCTGTCGAACACCGACACACGCGCTTCGTTGCGCGGGAAGAACTCGCCGTTCACATAGACCTGCACCGCGTCATTGCGGGCGTCGGCGGCGTAACCCTGGGCACTTTCGGAGGAGGTATTGGTCATGGTGGGTGGTTGCGGTTTTTGAGTTGGTGTTGTTGCGGCAGGTGGGCGCGGACAAGCTGAGCCCAAACCGAGTGGTGAGTTCTCGCAACGCCCTAGAAATGAAATTCGTTGTGCCGCGCCAGGAAAGCCTGGGTGCGCGCCTGCCGCGGGTGCTTGAGCACCTCGTCGGGTGTGCCGTCTTCGTGGATGACGCCGTCGGCGATGAACAATATGCGGTTGGCGAAGTGGTAGGCGAAGCCGAGTTCGTGGGTCACCAGCAGCATGGTGCGGCCTTCTTCCACCAATGCCCGTATCACGCGCAGCACCTCGCCGACCAGTTCCGGGTCGAGTGCCGACGTAGGCTCGTCGAACAGCAGCAATTCGGGCTCCATCGCCAGAGCGCGGGCAATTGCCACGCGCTGCTTCTGGCCGCCCGACAGGCGCGCCGGATAGGCGTCGGCCTTCTCGGCCAGGCCGACCCGGGCCAGTTGCGCGCGGGCCATGGTGTCAGCCTGTTCATGCGCCATGCCCTTGACGGTGCGCAGCCCCTCCATGACGTTGCCCAGTGCGGTCATGTGCGGGAACAGGTTGAACTGCTGGAACACCATGCCCACGCGCTGGCGCACCGCCGTCAGTTCGCGTTCCGAATAGTCGGTCTTGACGCTGCCATCGCGTTGGGTTTTTTCCGTGCCGACCAGCGTGCCGCCGAGTTCGATTCGCCCGGATGTGGGTTTTTCCATGAAGTTCAGGCAACGCAGCAAGGTGCTCTTGCCCGAGCCCGATGCACCGAGGATGGCGATCCGGTCGCCGGGTGCGACGCTCAGGTCGATGCCCTTGATGATGGCGTTGTCGCCGAATTGCTTGTGCAGATTGGTGACACGCAGCAGGGCAGGGGGGGCGGGCTTGGTCATGGTGGTGTCGTCAGTCGCCCTGGCGCAACTTGCGCTCGAGCACATAGGTCGCCTGCACCAGCGGGTACAGGAAGGCGAAGAAGATCAGCGCGATCACGGTGTATGCCTCGATCGGGTTGTAGTGGATCGACGCGATGAGTTTTCCCTGCTGCAGCAGCTCGACATAGGCCACGGCCGAGGCCAGCGTCGACATCTTGAAAATCTCGATCGCGCGGTTGGTGAGTGCGGGCAACATGCGCTTGACGGCCTGCGGCAGGATGACGCGGCGCATCGCCTGTGCGCGGGTCATGCCGAGCGCCTGCGCGCCTTCCCACTGGCTGATTTCCAGCGACTGGATGCCACCGCGAAAGATCTCGCCGGAGAACGCTGCGGAGTTCAGCGTGATGCCCAGCGTCGCGGCCATCAGGGGGCTGATCTCGAATGGCGCGAGCATCGGCAGGGCGAAATAGAACCACAGGATCTGCACCAGCACCGGCGTGTTCCGGAAGAACTCGACGAAGATGCTGGCCGGGATGTAGAGCCACTGGCGCCGTGTATACCGCCCCAGCCCGATCAGCAGGCCGAGCGACAGACCCAGCACCAGGCAGATGGCGAAGATGCGCAAGGTGCCGGCCGCTCCGGCAAGCAGTGCCTCCGGGTTGGCCCATACCGCGTCGAAGTTCCACTTGTGGTTCATCGTGTGTGTAGGTCAGGCTTCAATGCACCGTGGTTTCGCCGCTCACCGCAAGGCGGCGCTCGATGCGGTGCACCACCAGGCTGGCGCAATAGATCACCGTGAAGTAGATCAGCGCGGTGACGGTGAACACCTCCAGCGGACGAAAGGTCTTCTGTGCCAGTTCGTTGGCCTGGAACAGCAGGTCGGCATAGGAGATGGTGGCCACCAGGGTGGTGGTTTTCATCAGCTCGATCGATCGTTCCATGAAGGCGGGGATCATGCGTTTGACCGCTTGTGGCAGGATCACGCGCCGCATCGACTGCGCGCCGGTCATGCCCAGCGCGCGCGCGGCGTCGCTTTGGCCACGGTCGATCGACACGATGCCGGCGCGGAAAACCTCGGCAAAAAACGCCGCCGACTGGATCGAGAAAGTCAGGGCCGCCGCGACGAACGGTGTCATCTCGACCTGGACCAGGATTGGCAATGCAAAAAAGAACCAGAACAATTGCACCAGCGGCGGCGTGGTCCGGAAGAACTCGACAATGAACCCGGCCGGCAGCGACAACATGCGCCACCGGGACAAGCGCAGCAGCGCCAGGCCCAGGCCCAGTGGGACGCCGAATGCCAGTGCGGTGCCGGTCAGCTTGAGCGTATTCACCAGGCCCGCGGCCAGGATTCCCGAGTTGGCCAGGACTGGCGTGAAATCCCACTGGTACATGCGGCGCGGACCGTGTCAGAGCGGGCTCAGAGCATTTCCTTCATGACCGCTGGCGACGCCTTAGGGTCCAGACCGAAACCGACCAGAAACTCCTCGTACCACCTCTGCGTGTCGCCGTTTTTGTAGTGGCTGGAAAACGCGTTGTCGACAAAATCGCGGAACGGTTTGTCGTCCTTGCGCAGCGCCGCGCTGGAGGCCTGGAACTTGGCCGGTTTTGGCACCACGATCTTGCCGGTGCCCAGCATCTTGCGCGCGACCAGCAGCGGCGGGTGGAACAGGCACACCGCATCGGCGCGGCCGGCCTGGAAGGCGGCGATGGCCTCGGTATTGCCGGGAAAACGCTGGACCGTGGCCTTGGGCAGGTTCTCGGTGACGAACTTGTCCATGCTGCTGGCCTGCGGCACGGCGATGCGCACGGCGGGCTTGTCCAGGTCGCTCCACTGCGCTGCCGGCAGGTCATCGCGGGCCAGCACCGCCAGCGAGTAATACAGCAGCGGCGCCTGCGGGAAGTCGACCGCCTGCGCGCGCTCCGGTGTCGCATCGAGCATGTACATGATGTCGATCTTGTTGGCCTGCAATGCGGCGATCGCCGTGCCCCAGGTCACTTCGACGGTGTCGAGCTTGACGCCGAGCGCGGAGGCCATGGCCTTGCCCATGGAGATGCCGAAACCGGCCGACCATTCACCGGTCTTGGGATCCTTGCTGAACCATGGCGGCGCCTGGGTCACGCCGATGCGCAGGCTGCCGCGCTGCTTGATCTGGTCCAGCGTACCACCCGACTGGGCGCGGCTGGTGATGGGAAATGCCAGTGCAAAGGTACTGGCGGCGATGCCGCTCAAGGCGGTTCGGCGGTCAAATGTCATATCGGGGCTCCTGGGGTGGTTGGGAAATCAAACGGGTTGGCAAAACGCACGAAGGCCGCAGTGCGCTGGGCGCCGCGGCCCATGTGGCTGGTGAGCTCGCTGCGCATGGTGGCCAGCTGCTGGCCGAGCGCTGCTTGAACATAACTTTCATGGGCGTCGCGCCGCGGCCCGCGTGTGGCATGGGCCCGGTGGTGCGCGGCCCAATACAACTGCAAGCGCCCGCGCAGACTTTGCCAGGTGCGCTGCAACATGCGGTGGCCGCTGGCCTCGTAGACCAATCCGTGCAGGTCAAGCTCTGCCTGGATGCTGGCGCGGTCGTCGCCGGCATCGATCGCGCCAGTCAGCAAGTCGTTGCGGCGCAGCAGTTCACGCTCGAAATGGTCGTCGCGCCGCTCCCAGGCTTGTTCGAACGCGAAGTTTTCGAGCGCGATACGCATCGAATAGATCTCCTGGATGTCGCCCACCGACAACGAGATCACATGGGTGCCGGTGTAGGGCACCGTCACCAGCAGGCCTTCCTCGATGAGTTCACGCAGGGCTTCGCGCAGCGGCCCGCGGCTGACTGCGAACTGCGTTGCCAGCGTGGTCTCGACCAGTGCAGTTCCCGGTGCCAGATCACCAGCAAGGATGGCAGCACGCAGGCGCTCCGCAATATGTTGTCGGAAGGTGGCTTTGCGCAACCGGTCGATCCGAAGGCCCGGCAGCCCCTGTGGGCGGGCTCGGGTGGCTGGTTCGGCTGCCGTGCCGGGAAGGGGGTCAAGCAGGTCCGCAGGCATGGTGGTTGATGGTCGATTGTTGACAATGTACATCGATTTCCGGATATTCTGATCCGGGTTTACCCCAGGCTTGCGCCCGGTTTATTGGGGCTCCTGGGATCCTTCGGGCGCTGGGCCTTGGCACGCCAGCGCAAAATGGCGACTTCAAGAAGGAGGTCCACATGCCGATGTCCCGAGGCGCACGATTCCTGCGCGCCATGCTGGTGCTGGCCGCCGTGCTCGCGGCGCTTGTCTGGCTGGCTTTTCGCCTGCCGGGTTTCGGCGCTGCGTCCGAAGGGGAGCGACTGGCACGCATGCAGCAATCGCCGGCCTGGGTGCAGGGCCGCTTCGAGAACACGCCGCCCTACATCCAGGACCTGGCCCTGGTCGAGAATTTCCGCCTGTACTCCCAAGACCAGGTGCGGGAGCCGCAGTTCACCATCCCCGTGATTGCGCTCTCGCCGCAAAGCCTGCGCGCGGCGCCCCGGCCTGGCCTGCGCACGGTCTGGTTCGGCCATGCCAGTGTGCTGGTGGAGATCGACGGCGTGCGCATCATGACCGACCCGATACTCTCCGAGCGCGCCTCGCCGGTGCAACTGGTCGGGCCCAAGCGCTTGCATCCACCACCGATTCCGCTGGAGCAGTTGTCGGGCATCGATGCGGTGGTGATTTCGCACGACCACTACGACCACCTCGACATGGCCACCGTGCGCCAGTTGGCGCAAGGCGGCACACAGTTTTACGTGGGCCTGGGCATTGGCGCCCATCTGGAGCGCTGGGGTGTGGCCCGGGTTCAGATCCATGAAATGGCCTGGTGGGAGCATGCCGACGTCAAAGGGGTGCGTATCCATTGCACTCCGGCGCGGCACTATTCGGGTCGCACCAGCATGAACAACAGCAGCTTGTGGGCGTCCTGGATGCTGAAAGGCCCCAGCCATTCGGTGTATTTCAGTGGCGATACCGGTTATGCCCGGCATTTCACCGAAATCCGTGAACGGCTTGGCGTGCCGGATGTGTCCCTGATGAAGGTGGGCGCCTACGGATCGACCTGGCTCGACATCCACATGGACCCTGAGGCCGCCGTGCGGGCCCACGGCGAGCTGGGTGCAAAGACCATGCTGCCGGTGCACTGGGCCACCTTCAACCTGGCCTACCACGCCTGGGAGGAGCCGATCCTGCGCACACTCGCGGCGGCGTCGCGCCTCGGGGCCGATGTGGTCACACCGCGGGTGGGCGAGGTGTTCGAAGCGGGCAAACCGTTCCAGAGCCAGGCCTGGTACCGGCCGGGGCGGTAGTTCGGCGCGTCAGTCGGCGATGCGGGTGTGGATGTCGAGCGTGTCGCCGTAACTCGCGATGTTCACGAAACGCGCCGGATCGCAGTCGCCGAATTCGACCTGCACGGTGTGAACCACTGCTTTGCCCACGTCCGTTTCAATCCTTGTTCGTGACCGGCGGACGGGCCGACGGCACGCGGCACAATCGAAGCGCCGCGCCCATGACCTCCAGTCCTCCATCCGCCAATTCCCGGGCCGCCACACGGCGGTCCATCCTGCTGCTGTCGTTTGCCACGTTTGCCAGCATGGCATCACAACGCATCTGTGACGCGATGTTGCCCGAATTGTCGCGGGTGTTTGCGGTCGGTCTGTCGCAGGCAGCGCAGGTGGTGTCGGTGTTTGCGATGGTGTACGGCTGTCTGCAGCTTTTCTATGGCGCCCTGGGCGACCGTCTGGGCAAGTTCCGCGTGATCGCGTGGGCCACGCTCGCCTGCTGTGTGGGCAACACCATGGCAGTTTTTGCACCCAGCCTCGACGCGTTGTTGCTGTCGCGCATGGTGGTGGCGATGGGCGCGGCCGCCATCATCCCGCTTGGCCTGGCCTGGGTCGGCGACGTGGCCGACCCGGCCCATCTGCAGGAGACCATTGCGCGGGTCGGGCTGGGAACCACGCTGGGTATTGGCAGCGGGCAGTTGTTGGGTGGCTTGTTGACCGATACGTTTGGTTGGCGTTGGGCATTTGGCGTGTTGGCGCTGTTGTTTTTCGGGGTCGGTGTGCTGTTGCTGCAGGACTTGGGCCGCCAGCAGTCGGCAGAAAGCTCGCCAGCTTGCAGCACGGCCACCCAGGCAAGCGCGGGTCGCCGGGGATTTGCGCAGCAGGCGTTGTCTATTCTGGCCCAGCCTTGGCCTCGCACCATCTTGTTGGTGGCAGTCGCCGAGGGTGCGGCGGGTTTCGGAGTGCTGGCCATCTGGGCGTCGCACCTGCACCACGCATTCGCCTATTCGTTGTCGGCAGCCGGCGCCATCGTGGCCCTGTTCGGCGTCGGTGGCGTGGTGTACATGGCCAGCGCGCGCCACCTGATACGCCGACTGCGACCGGCGCGGCTGGCCGCTGTTGGCGGCAGCCTGGTTTTCCTCGCAACCTTGGTGGTCGGTTTCACGCCGTACCGCTGGCTGGCGGCCCCAGCCAGCCTGGTGGCCGGTTTCGGGTTTTTTTCGTTCCACAACGTGATGCAGGCCAATGCGGCCCAAATGGCCCCCGCGGCGCGCGGCTCGGCGGTGTCCCTGTTTGCAAGCGCGCTGTTCCTGGGCCAGTCGGTCGGCGTGCTGCTGGCGGCGCGCCTGTCCGAGCGTTTCGGTGCGGGCATGGTGATTGCGCTGTGCGGCGCGGCCCTGTGCGCGCTCGGTGTCTGGTTCGGGCGGGTGCTGCGGGTGCGCGCTGCCGCGCTGCCATGATCACCGAGTCCACGGCGCGCCTGTTCGCCAACCGTAACTTTCGCCTCTACACCATCGCCTCGGTGGTGTCGTGGCTGAGCTTTTTTGCGCAGACACTGGCGGTGAGCTGGTTGACCTGGGAGCTGACGCATTCCCCGACCTGGCTGGCTGTCATGGCCGTGCTCGAGATTGCGCCTTATTTCCTGCTGGGGCCCTGGGGCAGTGTGCTGGCGGACCGGCTCGACCGCCACCGCATGTTGTCCATCGCCTACGGGTTTTCGCTTTTGCAGTCGTTGTTGCTGGCGGCGACCTCGATGGCCGGTGTGCTGGGCATCGGCATGCTCGGCGTGTTGGCGTTTGCGCACGGCGCCATCCACGCGTTCAGCGTGCCCGCCGCCTACGGGTTGTTGCCCCGCGCGGTGGAGCGGGAGCAGTTGCCGGCGGCCATCGCGTTCAGCTCGTCGTACCGCACGCTGGCCATGTTCGCCGGCCCCGCGCTGGCGGGTGTGTTGCTGGCGTGGTTCCCGGTGTATGTGTCCTTCCTCTTCAACGTATTTGGTTACGGCCTGTACCTTGTGATGCTGCAGATGATGCGGCTGCCGCCCGCGCTTGCCACGCCGCCTTCGGGCAAGAGCCTGTACGGCGACTATGTCGACGGCTTGCGTTACAGCCTCACGCACCCGGTGATCGGTATGCTGCTGCTGCTGACCTTGTTCAACGACGCCTTGCGCGGACTCACGCACCGCTTGTTGCCGGCCTTCGCCGAGCGCTTGTTCGGCGGCGGCTCCAGCGGGCTGGCGATCCTCGCCGGCGCCACTGGCATCGGCGCCGCGGTGGCCTCGGTCTGGTTGTCGCAAAAGCGCGGCACCGAGCGCATGGGGCGCGTCATCCTGTGGGGCCTGGGATTGGGCATCGTGGCGACGGTGGTGTTCGTCGCGGCGCGTGATGTGTGGCTGGCGGTCGGCGCCCGCCTGGTTTTCGGCCTGGCTGCGGAAGCGGCGCTGACGGCCACCATCATCCTGCTCCAAAGCCATGTGGAGGAGGGTTACCGCAGCCGCGTCATGGGGCTGTGGTTCATGGTGTCGCAACTGGCCAACCTGTCGCTGCTGGCGGTGGGGCCGCTGGCCGAGCGTTTTGGGCTGGATGCGCCGATCTACGGCGTGGCGGCCATGGCGCTGGTCGCACTGCTGTTCTTTCGGGTCAGGATGCGGCGGTAGGATCGTGTGTAGCCGGAGCAGCCGGCCGATGTTTCATTTCCCGTTGGAGACCCCGCCATGACGCTTCGTTTTGCCATCAACCGCATGAGCGCACCGCGGCTGCCCTTTGCACAGTTCGCCGCCATGGCGCAGCGCCTGGGGGTGGACGCGATCGAGATCCGCAATGATCTGGCCGGTGTGGAAATGGAGGACGGCACACCGGGCCAGGTGGTCGGCGCCATCGCGCGTGACCACGGCCTGAGCATCCGTTCGATCAATGCGTTGCAGCGCTTTGAGCAGTTCGACGCCACCCGTGCGGCCGAGGCACGCGCGATGGTGGCGTATGCAGCGGACTGCGGCGCCCAGGCCCTGGTGCTGTGCCCGACCAACAGCCTGCGCGACGCGCGCAGCGCGCCGCAGCGCCATGACGATCTGGTGGCCGCGCTGTCACAACTTGCGCCGATGCTGCGTGACCACGGCCTGGGCGGCCTGATCGAGCCGCTGGGTTTCGGGGAATGCGCAGTGCGGTGCAAGTCCCAGGCGGTGCGCGCCATCCGCGAACTGCCAGACGCCAGCCCGTTTGCGCTGGTGCACGACACCTTTCACCACCACCTGGCCGGCGAGGACCTGTTTTTTCCGGAACTGACCGGCCTGGTGCATGTGTCTGGCGTGGAGGATGCCGGCCTGGACGTGGCGCACATGCGTGACGGCCACCGGGTGCTGGTCGGTCCGGCGGACCGTCTGGGCAACGCAGGGCAGCTGGCACGCTTGTTGGCGGCGGGCTACAGCGCTTATGCGTCGTTCGAACCGTTTGCCGACGAGATCGCTGCGGCGAGCGACATTGAGGAACGCCTGGCGCAGAGCATGCGGCACCTGGGCCGCGTTGCGGGGAGTGTTGCCTCTGCGGCCTGAGATGGCGTCTGGCTGCCATGTTGCGGCCGTTTTGCGACTTGATCCGCCCGGCCTCACACCGGCCGGCTGTCACGCCAGCGGTAGTACGCCACCGAGGGCGCCAGGAACCAGGGGTTGCCGGTGTAGAAGGGCCGCGTCTCGAAGGCCAGCCCGTCGAGCGCCGTGTTGCCTTCTTTCAGCCCCAGCACCTGCTGGCCCAGGCGCATGCCGAAATAGCTGGAGGTGCCAACACCCGCGCCGCAATAACCCATCGCATAGTGCATGCCGTCGTGCTGGCCCACATGCATCAACTCGTCGAATGTATAAGCCACAAAGCCGCACCACGAATGGCTCAGGCGCGTTTGCGCCAGTTCGGGGAACAGCCGCACGAGGTCCGCATGCAGCCTGGGCCCGCTGATGCGTGGGTCGGTCTCCTGGTGCGACACGCGCCCGCCGAACAGAATGCTGCGCCGGTCGGGGGAGGGCCGGTAGTAATACACCACCTTGCGGGTGTCGCTGACGATGCGGTTGGTCGGAAACAGCTGGTCCATCAGCGCTTGCGGCAAGGGTTCGGTCGCGATCATGTAGCTGCCGATGGGGATGACGCGGCGCTGCAGCCAGGGAGTCAGATTGCCGGTGTAGCCGTTGGTGGCGATCACCACGTTGCGCGCCAGCACCGCGCCCTGCGGCGTTATCAGGCGGAACAGCGCGCCTTCCCGCGTGATGGCCTGCACCGGGCATCGGGGCGCGACCTGCGCGCCTGCGGACAACACGCGCTCGAGCAGGCCCTGGTGGTACCGCGCCGGGTGCACCGAACAGTGCTGGGTGTAGACCACGCCGCCCCAGTACAGGTCGGAGCCCAGCTCCTTGCGCTGCTCGGCGCGGGGCACGGCAAAGGCGTCGACCTCCAGGCCCTTGGGCTGGGATGTGATGCGGGCAGTCAGGGCTTCGTACTGCGCAGCGTTGTGCGCGGCATGAAAACGCCCGACCTGGCCGAAGTTGCAGTCGATGCCCTCGGTGCGCACAAAATCGGCGATCCAGGCCAGCGAGCGTTGCCCTTCTTCGAGGATGTCGAAGGCGCGCTGCTTGCCGTGGCGCCGCGCCAGTTGCTCGAACGTGGGTTTGATGCTGGTGGAAACCTGCCCGCCGTTGCGGCTGCTGCAGCCCCAGCCGGCCTCTTCGGCATCGAACACGATGGTCGAGCGCCCGCCACGCGCGGTTTGCAGGGCCGCATGCAGACCGGTGTAGCCAGCACCCACCACCGCCACGTCGATGGTCGGCGGCAGCGCCTGGTCGGGCAGGTGGGGGCGGGGCACGTCGTCCCACCAGTAGGGCGCCAGCGTGCAGCCATCCATCAGTTCGGTGTTTGTCATGGTGGTGTCAGTGTGGGAGTTGGCCCAGCACCAGGTCGGCGCCCTTTTCGGCCAGCATGAGGGTGGGTGCATTGGTGTTGCCCGAGGTCAGGGTGGGAAACACCGACGCATCGACGATGCGCAGGCCCGACACACCGTGCACGCGCAGTTCGTGGTCGACCACGGCCTGGCGTGGGTCCGGCCCCATGCGGCAGGTGCTGACCGGATGGAACACGGTGGATGCGCGTTGCGCGATGTCGTCCATCAGCTGCTGCGCAGTTTGCGCTGCCGGCCCGGGCAGGATTTCGTGGTCGATGACCTCCTGAAAGGCGGGTGCCGCCGCCAGCTTGCGCAGGAACCGGCTGGCCTCCAGGATTTCGTCGCGGTCGTGTTGGGTTGCCAGCGAGTTCGCCACGATGCGCGGCGCCAGCAGCGGGTCGGGCCCGCGCAGTTCCAGGAAACCGCGGCTGCTCGGGCGGCACGGCTGCGCGCTGAGCGAGAAGCCGGCGAAGGTGTCGGGCGCCGTCAGCGCACGTTTGCCGGGCACCGCGCGCAGGTAGCTCAGAGGTGAAAAGTACAACTGCATGTTGGGGTGCGCCAGGCCCTCGCGGGACCGGAAGAACCCACCACCCTGGTTGACGCTGAGCGCCAGCGGCCCGCGGCGCTGCGCGAGGTAACGCATGCCAGCCCACAACTTGCCCCGCCAGCTGCCGAGTTCGGCGTTCAGCGTCGGCACGCGTGAGCGGTAGACATGGTCGATGCACAGGTGGTCCTGCAGGTGTTGGCCCACCGCCGGGCTGTCCGCCACCAGGGGGATGCCGAGCGCCTGCAAAGCAGCGCCCGGCCCCACGCCGGAGAGTTGCAGCAACTGCGGCGTGTTGATCGCGCCGCCGGCAAGGACCACCTCGCGCCGGGCGCGGCAGAGTTTTTCCTGCCCGTTTTGCAGGTAGGCGATGCCATTGGCGCGCACGCCCGCAAACAGCACCCGCGTCACGTGGGCGTTGGTTTCCAGGTGCAGGTTGGTGCGCCCCAGGGCCGGGCGCAGGTAGGCGGTGCTGGCCGACTCACGCAAGCCATTGCGGGTGGTGATCTGGTTGATTGCCACACCTTCGTTGGACACGCCATTGATATCGCCATTGCGCGCCAGGCCCAGCTGTTCACCGGCGCGCAGGTAGGTCTCGCACAGCGGGTGGACATCCGCGCGCACGTCGCTCACGTGCACCGGGCCACCCACGCCGCGCAGCGCCGTGGGCCCGTGCGCGCTGTCTTCCAGTTTGATGAAGTACGGCAACACGTCGCTCCAGCCCCAGCCAGGGTTGCCCAGCGCGGCCCAGTCGTCGAAATCATGCGCCTGGCCACGCACGAAAACCATCGCGTTGATGCTGCTCGACCCGCCCAGCACCTTGCCGCGTGGCCAGTAACCCTGGCGGCCGGCCAGCGCCGGGTCGGGCTCGGTGCGGTACATCCAGTTCACGCCGGGGTTGTAGAACGACATGCCGTAACCGATGGGTGTGCGCAGCCAGAAGCGGGCGTCGCTGCCGCCGGCCTCCAGCACCAGCACGGTAAAGCGGCCACAGGCCGAGAGCCGGTTGGCGAGCACACACCCCGCAGACCCGGCGCCCACCACGATGAAATCAAACTCGGTCACGAACTGTCCTGGCTTTCAACAGGCATGGAGCTTCCCACACACGGTGGTATGGCGCACAGGTCCGTTTTGGATCAAATGTCAAACCACCGCAGCCCGCGAGCGGGCCTTGTGCGCGGCCAACGGGGCCTGCCGGCGCTCGAGCACCTGCGCCAGCACCTCGACACCGGCGTCGATGAGCTTGGGCGACACACCACCGAAGCCCAGCACCAGGCCGTTGACGTCTACCGGCGACAGGGCAAACCGGCCGATGGGTGACGCCGTGACCTGTTGCTGGTCGGCGTCGCGCGAGACCGCAAGTTCCGATATCCCGGCCGCAAGATGGCCGATGGTGTGCAGCCCGCTGTGTGCGGGCACCAGGTCCAGCAGGCCGGCCAGGCGCCGGTGCGCCGCCGCAATCAGCGCCTCGTGGCGCTCCAGATAGACATGCCGCATGCGCCGCACGTGGGCCGAAAAATGCCCCTCGTCGATGAACTCGGCCACCACCCCCTGTGTGTGCGAAGGCACGCCTTGCAGGTACTTGCTCATGATGGTGCGGAAAGTGTCCACCAGCGCCGGCGGCGCCAGCAGGTAACCCAGGCGCAAGGCCGGAAACAGCGACTTGCTGAAGGTTCCGACATAGATCACCAGCCCGGTGGTGTCGACACTCTTGAGGGTGGGTGGTGGCCGGCCACCGAAGAAGAACTCGCCGTCGTAGTCGTCCTCGATGACCCAGGCGCCGGCCTGTTGGGCCGCGTGCAGCAGCGCGAAGCGGCGCTCCAGGCTCATCACGCAGCCAAGCGGCTGCTGGTGCGACGGGGTCACGAAGGCGAGCCGGAATTGCGGGCTCAGGCGCAGGCCTTCGTCCACGCGCAGGCCTTCGGCGTCCACCGGCACCGGCACCAGCTCGGCGCCGCAGGCGATCAGGCTGTTGCGCGCGCCGATCGCACCGGGGTTTTCGAACCAGACCTTTTCACCCGGGTTGAGCAGGGTCGAGCCGATCAGGTGAAAAGCCTGCTGCGCGCCGCCGACGATGAACAGCTGGTCCGGGTCGCAGGTGATGCCGCGGTTCGCGCGCAGGTGCGCGGCCAGCGCCCGGCGCAACTGCGGCGAGCCGTTCGGGTCGCCATAACCCATGATGTCGTCGCGCGGGCCGCGCAGGTACTTTGCCGACAAACGTGCCCACTGCGCCATCGGGAAAACGTCGAACGCCGGCAGGGCGGTGGTGAATGCCCGTGGCAGGTGCGGCAGGCGCTGGCGGTCGCCGAAAAGGCCGACGGCCTGCGCCATCAGCTGTGACAACCTGGGCGCGCCACGCACCACGGTTGCCACGTCGGGCTTGGGCGGTTTGGGGCGGCTCGCCCCCAGTACCTGGCTGACAAACGTGCCCGAACCGGTGTGCGACTCCAGCAGTCCTTCGGCCACCAGCCGGTCGAACACCTCGATGATGGTGGTGCGCGACAAGCCGAGTTCGCGCGCCAGCGTGCGGCTTGCGGGCAGGCGTTCACCGGCACGAAACCCGCCGTCCAGGATCATTTCGCGCAGGGCCACACACAACTGCGTGCTGACAGGCTGGTGCGAACTACGGTCGATCTTGATCGACAACAACAGTGAACCACCGGCGCGTTTGACCATCTTTTTCCATTCGAAATGCAAAAATAATGGTATCACCCATTAATCAAAATGGACCTTTGGGGCAATCCAATTTGCCCGGATCATGCAGCTATCCATAGACCAACGCGCACCGCGCCAGCACCATGAAGATCCAACGCATCGAGACCTTCTGCAACGAGTTTGTCGGTTTTGTCCGGGTTACCACCGAAGATGGCGCACAGGGCTGGGGCCAGGTGTCGACCTACAACGCCGACATCACGGCGCAGGTGCTGCACCGGCAGGTGGCGCCCTGGTCGCTGGGCCAGAGTGGCACGGACATCGACGCCCTGATGGACCGCATCAGCGAGCGCGAGCACAAATTTCCGTCGTCCTACCTGTACCGCGCCATGTGCGGGCTCGACACCGCCCTGTGGGATCTGCGTGGCAGGCGCGAGGGCAAACGCGTGGCGGAGCTGCTTGGCGGCACGGCGCGGCCGATCCGTGCGTATGCCTCGTCGATGAAACGCGACATCACCCCTGCTGACGAGGCGAAGCGGCTGCTGGCGCTGCGCGACCAGTTCGGTTTTGATGCCTTCAAGTTCCGCGTCGGCTCCGAATGCGGCCATGATGTGGACGAGTGGCCCGGGCGCACCGAGGAGATCGTGCCCACCATGCGCCGCGCCATGGGCGACAGCGTGGAACTGATGGTCGACGCCAACAGCTGTTATTCACCGCAGCGCGCCATCGAGGTCGGCAAGATGCTGCAGGACAACGGCGTGTGCCATTTCGAGGAGCCTTGCCCGTATTGGGAGCTCGAGCAGACGCGCGCGGTGCGCGAGGCGCTCGACCTCGACGTCACCGGCGGCGAACAGGACTGTTACCTGCCGATGTGGAAACACATGATCGAGATGCACGCGGTCGACATCGTGCAGCCCGATGTGTGTTATTTGGGTGGCATGGCGCGTTCGATGCGCGTGGCGAAGATGGCCCACGCGGCGGGTTTGCCCTGCACGCCCCACAGCGCGAACCTGTCAATGGTCACGCTCTTCACCATGCACTTGTTGTGCGCCGTTCCCAACCCCGGCAAGTACCTGGAGCTGTCGATCGAGGGGCCGGACTACTACCCCTGGCAGGAGGGCCTGTTTGTCAAGTCGCCCTACCAGGTGGTGGATGGCAAGCTGCAGTTGCCGGATGCGCCGGGATGGGGCGTCGAGATCAGCCCGGCGTGGCTGGAGCACGCCACGCACCAGGTGAGCGAGCACACATGAGCGTGGCACGGCCGTCTGAAGCCCTGCTCGCCCTGGTGCACGAAGCCCAGGCCACCGGCACCCTCACAGGCCTGCCCGACAAACACCTGATCGCCGGCGTGGCGCAGGCTTCCGCCAGCGGCGCACGCATGGAAACCTTCGACGCAGGCACCGGGCGTGCTTTTGCGGCATTCGCAGCCGGCGGCCCCGAAGACGTTGACCGCGCCGTGACGGTGGCACAAGCCGCCCTGCGCGGCCCCTGGCGCGACACCACCCCAGCCCAGCGCGGGCGCATCCTGCACCGCGTGGCGCAGCTGATCCGCTCCAATGCCGACCGCCTGGCGGTGGTCGAATGCCTGGACTCCGGCAAGCGGCTGGTCGAGGCGCAAGGCGATGTGGCGGGTGCGGCCGGCTGCTTCGAGTATTACGCCGGCGCATGCGACAAACACGAAGGCAGCAGCATTCCGCTGGGCCCCGACTACCTGGCCTACACACTGAACGAGCCGGTGGGTGTCACCGCCCACATCATTCCCTGGAACTACCCGCTCTCGACGGCTGCACGCGGCATCGCGCCGGCGCTCGCCGCTGGTTGCACGGTGGTGGCGAAACCGGCCGAGCAGACTCCGTTGACGGCTTTGATGCTGGCCGAGATCTGTCTGCAGGCCGGCCTGCCGGCGGGCGTGTGCAATGTCGTTACGGGCACTGGCGCCGATGCCGGCGCTGCGCTGGTGCGCCACCCCGGCATCCACCACATCAGTTTCACCGGCTCGGTGACCACCGGTATCCATGTGATGCAGGCGGCCGCCCCCAACATCACCCGGCTGGTGCTGGAGCTCGGAGGCAAGTCGCCGGTGGTGGTGCTGGCCGACTGTGACATGCAGGCTGCGGTCGAGAGCGTGCTTGGAGCGATCTTCGAAAATGCGGGGCAGATATGTTCCGCCGGGTCGCGGCTGCTTGTTGCGCGCAGCATCCACGGCGAGTTCGTGCAGCGGGTTGCAGACCGTGCCCGCGCCCTGACACTGGGGCACGGCCTGCGCAATCCGGGCATGGGTCCGGTGAGTTCCGAGGCGCACCTGCGCAAGATCACCGGGTATGTGGAGCGCGCGCGCCAACGTGGCGCCGAGGTGGTGTGTGGTGGCCGTGCGGCCACCGACCCGCAGACCGGGCAGGGCTGGTTCTTCGCGCCCACCCTGCTCGACGGGCTGCAACCGACGGACGAAGCCGTGCAGGAGGAGATCTTCGGCCCGGTGTTGTGTGTGCAGGTCTTCGACGACCTCGATGAAGCACTGGCCTTGGCCAACGGCACGCGCTTCGCACTGGTGGCGGGAGTGTTCACCCGTGACTTCGGTGCGGCCCACCGGCTGGCGCGCGACATCGACGCCGGGCAGGTGTACATCAATGAATATTTTGCAGGCGGTATCTCCGTGCCCTTCGGCGGCAACCGGCAATCCGGCTTCGGGCGCGAAAAAGGCCTTGAAGCACTGCGCAGCTACAGCCGCACCAAAAGTGTTGCCGCCCTTATCACGTAGCTGTGTCGGGCGTGTGAAATGGCTTGACGGAATTTTGACAAGGGTGGTAGCGCGACAAGCACCGAGTGGCTATAGTGTCTTCCGGCAGTGCAATCGAAGACTACCTTCACGCCCACCCTCAGGAGTTTCCCATGAAATTTCAACGTACGCTCGCAGCCGCCGGTGTCCTGGCATTCGGTTTGGCAGGTTCCGCCTTCGCCCAGGAAAAAACCCTGCGCCTGCTGACCTGGGCCGACTACGCCCCCGCCGACATCGTGGCCCAGTTCGAGAAGGAAAGCGGCTACAAGGTGGAACTCACCTTGTCCAACAACGAAGAAATGATCTCCAAGCTGCGCGCCACCGGCGGCGCAGGTTTTGACCTGGCGCAGCCCTCGCAGGACCGCATCACCGGGCCGCAGCAGGAGTTCCAGATCTACAAACCGATGGACCTGGGCAAACTCAAGGCGGACCTGTTCATTCCGTCGATGCTTGCTGCCACCAAGAAGAACACCACGCTCAACGGCAAGGTGTACGGCCTGCCCCATATCTGGGGCACTGACGGCCTGGTGGTCAACACCAAGCTGGCCAAGATCAGCAACTACCCTGACCTGTGCAAGGCCGAATACAAGGGCAAGACCGCAGTGCGACTCAAGCGCCCGACGCTGCTGGCATTTGCCTTCGCTTCGGGCAAGGACCCGTTTGCGCTGTACGGCAACCCCAAGGCGTATACCGCGCTGATGGACGAGGTTGGAAAGACCATGATCGCCTGCAAGGGCAACCTGAAATTCTTCTGGGACAACAAGGACCAGTTGCTCAACGGCATGCGCACCGATGAAATCGTCGGCGCCATGATGTGGGATACCGGCGGCTGGAAGCTCAACAACGACAAGGCCGAGGTGCAGTTCATTGCACCGAAGTCCGGCGCACTGGGCTGGATCGACACATTTGCCATCCCCGCCAAGGGCAAGAACGATGCCGCCGCGTATGCCTGGATCAACTTCAACATGCGTCCGGAAATCGCTGCCAAGGTGGCCGGTTCGGCAGGCAACTTCACCGCCTCCAAGGGCGCTGACCAGTTGATGGATGCCAAGCTCAAGGCCCAGTTTGCCGCCAGCTTCCCGCCGGCGGCTCTGAGCAACGTCAAGTGGTACCCCGCAGTGCCTGCTGGCCTGGAGGAAATCGAAGGCCGCATCCTGGACCGCATCAAGGCTGCCAACTGAAGCAGCCCGACCTTGAAGCCCTGCGCGTTGGCAAGCGTTACGGGGCCTTCAACGCGGTGGACGACCTGTCGTTCAGCGTGGCCCGGGGCAGTTTCTTCTCCATCCTCGGGCCGTCGGGTTGCGGCAAGACCACGCTGCTCCGCATGGTGGCGGGTTTCCTGGGCCCCGACACCGGCGAGATCCGCATAGGCGGCAAGTCCATGCACGACGTGCCGCCCAACCGGCGGCCGGTCAACATGGTGTTCCAGCACCTGGCGCTGTTCCCGATGATGTCGGTCGGCGACAACGTCGGTTATGGCCTGGCGCGCCGCGGCGTGGCCCGTGACGAGATCAAGCGCCGCGTTGGTGAAATGCTCGAACGTGTCAGCCTGCCGGGCGCCGAGAACAAACGCATCGAGCAACTGTCGGGCGGGCAGAAGCAGCGCATCGCCATTGCGCGCAGCCTGGTGCTTGAGCCCACGCTGCTGCTGCTCGACGAGCCGCTGGGCGCGCTGGACCTCAAGTTGCGCGAACACATGAAGATCGAGCTCAAGCAGTTGCAGGCGGCATTCGGCACCACGTTTGTCTACATCACCCATGACCAGTCCGAGGCGCTGGTGATGTCGGACCACGTGGCCGTGATGAACCAGGGGCGTTTTGAGCAGCTCGGAACCCCGCAGGAGCTTTATTACGCGCCCCAGACGCCTTTCGTGGCGGGTTTTGTGGGGGCGAACAACCGGGTGCAGGGCAAGGCCACCGCGACCAACGGCGACACGGTCACCCTGCATGGCGCGGACGGCCTGGTGTTGTCGGCCCGCGCCATCGGGCTCGTGCGCCCCGGCGACATGGTCGAAGCGTTTGTGCGGCCAGAGGTGACCAGCTTGTCGCGCACCGCAGAGCCATTTGCCAGCGCCGGCCTGCCCCACTTTCTTGGCACCGTGGACAGCCTGCTGTTCGACGGTGCGAATTCGGCGGTTCTCCTGCACGAGCAAAACTCACGCACCGGCTTTCGGATCGCGCTGCCACAAACCGGCCAGATGGCCGATCTGAAGGTCGGCGAAACAGTCCATTTCGGGTTCGACCCGCAACGCGCCGTGTGTTT